>NZ_JAVDSZ010000005.1:0-335716 GCF_031455575.1 Xanthomonas sp. 1678 | reverse complement strand
GGGGGGGTGTTTGGTGATACTGGGGTGGGGTAGTGGGGCGCTTTGGAGTTTGAGCTGTTGGTGCGGCTCCAGCCGCTACTGGATTTCCCGATAGCGCCTGTCGCGGCTGAAGCCGCTCCTACAAATGCGCCTATTGGCGAATACGCCACCCACCATTCCAGCTAAGTCCCATAGCCGCCGAAGAACACCTGCAGCGCGCGCCGCGTCGCCTCGCGCAGGTACTCCGGCGACGGGTTCTTCAGCGCGCCGAACAGGCAGGGCATCAGCGTTTCCGCTTCCAGCAGCCCGGCCAGGTGGCGGGCGGCGGTGGTCGGGTCGGCGCGGCGCAGCCGGCCCTGCTCCATCTGCTCCTGCAGGTAGATGCCCAGGCGGCTCATGCCGTGGTCGGGGCCACTCTCGAAGAACAGCAGGCCGATGTCGGAGCGTCCCGACACGCCGATGATGGTCTGCCACACCTGCACCGACTGTTCCGAACACAGGAAGCCCAGGGCGTCCTCGCCCAGGCGCTGCAGTGCGGTCGGCAGATCGTCCTCGGTCTGCATCAGCGCGGCCAGGATCGGCTCCATGAACCGCTCCGCGACGCTGTGCGCCACCGCCACGAACAGCTCTTCCTTGGACGGGAAATAGCCGTACAGGGTGCGTTTGGAGCTGCCGGCACGGCTGGCGATCTGGGTCATCGAGGCGCCCTCGAAGCCGGCCTCCAGGAACACCCCGGCCGCCGCTTCGACGATCGCTTCGCGTTTGGCTTCGGTCCTGACGCGCATCGCTCTGCCGTGGGGAAGGGCGCTTAAGTATACCGGGAGGGCAGAAATGATTGACGGCGCCGGATCGCATGATTAGTATACCGAACCGTACCGTTTAGATTCTTTCGCCCCGCCTGCGTCCCCCACCCGGAGATTCCCTCGTGCGTCCTGTCCTGTCCTCTCGTCTCTCGCCGGCCCTGGCCGTGGCGGTCACCCTGCTGTTGAGCGCCTGCGGTTCGCCCCCGGGCGGCCCGCCGCCGGAGGAGGGCACGCCGCAGATGGGCGTCGTCACCGTCGCCACGCGCCCGGTCGCGCTGACCACCGAATTGCCGGGGCGCACGCTGCCGTACCTGATCGCCGATGTGCGGCCGCAGGTGAACGGCATCATCCAGGCGCGCAAGTTCCGCGAGGGCGGCGAGGTCAAGGCCGGCGAGACGCTGTACCAGATCGACCCGGCCAGCTATCGCGCCACCTACGACAGCTACGTGGCCGCGCTCGGCAGGGCGCAGGCCACGCTGCGCACCGCGCGGCTGAAGGCCGAGCGCTACCGCGAACTGGTGAAGGTGTCGGCGATCAGCCGGCAGGACAGCGACGATGCCGATGCCGCGCTCGGGCAGGCCGAGGCGGATGTCGCCGCAGCCAAGGCCAACGTGGAAAGCGCGCGCATCAACCTGGCCTATGCGCGGGTGGATGCGCCGATTTCCGGGCGCATCGGCAAGTCCAGCGTCACCGCCGGCGCGCTGGTCACCGCCAGCCAGGCGACGGCGCTGGCCACGATCCAGCAACTGGATCCGATCTACGTCGACGTCACCCAGCCCAGCGCCTCGCTGCTGCGGCTCAGGCAGGCGCTGGCCAGCGGCGAACTGGAGAAGGCCGACGCCACCGCGGCCAAGGTGTCGCTGCTGCTGGAGGACGGAAGTCCGTACCCGTTGCAGGGGCGGCTGGAGTTCTCCGACGTCACCGTCGACCAGAACACCGGCTCGATCACCTTGCGCGCGGTGTTCCCCAACCCGAACGCGGACCTGCTGCCGGGCATGTACGTGCGTGCGGTGCTGCAGGAGGGGATGAAGGACCAGGCGATCCTGGTGCCGCAGCAGGCGGTGTCGCGCAACGGCGCGGGCAAGCCGACCGCGTACGTGGTCGGCCGCGACCACACGCTGCAGCTGCGCGTGCTGGAGACCGACCGCGCGGTCGGCGACCAGTGGCTGGTGCGCAGCGGGCTCAAGCCCGGCGAGCAGCTGGTGGTCGAGGGCCAGTCGCGGGCCCGGCCCGGGGCGACGGTCAAGACCGTGCCGTGGCAGGCGAAGGCCGCCACCGCCGCGGCGCCTGCCGCTGCCGCGGCCGCGCCGCGCGCGACCAACTGAGGCGCTAGACCGTCATGGCACGTTTCTTCATCGACCGCCCGATCTTCGCCTGGGTGCTGGCCATCATCGTGATGCTGGCCGGCATCCTCTCCGTCGTCACCCTGCCCATCGCGCAATACCCGAGCATCGCGCCGCCGGCCGTGGCGATCACCGCCAACTATCCCGGCGCCTCGGCCAAGACCCTCGAGGACACCGTCACCCAGGTCATCGAGCAGAAGATGAAGGGGCTGGACCACCTGAGCTACATGGCCTCCACCAGCGAGTCCAGCGGCCAGGTCACCATCACCCTGACCTTCGACAACGGCACCGACCCGGACACCGCGCAGGTGCAGGTGCAGAACAAGCTGTCGCTGGCCACGCCGCTGCTGCCGCAAGAAGTGCAGCAGCAGGGCGTGACCGTGACCAAGTCGGCGACCAACTTCCTCAACGTGCTGGCCTTCACCTCCGAAGACGGCAGCATGAGCGACTCGGACCTGTCCGATTACGTGGCCGCCAACGTGCAGGAAGCGATCAGCCGCGTCGAGGGCGTCGGCGACACCACCCTGTTCGGTTCGCAGTATTCGATGCGGATCTGGCTGGACCCGAACAAGCTGAGCAATTTCAGCCTGACCCCGCTGGACGTGAAAACCGCGGTCCAGGCGCAGAACGCGCAGGTCTCGGCCGGCCAGCTCGGCGCGCTGCCGGCCGCCGCCAACCAGCAACTCAACGCCACCATCACCGCGCAGACGCGGCTGAAGACCGCCGCCGAGTTCGAGGACATCCTGCTGCGCACGCAGTCCGACGGCTCGCAGGTGCGCCTGCGCGACGTGGCCCGGATCGAGCTGGGCAGCGAGAGCTACAACACCGTCGGCCGCTACAACGGCAAGCCGGCCGCGGGCCTGGCGATCAAGCTCGCCACCGGCGCCAACGCGCTGGACACGGTCAAGGCGATCGACGCCAGCATGGCCGAGCAGGAGAAGTTCTTCCCGCCCGGCATGAAGGTGCAGAAGCCCTACGACACCACCCCGTTCGTGCGCATCTCGATCGAAGAGGTGGTGCGCACGCTGATCGAGGCGGTGGTGCTGGTGTTCCTGGTGATGTACCTGTTCCTGCAGAACTTCCGCGCCACGCTGATCCCGACCATCGCCGTGCCGGTGGTGTTGCTGGGCACGTTCGGCGTGCTGGCGGTGTTCGGCTACACCATCAACACGCTGACCATGTTCGCGATGGTGCTGGCGATCGGCCTGCTGGTGGACGACGCCATCGTGGTGGTGGAGAACGTCGAGCGGGTGATGAACGAGGAGCAGTTGCCGCCCAAGGAAGCCACGCGCAAGTCGATGGGGCAGATCACCGGCGCGCTGGTCGGCGTGGCCCTGGTGCTGGCGGCGGTGTTCGTGCCGATGGCGTTCTTCGGCGGCTCCACCGGCGTCATCTACCGCCAGTTCTCGATCACCATCGTCGCGGCGATGACGCTGTCGGTGCTGGTGGCGATGGTGCTGACCCCGGCGCTGTGCGCGACCTTGCTCAAGCCGGCCAAGCAGCACGGCATGGCCACCACCGGCTTCTTCGGCTGGTTCAACCGCCTGTTCGACCGCGGCAACGGCCGCTACCAGGGCGTCGTGCGGCACATGCTGGGCAAGGGCTGGCGCTACATGATCGCCTACGCGGTGGTGCTGGCGCTGGTGGTGGTCGGCTTCATGAAGCTGCCGGTCGGGTTCCTGCCGGACGAGGATCAGGGCACGCTGTTCGTGCTGGTGCAGCTGCCGCCGGGCGCCACCGCATCGCGTACCGATGCGGTGATCCGCCAGGTCGAGCAGCATTTCCTGGTCGAGCAGAAGGACTCGGTCGCCGGTGTGTTCGCCGTGTCCGGTTTCAGTTTCGCCGGCAGCGGCCAGAACGTCGGCTTCGCCTTCGTCAAGCTGCGGCCGTGGGACGAGCGCACCGGCAAGGGCCAGAGCGTGACCGACGTGGCGGGCAAGGCGGGCGCGTTCTTCGCCGGCATCCGCGACGCCAAGGTGTTCGCGTTCGCGCCGCCGGCGGTGTCCGAGCTGGGTAATGCGACTGGCTTCGACCTGATGCTGCAGGACCGCGCCAACCTCGGCCACGCCGCGCTGATGCAGGCGCGCAACCAGTTGCTGGCCGAGCTGTCGCAGGACAAGCGGCTGGTCGCGGTGCGCCCGAACGGGCAGGAGGACACGCCCGAGTTCAAGCTGGACATCGACCCGCATAAGGCCGAGACGCTGGGCCTGTCGATCGCCGACATCAACGGCACCTTCTCCAGCGCCTGGGGCAGTACCTACGTCAACGACTTCATCGACAAGGGCCGGGTCAAGAAGGTGATGCTGCAGGCCGATGCGCCGTACCGCATGCTGCCGGAGGACATCGACCGCTGGTACGTGCGCAACAGCGCCGGCACCATGGTCGCCTTAAGTTCCTTCGCCAAGGCCAGCTGGAGCATGGGTTCGCCGCGGCTGGAGCGCTACAACAGCGTGCCGTCGGTGGAGATCCTGGGCATGGCGCTGCCGGGCGCGGCGTCCAGCGGCGAAGCGATGGCCATCGTCGAGGCCGCGGCGGCCAAGCTGCCGCCGGGCATCGGCTACGAGTGGACCGGCCTGTCGCGGCAGGAGAAGGCGTCCAGCGGCCAGACCGGCATGCTGTACGCGCTGTCGATCCTGATCGTGTTCCTGTGCCTGGCGGCGCTGTACGAGAGTTGGGCGATCCCGTTCGCGGTGATCCTGGTGGTGCCGCTGGGCGTGTTCGGCGCGCTGCTCGGCGCGATCCTGACCTGGAAGATGAACGACGTGTACTTCCAGGTGGGGCTGCTGACCACCATCGGCCTGGCGTGCAAGAACGC
Source organism: Xanthomonas sp. 1678 (assembly GCF_031455575.1). Lineage (NCBI taxonomy): Bacteria > Pseudomonadati > Pseudomonadota > Gammaproteobacteria > Lysobacterales > Lysobacteraceae > Xanthomonas > Xanthomonas sp. 1678. The sequence goes on along the minus strand of NZ_JAVDSZ010000005.1, from coordinate 330,776 downwards.
GATCCTGATCGTGGAGTTCGCCCGCGAGCTGCACGAGAGCGGCAAGAGCCTGCTGGAGTCGGCGCTGGAAGCGGCGCGCATGCGTCTGCGGCCGATCCTGATGACCTCGCTGGCGTTCATCCTCGGCGTGGTGCCGCTGGTGCTGGGCAGCGGCGCCGGGTCCGGCGCGCAGCACGCGCTGGGCACCGCGGTGATCGGCGGCATGCTGTCCGGCACGATCCTGGCGATCTTCTTCGTGCCGCTGTTCTTCGTGCTGGTGTGCGGCCTGTTCAAGCGCCGCGCCGGCACTCCCGACGACCCGTCCGCCGCGCGCGTCGCGGAAGGAGCCTGAGATGTCCCGTTTCCTGTTCGCCCCGCTGGCGCTGGCGGTGTCCGCCGCGCTCGCAGGGTGCAGCCTGATGCCGACGTACGAGCGCCCGGCTGCGCCGGTGCCGGCGGCCTTCGCCGGCGCCGACGCCGACAGCGGCGCGCAGGCCGGCGCCGCGCAGGCCGGCGCCGCGCAGACCGGCACGCTGCCGGTCGCCGACATCGGCTGGCGCGCGGTGTTCACCGATCCCAAGCTGCAGCAGGTGATCGAACTGGCGCTGGACAACAACCGCGACCTGCGCGTGGCCGCGCTCACCATCGACCAGGCCTGGGCGCAGTACCGGGTGCAGCGCGCCGACCTGGCGCCGGGCGTGGACCTGGCCGGCAGCGGCAGCGGTTCGCGCACGCCGGGCGATCTGTCGGCCGCCGGGCGCCCGTCGGTCGCGCACAGCTACAGCGCCACGCTGGGCATCAGCGCCTACGAACTGGATCTGTTCGGCCGCGTGCGCAGCCTCAAGGAACAGGCGCTGCAGCAGTTCCTGTCCACCACCGAGGCGCAGCGCAGCACCCACATCAGCCTGATCGCGCAGGTCGCCACGGCGTATCTCACCCTGGCCGCCGATCAGGACCTGCTGCGGTTGGCGCAGGACACGCTGACCAGCCAGAGCGAGAGCTTGCGGCTGCAGCAACGCAGCTTCGACCTCGGTGCGGCCTCGGCGCTGACCCTGCGGCAGGCGCAGACCACGGTGGAAAGCGCGCGGGTGGACGTGGAGCGCTACACCGCGCAGGTGGCGCAGGACCGCAACGCGCTGCGCCTGCTGGCCGGTGCCGAGGTGCCGGCCGCGCTGCTGCCGACCGCGCTGCCGGACAGCGCCAGCGCCGACGCCAACGTGTTGGCCGGCATTCCGGCGGGGCTGCCGTCGGAACTGCTGCAACGCCGTCCGGACATCTTGCAGGCCGAGCGCACCCTGCAGGCGGCCAACGCCAACATCGGCGCCGCGCGCGCGGCGTTCTATCCGAGCATCAGCCTGACCGCCTCGGCCGGCAGCGCCAGCGCCGGCCTGTCCGGGCTGTTCAAGGGCGGCTCGGGCAGCTGGAGCTTCGCGCCGAGCATCTCGTTGCCGATCTTCGACGGCGGCCGCAACCGCGCCAATCTCGACATCGCCAAGGCGCAGCGCGACATCGACGTGGCCAACTACGAAAAGGCGATCCAGACCGCGTTCCGCGAAGTGTCCGATGCGCTCGCCGCGCGCGACACGCTGGGCCGCCAGCTGCAGGCGCAACAGGCGCTGGTGGACGCGTCCGCCGACAGCTACCGGCTGTCGCAGGCGCGCTTCGAGCGCGGCGTGGACAGCTACCTCGGCGCGCTGGACGCGCAGCGCACGCTGTACGCCGCCGAGCAGGCGCTGATCGATACGCGGTTGTCGCGCTTCACTAACCTGGTGACCTTCTACAAGGCGCTGGGTGGCGGCTGGGTGGAGATGGCCGCGGCCACGCAGGCCACGGCAGCGGTGGATCGCTAGCGATGCCGCGGCACCGCGCCGCGCCGGTGCCGCGGCGGCGCGCACCCGCGGCCACGCGCGAGAAGCGCGCCGCGATCCTGCGCGCCGCCCGGCAGCTGTTTTCCCGCGACGGCTTCGACCACACCAACATGGACGCCATCGCCGCGTGCGCGGACGTGTCCAAGGCCACGATCTACGCGCATTTCGCCAACAAGGACGCGTTGTTCCGCGCGACCGTGGACGCGATGGTGGGCGAGATGCCGGATCGCTGGGAGGCGCTGCTCGCCACCGCCGGGCCGTTGCAGCCGCGGCTGGCGGCGGTGGCGCACGCGCTGATGGAGATGGCGACCGGACCGCTGCCGAAGGCCATCCATCGCATGCTGGCGTTGTCCACGCAGTTCGCGTTGCCGCATGCCGATACGCACTGGGACCTGTGCTTCGAACGCTACGATCGCGCCATGCAGCGGTTCCTGCGCGCCGAGACCGGGCGCGGCACGTTGGCGATCGCCGACGTGGCGCATGCGTCCGCGCAGTTCTTCGGGCTGGTCGCCGGCGCACCGGCGCTGCGCGTGCTGCTGACCGGCGCGGCGGTCGCGCCGGAACGGTCGGCGGCGGCGTGCGTGGACAGCGCCGTCGCGTTGTTCGTCCAGGGCTACCGGCCCGATCCGATGTCCGCTGCCGCGTCGCCGGTGCCGGCGCCCCCTAGGCGGGCTGCGCGGCGCGCAGCGGGCGCTGCTCGCGGATCGGCAGATTGACCAGCGCTGCGGCCACCGCCAGCGCCATGTCGGCGTACCACATCCACTGGTAGTCGCCGAAGCGCTCCAGCGCCACACCGCCGAGCCAGGCGCCGAAGAACCCGCCGATCTGGTGCGAGAGCAGGGTCAGGCCGAACAGGGTGCCAAGGTAACGCGGCCCGAACAGCTTGCCGATCAGCCCGGCTGTGGGCGGGACCGTCGCCAACCAGGTGAAGCCGAGTGCGGCGGCGAACAGGTAGAAGGTCAGCGGCGTCGGCGGCGCGAGCAGGTACAGGGCGATCAGCACCGCGCGGCTGGCGTACATCGCCAGCAGCAGCCATTTCATGCGCACGCGCTCGCCGAGCTTGCCGGCGACCAGGCTGCCGGCGACGTTGAACAGGCCGATCAGCGCGATGGCGATCGCCGAGACGCTGGGCGCCAGCCCGCACAGCGCGATCTCGCCAGGCAGGTGGGTGACCAGGAACGCGATGTGCACGCCGCAGGTGAAGAAGCCCAGGTGCAGGCACCAGTAGCTGCGGTCGCGCAGGGCGACGCGCAACTGCGCGCGCAATCCGCCGTCCGCGGCGACCGCTGTCGCCGATGGCGCCTGCGCGTGACTCTTGCCGCGCAGCGGCCAGGCCAGCGGCAGGGTCAGCAGCGACAGCGCCGCCATGCCGGTCATGGCCATCGCCCAGCCGGCGGCGCCGATCATCCATTGCACCAGCGGCGCGAACAGGAACTGACCCAGCGACCCGCCGGCGTTGATCAGCCCGGCGGCGAACGAGCGCTGCTGCGGCGCGAGCCGATGCGCGGTGGCGCCGATCAGCACCGAGAAGCTGCCGGCGCCGGCGCCCGCCGCGGCGAGCAGGCCGAGGCTGACGATCAGGCCCCATTCGGTCGGCATCAGCGGCGCCAGGCCCAGGCCCAGCGCCAGCAGCATCCCGCCCAGCCACAGCACCGGCAGCGGGCCGCGCTGATCGGCGATGGCGCCGAACACCGGCTGCACCGCGCCCCACACGAACTGGCCGACCGCCAGCGCGAAGCTGATCGCGGCGATGCCGACGCCGCTGCTGCGATGGATCGGCTCGACGAACAGACCGGTGGTCTGGCGCGCGCCCATGGTCAGCATCAGCGTTGCCGAGGCGATGAGCAGCAGGCCCCAGTGGCGGCTGGCCTGCGCGTGCGGCGCCGCGTCACTCATGCGGTGGCGTCCTCGCGATCGGCGCCCAACGCGCGTTCAAGCTGCCGCAGCTGGCGGTGCAGGGCGTCGATGGCGGTGGTGCCGGCGAGGGCGTCGATCCGCGCCTGCGCGCGCTCCCAGTGCGGCAGCGCGCGTTTGAGCAGGCGCCGGCCGGCGGCGCTGACCACCACCAGCTTCTGCCGCGCATCGTCGCTGCGGCGTTGCTCGATCCAGCCGGCCGCCTGCATCGGCTTGAGATTGCGCGACAGCGTGCTGCGGTCCATGCCCAGGCGTTCGGCCAACGCGCCGAGCTGCTGTGCGCTGCCGGCGCGGCGCAGGATCGAATACTCGTTCAGGCTCAGCCCCACCGCGCTCAGTTCGCGGTCGTAGACCTGCGAGGTACGGCGCGCGGCGCGGCGCAACAGGAAACAGGTGCAGCGGCAGGGGAGGGCATCGTCCATGGTTCGGCAAAGTACGTGCATATGCATGTAGTTGGCAAGCGCAAGGTCGGCAGGGACGGCGGCATGCCGCCGTCGTTTGCGCGTAGCACGGGCCGAGCCGGGCGGGGCAGGGTGCATGCAGTTGCAGCGGTGGCAGTGCACCCTGCCTGGCGCAACGACGCATGCATGCGCACGCGCGATCGCGTGGTGCCCGACGTTGCTATGCTCTGCGGCGCCTTGCGCCTGCCGGAGTGCCGCACCGATGCCGAAGACCCCCGCCGCCTCTGTCCCCATCGCCGCCGCGCGGGCGCGCGCGCTGTGGCTGGACGCGCAACGGCTGACCACGCCCGCGCCGTTCGGCGCCGGCGCCGAAGCGGTGCGGCGGGCCACCGCGCACCTGGGCTACGTGCAGATCGACACCATCCACGTGATCGAGCGCAGCCACCACCATGTGCTGTACAGCCGCATCCCCGACTACCGCAAGCAGGATCTGGAACAGGCGCAGTCGCAGGACAAGTCGGTGTTCGAATACTGGACGCATGCGCTGGCCTACGTGCCGATCGCCGACTACCGCATGTACGTGGCGCAGATGGCGCGCTACCGCGCCGAGGCGGACGCGGCCGGCAGGATCGATCCGGCCGACTACACCAAGCTGCTGCGGCGCATCCGCAACGACGGGCCGTTGTCGATCCGCGACATCGACGACGACGTGCTGGTCGAGAAGACCCATCCGTGGGGCAGCCGCAAGCCGTCGCGGGCGGCGCTGCGCTACGGCTTCTTCAGCGGCGACCTGGTGGTCAGCCAGCGCAGCGGCATGCTCAAGACCTACGAGCTGGCCGCGCGCCATTTCGGCTGGACCCGGCGCCCGCGCCCGGCCAGCGACGCGCAGTACGCGCGCTATCTGCTGGAGCGCGCGCTGCGCGCGCAAGGCCTGGTCGGTGTGGACTCGATCTGCTACGGCCATGCCGGCGCCAAGCCCGCGGTGCGCGCGCTGATCGCCGCCGCGGTCGCCGCCGGACGGCTGCTTCCGGTGCACCTGCAGGGCCAGGAGCAGGCGACGTTGTGGGCCGAACCGGCGCTGCTCGAGCACGCGCCGCCCGTGCCGGACGAGACCGTCGCGCATCTGCTGTCGCCGTTCGATCCGCTGGTGATCCAGCGCAAGCGGCTGCAGCAATTCTTCGGCTACGAACATCGCTTCGAGGCCTACGTGCCGGCGGCGCAGCGGGTGCTCGGCTACTTCGCGCTGCCGGTGCTGGTCGGCGACCGCATCGTCGCCGCGCTCGACCTGAAGATGGACCGCCAGGCGGGCAGGCTGCTGATCCAGAAATGGACCTGGCTGGTGCCGCAGCGGCCCGCGCTGAAGCGCGCGATCGAGGCGGCGCTGCAGCGTTTCGAGCGCTTCCATCTGCAATAGCGAGGCGCACTTGCCGCGTCCGTGTGCCGCCGGGTTGTGCGAACTTGGCCAAGCCGCCCGAACGATGCGCGGCCCGCTGCAGACACGCCCTATACTCGCCGCCTCGTGCCAGAGCAGAGCAGCGGGAGCGCTCGAATGCAGCTGATCCTCGAAGACTCCGGGCAGGCCCTCACCGTGCAGGAGCTGGACGAATTTCAGCAGCAATTCGGTGCGCAACTGCCGGCCGGCTTCAGGCAGTTCTATCTGCAGCACAATGGCGGGGACCTGTCCGACGACCATGGCGACAACGATTTTCTGCTGGGAGGTTTCACGCCGATCAAGTACGGCATGGCTCCGATCGAGACCGTCTACCGCGACCTGACCGACAGCGTTCCCTCCCTGCAGGGAATGATTCCCTTCGCCTACGACTATGGCGGCGACTGTTTCCTGTTGTCGCTCAGGAAAGATGACCACGGGAAAATCTACCTCTACCTGATGGACGAGGAGGAACTGGCCCTGGTAAGCGATTGCTTTGACGACTTCATGGCCGAACTCACCGGCTGAGCGGCCGCGACCTAGTTTTCGCAGGCCGCCGCTTCGTTCCCGCCCGCGTTGTCGCCGGCGCCCACCGCGTCCATCACCGCCCGCGCCAGCCCGGCACGCGAGTACGGCTTGGACAGGCGCGGGATCTGCGGGTGCGCGCCCGGCGCCAGGTCGGTGTAGCCGGAGAGCAGCAGGATCGGCAGCGCCGGCTGCGCCTGGCGGATCGCCACCGCCAGCTGCATGCCGGTCATGTCCGGCATCGCGTAGTCGGTGACCACCAGGTCGAAGCGCTGCTGCGCGAGCATGGCCAGCGCCTCGGGACCGGAGCCGGCCGCGGTGACCTGGTGGCCGAGTTCGCCGAGCATCTGCGCGGTGTTGGCGAGCACCAGTCGGTCGTCGTCCACCGCCAGGATCTTCAGCGCGCCGGCCGCCACCGCCGGCAGCGCCGGCGTGCGCACCGCGGGCGCGGCGGCGGCGGCATCCGCGTCGGTGGCCGGCAGCCAGATTTCCGCGGTGGTGCCCAGGCCCGGCGTGCTGTGGATCAGCAACGCGCCGCCGCACTGCTGGGCCAGCCCATGCACCATCGACAGGCCCAGGCCGGTGCCCTTGCCGACGCCCTTGGTGGTGAAGAACGGCTCGGCGGCGCGCTTGAGCGTGGCCTCGTCCATGCCGGTGCCGGTGTCGGTGACCGCCAGGCACACGTAGCGGCCGGGCCGCAGCCCATCGGCCGCGTGCCGGCGCCGCGCCGCGCGCGCGGCGATCAGGATGCGGCCCTGGCCGTCCATCGCGTCGCGCGCGTTGACCGCCAGGTTCAGCAGCGCCGTTTCGAGCTGGTTGGCATCGGTCTCCACCGCTGGCAGGCGCGTCGGCAGTTCCAGCTGCAGCGCGATGGTCGCGCCCAACGAACGTTCCAGCAGGTCGGTCATGCCCTCGACCAGCGTCTTCACGTCGAGCCGCTCGGTGCGCAGGTCCTGCCTGCGCGCGAAGGCCAGCATGCGCGCGGTCAGCGCGGCGCCGCGTTCGGCGCCGGCGGTGGCGTTGTCCAGCAGCCGCCGCAGCAGCGGGTCGTCCGGCACGCGCCCGCGCAGCAGTTCCAGGTTGCCCAGGATCACCGTCAGCAGGTTGTTGAAGTCGTGCGCGATGCCGCCGGTGAGGTTGCCGATCTCCTCCATCTTCTGCGCTTGCCGCAGCGCCTTCTCGGCCATGATCCGCGCGGTCATCTCCACCGCCTCGAACACCATCCCCATCGCCGTGCCGGCCGCATCCAGCACCGGCCGCAGCGACAGGTCGAAGGCGCGCACGCCGGTCGGCAGGTTCAAGGTCATGCTCATGTGCTCGGTGCCGCCGGCGGCGACGCGGCGCACCGCGGCCTCGACCAGTTCCGGCGCACCGTCCGTCTTCGCGAACCACGGCGTGGTCCACAGCGGCCAGTCGCGGATGTCGTCCAGGCGCGCGCCGATACCCTGCAGCGCGGTGGCGTTGGTGTAGCGCAGGCGCCCGTCCAGGTCGAGCAGGCCCTGGAACAGGTGCGAGGTCTCCAGCACGGTGCGGATGTTGGATTGGCTCTGCGCCAACTCGGCGGTGCGCTCGGCCACCTTGCGCTCCAGTTCGCGCAGGAAGCGCTGTTCGTCCAGCCGTCGCTGCGCCTCCGAGCGCACGCGCTCGATGTGCGCCCAGGAACGCTCGGTCACTTCGGTCAGCAGCGACAGCTCCTCCTGCGTCCAGCGGTGCGGCGCGCTGTCGTGGATGGCCATCAGTGCGGTCAGCCGTCCTTCCTTGACCAGCGGCATGCAGATGGTCGCGGCCAGGCCGATGTCCAGGAACGTGGCCGCTTCGTGCGGCGGCAGCTGCGCGCGGTTGTCGTCCAGCACCAGCGGCAGGCCGGCGCGCAGGTTGCGCACCGCCAACTGGCCGAACGCGGTCAGGCTGTAGTGGCCGGTGATGCTCTGCGCGCCGGGCGCGCTCCAGTCGCCGCGGATGGTGAAGCCGTCCTGGTCCGGATCCATGTCCGCATAGGCGCACACCGACACGCGCAGGTACTCGCCGAGCAGGCGCGTGGTGGTGGCGAGGATGGCGCCGGCATCGGTGCTGGCGGCGGTGGCCTTGGCCAGCGCGTCGAGAAACCGCAGGCGCCGCTCGTTGGCGCGCAGCGCGTCGGCGCTCCGGCGCTGCTCGGTGACGTCGTGGCCTTCGATGAAGATGCCGGTGACCTCGCCGGACGGACCGGTCACCGGCTGGCAGACGAAGTCGAGGATGCGTTCGTGCGCCTGGCCGTCGTGCTGCAGCTGGAACGTCGCCGAATTGGCGACGAAGGCCGTGCCCGTGCGGTAGGCGTTGTCCAGGATGTCGAGGAAGTCCGGCCGCGCCATGTCCGGCAGTGCGGCGCGGATCGGCAGGCCGAGCAGCTCGCCGCCGCCCATCAGGCGTACGAACGCCGGGTTGGCCAGTTCGACCACGTGGTCGCGTCCGGTCAGCATCACCATCAACCCCGGTGCCTGGTCGAACAGGCGGGTCAGGCGCGTGCGCTCGGCCTGGATATGGGCCTGCGCGCGCACCCGCTCGGTGGTGTCGACGACGAAGGCGATGATCCCGGCGGGGGCGCCGTCGTCGTCCAGCACCGGCGAATAGTCCAGGTCCATCCACACCTGCTCGGGGCGGCCGTGGCGGTGCAGGGTCAGTTCCTGGTCCTTGTACGACAGCGTCTGCCCGGCCAGGCCCACCTTCATCACGTGGTCGTTGAACTCGGCCACTTCCGCCCAGCCCTGGCGCACCTCCGAGCCGAGCAGCTGCGGATGCCGCGCGCCGGCGAAGACCGCGTAGGCGTCGTTGTAGATCATGATGCCCTCGGGCCCCCACAGCAGCACGATCGGCAGCGGCGAGCGCAGCAGCATCGCGGTTACCGTGCGCAGGCTCTGCGGCCATGCCGACAACGGCCCCAGCGGCGTACGCGACCAGTCGAAACGGCCGATCAGCGCGCCGGTCCCGCCGCCGCCGTGCAGGAACGGGTGCGCGTGGGCCTCGGCGGCGGGAGTCGCGTGGTCAGGGCTCATGAGGGGGAATTGCCGGCGTCGTGCGGGTAAGCGGCGGTACTTTACCGGAGCGTTCTGCGCCGGCCATGACATGGAGTTCATGCGCGCAGGCGGGCCGATCCGGGACCGGCAGGCATCTGGCATGCACGACGGCGCGGGGCATCGGCAAAGGGTGCGCGGCCGGCGTGGCGAGCGCGGCGCATGCCTCGCGCGGATCGTGCGCGACACAAAGCCGCCGCCGTGCGCCGCCGCGGGGCGATGGCGGCGAATACATTGCCCGCGTCCACCGGCGAACGGATCGGGCCTTCACAAGCGCCTGCTTAGTCTGTGATTCCCACCTTCAGCGACAGCCGCATGTCCGCCGCCAGACACTGTCTCCACGCCGCCATCGTCGCCTGCCGAAAGCGCGCACCCGCCGTGCTGGCGGTGGTGATGGCCAGCGAAGGCTCCACCTATGCGCATGCCGGCGCGATCGCGCTGTTCGGCGCCGACGGCGCGCAGCAGGGTTGGCTCAGCGGCGGCTGCCTGGAGCCGGAGATCGCGCGCTGCGCGGCGCGCGCGGCGGCGGCCGGCGCGCTGGCGTGGATGGAGATCGACACGCGTGACGACGACGACCTGCTGTCCGGCTCGGCGGTGGGCTGCCGCGGCCGCCTGCGCCTGGCCTTGTTGCCGTTGTCGGCACTGCCCGGCATTGAGCGCCTGGCGCAGGCCTGGCTGCAGCGGCGCGGCGGCTTGGCCCTGGCGCTGGATGGCGACGGTGGCGTGGTCGCGGCGGTGGCCGGGCAGACGCTGCAGTGGCGGGTGCCGTGCCAGGCCTGGAATGGCGCGGCGGCCTGCGGCGGGCAGGTACAGGTGCCGCCGCCGCCGCGGGTCAGCGTGTTCGGCGCGGGTCCGGAAACCGCGGTGCTGTTGCCGCTGCTGCGGCAACTGGGCTGGATGACCACGCTGGTCGAGCAGCGGCCGCGCTGGATGGCCCAAGCCGTGCTGGCCGACCTGGCGTTGGCCTGCACGCCGACCCGCGCGCTGGCCGACTGCGCCGACAGCGATGCGGCGCTGGTGATGCACCACCACTTCGAACTGGACCGCGAAGCGCTGGACGCGCTGGCGGGCAGCGCGATCCCGTTCCTGGGCCTGCTGGGGCCGCCGCGCCGGCGCGAGGATCTGTTCCGCCTGCTGCGCCCGCAACAGCACGCGCAACTGCTGCCGCGGCTGCATGCGCCGGTCGGGCTGCGGCTGGGCGGCAGCGGCGCGGAGGCGATCGCGCTGAGCATCGCCGCGCAGCTGCAGGCCACCCGCACCGCGCCGCCACGGCCGGACGCGGTGGCGGAGGCGGGCGGCAGGCCGCGGCGCTCGCACCGCGATGCAGTGGCGCCGCCGGTGCCCTTGGATGCCGAGGAGGAAGCGCGATGAGCCAGGCGCACGCGGCGTTGATCCTGGCCGCCGGCGCCAGCCGCCGCCTCGGCCACGCCAAGCAGGCGCTGACCCGCGACGGCGAGCCGCTGCTGCGCCGCGCCGCGCGCCTGGCGCTGGCCACGGCGCCGGCGCGTTGCGTGGTGGTGCTGGGCGCGCAGGCCGAGGCGCTGCGCCCGGCGCTGGACGGGTTGCCGGTGGAAGTGGTGCGCAATCCGGACTGGTCCAGCGGCATGGGCGGCAGCCTGGAGTGCCTGCGCGCGGTCGTCCACGACGACGCCTCCATCAGCCACAGCCTGGTGCTCGGCTGCGACCAGCCGGCGCTGGATCTGCCGCACCTGCACGACCTGCTGGCCGCGGCGATGCGCGCCGCCTCCGGCTGCGCGATCAGCGCCTACGCCGGCGTGCGCGGCATGCCGGCGGTGGTGGCGCAGGACTGTTGGCGCGGGCTGCGCCTGTCCGGCGACCGCGGCCTGCGTGCGCTGTTCGAGGCGATGGCGCCGGACAGCCTCGGCTGCATCGTGGCCCCGGCGCTGGCGCTGGACCTGGACACCCAACAGGACGTGCTGGCCGCGGTGGAGCGTGGCTGGCTGGATCCGTAGCGGCCAAGGAGGCTGGGGCGCTGGTTACGGACGAGCGAATCCCTTGTAGGAGCGGCTTCAGCCGCGACCGGCTCTATCGGCAAGGCCACGGTCGCGGCTGAAGCCGCTCCTACAGGAAAGCATGACGGGCCACCCTGGCCGCGCACGAGCGCATGCCACGCCTGGCGCAGCGATGCCAGGTGCCGCCGCGCTCAGCCGATCAGCTTGTCCGGGGTGATCGGCAGTTCGCGGATGCGCTTGCCGGTGGCATGGAACACGGCGTTGGCGATCGCCGCGGGAATGCCGACCATGCCCAGTTCGCCCATGCCCTTGACCCCGAGCGGGTTGACGATACGGTCCTGTTCTTCCACGAACATGGTCTCGATCTGCTGCACGTCGGCGTTGACCGGTACGTGGTAATCGGCCAGCGACGCATTGAGCATGCGCCCGTAGCGATGGTCGACCTCGGTGCCTTCGCTGAGCGCCATGCCGATGCCCATCACCACCGCGCCGATCTCCTGGCTGTGCGAGGTCAGCGGGTTCATGATCTTGCCGCAGGCGGTGGCCTCGATGACCCGCGTCACCTGCACCATGCCGGTGTCCGGATCGACCTTGACCTCGATGAACTGCGCGCCGTGCGCGGCGGTGGCGTACTTCTGGCGCTCGGCCGAGGGCTTGGACTCGTGCACCACCTCCAGTTCCTGCAGGCCGTGCTGGCGCATCAGTTTGGCCACATCCAGGCCGGCCTCGGGCTTGCCGGTCGGGCGCAGCCGGCCATCGGCCAGTTCCACCGCGTCCACGTCCAGGCCGCTGAACGCCGATTGCCCGTCCTGCCTGGCCAACTCCAGCAGCTTGGCGCGGATCTCGCGCACCGCGCCGTGGATCGCGCTGCCGACGCTGGCGGTGGTCCACGAGCCACCCTGCGACGGCGCCTTCGGCAGGCGCGTGTCGCCGAGTTCGAACTGCACGCGCTTGGCGTCGATGCCCAGGTATTCGGCGGCGATCAGGGTCATCACCGTATAGGTGCCGGGGCCGATGTCGGCGGTGGCGCTGCCGACCACGGCGCTGCCGTCGGCCTTGAGCAGCACCCGCGCCAGCGCCGGCATCTGCATCGCCGGCCAGGTGCCGGTGGCCATGCCCCAGCCGACCAGCAGGCGCCCATCGCGCATCGAGCGCGGTTCGGGGTTGCGTTTGCTCCAGCCGAAGGTCTCGGCACCAAGCCGGTAGCACTCGCGCAGCGCCTTGCTCGAGAACGGCTTGCCGGTTTCCGGATCGGTCTCGGCGTAGTTGGCCAGGCGCAGCTGCAACGGGTCCATCTTCAGCGCATGCGCCAGTTCGTCCATTGCGCACTCGATGCCGAACATCTGGCTGATCGCGCCGGGCGCGCGCATCGCCTGCGGCGTCGGCAGGTCGGTGTCGACCACCTCGAAGCGGTCCTCGACGTTGGGGCAGGCGTACAGCGAGCGCGCGTTGCGCAGGAACGCTTCATTGAACGCCTCGATGCGCGAGGTGTTGAGCACGTGCCGGTAGCGGATCGCCTGCAGCTTGCCGGCGGCGTCGGCGCCCAGGTCCAGTTCCACCCGGTAGTAGGGGCGGTAGCCGTGGCCGCTGAACATCTGCCGGCGGGTGTAGACGATCTTGACCGGGCGGCCGACCGCCTTGGACACCGCGCCGAGCAGGAAGGTGTAGTAGTTCGGGCGCAGGCACGAGCCGAACGCGCCGCCGACGAACAGCGACACCACGTTGACCCGCTCGGTGGGAATGCCGAAATAGCCGGCCAGCTGCTCGCGATCCTGGTGGACGTTCTGGCTCTTGTTGATGACGGTCAGCGTGTCGCCGATCCAGTAGCCGATGCCGCCGTGCGGCTCCATCGGGTTGTGGTGCTCGATCGGCATCGTGTACGCGGCCCGCACCTGGGCCGGCGCGGCGGCGAACGCCGCGGCCGGGTTGCCGCGCGGCGGCGGCGACTCCTTCGGCGTCGGATCGTAGGCCTGGCCGAGCAGCGCCACGAAATCGGTGCTCGGCGTTTCCGCCGCGTAGTCCACCTGGATCAGCCGTGCGGCATGCCGCGCCTGCTCGAAGCTGGCGGCGACCACCACCGCGATCGGTTGCGCGCTGAAATGGATGCGCTCGTCGACCAGGGCGCGGAACGACAGGTCCTCGCCTTTCTTCTTGACCTCGTCGGACACCGGCTTGACCGAATTCAGATGGGTCAGCACCTTGATCACCCCCGGCGCGGCCTCGGCGGCGCGGGTGTCGATGCGCACGATGCGGCCCTTGGCGATGGTGCTGGTGAGGATGTAGCCGTGGGTCAGGTGCGGGATCTGGAACTCCGCCGCGTAGCGCGCCTTGCCGGTGACCTTGGCGTAGCCGTCGACGCGACGCATTTCCTTGCCGATGTAGTTCATTGCCGGTTCTCCGGTTCGGTGCTCACGCGGCATCGCTGCCGCTGGCGCGGTGCAGGGCGCGGATCATCGCGTGCGTGCCCATCGGCACCTTGTAGGCGTTGTGCGCCAGCGGGCGCGCGGCGGCCATCTCGGCCTGCGCGGCGGCGGCGAAGGCCGCTTCGCCGATGCGCTGTCCGACCAGTGCGCGTTCGGCGGCGCGCGCGCGCCATGGTTTGTGCGCCACCCCGCCCATCGCGATGCGCGCCTCGCGGATGCGCCCATCCGGCTCCAGCGCCAGCGCCGCGGCCACCGAGACCAGCGCGAACGCGTAGCTGGCACGGTCGCGCACCTTCAGGTAGTGGCTGTGCGCGGCGAAGCGCTGCGCCGGCAGGACGATCGCCTCGATCAGTTCGCCATGTGCCAGCTGGTTGTCCAGGTCGGCGCGCGCGTCGGGCAGCAGGTGGAAGTCGGCGAAGGGGATCTCGCGGCGCGCGCCGGCCGGCGTGCGCACCTGCACCGTGGCGTCGAGCGCGGCCAGCGCTACGCACATGTCCGAGGGATGCACCGCCACGCAGTGCTCGCTGTGGCCAAAGATCGCATGGGTGCGGTTGAGTCCTTCGCGCGCGCCGCAGCCGCTGCCGGGGCTGCGCTTGTTGCAGGGCAGGGCGGTGTCGTAGAAATAGCCGCAGCGCGTGCGTTGCAGCAGGTTGCCGCCGTTGGTGGCCATGTTGCGCAGCTGCATCGTCGCCCCGGCCAGGATCGCCTGGCTCAGCAGCGGATAGCGCTGGCGCACCAGCGGGTGGTTGGCGGTGTGGGTGTTGTTGGCCAGCGCACCCAGGCGCAGGCCGCCGTCGGCGGTTTCGGCGATCTCGGCCAGACCTTTGAGCCGGGTCAGGTCGACGATCTCGTCGGCGCCGGTCACGCCTTCCTTCATCAGGTCGAGCAGGTTGGTGCCGCCGCCGAGGAAGCGCGCGTTCGGATTGGCGGCGACGCGGCGCACCGCGTCCTCGGCGGAACTGGCGCGCTGGTACTTAAACGGCGTCATCGGCCACCTCCTTCGCCATCTTCAGCGCGGTCAGTTCGGACTGGTCGACGTAGCGCCAGGTCAGCGCACGCGGCGCGCCGCCGCTGTGCACGTCCTGGATCGCGGCGACCATCTTCGGATAGGCGCCGCAGCGGCACAGGTTGCCGCTCATGCGTTCGCGCACTTCCGCATCGGTGAGGTCGGTCACCGGCTGGCTGACGTCGGCACTGACGTGGCTGGCGTCGCCGCGTTTGATCTCGTTGAGTAGCGCCACCGCCGAGCAGATCTGCCCGGGCGTGCAGTAGCCGCACTGGAAGCCGTCGTGCTGCACGAACGCGGCCTGCATCGGATGCAGCCGCTCGCCGTCGGCCAGGCCCTCGATGGTGGTGATCTGCGCGTCCTCGGCCTGCGCGGCCAGGGTCAGGCAGGACAGCCGCCGCTCGCCGTCGACGATCACCGTGCAGGCGCCGCACTGGCCGTGGTCGCAGCCCTTCTTGGTGCCGGTCAACGCCAGGTGCTCGCGCAGCGCGTCCAGCAGCGTGGTGCGCGGGTCCAGCCGCAGCGCATGGCGCTGGCCGTTGACCTGCAGCACGACCGGCAGCACGACCGGCAGCGCGTTCTGCGGCGGCGGCACGTTCGCCGGTGCGGCGAAGGCGGCCTCGCTGAAGGCGATCTGGCCGCCGGCGCCGCTCAGCCCGGCGGCCGACAGCAGGGCGATGAATTCGCGCCGCGACAGGCCGTTGATGCCGAGCCGTCGCGCGAGCGCCGCCTCGTCGTCGCTGAGCGGCGCATCGGGCGGCAGCTCGGCGGCGTCGGGCGCGACCTTGGGGGGATGGGGGTCGTGCTGCATCGGTCTCTCCTGCCTGGGGCCACCGCCTTGTCGCAGCGCGCGTGGCGCAACGGAAGGGACGGTGCGACCTGGGGTGGGCGGTGTCGTCGCGACACCGGTGCATGGACGCGCGACGGCGCCATGTCGAAGCATCGCAGCGGTGTTGCGAAGAGATTGCGAAGGGAGGGGTTCGGTGGAGCCGGGATTCGGGAGTCGGGAGTCGGGAGTCGCAAGGGCGCAGCATCGCGTTCTGTAGGAGCGGCTTCGGCCGCGACAGGCGCTACGGATAGGGTCTGTCGCGGCTGAAGCCGCTCCTACAAGGTCTCTGCGCAGATGTTCGCGCGCTACCAGCGATACGCCACCGATACCTGGTACTGGCGGCCGGCGATCGGGCGGCCCATGAACACGCCGCCGGTGGCCGCGCCGGGCACGCGCACGTTGCCTTCGGTCAGGCCCAGTTCGTCGGTCACGTTGCTGCCGCTGGCGGTGAACTCCCAGTGGTCGCCGGCATGCAGGCTGGCGCCGACGTCGATCATGTCGTACGAGGGCAGGCGCTGGCTGTTGGCCAGGTCGGCGAAGCGCTCGCCGACGTAGGAGTAGGTGGCGAACAGGCGCAGGTCGCCGAACGGCAGCGCCCAGTAGTAGCTCGGGGTCAGCCGGAACTGGCGCTTGGGCTGGCGCATCACCTGGTTGCCGGTGAACTCGCGGTAGTTGCGGTATTTGGCGTCCAGCCACACCCCGGTGCCGGCCAGCTCGAAGCCGCCGAACGGACGGATCGCGCCTTCCACTTCCAGCCCGTAGGCGCGCGAATCGCCGACCGTGGTGAAGTTGCTGCCGTTGGACAGGAACGCTTGGAACGGCGAGTTCTTGAAGGTGTTGTAGAACGCGGTCAGGTACAGGTCGTAGGCGGTCGCGCCGGACTTCAGGCCCAACTCGTACTGGTCGACCTCCTGCACCTTGGTCTGCCCGTCGCGCAGGTTGTCGAAGCCGGGGAACTTGACCCCGGAGTTGACCCGCGCGAACAGGCTGTTGTGCTCGTCGAGCTTGAAGTTCAGGCCCGCGGTCCACGACAGCGCGTCGTCGTCCTGGTCGATGCGCCGCGCGCTCGGCAGCGAGATCGAGGTGGCGTTGTCGTACAGCGTGGCCGGATTGCCGTCCAGGTCCACGGTGGCGGTGTCGTGCACCGTGCCGGTGACGCTCTGGCGCTCGTAACGCACGCCCAGGTCCAGGCGCAGGCGCTCGTCCAGCTCCCATTCGTCGGCCACGAACACGGCGGTGTTCTCGCCGTCGTAGTGCGCGCGCAGGGCGAAGAAGGCGGTGCTGGTGAAGCCCTCGCGGGTCGGCTGGCGGCCGTCGGCCAGGTCCACGTCGATGCGCCGTGCGTGGTTCTGCGCGGTCAGCAGCATGGTGTTGCCGAGGTACCAGGTGTCGTTGGAGGAATACTTGGCGTAGTAGCTGCCCACGGTCAGCGTGTTGCCGGCGAACAGTTCGCGGCTCAGGCGCAGATCGTTGGTGAAGGAGTTCAGGCGCTTGTCCACCGACCACCAGCCGGCTTCCAGCACCTGCTGGTCCGGATCGACCGCGCCGCCGCCGTTGGTGTAGCGGGCGCTGCCGGCGCTGCCGTAGCCGGCGATGAAATCGCCCAGGCGCTGCGGCGCATCGCCGGTGAACAGCGCATAGGTCGGCGCGGTGCCGCCCATCACGTTGAAGCGGTCGGCGATGGTCCAGTCGCCGACCTGCCAGTTCAGTTCGCCGCCGAACACGTCGATGTTGACGCCGCGGCCATCGGCCAGGTCGCGCTGCACGGTCTCGCCGTTCGGGCCGACCGGCAGGCTGACGTTGCGGAAGTCGTTGCTGAGCAGGGTGCCGGTCTGCGCGTTGAGGCCGGGGAAGCTGGACAGGTCGCCGCCGTTGTTGCGCGAGCGCAGCGGGATCGCGGTGTAGAAGGCGTTGTTGTCGTCGGTGTGGCGGGCGTAGAACGACACCTCGCCGCTGTCCCAGCGCTTGCTCAGCGTGGCGCTGAACTGGCCGCCCTTGTCGGCGGAGAACTGCGGGTCGCGCACGCCGTCGGTCTCGCGGAAGAAACCGCCGATGCTGTAGTACCAGCCGTTGCCCATCGG
This sequence comes from Xanthomonas sp. 1678, assembly GCF_031455575.1. NCBI lineage: Bacteria > Pseudomonadati > Pseudomonadota > Gammaproteobacteria > Lysobacterales > Lysobacteraceae > Xanthomonas > Xanthomonas sp. 1678. Next base: position 313,298 of record NZ_JAVDSZ010000005.1, on the reverse strand, counting down.
CCCGCTGTTGAACAGGTCGATGCGGCGCAGGGCGTCACTGCCGCCGGTCAGGCGCACGCTGCCTTCCGGCTCGTCCTGGCCCTTCTTCTGGATGAAGTTGGCGGTGATGCCGGCCTGGCCGTTGGAGAAGATCGGGCTGGAACCGCCGCGCAGCACTTCCAGGCGCTCGACGGTGTCGTCGGTGCGGAACAGCGTGGAGTTCTCCAGGAACGACAGCGTCGGCGGCGGGAACAGCGGCGCGCCGTCGAGCTGGAAGGTGACGAACGGCGCATCGCCTTCCGACGGCATGCCGCGCACGAAGATGTTGGCGCCGGTGCCGCCGCCGCTGGGTTCGGCCCACACGCCCGGCACGATCTTCAGCAGGTCGGCGCTGCTCTGCGGCACCGCCTGCTGGATCTGTTCGGGCGTGGCGGTGGTGATCGAGAAGCTGGCGTCGCGCTTGCGCAGGCCCTTGAAGCGCGCGGTGCCGCTGACCACGACGGTATCCAGGGTGGTGGCGTCGGCTTGCGCGGTGGACGCGGCCGGCGTGTCGGCGGTCTGCGCCCAGGCCGGCGGCGCGAGCAGGACGGCGGCGACGGACAGCGGCAGCAGGCGGCGGTGCAATGCAGGTTTCATGAAGAATCTCTCCTTTCTTCATCCGGAACGGTGTGCCGGCGCTCGCGATCCGCGTGCGTTGCACGGCGGCGTGGGTCGGCCGGCACGGCGCGAGCGGGGGCTGCGCGCCGCGCTCTTTGTAACGCCGTTGCGCGCGCAGGCCATTGTGCAGCGCGGTATCGGGTTCGATTGCGTGATGGGCTGCGCAGGCTGGCGCCGTCGCCGCAGGGCGCGTGCAACGCGATCCGCAATTCGCGATGCCGTGTCGTGGCGCCGCTTTGGCGGCCCTGGTCAGCGTTGGCGGCGGGCTGCCGGTGCCGCATATCGCAACCGATCACGCGAGGCCGCCGGACGCGTTCCGCAGCGCGGTGGCCGCGCATCGTTGCGATGGTTGGGTTGGATTGGGCGTGGCTGCAAGCGTCGGCCTGCCCTGCTGCCGCCAAAAAAGAGGCCGCCCGAAGGCGGCCTCCACTGACGCGGGGGAGAGGAGCCGCGTCAGAAGAACAGGCGCACACCGAAGGAGGCGTTGCGGCCGGGCAGCATCACGTCGTCCTTCAGGAACGAGGTGTGCACGCGCGCGTCCTGGTCGGTGAGGTTGTTGCCGTCCAGGAACACTTCCCACGCGGTGGCGCCGGCATCGACGTGATAGGCCAGGTGCGCATCGACCAGCGTGTAGCCGGCGGTCGGGGTCTCGTCGACCGCCACCTTGTCCTGCTTCTGGTAGCGGGTGGCGCCGAGCGAGGCGCGCCAGTTGCTGGCGTCCCAGCGCAGCTGCGCGCCGTAGCGCGCCGGCGCGATGCGCGGCAGGTTGCCGCCGTCCTTCAGCCGCGCGCGCACGGTGTCGCCGAACACGCGCAGGTCCCAGGCGCCGCTGTCGTTGTCGGCCAGGTGGAAGGTGGCCTCGCCCTCGAAGCCGTGGAATACCGCATCGGCCTGGGTCCACTGGCGGATCGGCAGGAAGTCGTTGTCTTCCTCGTGGAACCACTGCTCGCCGGTGTCGACGATGTAAATGAAGTCGTTGTAGCGGTTGTAGTACGCCGAGACCTTGGCATCCACCCAGTCGTTCTTGAAGTTCAGCCCCAGCTCGGCCTGGTTGGCCTTCTCGGTCTTGAGGTCGGCGTCGCCGATCTCGTAGGCGAGGGTGGCGATGTGCGGGCCGTCGGCGAACAGCTCTTCCTCGGCCGGCGCGCGCTCGGCGTGGTCGAGGTTGGCGGTCAGGCGCCACTGTTCGTTGAAGCGGAAGCCGCCGCTGAGCGAGAAGCTCTTCGGGGTGAAATCGCGGTCCACGCCGATCTCGGTTTCGTACTTGGTCTTGTCCACGCGCGCGCCGACCTCGGCGCTGACCCGTTCCCAGTTGTTGCGGGCCACGGCGAACACGCCGATGGCGCGGGTGTCGGTCTTCGGCACGAACGCTTCCTCGCCGATCGCCTGGAAGGTGGAATCGGTGCCCTGCACGCCGAACGCGGTCTGCCAGCCGCCGCCGAAGGTGAAGGACGCCTCGACGCGGCCCTCGTTGGCGCGCTTGTCGAACACCGTGCCCACTTCCGCGCCTTCGAACTCGGTATGGGTGTAGTCGGTATGGCCGAAGCTGTAGCGCAGCGCGCTGCCGTCGCCCCACGGATCGGTCAGCCCGCCTTTGAGTTCGTAGCGGTCCTGGTGCAGGCGCAGCGACACGCCGCGCTCGCCGGCGGCCGGATCGCCGGGCTCGCCCGGGTTGCCGTAGTTGTCGCGGAAGCGCGAGGCCGACACGCCGACGAAGCCCCAGTCGCCGGCCAGCGAGGCGCCGATCGAGCCGACCTTGGAATCGAGGAAGGAATTGACCTGGCGCCCCTGCGGGGTGTCGTAGTCGTTCTGGTTGCGGTACACGCCGTCGGCATGGATCGACAGGCCGCTGCCGTTGCCGGCGTCGACGCGGAACATGTCGGTGTTGCCGTCCTTGTCGCCGCCCTCGAAACGCACCTCGGCGCGGCCGTGCACGCCGTCGACCGGGGTCTCGGCGATGCGCCCATCGACCACGTTGACCACGCCGCCGATCGCGCCGGAGCCGTACAGCAGGGTGGACGGCCCCTTCAGCACTTCGATCTGGTCGGCCAGGAACGATTCCACCGCCGGCGAATGGTCCTGGCTGACGGTGGACACGTCCTGGGTCGACAGGCCGTCGCTGAGCACCGCCACGCGCGGGCCGTCCAGGCCGCGGATGATCGGCCGGCCGACGCCGGGGCCGAAGTTGGAACTCTGCACGCCCGGCAGGCTGGCCACGGTCTCGCCGATGCTGGCGCCGCGGTTCTCGTCCAGGCGCTCGCCGGCCAGGACCTCCACCGGCTGGCTCAGGTCGCCGACCACATCGCGCAGCGGGCTGGCGGTGACCACCACCGCGTCCAGGTCCTTCACGTGGCGGTCGTGCTTGCCGCCGTCGGCGTGGCGGCTGTCGCTGGCCGGCGGCGTGGCGTCGGTGTCGGCGGCGGGCGCATCGGCGGCCAGGGCCAGGACCGGGGCGAGCAGGCTGCCCAGGGCCAGGGACAGTGCGGTGCGACGGAGCGAGCGGGGGCGGGAGCAGGACATTAGGTATACCGAGTAGGGGAAAAGGCATTGCCTGGCGAGCACGGGCGCTCGCGTTCGCCGCACAGGGGCGGCGACAGGCACGAAAATGCGGAAGCATGGCGACGCTGGTCGCCGGCCGGGTAATGTTATATTATTCTATAACGCAATCACCACTGTGCTGGAAGTCATGTCGCCTACCTCCAATCTGCGCGCCTTGCTCGATCGCCTCGGCGCCACCGGTTCGCTGCTGTGCGCGGTGCATTGCGCGCTATTGCCGCTGGCGCTGGCGGTGCTGCCGTCGCTGGGCCTGTCGGTGTGGCTGGGCGATGGCGTGGAGCGCACGCTGGTGCTGTTCGTGACCTGCCTGGGCCTGTTCAGCCTGGTCCTGGGCTACCGCCGGCACCGTGCCTGGCAGGCGTTGGGGCTGCTGCTGGTCGGCCTGCTGTCGCTGTGGGCCGGCATGCTGGTGCCGGCGCTGCACCACGCGGTGGCGCCGCATGCGGCGATCATGACCTTCGGCGGCACGCTGGTCGGGCTTTCGCACCTGCTCAACCTGCGGCTCAACCACGGCCACGTGCACGACGCCAGCTGCGCCCACTGAGCGCACGTGGTAGGCTTGCCGGCCTTGCGCGAGGGCGCTGACCGCGTTGGCCTCGCCAAACCCGTGCACCGCGCGGGGATTTCGCACACACATTCAGGAGTCGATGAGCATGGGTAAGGGTGACCGCAAGACCGCCAAGGGCAAGCGCTATAACGCCAGTTATGGCAATTCGCGCTTGCACAACGTGAGCAAGGTGGCCGTTGGCGCAGCTGCGCCGGTCGCCAAGAAGTCGGTGGTCAAGACCCCGGCGGCGAAGAAGGCAGTGGCCAAGAAGACGGTCGCTAAGGCCGGCTGAGCCTCGGCTCCAGCGGTACGAGAAGAACGCGGCGCTTGCGCCGCGTTTTTTTTGCCTGCGCGATGGACGCGACCGCGTCGCGCGGCGCGGTGCGTTGCGCGCTCAGCGCGGCGGATCGTCCTCGCCCGGGTCGCCGGCCAGGTCGGTGGTCAGGGGCGTTGGTTCTGGTGCGGGTTCGGCCACGGCCGGCGCCGCCAGCAACTGCTCGGCCAGGCCGCGATAGATCGGCGTGCGGCAGACCAGCGCCGAAGCGCCGCGCGCGATCAGCACCGTGGCCAGGATCGGCAGCAGCATGTCGCTGCTGTCGGTGAGTTCCAGCGAGATCACCGCCGAGGTCAGCGGCGCCTGGGTGACGCCGGTCAGGTAGGCGCACATGCCGAGCAGCACGAAGGTGCGCGGGTCCACGTCCGGCATCAGCACCGCCAGGTTGTGGCCCAGGCCGGCGCCGACCGCCAGCGCCGGCGAGAACAGCCCGCCGGGGATGCCGGCCACGTACGACGCCAGGTTCGCCAGCAGCTTCATCAGCCCGAATTCGTGGCCGACGCTGGCGTGGCCCTGCACCAGGCTGCGCGCCTGTTCGTAGCCGGTGCCGAACGCGCCGGCGCCGAACGCCAGGCCCAGCGCGACCAGCGCCAGGCCGCACAGCGCGGCCAGCAGCACCGGGTGGCGGCGGCGCAGCGCGCCCAGCCAGCGCGGCTTGCCGGCGACGGTGGCCAGCACCATGCGGCTGAACGCGCCGCCGAGCAGGCCGGCGACCACGCCGCACAGTACGATCGCCAGCCACGCCCGGCCCAGCGGCAGCGCCGCCGACACCTTGCCGAAATAGGTGTAGTTGCCGAGCAGGCCCAGCGAGATCACGCCGCCGACGATCACCGCGGTCAGCAGCGTGCCGGAGAAGCGGTGCTCGAAGCGCCCACTCAGCTCCTCGATCGCGAACACCACCCCGGCCAGCGGCGTGTTGAACGCCGCGGCGATGCCGGCGGCGCCGCCGGCGAGCAGGAAATGCGAGGCCTGGCGCGGATCGCGGAAGCCGAACCAGCGCCCGAGCACGTACATCAGGCTGGCGCCGACGTGCACGGTCGGCCCTTCGCGCCCGACCGAGGCACCGCCGAGCAGGGCCAGCGTGGTCAGCAGCAGCTTGCCGGCGGACACGCGCAGCGACAGGTTGTCCTGCCGGAACGCATCGTCGGGCCGCTCCAGCGCGGCGATCACCTGCGGGATGCCGCTGCCGCGGGTGGGACGCAGCACGCCGTTGGTCAGCCAGGCGAGCAGCGCGAACACGCTCGGCGTGAGCAGCAGCGCCCACCACGGCGAGTGCGCGATGATGCGCTGGAACAGGTGGAAGGCCGCGTCGCTGGCCTTGGCGAACACGATCGCGACCAGCGCGACCGCGACCGCGCCGCCCCACAGCACCGCACGCTGTTTCCAGCTCTCGTGCGAGAGCAGCGGGTGCAGGCGTTGGCGCATGCGCGGCGGTGGCACGGGATCGGGCGACTGCATGTGCGGATTGTCGCATGCGTCGATGGCGCGGGCTCGCGCTGCATCCATCCGTCATGCCCGACACGGTTCGCATGCGGCGCGACGGCTGGGGCCGCGTCCTCGCATGTCGGTGCAGACGTCCACCCGGGCGCAGCGAAAAGTGGCGTGACGGCGCAGCGCGGCCTTGGAAGCAGTTTGCGCGTGCTTGCCCGCCGACGGCGGCACGGCCGCAGTGCGATGGGCCGCGCTCTGCCCGCAGCGCCGATCGCGCGCGATGCGCAATGCGGTCGTGACGGCGCGATGGCACCGCTTCCGTCTGCACATGGCCAACCATGCCGGGGGATGTCGCTCGCCGCTGCCACGCTACGTCCCGCCGTCGCGGTAGCGACGGCACCCGGCAGCGCATGTTGCAGGCACGCGAGGCTGTATCCGGTTATCCGGATTCCAACAAGCCGTGTCGCGACCGCTGTACTCAGCGCAACGCCGGCAGCAGCGCCTGCGGGTCGCCGTCGTTGGCTGCGGCGGGAATTCCCAGCAGTCTGGTCAGCAGCGGATACACATCGACGTTGTCGAACGGCGCCAGCGTCGCGCCCTGGCGGAATGCCGGACCGCGGGCGATGAACGCCGCGCGCATCGATGGCAGCGCCGGATCGTAGCCGTGCGAACCGCGCAGGCCGGTGCGCGGTTTCTCCGCGGCGCGCTCGGCCGGCAGCGCGTCCCAGCCCTCGTGCATCTGGCACACGATCGGCGGGACGCGCGGATGGCTGCCGTAGTGCCAGCGCGCCGGCAACTCGGCCTTGCGCCAGCAGTCGTACTGCGGATGCGCGCCGAGCAGCCTGGCCTCGACCTTGGCCTCCTGGCCAGGCCGCGGCGCGATGCCGATCGACTGGCCATAGCTGACCACCTCGGCCTCCTGCATCGACACCATGTCCTCGATGATGACCACCTGTTGCGCCGGCACCGTCGCCATGCCGTGGTCGGACACCACCACCAGGTTGGTGCGCTGCAGCTGCCCGCGCTGCGCCAGACCGTCGAGCAGGCGGCCGATCGCGGCGTCGACCTGCTCGATCGCCTGCGCGTACTGCGCCGATTGCGGGCCGAAGTCGTGGCCGGCCCCGTCGACCTGTTCGAAGTACAGGGTCAGCAGCTGCGGATGTGGCGCGTGGCGATCGTCGAGCCAGCCCAGCGCCTGGTCGACCCGCGCGTTTGGCGCGACCTGTTCGTCGAAGGCGTGGCCGCGGCTCGGGCGCACCCCCTGGATCGTCGCCTCGCCGCCCGGCCAGGCCCAATTCGCCGCGGGCAGGCCGGCCTTCTCGGCGCCGACCCAGATCGGTTCGCCGCCCCACCAGCGGCCGTCGCCGACCGCGTCGCGGTCGCTGACCCGGAACGTGCCCAGTAGCGGGTCGCGCATGCTGTTGTGGACGATGCCGTGGTGGTCCGGGCGCAGCCCGGTGACGAGGGTGTAGTGGTTGGGAAAGGTCAGCGACGGATACGACGGCGTCATCCATTGCGCGCGCACGCCCTCGCGGGCCAGCCGGCTCAGGTTCGGCGTGATACCGCGATCGAGCATGTCCGCGCGCAGGCCGTCGATCGAGATCAGCACCAGCAATGGCCGCTGTGTCGCCGCGCTGGACGCGGCCTGCGGCGCGCCGGCCGCGGTGCCGGGAGAGGAGGAGGGGGTGGAGGCGCAAGCGCCGAGCAGCAGCGCCGCGCAGGCGCTTGCCAGTCGTAGGGCGAGGGAAGTCATCGGCGCATGATAAAGCGCGCGCGGTGACGCGGCGAAGACATGCGCGGCGGACACGGATGGTTGCGCACGCACTGCGGCGCACGTCGTCAAGCATCGGGCGCAGGTGGTGAAGCGCCGTCGCTCTGGCGACTGACCGCTTTAGCCCCTCTCCCCCCGGGAGAGGGGTTGGGGTGAGGGTACGTCGGCACGGATAGCCTGGCGCACCCGAACATCCAAGGCTTCGCCGTACCCTCATCCGCCCCTTCGGGGCACCTTCTCCCGAGGGGAGAAGGGAGTGGCCAGCGTGCGCGGCGAGGTCGCTGACGATGCCGGCGTGGCGAGGCTGCTTTAGCCCCTCTCCCCCCGGGAGAGGGGTTGGGGTGAGGGTACGTCGGCATGGATAGCTTGGCGCACCCGAACATCCAAGGCTTCGCCGTACCCTCATCCGCCCCTGCGGGGCACCTTCTCCCGGCGGGAGAAGGGATGCCAGCGCTGGCATTCAGTCGAACAGCGGCGCCGTCGCGCCGTGCGCCGCTGTCGCCCCGCGCCGCTCCAGCGCCAGCAGTGCGGCCTTGGTCGGCAGGCCGCCGCCGAAGCCGGTCAGGGTGCCGTTGGCGCCGATCACGCGGTGGCACGGCAGCACGATCGGCAGCGGGTTGCGGCCGTTGGCGGCGCCGACCGCGCGTACCGCGCGCGGCTGCGCGATGTGCTGCGCCAGCTGCGCGTAGCTCCAGGTCGCGCCGAACGGGATGTCGGCCAGCGCCTGCCACACGCGGCACTGGAAGGCGGTGCCGCGCGGCGCCAGCGGCAGGTCGAACGTATCGCGCTCGCCGGCGAAATAGGCCAGCAGCTGTTCGCGCGCCTCGCGCACCGGCGCCGCGTCGCGGATCCAGTCGGCGCGGCCGCGCGCGTCGTAGCGGTTTTCCGGGAACAGGATGTGGCGCACGCCGTCGTCGCCGACGGCCACGGTCAGTTCGCCGATCGGGGTGGCGAAGGCGTCGTAGTACAGGCGGTGCTCAGTCATGGGAAGTCTCCTCGGGTGGATCGCCGGCCAGGTGCCAAAGCTGCAGGACGGCGTAGGCGCGCCATGGCCGCCAGGCCTGCGCGCGGGCCTCGGTGGCGCGTTCGCTCAGGCGCGCGCCGTCGGCGCCGAGCACGCGTTGCAGGACCAGGTCGCCGGCCGGGAATGCGTCGGGCTGGCCGAGCGCGCGCAGGGCGATGTAGTGCGCGGTCCAGGCGCCGATGCCGGGCAGGGCGGTGGCGCGTTCGACGAACTCGGACAGGCGCTGGCCGGCACGGAAATGCAGGCGTCCGGCCACCACCGCCGCGGCCAGCGCGCGGAGCGTGGCGGCGCGCGACCGCGGCAGGCCGATCGCTTCCAGCGGCGCGTCCAGCAGGTCCTGCGGCGCCGGGAACGCGCGGTCCAGGCCGGGCGCCTGGCCGGGCCGGTGCGCACCGTGGCGCTCGACCAGGCGCGCGGCCAGGGTCGCCGCGCCGGCCACGCTGACCTGCTGGCCCAGCACCGCGCGCACCGCCACCTCGAAGCCGTCCCAGCCGCCGGGCACGCGCAGTCCCGGGCGCCGCGCGATCGCGCGCGCCAGCAGCGGTTCGGCGGCCAGCGTGGCGTGCACCGCGCGCAGGTCGGCGTCCAGGTCGAAGATGCGGCGCACCCGACGCACGATGTCCGGGATCGCGCGCGGGTCGGCCGCGGCGATGCGCAGGCGCAGTTCATGGCGCTGCGGATCGGCCTCGACCCGGATCCGGGTCGAGGCCTCGAGCGGGCCGAGCACGCGCTCGTAGCTGGCTTCGCCGATGCGCTCGATGCCGGGGATCGCGCGCTTGCGCAGGAACGCCAGCATGGCCGGGAAATCCAGCGGCGGGCGGTAGCCCAGGCGCAGCACCAGATCGCCGCCCGGCACCTCGGCGCGCTGCTTGCGGATCGCCGACGGCGGCATGCCGCAGCCTTCCAGGAACGCGGCGTTGAAGCGGCGCAGGCTGTTGAAGCCGGCCGCCAGCGCCACCTGGGTGATCGGTAGCGCGGTCTCGGTCAGCAACTGCTTGGCCAGCAGCAGGCGCCGCGTCGCGTGCACCGCGACCGGCGTGGCGCCGAGCTGGGCGACGAACACCCGCTGCAACTGGCGCGCGCTGAGCCCGACGTCGCTGGCGAGGCGTTCGACGCCGGCGTCCTGCAGCGCGCCCTCGGCGATGAGCGCCAGCGCGCGCCGCACCGATTCCTCGCCCAGATGCTGCTGCGCTTCCGGCGACAGCTCCGGCCGGCAGCGCAGGCACGGCCGATAGCCGGCCGCGGCCGCGGCGGCGGCGCTGGGGTAGTAGCGCACGTTGCTGCGCTTGGGCGCCGGTGCCGGGCATACCGGCCGGCAATAGATGCCGGTGCTGCGCACCGCGGTGAAGAACACGCCGTCGAAGCGCGCGTCGCGGGCCTGGCGGGCGCGGTCGTAGAGGGCGTGGTCGGTGGTCGCTGCGTAGATCATGGCGCCAGTCTAGTCCGCCCCGGCGGAGCGGACTGGCCGTTTTCGGACATGGATGGTCGGCATGGATGCGGCGGCCACGCCTGCGCCGCGACCGCAGGCAGCGGCGGTTTAGGCGCAGTTGGGAAGCGGATGCGCATCGGCACTAGACTAGGACCGCGCGCTCCCGGGTGCGCCGTCTCTCCACTGCGGATCCCGTCGCTTGCCTTTCCCGTCCAAAACCTGGTGGTTGTCGCTGTGCTGCGCTGGCCTGTTGTCGTGCCAGCAGGGCGCGCCGTCCGCCGGCAGGACCGTGGCCGACAGCCCGCCCGGCGACGGCGAACACATGGTCTCGGTCGGCGCACCGCCGCCCCCGCCCGTGCGGGCGCCCGCCGCCACGCCCAAGCCCGACGCGGCCAAGCCCGATGTCGCCAAGCCCGACGGCGGCGCCTGGGACGAGGCGGCCCTGGAGAACGGCGAAGCCTTCGTCAGTTGCGACACCGACTACGCGGCCGATGCCGGCGACGGCGAGCCGCTGGCCGGGCTGGACCGGCCGACGCTCGAGACGGCGCTGGCGCCATGCCGCGAGCGCGGCCTGCTGCGGGTGCGCTACGAAGGCAAGATCAACGCCGGCTTCGCCGCCATGGTGCAGCGCCTGGCCGAGGTCGCCACCCACGCGGGCATCGGCAAGCGCGTGCTGGACCTGGATTCCAGCGGCGGCCAGGTCGAGGCCGCGATCCGCGCCGGCGACGCGATCGGCGAATCCGGCTGGACCATCTGGGTGCGCGAAGGCTCGATCTGCCACAGCGCCTGCGTGTTCGTGCTCGCCGCCGGCGACAACCGGCTGATCTCCGGCAAGGTCGGCATCCACCGCATGATGCGGATCAGTTCCACCGCGACCTCGCGCGCCGAGCTCAACCGCGAGTTGCAGGAGGTCTACGGCAACGTCAAGGACTACCTGGAGCGCAACGGCGTGGCGGTGTCGGTGGCCGACCTGATGATGACCGTGCCCAACCGCAGCCTGCGCCTGCTCAGCAACGACGAACTCAAGCAGTACGGACTGGACGGGACCAACGCGGTGCAGGACGACCTGGAGCGGATCAAGCAGCTGCGCAAGTGCGGCGACGACTTCCTGCGCCGCAAGGACGCGTTCCTGATCGCGTTCGACCACGAGTGCAAGGCCAAGGGCGTGGACCTGGAGACGTTGACTGCCTGCGGCCAGGCCCTCAAGCAGCGCTTCGGCTTTCCCGACCAGGCCTGCCCGGCGGAGAGCCCGCTGTCGGAAATCGACGTGGCCACGCTGCCGCTGGCCTCGCCCGGCGCCTGAACGCCGGCTGCGCCGGCGCGCCGCTGCGCTGCGGTGTTCACGCCCCCGGCACCGCGGCGGCGCTAGCGTCCGCGCCATCCACTTCGGGAGCGTGCAGATGGCGGTCGGAACCAAGCTGATGGTGCGGCTGTATCTGCCGCCGGCGTTGCTGGTATTGGGCGGTTTCCTGGTCGCCGAACTGCTGCTGCACTTCGCCAGCGGCGCGTATGCGCAGCCGCTGGCGCGCACCGCCTCGCTGCTGAGCCTGGCCGGCCTGCTGGGCGGTACCGGCTGGGCGCTGTGGGCGAGCTGGCGCGCTTGGCACCGGCAGCGCTATGCGGTGCCGGTCAGCGCGGCGGCGCCGGGCGAGGAGCCGTGAGCGCCCCTGCGCCGGCGCGCGCGGCCGGCGTAGACTGCGGCCCCCGCCGCTGCCACGCGGCCTGAGCGATGCCCACCCCGATGCCCTTGTCGACCCGCCTGCTGGCGCCGCTGCTGTATGCGGCGGCATTCGCCGTAGCCGCGCAACCCGCTGCCCAGTCCGCTGCCCCGCAGCCTGCCGCTGCCCAGCCCGCCGCCGCCGCGCAGTCCGCCGTTTCGCCGCCTGCGGCCGCCCAACCTGCCGCGCCCAAGCCGGCCGCGTCCAAGCCTGCTGCGCCCGCCGCGCCGGGGCCGCTGTCCAAGCAGGACGCACAGATGGCGCAGGCCGGGCTGCGCGCGGCGCAACTGGTCGATGCCGGACGCAGCGGCGAGCTGTGGGATGGCGCATCGGCGGTGGCGAAGAAGGTGGTCGCGCGCGAGGCTTTCGTGCGTCAGGTCGATGCGGACCGCGCACGGCTCGGCGCGCTGCTCGGCCGCGGCGTGGCCAGCGTGGCGCGGGTGCGCTACGCGGCGGGCTCGCAGGTGCCGCCCGGGGTCTACGTCAACATCAGCTTCCCTAGCCGCTTCGCCAACGCGCCGCAGCCGGTGCGTGAACTGGTCTCGCTGCGCCTGGACGACGACAAGACCTGGCGCCTGGTCGGCTACCACGTCGGTCCGCCGAACTGAATCGGCCGCGTCCGCCGTTCCGCTGCTTCCGCAACTGCCCGAGGTCTTCATGAGTATCGAAATCCGCATGCTGGCCTGGGCGATCCTGCTCGGGATCGTGCAGCTGTTGCTGGCCGCCGCGTTTGTCACCGCGCAGCGCGGCATGAAGTGGAATGCCAGCGCGCGCGACGCGCCGCAAGCGCCGCCGGCCGGCGTGGCCGGGCGCCTGGACCGCGCGCTGCGCAACTTCCTGGAAACCTTTCCGTTCTTCGCCGCCGCGGCGGTGGCGGTGGTGGCGATGGACAGGGGCAGTGCGCACACCGCACTGGCGGCGCAGCTGTATTTCTGGGCGCGGCTGGTCTACGTGCCACTGTATGCGGCGGGCGTGCCGTATGTGCGCAGCCTGGTGTGGGCGGTGTCGCTGTGGGCGATCCTGCAACTGGTGTGGGCGCTGCTGTGAGGCCGCGCGTGCGGCGCCGCGCGCGGCCATGCGCCGCGGCCGCACCGCAGCGGATGCGCGAGGCACTGCGCTGCGACCGTTTGCCGCAGCGCTGATCCAGATCAATGCCGCGCCGCGCGGCGGGTTTATGCTGGCCGCGTCCGATACGGGAAGCGCAGCAATGCATGTGGATATCGCCATCGTCGGTGCCGGCCCGGCCGGCCTGTGTTTCGCCCGCTCGCTGGCCGGCAGCGGGCTGTCGCTGGCGCTGATCGAGCCGCAGCCGCGCGCGGCCCTGGCCGAGGCCGCCTTCGATGGCCGCGAGATCGCGCTGACCCACGCCTCGCGCACGCTGCTGGAACAACTGGACCTGTGGTCGCGGATCGATCCCGATGCGATCTCGCCGCTGCGCGATGCGCGGGTGATGAACGGTTCCTCGCCGTTCGCGCTGACCTTCGCCGCGAGCCAGCGCGACCGCGGCGACCTGGGCTGGCTGGTGCCCAACCACCTGATCCGCCGCGCCGCATTCGACGCGGTGCAGGCGCAGCCGGGCCTGACGCTGCTCGACGGGGTCTCGGTACAGGCGCTGCATTGCGACGACACGCAGTCCACGCTGCGCCTGTCCGATGGCTGGACGCTGCGCGCGCGTCTGGTGGTCGCGGCCGACAGCCGTTTCTCCAGCACCCGACGCATGCGCGGCATCGGCGCGCAGATGCGCGATTTCGGCCGCAGCATGCTGGTGTGCCGGGTCAGCCACGAGCGCCCGCACCAGCACACCGCCTGGGAGTGGTTCGGCTACGGCCAGACCCTGGCGCTGCTGCCGCTGCGCGGCAACCAGGCCTCGGCGGTGCTGACCCTGGCGCCGGAGCGCGCGCAGGCGCTGATGCAGATGGACGAAGCGGCGTTGGGCGCGGAGATCAGCGCACGCTTCGAGCACCGGCTCGGCGCGATGACGCCGCTGGTGCGGCCGCAGGTCTATCCGCTGGTCGCGGTGTACGCGCAGCGTTTCGTCGGCAAGCGTTATGCGTTGATCGGCGATGCCGCGGTCGGCATGCATCCGGTGACTGCGCACGGCTTCAACTTCGGCCTGCAGAGCCAGGCGCGGCTGGCGCGCGCGCTGCATGCGGCGGTGGCGCAGGGCCGCGACATCGCCGCACCGGCCTTGCTGGCCGGCTACGAGCGCGGCCACCGCCTGGCCACGCGGCCGCTGTACGAGGCGACCAACGCGATCGCCGCGCTGTACACCGACGACCGCCTGCCGGCGCGCGCGCTGCGCAACGCGGCATTGCGCGTGGCCGACCGGGTGGCGCCGTTCAAGCGCGCGATCGCTGCGCACCTGACCCAGCGCGGTGCGGTGGGCGCGCGTTGAAGGTGGGGCGCGCGCAGGACTCAGGAGAAGGTAAAAGGTAGTTCGTCGCGCGGCGAGTGACAGCGACAGCAGCGCCGCCGGGTTGGCACCGCCATGTGCGCTCTTTCCCGTCCGCCTGCACACGCCACTGTAGGGGCGGCTTCAGCCGCGACAGGCTTTCTCGGGAAGGCCTGTCGCGGCTGAAGCCGCTCCTACAAAAAGCCAACGGCGCCCAGATGCGGGAATCACCCCATCATTTGGCGCACCGATGCCAGCGGTCTGTGGATTGGCGAAGCAGTGTGGGAGCGACTTCAGTCGCGACGGGCTCTACCGGGAAGGCCCGTCGCGACTGAAGTCGCTCCCACAAGATGCGATTGCCCGGATGGAGGCGAGAAACCCGCTAGCGCTATGGCGCGCGAACGAGGCTGCGTTCCTCAGCCTCGGCGATTATCCGGGCGAGGGCCGCCTGCACGTCGCCCGAGCGCTGCGCGGCCTCGATCGGCGCGATGGCCCAGTCGCAGCCGGCGCGGCGCAGGTGCAGGCGCCAGTCGCCGCGCCAGCCGTCCAGGTCGTCCAGGCCCAGGGCGATGGCGCCGCCGCCTTCGGCATGCCCGCCGCGGATCGATTGCGACAGCCAGAACGGCCGCGCCGCCTCGGGGTCGATCGACAGGCCGTACACGTCGTGCAGCGGGTCGTCCGCCGACGGCGCGATGTTGCGCGCGCCGATGTCGATCAGCATGCCGCGGCCGCCCTGTGCGGCGGCCGGGAACGCGCCGTGCAGGCCGCGCCGCCTGCGTTCATGCCTTGCCGATCACCCGGATCTGCACGTCGTCCAGCGCGACCACCTGGCCCGCGTGGATCTTGCAGGCCTTGCGCAGCTCGACTTCGCCGTCCACGCGGACCTGGCCTTCGCTGATGACGGTCTTGGCCGCGCCGCCGCTGTCGCACACGCCGGTCAGTTTCAACAGGTGCTTGAGTTCGACGTAGTCGCTTTCTAACTGGAGATCGATGGTCTGCATTGAGGGACGCTGTTCGGAAATCGGCGCTCATTGTCGGTCATTCGCGGGAGAAACGCTCGGACTTCGCGCCGCGGCGGGCGTTGCGGACGCTCTGCGTGCGCCGCAAGCCAGCGGCTGCGGCACTCACTCGCGCTGAAAACGCTCGGCTTCGTCGAGCAGCAGGCTGGCCTTGCGCAGGCTCGATCCTCCCAGGCTGTCGTCGACGATCCGTTTCAGCCGTGGACGGCCCGGATGCCGCGACCAGCGATAGAACCCCACGCTGAGCGCGATGCCCGCCACGCCCACGCCGAGCCCGATCCACACCACCGCCGCCGCCCTCGCCAGCAGGTCGATGCCGGCCAGCGCGCCAAGCACCATCAGCACCGGCACCCACAGCAGCCACCACGACAGCCCGCAGACCAGGCCACTGCCGACGTACCAGCGGCGGGTGTGCGCGATCCGGCGCTGGATCTCCAGCACCGGCGCGCCGTAGTCGATGCGCAACAGCCGGCCCAGCACGATGCCGGCCATGGCCACGGTGAGCACGCCGTAGGCATGCACCGCCACACCGGCGGCGATCAGGTGCGCCGGCAGCGCGCCGCCCCGGCTCCACAGCAGGCCGGCCAGGGCGATGCAGCACAGCCCGAACGGCAGCTGCAGGAGTTGGCCCCACAGCAAGGGGCGCAGGCTGCCGCGCACGCGCTGCAGGTTGTGCTGCAGCAGCAACTGCACCTGTAGGCGGTCGTGGCGCTGCAGGCGCAGGTCCAGCGCCTGCCAGGCTTGTTTCAGTTCGTCGGGATGCATGGGGCGGTCCTGTGTGGGTGAGTCAGAGTTCGTCGCGGAGGCGCTGCTTGAGGCGGCCGATCCTGGTGGAGACGTTGCTTTCGCCGATGCCCAGGATCTCGGCGATCTCGCGCTGCGGGCGGTCGTCCAGGTACAGCAGCGCCAGCGCCCGCTCCAGCGGCGGCAGCTGCGCGATGAAGCGGTACAGCGCCTGCACCTGGCGTTCGCGCTCCGGATCAGCGGCGTGCGGGTCGGCGATGTCCAGGTCCTGCAGCGGCAGCGCCTGGCGGTGCGCGCGGCTGCGCCCGCGCAGGTCGCCGATCGCCACGTTCAGCGCGATCCGGTACAGCCAGGTGGGGAACGGCCGCTGACGGTCGTAGCGCGGGAAGGCCCGCCAGGCCTGCGTGGCGATCTCCTGGATCAGGTCGGCGCGGTCGTCCGGGTGCCGGCAATAGCTGCCGGCCACCTTCGCCGCAATGCCGCGGTGCGCCTGGAACAGCGTGGCGAAGTCGGCCGGGGGCGGTGCGGCGGGGGCGGGAGCGTCGGGCATGGGGCGGGTCGCGAAGGGGTCTGGAAGGTGGTTCGCGGCAGGGCGGGATTTCTCACGCCTGAACGGCTCCGTTCACCCGGTTTCGACATGCGGCCCGCCAAGGCGCACAATGTGCTTCTTTGCGCCTGCCGGTTCTCTGCGGCGCCTCCGGAGTCTCCCATGTCCCAAGATACCCCCGCGCCGCTGCTGTTCGCAGATCTCGGCCTCTCGCCTGCTGTGATGAAGGCCGTCACCGACGTCGGCTACGAGTCGCCGTCGCCGATCCAGGCCGCCACCATCCCCGCGCTGCTGACCGGCCGCGACCTGCTCGGCCAAGCCCAGACCGGCACTGGCAAGACCGCCGCGTTCGCGCTGCCGATCCTGTCGCGGCTGGACTTCAACCAGCGCAAGCCGCAGGCGCTGGTGCTGGCGCCGACCCGCGAACTGGCGATCCAGGTCGCCGAGGCGTTCCACCGCTACGCCGGCGCGATCCCCGGCTTCCAGGTACTGCCGGTATACGGCGGCCAGCCCTACGTGCAGCAGCTGTCGGCGCTCAAGCGCGGCGTGCACGTGGTGGTGGGCACCCCGGGCCGGGTCATCGACCATCTCGAGCGCGGCACCCTGGACCTGTCCGAGCTGCGCACGCTGGTGCTCGACGAAGCCGACGAGATGCTGCGCATGGGCTTCATCGACGATGTCGAGGCGGTGCTGAAGAAGCTGCCGGCCTCGCGTCAGGTGGCGCTGTTCTCGGCGACCATGCCGACCGCGATCAAGCGTATCGCGCAGACCTATCTGAACGATCCGGCCGAAGTCATCATCGCTTCCAAGACCACCACGTCGGCGAACATCCGCCAGCGTTACTGGGCGGTCAGCGGCCTGCACAAGCTCGACGCGCTGACCCGGATCCTGGAAGTGGAGCCGTTCGACGCGATGATCGTGTTCGCGCGCACCAAGGCCGCCACCGACGAGCTGGCGCAGAAGCTGCAGGCGCGCGGCCTGGCCGCCGCGGCGATCAATGGCGACATCCAGCAGTCGCAGCGCGAGCGGGTGATCCAGCAGCTCAAGGACGGCAAGCTCGACATCCTGGTCGCCACCGACGTGGCCGCGCGCGGCCTGGACGTGGAGCGGATCAGCCACGTGCTGAACTACGACATCCCGTACGACACCGAAAGCTACGTGCACCGCATCGGCCGCACCGGCCGCGCCGGCCGCAGCGGCGAGGCGATCCTGTTCGTCAGCCCGCGCGAGAAGGGCATGCTGCGCGCGATCGAGCGCGCCACCCGGCAGCCGATCGAGGAGATGCAGCTGCCGAGCGTGGACGCGGTCAATGATCAGCGCGTGACCCGCTTCATGGAGAAGATCAGCGAGACCATCGCCAGCGGCGGCATCGACACCTATCGCGATCTGCTGCAGCGTTTCGAGACCGAGAAGAACGTGCCGATGGTCGAAGTGGCCGCGGCGCTGGCGCGCCTGCTGCAGGGCGACACGCCGCTGCTGCTGGCACCGGAGCGCGCGCGTCCGCCGCAGGCCGAGCGCTTCGAGCGGCCCGGTGCCGAGCGCCGCGCGCGCGCCGACCGCGGCGAGCGCACGGAACGTCCCAAGTTCGAGCCGAAGTTCGACCGTGAGGCGCGCCCGCCGCGCCGCGACGAAGGCGAGCGCGCACCGCCGCGTGCGCCGCGTCCCGCGCCGGCCGGGCACGGCCCCGACTACGACTACCAGCGCGACGTCGGCAGCTTCGAGGCGCCGCGCCGCGACAAGGCGCCCAAGGCGCCGCGCGGCGAGCCGGAAGTGGGCATGGAGACCTACCGCATCGAGGTCGGCCACCAGCACGGGGTCAAGCCGGCCAACATCGTCGGCGCGATCGCCAACGAGGCCGGCCTGGAGAGCAAGTACATCGGCCGCATCGACATCCACGACGACTACTCGGTGCTGGACCTGCCGGCGGACATGCCGCGCGAGCTGCTGACCCACCTGAAGAAGGTCTGGGTGTCCGGCCAGCAACTGCAGATGCGCAAGCTCGACGGCGACGATGCCGGCGGCGCCGGCGCGCCGTTCAAGCCGAAGTTCGCGCGTGCCGCCGGCAAGCCCGGCGGCCGCCCGAACGCGGCCGGCCCGCGCCCGGCCGGCGCCGCCACCCGCATCGCCGACCGCGCCGGCGAGCGCCCGCCGCGCAAGGGTCCGCCGAAGCGCTGAGGGGCCGGGATTGGGGACTCGGGAGTGGGGATTCGTCCCCGCTTCCGCTTTTCTGTCCCAACCCTCGCTACTGCCTCGGATCGCAGTAGCCCGCTTTTGCGAATCCCCAATCCCGAATCCCGAATCCCCGCTCAATGTCCATCCGCCTCAACAAGCACATCGCCGAGACCGGCTACTGTTCGCGCCGCGAGGCTGACCGGCTGATCGCCGCACGACGCGTCACCGTCAACGGCATGCCCGGCGGGGTCGGGTCGGTGGTGGGCGAGGGTGACGACGTGCAGGTCGACGGCCAGCCGCTGCGCGCGCGCGCCAAGCAAAAATCCGGCCGCCGCCACGTCTACATCGCGTTGAACAAGCCGGTCGGGGTGACCTGCACCACCGAGAGCGAGGTCAAGGGCAACATCGTCGACTTCGTCGGCCACGAGCAGCGCATCTTCCCGATCGGGCGCCTGGACAAGGAGTCCGAGGGCCTGATCCTGATGACCAGCAACGGCGACATCGTCAACGAGATCCTGCGCGCCGAGAACCGCCACCAGAAGGAATACCTGGTGGCGGTGAACAAGCCGGTCACCGACGAGTTCCTGCGCGGCATGGCGCGCGGGGTGCGCGTGCACAACGAGACCACGCTGCCGTGCCGCACCGCGCGGATCGCCAAGTTCGGTTTCCGCATCGTCCTCGAGCAGGGCCTGAACCGGCAGATCCGGTTGATGGCTGCCGCGTTCGATTACCGCGTCACCCAACTGCGCCGCGTGCGCATCGACAACATCAAGCTCGGCGCGCTGAAGCCGGGGCAGTGGCGCAACCTCACCGAGCAGGAACTGCGCGGCCTGCTGCCGCAGCGCCAGGACTGGTAAGCCGGGCCGCGCGCCTTCACTGGCATCGGCGGCGATTTTGGCGATACTCGCCACGCAATCCGCCGCCGGCCGCCCGCTCCCGTGATCAAGCCACCCAAGCCCGACAACGAAGCCGACCGCCTGCGCGCGCTGCACGCGTTGCGGATCCTGGATACCGAACCGGAAGCGTCCTACGACGACCTGGTCGGCATCGCCGCCAGCCTGTGCGATACGCCGTCGGCCCTGATCTCGCTGGTCGACGCCGAGCGCCAGTGGCTGAAATCGCAGCGCAACGTCACCCTGCTGAGTGCGACGCGCGACGACTCGTTCTGCGGCCACACCATCCTGACCCCGCAGCAGGTGATGGTGGTCAACGACGCGGCGGTGGACCCGCGTTTCGCCTTCAATCGATTGGTCACCGAGGTCGGGGTGCGCTTCTACGCGGGCTCGCCCCTGGTCAACAGCGACGGGCTGGCGGTGGGCGCGCTGTGCGTACTCGACCGGCGCCCGCGCACACTTGAGCCGGAGCAGGTGGTGGCGCTGCAGGCGCTGTCGCGGCAGGTGATGCAGCTGATCGAACTGCGCCGCACCAGCCATGCGCTGGCCCTGCAGCTGCGCGAGCGCGACTGGTACGAGCAGCAACTGGCGCAATACCAGTCCACGCTGGAATCGCTCAACGCCGACCTGCTCGAACAGTCCCGCACCGACCCGTTGACCGGGCTGCTCAACCGGCGCGCGTTCGCCACCGCGCTGATGGTCAACGCGGAGGCGGCGCGGCTCAGCGCCAGCCCGCTCAGCGTGGCCCTGCTGGACCTGGACTACTTCAAGAACATCAACGACCTGCATGGCCACGACAAGGGCGATGCGGTGCTGCTGGCGTTGGCGGACATGCTGCGTGCGCGGGCGCCGGCGGGCAGCCTGGTGGCGCGCTACGGCGGCGAGGAGTTCGCGGTGCTGATGCCGGGCCTGGACGCCGCCGCGGCCATGCACGAATGCGAGACGCTGCGCCAGGAGACCAGCCTGCTGCAACTCGGGGTGCCGTTGACCGCCAGTTTCGGCGTGGCCGTCTACCAGCCGGAGGAGAGCGCCGAGCAGTTGCTCAAGCGCGCCGACCTGGCGCTGTACCAGGCCAAGCGCGCCGGCCGCGATTGCGTGTCGCTGGCGGAGTGAACCGCGCCGGCGGGCGCGCTCACTCCAGCGCGTTCTTCGCTTCCGACGTCGCCAGCAGTTCCGGATGCCGCAGCGGCTTGTCGCGGGTCAGCAGCGGATGCAGGAACACTGCGCCCAGGATCACCGCCACGCCCAGGTAGAACAGCGCGGTGAGTTGCTTCTGCTCGTCCAGCAGCACGATCGCGAACACGATCGCGTAGACCGGTTCCAGGTTGGTCACCAGCTGCACCGCGTAGGCGCTGAGGCGGCGCAGCGCGACCAGCGCCAGCGCGAACGGCAGCAGCGTGCACAGCAGCGCCAGCGCCAGCAGCAGCGCGGTGTCGTGCAGGCTGGGCAGCACCAGCAGCGGCCCGCTCAGCGCCGGCAGCACGAACGGCAGCAGCGGCGCCAGCAGGGTCAGGGTCAGGGTGCCGGCGCCCAGTTCCAGCGCGGTCACGGTCAGCGGGTCGGCATGGTCGACCAGGCGCTTGTTGAGCGAGCCGAACGCGGCGACGAACAGCGCCGACACCGCGCCGATCGCCACGCCGGCGCGCATCCCGTCGGGGACGCCGCCGACCACCAGCGCCACGCCCGGCAACACGGCCAGGCCGAACACCAGTTCGCTGGGACGGAACGGACGCTTGGCCACCCACGGCTCGATCACCGCGGTGAACACCGGCGCCAGCGCGATGCAGGTCGCCGCCACCGAGGCGTTGGCCAGCTTGATCGCGCCGTAGAAGGTCAGCCAGTGCAGGCCGACCAGCGCGCCCACTGCGGCGTAGCCGAGCAGCAGTTTCGGGGTCAGCGCGGCCAGTCCGCGCCACACCCGCGGCAGCAGCGCCAGCGCCGCCACCACCATCAGCATCCGCCACCACACCAGCGGCAGCGCCGGCAGCGTGATCAGTTTGCCGAGGATCGCGGTGATGCCCCACAGCAGCACGCAGAAATGGATTTGCAGTTGGGCTTTGGTGGTGGGGTGCAGGGGCATGCGGGTATTGTCGCGCGTTGGGGGCGGGATGGGGACTCGGGACTCGGGACTCGAAAATCAAAAAACGCCTTTGCAGGCGCTTTTTTGATTTTCGAACTGGATCGCGCCAAGCGCTGACAGAGCCGCTGTTACGAGTCCCGGGTCCCGGGTCCCGAGTCCCGATCAACACCTAGCTCAGCCAACAACCCCATCGCCGCGGCCGGGTTGCGCTCCTTGGCGGCGCTGATGAAATACACGAAGACCTCGCGCGGTTTCGCCGGGGCGGTGGGCGCGCCGGCATGCGGCAGCGTGTCCGGGTCCTCGCCGCGGCGCCAGGCCTGCACCTGCGCCGCCCAGGCACGCAGTTCCTTGGGCGGGTAGCCGTGGGCTAGGTTGGCGCGGCTGCGCATCAGTCGTGCGTAGACGAAGTCGGTGCCCAGATCGGCGAAGGACGGGTAGTCGGGCGAATCGGTGAACACCGTGGCCACGCCGTGGGTGCGGGCCAGGTCCAGCAGGCGCGGGCCGACGCTGGCCGGGTCGCGCACTTCCAGTACATGCCGCAGCCGGCGGCCGCCGCCCTGTTGCGGCAGCAGGTCCAGGAACACGGCGAGGTCGTCGAGGTCGAGCGTGCGCCCATGCTCGAACTGCCACACCAGCGGGCCGAGCTTTTCGCCGAGGGTGACGATGCCGCCGATGAAGTCCTCGACCTGCGCGCCGGCACTGGCCAAGCGGCGCATGCCGGTGATGCGCTTGGGCGCCTTGGCCGAGAACAGGAAGCCCGGGGGCGTCTCGTCGCGCCAGCGCGCGTAGGTGTCCGGCTTCTGCGTGCCGTAGTAGGTGCCGTTGATCTCGATGCTGTTGACGTGGCGGCTGGCGTATTCCAGCTCGCGGCGCTGCACCAGCCCCTGCGGATAGAACATGCCGCCGCGCCACGGCGCATAGGTCCAGCCGCCGATGCCGACGCGGATGCCGTCGGGTGCGGCCGGGGCGGAGTCGAAGAGATCGTTCATGCGGGAGCACCGGCAGCGGGCAGGCTGCGATTGTGCCGCAGCACCCTGTCGTCGCGATGTGCGCTGTCGCCGATTTCACCGCGCCACGGCGCGGTGCGATGCACTGTGATGTGGTGTGATGCGCTGCGAGCGTAGCGTCCATACGCTGCTGCGCGGCAGCATGCAGCCGCTGACCGCGGCGACGTCGGCATCGCGTGAAGCGATGCCAGCGGCATGCGCGCATCGGCCGCATACCAGCGGCCCGACCCTGGCGTCTAGCCAGTCACCGCCGAGCCCGCCAACGCGGCGCCGACGCGGGCACGCTCGGCGTCCATGTCGGCCAGCGGCCGCACCTCGATGCTGCCGAAACGCGACCACGGGAAATGCGCGGCGACGCGCATCGCCTCGTCGTGGTCGCGGGCATTGATCAGGTTGAAGCCGGCGAGCAGTTCGCGGGTCTCGGCGAACGGGCCGTCGGTGATGCGCGCCTGGCCCTGGCGCGTGCGCAGGGTGCGGGCGTTGGCCACCGGCTGCAGTTGTTGCGCCAGCACCAGCGTGCCGTCGGCCTGCAGCGCATCGGCGTGCTGCAGGCAGCCGTGCATCAGCCGGTCGTATTCCTCGCTGGGCAGGGACTGCAGCAGCGATTCGTCGATGTAGATCAGCAGCAGGAATTGCATAGGGTTGACCGGACGGGACGGGGGAAGGCGCCCATGATCGCGCAGCGCGGCGCGGAGGCGTGTTGCGGTGCCGCATCCGTCGCCGCAGCAAGAATATTTTTTGTGGGCATGTCGATCTGCGCGCTGCCGGGACGTCGTACCCATGAACGGCCCGGCCACGGGGCCGCACCCAGGAGCGAACCCATGAAAGTGATGGTGCTGGTCAAGGCGACGGCCGATTCGGAGGCCGGGCGGTTGCCCAGCGCGGAGGAGTTCCGCGCGATGGGCGCCTACAACGAGCAACTGGTCGAGGCCGGGATCATGCTCGCCGGCGAAGGCCTGCATCCGAGTGCGCGCGGCCGCCGCGTGCGCTTCGCGCCGGGGCAACGGCAGGTGATCGAGGGGCCCTTCGCCGAGACGCGTGAGCTGCTGGCCGGGTTCTGGCTGTGGCAGGTGCGCTCGCTGGACGAGGCCACCGAATGGCTCAAGCGCGCGCCGTTCGAGGCGGGCACGGAGGTCGAACTGCGCCAGGTCATGGACATGGAGGATTTCGGCGCCGGCTTCACGCCCGAACTGCAGCAACAGGAACACCGCCTGCGCGAGCGCATCGGCAATGCCGATTCAGTCGCGTCATCCCGCATCCACACCGAGGAGAACACCCGATGAAACTGATTCCTTTCCTGAGCTTCGATGGCGCCACCCACGAGGCGATGGCGTTCTATGCGCAGGCGCTGGGCGGCAGCATCGTGTCGGAGGCGACCTACCGCAACCTGCCGCCCAGCGAGAACATGGACGGCTGCGGCGAAATGCCGCCGGAGACGCTCGACCAGGTCGCGCACAGCCAGCTCGAGGCCGGCGGCGCGGTGCTGATGGCCGCCGACGGCCCGTCGCCGCCGGGCGCAGGCAGCACCACCATCAACGTCGAGGTCGACTCGGTGGAGGACGCCGAGCGGATATTCGCCGCGCTCAGCGCCGGCGGCGAGGTCAGGATCCCGATCGGCGAGACGTTCTGGGCGCACCGCTGGGGCATGCTGGTCGACCGCTACGGCAAGCCGTGGATGGTCAACTGCATGAAACAGCCGTGACCGTACCTTCCCTTTTTTCGATCCAGGAAAACCGACCATGTCCGATTCGCCGCAGATGATCTTCGTCAACCTGCCGGTCCGCGACCTGGAGGCCTCCAAGGCCTTCTTCGCGGCGCTGGGCTACAGCTTCAATCCGACCTTCACCGACGCCAACGCCGCGTGCATGGTGGTCAGCGACAGCATCTTCGTGATGCTGCTGACCGAGGCGTTCTTCGCCGGCTTCACCAGCAAGCCGATCAGCGATGCGCGCGCGGGCACCGAGGTCATCACCGCCTTGTCGGCGCCCAGCCGCGAGGCGGTCGATGCGGTGCTGGAGAAGGCGCTGGCCGCCGGTGCGCGCGAGCCGCAGGCGGCGCGCGACTACGGTTTCATGTACCAGCGCGGTTTCGAAGACCTCGACGGCCACCTGTGGGAGTTCGCGCACATGAGCGGCGAGCCGGGCTAGGGCGGCGCCGCGGCCGTGCGGCTTGTGCCGCGCCGCGACCGGTGCTCTGATTCGGCGCATGGATAACGCGCTCACGCAACGGCTGGAGACGGTCTGGCGCATGGAAGCGCCGGGCCTGATCGCACGCTTGACCCGGCTGCTCGGCGGCGACGTCGGCCGTGCCGAGGAACTGGTGCAGGACACCTGGTTGGCGGCGCTGGAGCGCTGGCCGATGCAGGGCATTCCCGACAATCCCGGAGCGTGGCTGATGACCACCGCGCGCAATCGCGCCATCGACGTGCTGCGCCAGCACCAGCGGATCGCCGGGCAGCATGCGCAGTGGGGCGAGCTGCTGGAGCCGCAGCCGCTGCCGGCGCCGGACGACAGCGATGCGCTGGAGGACGACATCGGCGACGACCTGCTGCGGCTGATGTTCGTGGCCTGCCATCCGCTGCTGCCGGCGGACGCACGGGTGGCGCTGACCCTGCGTCTGCTCGGCGGCCTGAGCACGGAGGAGATCGCGCGCGCGTTCCTGCTGCCGGAGCCGACCATCGCCCAGCGCATCGTCCGCGCCAAGCGCACGTTGGCGCAGAAGCAGGTGCCGTTCGAGGTGCCGCGGCAGGCGGCGCTGCCGCAGCGGCTGGCGTCGGTGCTGGAGGTGATCTATCTGGTGTTCAACGAGGGCTATGCGGCCAGCGCCGGCGACGACTGGATGCGGCCGGCGCTGTGCGAGGAAGCGTTGCGCTTGGGCCGGGTGCTGGCGCATCGCATGCCGACGTGGCCGCAGGTGCACGGGCTGCTGGCGCTGATGGAACTGCAGGCCTCGCGCAGCGCCGCGCGGGTGGGTGCCGACGGCAGCCCGGTGCTGTTGCCCGAGCAGGACAGGGCGCGCTGGGACTGGCTGCAGATCGCGCGCGGCCAGGCCGCGCTGCAGCGCGCGCAGAGCCTGGGCGGTGGCGACGACGCCTACGTGCTGCAGGCGGCGATTGCCGAATGCCATGCCTGCGCGCGCCGCGCCGAGGACACCGATTGGGCGCGGCTGGCGGCGCTGTACGCGCGGCTGGCGCAGTTGCATCCCTCGCCGGTGGTGGACCTCAACCGTGCGGTCGCGCTCGCGCGCGCCGAGGGCGCGCCTGCGGCCTGGGCGCTGCTGCAGCCGCTGCGCCAGGATCCGCGGCTGCGCGACTACGCGCCGCTGGCCGCGGCCTGCGGCGATGTGCTGCAACGCCTGGGGCGGACCGACGAGGCCCGCGCAGCGTTCGCGCAGGCGGCTGCGCTCAGTGCCAACGCGCGCGAAAAGCAGGCGTTGCTGGCCCGGGCCGCGGCGCTGTAGCGCGGCACTGCCGCGCAGGCCCGGTGCTGGCCTACACTCGGTCCTGCGCTGCGGCGCATGGCGGGGCGCGGGAGATGGCGTTCCCGGTTGACCGCGGCGTTGGCAAGGTGGGGCGTGCGCAGCGCCATGCGCGCTGCGGCAGGCCGTGTCGGAGTGGCCATCGGCGGCGCGTTGCGCTGCGGACGCCGCGCGCGGCGCCGGTAGCGGCGTCTTTCTTTGATTTCAGGAGCGATGGATTTGAAAAGCATGTCGATGGGCTGCGGCCTGCTGCTGGCGATGAGCGCCACCGCGCAGGCGCAGGCGCCTGCCCCGGTGGAGGCGGCGTTGCCGCCGGCGCTGCAGGATCTGGATGCGCGGGTCGAACGGGTCCGCAAGCAGTTCGACGTGCCGGGCATCGCCATCGCCATCGTCAAGGACGGGCAGGTGGTGCTGGAGCGCGGCTACGGCGTGCGCGAACTCGGCAAGCCGGAGCCGGTGGACGCGCAGACCCTGTTCGCGATCGCCTCCAACACCAAGGCCTTCACCGCCGCGTCGCTGTCGATCCTGGCCGACGAGGGCAAGCTCAAGCTCGACGACCGGGTGATCGAGCATCTGCCGTGGTTCCAGATGTCCGACCCTTACGTGACCCGCGAGATGCGCCTGCGCGACCTGCTCAGCCACCGCAGCGGGCTGAGCCTGGGCGCCGGCGACCTGCTGTTCTGGCCGGCGACCGGCTACCGCAACGAGGAGGTGGTGCGGCGCCTGGCGCAGGTGCCGCTGAAGGGCGGTTTCCGCGACCGCTACGCCTACGACAACATCCTGTACGCGGTGGCGCAGAAGGTGATCGAGCAGGTGTCCGCGCAGTCCTACGCCGAGTTCGTGCGCCAGCGCATCTTCGTGCCCGTGGGCATGAGCGGCGCGCGCATCAACAGCGACCACCTGCAGCCCGGCGATCGCGCCGCGGTCGGCCATGCCAAGTTCGATTTCCGCGAGCTGCGCACGGTGCCGCCGCTGACCTGGTCGAACAATGCCGGTGCCGGCGGCATCTACGCCAACGTGCACGACATGGCCAAGTGGATGCAGGTGCAGCTCGACGGCGGGCGCCTGCCGGTGGCCGACGGCCAGGAGCGGCGCCTGTTCAGCGCGCAGCGGCAGCAGGAGATGTGGCAGGTGATCACCCCGATCGCCATCGCCGAGCCGAGCGTGCCGGAACTGCTGCCGGCCAAGCCCAACTTCGCCGGCTACGGCGAGGGCTGGAGCCTGAGCGACTACCGCGGCAACAAGCTGGTCTGGCACACCGGCGGCTGGCCCGGCATGGTGTCGCGGCTGACCCTGGTGCCGGAGCGCAGGCTGGGCGTGATCGTGCTGACCAACCAGGAAGTCGGCGCGGCGTTCAACGCGCTCACCCTACAGGTGCTCGACGCCTATCTCGGTGCGCCGGCGACCGATTGGACCGCCGCCTACGCCGCGGCGGTGGCCAAGGCCGAGCACAAGGCCGACGAGGACTGGAGCAAGCACCAGGCCGCGCGCGACGCCACCTCCACGCCGTCGTTGCCGCTGGCCGGCTACGCCGGCACCTACCGCGATCCGTGGTACGGCGACGTGGCGATCGTGCAGCGCGGCAAGCGGCTGGAACTGCGCTTCAGCAAGACCGCGCAGCTGGTTGGCACGCTGGAGCACTGGCAGCACGACACCTTCATCGTGCGCTGGCGCGACCGCTCGCTCAACGCCGATGCCTTCGTCAACTTCGCGCTGACGCCCGACGGCAAGGTGCGCGAGGTGCGCATGGACGCGATCTCGCCGCTGACCGATTTCAGCTTCGATTTCCAGGATCTGTTGCTGACCCCGGTCGCCGACGCGTCGTGAGCTCGGCGGTGCCGATGCTCTCGCACGTGCATCTGGGGGTGAACGATTTCCCGGCCGCATTCGCGTTCTACGCGCCGCTGTTGCAGGTGCTGGGGCTGCAGCTGACGTTCCGCGACGACGTGCGCGGCTGGGCCGGCTGGACGGCGCCGGACTCGCCGCGGCCGTTGCTGCTGATCGGCCGCGCCTTCGACGGGAGTCCGCCATGCCGGGCAATGGGCAGATGCTCGCGCTGCAGGCAGCGAGCCGAGCGCAGGTGGATCGCTGCCATGCATTGGCGCTGGCCCACGGCGCGCGCTGCGAAGGCGCGCCCGGGTTGCGCGCGCACTACCACCCGGACTACTACGGCGCATACTTCCGCGACCTGGACGGGAACAAACTGTGCGTGTGCTGCCACCGCACGGAATGAGTGCGGTGGCTGCTGCGCTGCTGTTGGTTGCTGCCTCGTTTCGAGATGGCCCGCTGCGTCAGAAATAGACGCCGATCGCCAAGCCGATTGACTGTAGGAGCGGCTTCAGCCGCGACCCCGAAGCCGGAGGCCGTCGGCTTCGGTGGCAGTCGGGACTGAAGTCCCGACTGCAGAAGCAAGGGCGGCCGCGCGGATGGCTTTCGCGCGCCGCTTGTTGTGGAAGCGACTTCAGTGGCGACCCCGAAATCGGAAGGCATCCGGCTTCGGCAGCAGTCGGGACTGAAGTCCCTCCCACAGGGAGCCGAACCGGCCGTGCGAATGGCGTTCGGCACGTGCAGCTTTGTTGTGGGAGCGACTTCAGTCGCGACATCGAAGCCGAAGGCCGTCGGCTTCGGTGGCAGTCGCGACTGAAGTCCCTCCTACAAGAAGCCCTATCGCGGCACCGGTCACAGGGATACTCGCGCAGCGGCAAGCAGTCGCGATCGATCCTCCGGCGTCGGCACCGGTATCGGCGTGTACCAGCGCGACCCCCTCGTCCCGCTAACCGGCGATGCCGCCGATCGTGCCAGTTATTCGACCGGCCATTTGCGGTATTGCCTGCAGGATCGCCGGGACGGCATGCAGCCGGCCACGCGTTGCGCGCGCAGCATCGTTGCTCAGCGCTGTGCGGCGGGCGGGCCCAGCGAGCCGCGCAGCAACAGGCGGTACGGCAGGGTCTCGCAGGCCGCAGGCTGCGGCGCGCGCAGCCGCGCCAGCAGCAGTTCCAGCGCGCGCCGGCCCATCTGCTGCAGCGGTTGCTGCACCGTCGCCAGCGCCGGCGACACCTGTTGTGCGACCAGGGTGTCGTCGAAGCCGCAGATCGACAGGTCGGCGGGCACGCCGAGCCCGCGCAGGCTGGCGCTGCGCAGCACGCCGGCGGCCATCTCGTCGTTGGCGGCGAACACCGCGCTGGGCCGATGGCGCTGCCCGAGCAGGCGCTCGCCGGCCTCGATGCCGGAGGCGAAGTCGAAGCGGCCCGGCACCACCAGGCGCTCGTCGTAGGCGATGCCGGCGGCGGCCAGCGCATCGCGATAGCCGGCCAGGCGCCACTGCGTCGCGCCGTGGCCGGGCAGGCCGCGGATGTGGGCGATGCGGCGATGGCCGAGCCGCACCAGCTCGCCGACCAGTTCGCGCGCGGCGCGCCGTTCCTCCAGGCGTACGCCGGGCCAATGGCGCTGCCGCCGCGGCGAGATGCAGGCCAGTGCGATGCGCTCCGCATCCAGGCGCCGCAGCAGCGCGTCATCGTCGGTCAGTGGCGGGATCAGCAGCAGGCCATCGATGTGCTGGTGCCGCGCCAGTGCGACCAGCGCATCGGCATGGTCGGGGCGGCTGCGGTCCACCGGCGCCAGCATCAGCGTGTAGCGCTGCGCGCGGCAGGCCTCGAGCACGCCGTTCTGGATCTCCATCTGGTAGTACGAGGGATTGTCGTAGACCAGTGCCACCGCGTAGGAGCGCTGCCCGGCCAGGCTGCGCGCGGAGGGGTTGGGCTGATAGCTCAATTGCTGCATGGTCTGCTCGACCTTGCGCCGGGTCTGCTCGCGCACGTTGGGCTCGCCGTTGATGACCCGCGACACGGTCTTCATCGAGACGCCGGCGCGCGCGGCGACGTCCTCGATGCGCAGGCCCTGCGTCGCGCGTTTGCTCATCGCCTCGCGCCCGCCGCCGGTGCCGCCCAGACAAAGCTCGCCATGCTGCGCGCCGGCAGGGTGTAGCGGAAGCCGCGCGCGCCATCGGCCACCGCCACGGTGCGTTCGCGGTCGGCGCTGTTGACCGCCACCAGCACTCGCGAGCCGTCGGGATTCAGGAACGCCACGTTGTCCACGTCTTCGCCGCCTTCGCTGGAATCGATACGCCAGGCCTGCGGCCGCACGAAGCGGCTGGCATGGGCGAGCGCATAGTACTCGTCGGTGCGCACCACGCGCTCGCCGTCCGCGCCGATGTCGACGACGCCGCGGCAGGTGTCGCAACCGCCGGCATGCGGCCCGCCCTGCAGGTCCAGCGCAAGGTTCCAGAACAGCACGCCGCGCGCGCCGTGGCGCACCGACTGCACGATCAGCCGCCGCGCCTGCAGGGTCAGGCCGCCGCTGCGCAGCGGTTCCCAATCGCCGCCGGAACACTCGGTCATGTAGGCGTCCTTGTCCGGGTAGGCCGCCTGCACCGGGCTCTGCGCGGCGGGATCGCCGGCATAGCAGTGCCACGCGACGGCGGCGACATGACGCCGCGCCTGCGCATCGGCGAGCACCGCCAGCGGCTCGTGCGGCTGGTCCCAGTTGTGGTCCCAGTCGAAGATCAGCGGCGGATCGCGGCGCGCGTCGAGCAGCGGGCCGAGGTGGCGGCCGATCAATTGCGCGCGCTGGCTCGCCTCCAGGCGCATGCCCGGATAGTCCTTGGGGGTGAAGCCGGGTTCGTTCTGCAGGGTCAGGGCGAAGATCGGCACGCCGGCCTGCGCATAGGCATCGACGTAGCGCAGCAGGTAGCGGGCGAAGGCGTCGTAGTACTCCGGCTTGAGCGTGCCGCCGATCAGGCTGCCGCTGGTCTTCATCCACGCCGGCGCGCTCCACGGCGAAGCCATGATCTTCAGCTCGGGATTGATCGCCAGCGCCTGTCGCGCGATCGGCAGCACGTCGTCGCGGTTGGGAGCGATGCTGAAGTGCGCCAGCGCCGGGTCCGGCGCGTTGTCCGGAGTGTCGTCGAGGCTGTAGTGGTGGCGCGAGAAGTCCGAGGCGCCGATGGTCAGCCGCGCGAAGCTCAGTCCCAGGCCGCCGTCGGCGCGCCCGAACAGTTCGCGCATCAGCGCGTCGCGGCGCGGCGGCGGCAGTTGCTGCAGCACCCAGGCCGAGGCGTCGGTGATCGATGCGCCGAAACCGAGCATACGTTGGCGCCGCGCCGCGGCATCGATGCGGATGTCGGCGTGCGCCTGCGTGGTCCAGGTCGCGGCCGGCGCCGGTGCGAGCGCCTGGCGATGATCGTGGGTGGTGATCCAGACCTGGATCGTATCGGCCGGCGCTGGTGGCGTGGCCACGGCGAGGCTGCAGCAGACGCCGAGCAGGGCGCCGCAACAGGCACGCGCAGCGCCTCGCCGCATAGCGCGCGCGGCCGCGAAACGCCGCGCAAACCCCGTGTTGCGCCGCAACGATTCCATGCGGCGCGACGCCGCATCGGCGAAGAACGTCATGAATTTGCTTGGCTGCGGCATTGCGCGCTCCTACCGGGATTGACCGCACTGGATACAGCGCGTATGACAGCGCTGTCAAAAATGCCGGGAGGGGCAGCACATGAAGGGGATGCAGGAATTCTTCGTCGCCCGCGCACGCCGCGGCGTGCCGGCACGGCGGCTGCTGGCCGTGGCCTGTTGCATCGCCGCGCTGCAGCAGGCGCACGCGCAAACCGCCAGCCCGGCCGTGCCGGCGCAGCAGGACACGGTCGGCACGCTGGACGCGGTGCGCGTCACCGGCATCCGCCATGCCATCGAGACGGCGGTGGAGACCAAGAGCGAATCGTCGCTGATCGTGGAGGCGATCTCGGCCGAGGACATCGGCAAGCTGCCGGACGTGAGCATCGCCGATTCGATCTCGCGGCTGCCGGGCGTGGCCACCCAGCGCGTGGACGGGCGCTCGCAGGTGATCAACATCCGCGGCATGTCCGAGCAGTTCGTCGGCACCACGCTCAACGGCCGCGAACAGGTCAGCACCGGCGACAGCCGCGGCGTGGAGTTCGACCAGTTCCCGGCCGAACTGATCAATGCGGTCACCGTCTACAAGACCGCCGACGCCGCGGTGATCGGGCAGGGCCTGTCCGGCACCGTGGACCTGAAGACGATCCGCCCGCTGGACCTGGACGAGCGCCGCATCGTGGTCAGCGGCAACGGCGAGAAGAATTCCTTCGGCAAGCTCGGCGACGACGGCCACGACACCGGCTACCGCGCGGCGGCGTCCTACGTGGACCAGTTCGCCGGCGACACCATCGGCGTGGCGCTGGGCGTGGCGCGGCTGAATTCGCCGTTCCAGGAAAAGCACTACAAGGCATGGTGGTGGGGTAATCCGGACAGCTGGGGCGCCACGCAGCCGGGCAAGCCGCCGGGCGCGGTCGCGCTGCAGGGCTCCGAAGCGTGGATCAAGTCGCGCGAACTCACCCGCGACGGCGTGATCGGCACGCTGGAGTACAAGCCGAACGAGCACTTCCACAGCGTGCTCGACGGCTACTGGTCCAAGTTCGAGCAGAACGAGACGATGCACGGCGCGATGTGGTCCAACGCGCCGGACTTCAGTAACGCGCTCGGCCAGCAGGTCGCCTATCGCGACATCGTCACCAGCGACCGCCAGGGCGTGCCGATCATCACCCAGGGCACGCTGAGCGGCGTGCAGCCGGTGCTGCGCAACGACCGCAACGACCGCGAGGACAAGCTGCTCTCGGTCGGCTGGACCAACACGCTGCGCTTCGCGCCCTGGTCGCTGAGCCTGGACCTGAACTACTCGCGCGCCGAGCGCCGGCAGTCGCAGCTGGAGACCTACGCCGGACTGGCCGATCCGCAGGACATCGGCTTCGAGCTGCCGCTGAGCAACGATTTCGCGCGCTATTCGCTCGCCGACCTGGCCGACCCCGGCGCGGTGTATCTGTGGGACCCGCAGAAGTGGGGGCACGACGGGCGGGTGGAGAATTCCTGGCAGAAGGACGAGATCAAGGCCGGCCGCCTGGAGTTCAACTACGACGTCGACACCGCGCTGGTGCGCAGCTTCGACCTGGGCGTGAACGTCAACCGGCGCAGCAAGGACAAGCGCGCCGACGTGTACTTCGCCGACCTGCCGGGGCGCACGCCGACCCTGGTCGACCCGTCGCTGCTGTATGCGCCGACCTCGCTGGGCTTCGCCGGCATCGGCGACATCCTCAGCTTCGATCCGCGCGCGCTGCTGTCGCGCTACTACGACGTGAGCCTGTCGGAGAGCAACGACGACCTGCGCAAGGACTACGTAGTCGAGGAGGACGTCAACACCTACTATCTGCGCGCCAACATCGACATGGACCTGGGCGAGCGCGTGCGCGTGCGCGGCAATGCCGGCCTGCAGTACATCAGCACCGACCAGTCGTCGACCGGCTTCAACGCCAGCGGCGGTGCGGTGGTCGGCGCGCAGACCCTGGGCGCGCGCTACCACGACGCGCTGCCGAGCCTGAACCTGGTGTTCGACTTCGGCGACGGCTGGATGGCGCGCCTGGGCGCGGCCAAGCAGCTGATGCGCCCGCCGATCAACTACCTCAGCGCCGACGCCAGCGCCGCGGTGGACACCAGCACCGGGCTGTGGAGCGGCAGCGGCGGCAACCCGACCTTGCAGCCGTACCGCGCCGATGCGCTCGACCTGTCGCTGGAGAAATACTTCGGCTCGGCCAGCTACGTCAGCCTGGCGCTGTTCTACAAGGACCTGCAGACCTACATCTACCGGCAGAACCTGACCTGGGACTTCACCGGCTACAACCCCGACGGGCAGACCCCGGTGTCCAACATCGGCACCTTCAGCACCTGGGCCAACGGCAGCGGCGGCTACATGCGCGGCATCGAGTTCGCCGCCAGCGTCACCGGCGACGTGTTCAGCGAGCGCCTGGACGGCTTCGGCGTGCAGGTCAACGGTTCCTACACCGAGTCGTCGATCGACCCCGATCCCAGCGACAACTCGCCCGGCACCGACACCATTCCCGGCCTGTCCAAGATCGTCGCCAACGCCACGCTGTTCTACGAGAAGCACGGGTTCAGCGCGCGCGTCAGCCAGCGCTACCGCGACGCCTACCGCGGCGAGTACGGATCGCTGTTCGGCCAGCGCAGCTACCGCAACACGCTCAGCGAACGCGTCACCGACCTGCAGCTGAGCTACGACTTCCCGGACAGCGGCAGGCTCAAGGGGCTGTCGTTGATGTTCCAGGTCAACAACCTGACCAACGAGGCGTTCCGCACCGAGGTCAGCGCCGCCGGCATCGCGTCGACGGTGTTCCTGCCCGAGGAATACACCGAGTACGGCCGCCAGTACCTGCTCGGCTTCCGCTACAAGCTCTGAACCGGCGGCCGCGTACGCCGCACCGGGCGCCGCGCTGCTGCGCGGCGCCCGGCCGCCCATCGATGGAGGAAACCGCATGTCCACACCGCACCCCTGGGCCCGCGCGCTGCTCGCCGCCGCCAGCCTCGCCGCCGTGGCCGACGCCGCGCCGCCGGCCGCGCCGGCGCCGGCACCGCTGCGCGACTGGCCGGCGCTGCGCAGTGCGGTCGCGCAGGATCCGGCCAGCGAGGCGCGCATCGCGCAGATCCTGGGCGGCATGACCCTGGCGCAGAAGGTCGGGCAGATGACCCAGGCCGAGATCAAGTCCATCACGCCCGAGCAGGTGCGCCAGTACTACATCGGCTCGGTGCTCAATGGCGGCGGTTCGTGGCCGGGCAAGAACAAGCACGCGCGGGTGCAGGACTGGCTGCAGCTGGCCGACGCGTACTACCAGGCGTCGATGCGCACCGATGCGCAGGTGCCGATTCCCATCGTCTGGGGCACCGATGCGGTGCATGGGCACAGCAACGTGTACGGCGCCACGCTGTTCCCGCACAACATCGGCCTGGGCGCGGCGCGCGACCCGGCGCTGGTCGAGCAGGTCGCGCGCGCCACCGCCGAGGCCAGCCGCGCCACTGGCATCGCCTGGGCGTTCGCGCCGACCCTGGCGGTGGCGGAGGATCCGCGCTGGGGGCGCACCTACGAGAGTTTCTCGTCGGACCCGGCGCTGGTGCGCAGCTACGCCGCCGCCTACGTGCGCGGCATGCAGGGCCGGCTCGGCGACGATGCCAGCGTGCTGGCCACCGCCAAGCACTACCTCGGCGACGGCGCCACCGAGCACGGCCGCGACCAGGGCGTGGCGCGGATCGACAAGGCGCGGATGGTCAACGTGCACGGGCAGGGCTACTACGGCGCGATCGAGGCCGGGGTGCAGACGGTGATGGCGTCCTACAGCAGCTGGAACGACGTCGGCGCCGGCGTCGACTACGGCAAGATGCACGGCGCAGAACCGCTGCTGACCGGGGCACTGAAGCGGAAGATGGGCTTCGACGGCTTCGTCGTCTCCGACTGGAACGGCATCGGCCAGGTGCCGGGCTGCAGCAATGCCAGCTGCGCGCAGGCGATCAACGCCGGCGTGGACATGGTGATGGTGCCCGACGACTGGAAGGCGTTCATCGACAACACCGTGGCCCAGGTGCAGTCCGGGCAGATCCCGCAGGCGCGCATCGACGATGCGGTGCGGCGCATCCTGCGGGTCAAGCTGCGCGCCGGGCTGTTCGCGCACGCGCCATCCGCCAGCCGCTACGCCGGGCGCGAGGATGCGCTGGTGCAGCGCGACCTGGCGCGGCGCGCGGTGCGCGAATCGCTGGTGCTGCTGAAGAACGAGCGCAGCGCGTTGCCGCTGCGCCGCGGCCAGCGCCTGCTGGTGGTCGGCAGGCGCGCCGACAGCATCGCCGACCAGGCCGGCGGCTGGTCGCTGACCTGGCAGGGCACCGACAACGGCAACGCCGATTTCCCCAATGCGCAGAGCATCCTGGCCGGCTTGCGCGAGGTCGGCGGCGCCGCGCAGGTGCGTTATGCCGAGTCGGTCGCCGCGGCGCAACCGGGCAGCTACGACGCGATCGTCGCGGTGATCGGCGAAACCCCGTATGCCGAGGGCAGCGGCGACATCGTCGCCTCCAGCACCATGGCGCACAGCCAGCGCCACCCGGAGGACCTGAGGACGCTGCAGGACGCGGCCGCGACCGGCAAGCCGGTGATTACCGTGCTGTTGTCCGGGCGGCCGCTGTACGTCAACGACCTGCTCAACCTGTCGCAGGCCTTCGTCGCCGCCTGGCTGCCGGGCAGCGAGGGCGGCGGCGTGGCCGACGTGCTGTTCGGCGGCGCGCACGATTTCCGCGGCCAGCTGAGCTTCCCGTGGCCGGCGCAGGCCTGCCCGCCGCCGGTGGCGCCGGCCGATCCGGCGCGTCCGCCGCTGTTCGCGGTCGGCTACGGCTTGCGCTACGCGCGCGGCGGCCGCGTCGGCGCGCTGCCGGTGCAGCTGCCGGACAATTGCGGCGCGGCCACCACGCTGCCGGTGTTCAACCTGCGCGATGCGCCGCCGTTCGCGCTGAAGCTCGCCGCGCGCGGCCAGGAGCACGCGCTCGGCGCCGATCTCAATACCGCACTGCAGTGGCCGCAGCCCGAGCCTGCGCTGAGCGTGCGCACGGTGCAGGTCAGCACCCAGCAGGACGCCAAGCAGGTGACCTAGCACGCGCCGGCGCGACTGTTCGCCAGCAGCCCCGGTGGCCAGAACCTGACCGCGATGGCGCAGGCGCACGCGGCGCTGCAGTTCGACGTGGTGGTGGAGCACGCGCCCAGCGCGCCGGTGACGCTGCGCCTGGGCTGCCTGCGCGGCTGCGGCGACGGTATCGACATCGGCCCGCTGCTGGCCGCCGCCGGCAGCGGCAAGCGCACCGTGACCGTGCCGCTGGCCTGCTTCGCCAAGCGCGGCGCCGACCTGGGCGGCATCGACATGCCGTTCGCGATCGATGCCGATGCGCCGTTCGCGGCCGCCTTCACCCGCATCCAGATCGTCGCCGGCGCCGCGGATGCGGGCGACGCGGTGCAGTGCCAGTAGCCGCGCTGCGCAGCGCAAGCGGCCGCGGCTAGGTTGCGAGCCGGGGATGCGCGTGGCGCCGCCCGGCCCGCGCGTGCGTGGCGAAGCGCGCCGGATGTCGGCGGTTCCCGTTCGCGGACGCCGCCGTCCGCGCTCTGCGCTCTGCGCTTGACGCGCGATAGGCTACCCTGGCGCCCCGTTGGTCGTTGGCGTTTTTCGATGTTCCGCTGGTTCGAATCCCTGATCGAGGTCTTCCCGAAGGTGGAGACCGAGATGCCGCCGCGCGGCGTGGCGCGCTTCTACCTGCATTACCTGCGTCCGCTGTGGCCGCTGCTGCTGGCCACGCTGGTGGCCGGGCTGCTGCTGGCGCTGGTGGAAGTGGCGATGTTCGACTTCCTCGGCCGCATCGTCGACATGCTAGCCGAGCGGCCGGGGCCGGAATTCTTCCACCGCCACGGCGGCGAACTGCTGTGGATGGCCGCCATCGTGCTGGTGGCGCGGCCGCTGTTCGTGGCGCTGCACAACCTGCTGGTCAACCAGGCCATCGTGCCCGGGCTGAGCAACCGCTCGCGCTGGCTGATGCACAACTACGTGGTGCGGCAGAGCCTGGGCTTCTTCCAGAACGACTTCGCCGGGCGCATCGCCAACCGGGTCATGCAGACCGGCACCTCGCTGCGCGAGTCGGCGGTGCAGATGGTCGATGCGCTGTGGTACATCGCCGTCTACACCGGCAGCGCGCTGTGGCTGTTCGCCCAGGCCGACCCGTGGCTGATGGCGCCGCTGCTGGTGTGGCTGCTGGTCTACGTGGGCCTGATGGTGTACTTCGTGCCGCGGATGAAGAAGCGCGCGTGGATCGCCTCGGATGCGCGCTCCAAGGCGATGGGCCGCATCGTCGACGGCTACACCAACATCGCCACGCTGAAGCTGTTCTCGCATGCCGGGCGCGAGCAGAGCTACGTGCGCGAGGCGATCGGCGAGCTGGCGGCCAAGCACCGCCGGCAGACCCGCATGACCACGGCGATGGACACCGCCATCGCCGTCGCCAACGGCTTCCTGATCGCCGCCACCTGCGCGCTGGCGCTGTGGCTGTGGAGCCGCGGCCAGATCAGCGTGGGCGCGATCACCCTGGCCACCGGTCTGGTGATCCGCATCCACAACATGTCCGGCTGGATCATGTGGACGGTCAACGGCATCTTCGAGGACATCGGCGCGGTGCAGGACGGCATGGAGACCATCGCGCAGCCGGCGCAGGTGCAGGACCGCGCCGACGCGGTGCCGCTGCGCGTGGAGCGCGGCGACGTGCGCTTCGAGCACATCCATTTCCACTACGGCAAGCGCGGCGGGGTCATCGCCGGGCTCGACCTGCAGGTGCGCGCCGGCGAGAAGATCGGCCTGGTCGGGCCGTCCGGCGCCGGCAAGTCGACCCTGGTCAACGTGCTGCTGCGGCTGTACGACCTGGAGAGCGGACGCATCCTGATCGACGGCCAGGACATCGCCGCGGTCACCCAGGAAAGCCTGCGCGGGCAGATCGGCCTGGTCACCCAGGACACCTCGCTGCTGCACCGTTCGATCCGCGACAACCTGCTGTATGGCCGGCCCGACGCCAGCGAGGCGCAATTGCGCGCCGCGGTGGCCAAGGCGCGCGCCGCCGAGTTCATCGAGCAACTGGTGGACGGCGAGGGCCAGCGCGGCTACGACGCGCAGGTCGGCGAGCGCGGGGTCAAGCTGTCCGGCGGTCAGCGCCAGCGCATCGCCATCGCCCGCGTGCTGCTCAAGGACGCGCCGATCCTGATCCTGGACGAGGCGACCTCGGCACTGGATTCGGAAGTGGAAGCGGCGATCCAGGACAGCCTGGACGAACTGATGGCCGGCAAGACGGTGATCGCGATCGCGCACCGGCTGTCGACCATCGCGCGGATGGACCGGTTGGTGGTGATGGACCAGGGCGCGATCGTCGAAACCGGCACCCACGCCGAACTGGTCGCGCGCGGCGGCCTGTACGCACGGCTGTGGGCGCGGCAGACGGGTGGATTCGTAGGAGCGCGCTAGCGCGCGGCGTCAGCGCATTCGCGCTGTCGCCCCCACAGTTTGCTACGCAAACCGTGGGCCCCAGCTCATCACCATCCAGATCCCCCGCGCCTGTCGGCGCGCCCCCCTTGACTCAAGAGGGGCTTTTCTCCAGTTGGATCGCGTGAGGTCATCGGGCGCGGTGGACCGCTTCTACGAATCCCGACTCCCGAATCCCCAATCCCGGCTTCTCACTGGATCGGCTCGTCCAGCATCAACTCCCGCACGAACCGCACCGGCGGCGCGCCGTAGGACAGCACCTGGTCGTGGTAGGCCTTCAGGTCGAAGGTGTCGCCGAGCTTGGCCTGCATCGCCTTGCGCAGGTCCAGGTGTTCCTGCACGCCGACGAAGTAGGTCGGCAGCTGCGCCGAGGTCAGCTGCGCACGCACCCATTTGCCCTCGGCTTCGCTCTGCTGCTGGAAGGTGTCGTGCACCATCAGTTGCATGGCCTGTTCCTTGCTCCAGTTGTCCACGTGCACGCCCTGGTCGAGCAGCGCGTTGGCGAGGGTGCGCAGGTAGAACTTCAGCTGCACCAGGTGGAACAGCGGATCGTTGTCCAGGTAGCCCTGCTCCTGCATCATCCGCTCGGTGTACACCGCCCAGCCCTCGGCGAACACGCCCGAGCGCAGCACGCCGCGCAGGGTCGAGGGGAACTTGGCCGAGTGCCAGCCTTCCACGTAATGGCCGGGCACGCCTTCGTGGATGCTCAGCAGGTGGATCATGCGGCCGTTGTATTCGCGCAGGAACGATTCGGCCTGCTGCGCGCTCCAGTCGTCGGGAATCGGCGACACCGCGTAGAAGGTCTTCAGGTTTTTGTCCAGCGGGCCGGGCGAGTCGCAGTAGGCCACCGCCACGCCGCGCTGGAACTCGGGCATCAGGATGATGTCCACCGGCGCGTCGGGCAGGGTCAGCAGGTTCTTGCTGCGCACGAACTCGGTGGAGGACGCCAGCGAAGCCTTGGCGTCGTCGACCACCTTGTCGCGCGCCGGATGCTGCGCGTAGGCCAGTTCCAGCGCCGCCTCGATCGCCGCCTGCTGCTGCGCGTCGCTCGGCGCATCGACCAGCGCCGGCGCGTTCGGGGTGTCCTTCAGCACGGTGCGGGCGATGCCATACATCTCCTCGCGCACGCGCTTGAGCTCGGCTTCGGCGCGCTGCTTGATCTCGGCGCGCGACAGCGAGGAATTGAGCGCGAACTTCAGCTTCTGGTCGTACTTCTCCGCGCCGATGCGGAAATCGCCCTTGGCGTTGGGTACCAGGGTCTTGTCCAGCCAGGTCTGCTGTTCGGCCACCGCCTGCTTCAGCCCGTCGATCGCCGCCTGCAGGCGCTGCGCGTCGGCCTCTGGCAGTTCCTTGGCGTGCGGAACGATGAAGGTGTCGACGATGCTGAGGATGCCCTGGTTCTGCTTGGCCACGGTCTGCGCGTTGATCAGCGGCACCCGCGCCGGGTCCAGGTTGGCGCGCGCCTGCGCGAACAGCGCCGGGATCTTCTCCATGCGCGCGGTGGCCGATTTCAGCCGCTCCGGCAGCGGCGCGAATTCGCGCGCCATCAGCCCGTAGATCGCGCCGCCGGCCAGGCCGTTGTAGACCTGCGGATCCCAGGCCCAGCTCTGCGCCACCTCGCTGCTCCAGATGTCCGACTGCAACTGGTTGCGCAGGATCGCCGCGTCCACCTGGTTCTCGCGCGAGAGCTTGGCAATGTCCAGCTTGTCCAGTTCGGCCAGCAGCTGCTTGCTCGCGTCCAGGCTCTTCTGCCGGCCGGCGGCGCTGAGGTCGTCCAGTTCGCTGTCGTAGCGGTGGTCGCCAGTCTGGGTGGCGCCGACCGGGGACAGCTGCATCCAGGTGTCCACGGCGCGCTTGGACAGCGCGGCGAAGGCGGTGTCGGCGGCCGGGTCGGCGGCCGCGGCGGCGCTGCCGGGCGCGGCGG
The DNA here is from genome assembly GCF_031455575.1 of Xanthomonas sp. 1678. Classification (NCBI taxonomy): domain Bacteria; kingdom Pseudomonadati; phylum Pseudomonadota; class Gammaproteobacteria; order Lysobacterales; family Lysobacteraceae; genus Xanthomonas; species Xanthomonas sp. 1678. The sequence goes on along the minus strand of NZ_JAVDSZ010000005.1, from coordinate 272,639 downwards.
CGGACGCCGTCGTCGGGGCATCGGCGGGTTTCTGGCAGCCGGCGAGGGCGGCGAGCAGGGCGGCGGCGAGCAGGTGCTTGCGCATCGGGGTTCCTATAGTGGGTCGATCCGCCAGCATAGGCGGCCGCCGCTGCGCGCGCACCTGCCGTTGGATTACCCTTGCGCTTCTTCTTGGTCCTCGGAGTGCAGGGATGAACTACTCGGGCAGCTGCCATTGCGGCCGCATCGCATTCGAACTGGAAACCGAGGCGCCGATCGCCGAGGTCTACGACTGCAACTGCTCCATGTGCCGGCGCCGCGGCGGGCTGCTGTGGTTCGGCGCGCGCACGGCGCTGTCGCTGCGCAATGCGCCGGAGGCGCTGGGCACCTACCGCTTCAATCGCCTGCACATCGACCATCATCACTGCCCGGGTTGCGGCATCGCCCCGTTCAGCGAAGGCACCCACCCCAAGACCGGCGAGGCCACGGTGGCGGTCAACGTGCGCTGCCTGCCGCAGGTGGACCTGACGGCGCTGCAGGTGCACAGCGTGGACGGGGCGAGCCTGTGAGGGCGCGGCCCTTGCACTGGGGCGTGCTGCTGCTGGCGTTGGCCGCGGGCGGCTGTTCCAAGCACGCCGACAGCGTCGGCGGTGCGGCCGAAGCGTCCGCGGCGGCACCGACCGCGGATGGACGCGCGGCGATGCTGGCCTACGAGCACGAGGTGAGCGTGCAACTGCCGGCGGCGCAGATCGAGGCGCGGCTCAAGCAGGCCCAGGACAGCTGCCTGAGCGGGCGTTTCGGCGCCTGCAACGTGCTGTCGGTGGAACAGCGTGGTGGCGAGCATCCGCAGGCCTCGCTGAGCGTGCGCATCGTGCCCGCCGGGGTCGAGCCGCTGATCGCCCAGGCCGGCAGCGACGGCGAGATCGGCAGCCGCAGCACCCGCGCCGAGGATCTGGCGCAGGCGGTGCAGGACAACGCCGCCCTGCAGCAGCGGCTGCAGGCCGAGCAGCGGCGGCTGCAGGAGTTCCAGCAGCGGCGCGACCTCAGCGTGGCCGACATGATGAGCCTGTCGGCGAAAATGGCCGAACTCGACACGCAGCTGCTGGCGGCAAGTCAGGACGCGGCGCAGCATCGTCGGCGCATCGAGACGCAGCGGCTGACCCTGCAGTTCGCCACGCCCGACGGCGAACGTGGCCGCAGCGAGATCGGCGAAGCCTTCGCCGACACCGGCGCGATCTTCGCCTCCGCCACCGCCTGGGCGATCCGCGTGATCGCGGCGCTGACCCCGTTCCTGCTGCTTGGCGCGGTGCTCTGGTGGCTGATCGCCTGGCTGCGCCGGCGCCGCAGGCGCATCTAGGAAGCCGGTGCTGCCGATGTGTCTCTTGTAGGAGCGACTTCAGTCGCGACGGGCTCTACCGGTAAGCCGCCGCGGCTGAAGCCGCTCCTACAGTCCTTGGGCAGCCGAGAGAGAACGCGCTAGCCTTCGTCCTGCTCGAACTCCACGATCACTTCCAGGTCGAAGGCCAATGCCTCCACCGCCTCGCGCACCTTCTGTGCAGTGGCCAGGTTGCCGGCCTCGATCTCGACCTCGTGGGTACCGGGACCCTGGTCGTCGGGCAGCCCGGCGGAGCTGGAATCGTCGTCGTCCATATGGTTCATCAGGTCGTCGATCTCCTCGACGTGCTCGATGCCTTCCAGGCTGCCGAGCAGGTTGATGATGGCGCGGGCGTCGTCTTCGCTGCCGGTGATGCGGATACGGAGCAGGGGCATGGGCCGTTCTCTGGGTAGGGGAAAGCAAGGCTAGGCAGGCGCCGGCTAAGGCGAAGTGATGACGTCTCAGGATGCGCGTGCGGCCTGCTCCCGCACCGCCGCGTCGAGCACCGGCGACAGCAGCGCGTCGGCCGCCGCGCGCAGCATCGCCGGGGCGATGTAGTGGCGATGCGCGCGCGCGATCGTGGCCATGTACAGGCGCCCGAACCAGTTGCGGCAGGCCACGCGCGTGTCCAGGCTCAGTTCGACGCTGCCATCCTCGTCCAGTGCCACGCCCACGCAACTGCGGAACAGCAGATGGCGGTCGTCGGCGCCGAGCAGCACCTGCGCGCGCCGGTCGTGCGCGGCATGCGCCTGGTCCAGCACTGGGAAGCGGCCGGCGAACAGGCGCTCGCGCTGCGGCGACAGCAGCGAGGACACCGGACAGCCCAGCGGCGAGGTGCGCAGCCGCAGCGGCGCGACCAGCGTGTTGCGGATCCGCATCAACCAGGTCACGCCGAGCGGCGGACGCTGCATGAAGCCCTCCAGCAGCGCCACCATCAGCGCATGCGCGCCGTGCTGGTGCACCTGGTGCGCCTGCAGCCGCAGGCGCACGCTGTCCTGATGATCGTGCGCCGGCAGTTCGCGCCACAGCAGCGAACCGGGCACCGGCTGCGGGTGCGCACGCACCGCCGCCAGCCGCGGCGCCAGCGCGACGAAGCCGGGCGGGTGCCGCCAGCGGCCCAGCGCCTGGCGCAGGCGCCCGCTGAGCGCGCGCAGGCTCGCGCACCAGGCCAGCCGGCGGCTGCCGGGCGAAGCCGACAGCGACAGGCGCACCGTCGGCACCTGCAGCGCCCGCGCCTGCGGCGATGCCAGCAGCGCGGTCACCGTGTCCGGCAGCAGTTCGGTCAGCGTGGCGATGTCGGCGGTACCGGCCAGCACTTGCGCGCGGACCTCGGCGGCGAGATCGCCGCCGGCCTCGTCGCTGTGGCAGGACAGGGCGAAGAACGTCGGATGCGTCGCGTGCGCGCGCAACGGCGCGAACTGGTGCCAGGTGCCGCCACCGAAGCGCACGGTGAACAGGCAGTCGGCCGGCAGGTCGACATGGCGCAGCGCGGCCAGGAAATGCTGCGGGTCCTGCTCGAGTTGCGCCATCGACGCGGTGCAGAAGCGCAACTGCGCGCCGCCGCTGCCGGTGATCGCGGTGAACATGCGGTGCCCGGCGTGGCGATGGAAGGGATGCCCGTTCGCGCCGACCGCGAAGGAGAACAGCGAGGTCGTTTCGCCGTTGGCGAAATCGGTGCCGGCCAGACGCGCCGACGGCTCGTCCAGCGCGTCGTGGAAGCTGGGATGCGCGCGCTGGCGCACGCAGGCCTGGGCGATCAGCGGGTCGCCGGCGCCGGCGCCGAGCTGCGCGATCAGCGTCACTTCCACCGGCAGCCCGCCGCTGTACGAGGCCAGGCGCACGGACGGAAAGCCGGTCTGTGCGGCGGCGCGATCCCTGGGCGGGGCAATGGACATCGGCGGGTTCCTTGTGGCCGTTGCGGGAAGGGGCTCAGGCGTTCTTCTTGGCCAGCTTGCGCGCTTCGCGCTTGAGTGGGCCGGCGGTGGGGCAGACCTCGAAGGCGAAGCCGCTGAGCGTGTTGACCAGGTTGTCGGGGGTGAGCCGGTACACCACGAACTGGCCGCGGCGCTCGCTGGACACCAGGCCGGCCGCTTCCAGCACCGACAGGTGCCGCGAGATCGCCGGGGCGCTCATCGCGAAGCGCTGCCCGATCTGCCCGGCGCTGAGTTCCTGCGCCGACAGGTAGGCGAGGATCTCGCGGCGCGGGCGGGAGGCGAGGGCTTCGAACACACGATCGATGGACATCAGGGATTAGATAATTAACGAATTAGCTAATTAATGATGCATTGACGGCCGCGTGTCAAGCGCCGTATGGGAAGTCCAGTTTCGGGCGATGGCCTTTTGTAGGAGCGGCTTCAGCCGCGACAGGATCCATCGGTAACGCCTGTCGTGGCTGAAGCCGCTCCTACAAAAGCGCAGCCAGGCGAGAACAGTTAGCTCGCCCCCGGCGGCAGCCCCAGCAGTTCGGCCGGCAGCGCCGGCATCGGCGTGCGTTCGTCCAGCGCCTCGCGTTTGAGCCAGTCGATGAACTGGCTGGCCGCCGGGCTGGGCAGGCGGTGGCCGGGGTGCACGATGTAGTAGGAGTAGCGCGCCTTCAACGCCGGGCCGGGCAGCCGCACCAGTTCGTAGCGCTGCAGGTATGGCTGCGCGATGTGCTTGCGCGCCAGCACCGCGCCGACGCCGTACACCGCCGCGCGCATCGCGTCGGTGCTGTCGTTGAAGGTGTGCATCGGCGGCAGCGCCACGCCGCGCACCGCGGCGGCGCGGAACCAGTCGCGCCAGCCCTGCGGCGACATGTCGCTGAGCAGCGGCAGCTGCGCGATCTGTTCGGGATGGCGCAGCGTGGCCAGCTGCGGCAGCGCCGGGGAGGCCACCGGGAACAGTTCGTCGTCCATCAGGTGGTGCGAGGTCAGCCCCGGCCACGCGCCCTGGCCGTAGCGGATGCCCAACTCCGGACCGCCGTCCTCGAAGCGCGAGAACGCTGCGTCGGTCTGGATGTCCAGGCGCACGTGCGGATGCGCCTGGCAGAAGCGCGGCAGCCGCGGCAGCAGCCAGCAGTAGGACAGCGAGCGCAGCGTGGTGATGCGCAGCGGCGCTGTGTCGGCCTGTGGGTGCAGGTTGCCGGCCACCGCGGCGATATCGGCCAGCGCCGCGCTGGCCGCATCGGCCAGCTGCCGACCCTCGGCGGTCAGCTTGACCCCGCGCGCGTGGCGCTGGAACAGCGTCGCGCCGAGCAGCGCCTCCAGCTTGCGCACATGGTGGCTGACCGCGCTGGCGGTGAGGTGCAGTTCCTCCGCGGCATGGGCGAAGTTCTGGTGGCGCGCGGCGGCGGCGAACACGCCGAGCGCGGGCAACAGGGCAGGGCGCAATTGCATCGGCAGACACGCGGCAGATTTGTGGCTCGCGACGATACTACGCGCTTGTGGGCATTGCGACGGCGCGCGATCCTGGCAGCCATGCGCAAGATACGCGGCCGGCGCGGGCCACGTACCGGCGCGGCCCCCGCTTCTCGTGACCCGTTTGCCCGTGTGGCTGCAGGCGCACAGGCGCCGCCACACGCGACGGCATCGACAACGAACCAGGAGACAGCACGGTGAATGCAGCCAACCCCGCGTCCGGCGATCCGGCCGACCACCTTCCGGCGCCGGCGGTGCGCGACTGGCGCACGCCGCTGGAGCTGCTGTTCCTGGGCATCGTCTGGGGCTGCTCGTTCCTGTTCATGCGCGTGGCCGCGCCGCAGTTCGGCGCCTACGCGCTGGTGGAACTGCGCCTGGCGCTGGGGGCGACGGTGCTGCTGCCGTTCCTGTGGATGGCGCGCGCGCGCTTTCCGCTGCGGCGCTGGCCGACCCTGGCGGCGATCGGGCTGCTCAACTCCGCGCTGCCGTTCCTGCTGTTCGCCTGGGGCGCGCAGCATGCGCCGGCCGCGATCGGCGCGATCTGCAACGCGATGACCGTGCTGTTCACTGCGCTGATCGCGTTCCTGTTCTTCGGCGAGAAGATCGGCGCGCGGCGCGCGGTGGCGCTGCTGATCGGCTTCGTCGGCATCGTGGTGCTGGCCACCGGCAAGTCCGCCGGGCTGAGCGTGGGGCCGGCCGCGTTCGCCGGCGCCACCGCCTCGCTGCTGTACGGCATCGGCTACAGCCTGGTGAAGCGCTACATGAGCGACCTGCCGCCGGCCGCGTCGGCGGCCTCGACCCTGGGCTGCAGCGCCTTGCTGCTGGCGCCGCTGGCATGGACGCACTGGCCGACCGCACCGGTGCCGGCGGCGGCTTGGGCCTGCGCCGGCGCGCTGGGCGTGGTCTGCACCGGCCTGGCGTTCCTGATGTACTACCGGCTGATCCAGCGCATCGGGCCGGCGCGCGCGTCCACCGTGACCTACCTGGTCCCCGTCTTCGGTGCGCTGCTGTCGTGGTCGATCCTGGGCGAGCCGTTGACCTGGAGCATGCTGCTGGCCGGCGTGCTGATCCTGGGCAGCGTCGCTTTCAGTCAGCGCGCGCGCTAGAGAGGCCGCCACCGATTCCCGTAGGCTGCGTGGCTGCAGTCAGGCTCAAGCCACAGGCCGTCCTTGCACCTGCAGGTAGCAAGGAAAAGCGAGTGGACAGATACTTTTTCCGAGCCCGGGAGGTGTGCCCGGGAATCGATGACACGCGCCAAGGACATCCCGATGACCGCTTCCCTGCTCGCATCGCAATTCGCCTTCAAGGCCTGGGCCAATGCCGAACTGCTGCAGGCGCTGGCGCAGATCGATGCGGCCGCGTATCCGGCGCAACGCCTGCGCGCGATCCGGCTGTTGAACCATACCTATGTCGTGGACCGGATCTTCGCCGCGCACCTGGACGGCGGCACGCATGCGTTTACGGCCAGCAACACGCCGCAGACGCCGGAACTGGAGGCGTTGCACGCGGCCGTCGCCGAATCCGACCGGTGGTATGCCGGCTACATCGCCCGGCTCGACGCAACCGCATTGCAGCAGTCGCTCGCGTTCCGCTTCACCGACGGCGATGCCGGCCGCATGACCCGCGAGGAAGTGCTGTTCCACGTGCTGGCGCACGGCGCCTACCACCGCGGCAACATCGCCATGCTGCTGAGCGAGTGCGGGCTGGAGCAGCCGCGCGAGCTGTTCACCCGCTTCCTGCACGCGCGCGAACCCGAGCGCCGCGGCGCGGCGTTGGCTTAGACGCTGGGCCGCGTCGCCAACGCTAAACCGCGCTGCAGTGCATGAGCTGACGATGAGATGCAATCATGTTTGGCTAGCGACTGGATCTGCCTAACCAACCTGCCTCGACGATCTCGACAGCCGACAAGATTTTCTGCGCAAAAGCGCGAGCCTGCGTCACGTCGAACTCGATCGCAGCTTCGTAGGGCATTGCGACGACCTTGATGAAGATGACGCCCTCGTCCTGACGCGCCTCGCAGTCAACGGTCTCTTGGTAAGGCTGCCTGGAGAGGTCGGTCAGGTTTGTTAGGGCGCCTGACGTGCGGGTGAGGGGCAACCGGAGCGCGCGTTAGCCAACGCGCGCTCGCAAGCAGTGATTGCTTTGTCGACTAATTGTTCGCGGAGTTCTCATGGCACGTAACCATTACTGCGGTGGCGTGCGCACCGGCAGCGGTACGTTGCACAGGTCGATGTGCCCGGCCGGGCGCTTGTAGAAATCGTCGCGGCGGTTGCGCCGCGCTTCGGCCACGTCGCGGAAGGTCTGGGTGTCGGTGCGCAGCAACTGCAGCGGCGTGCGCTCGGCTTCGGGCAGGTCGCTGGCGAGCTTGATCGCGCGGATCGGCGTGCGCTGTTCGGGCTTGGCGTAGAAGCCCATCGGGTCCGGTCCGCGCGGGATCACGCTGAGCAGTTCCATGCCCTTGACCACGCGCCCGACCACGGTGATGTTGCGGTCCAGCTGCCGCGGCGATTGCCCGGTGACCACGTACAGTTCGGCGCCGATGCTGCTGTCCTCGTCGTTGTTGCGGCCGGCGCCGAGGGTGCCGTAGCAGTGTGCCAGCCAGGCCTTGCCATCCTTGGGATCGCGCGCGGCGGGGAAGCCTTCGACGAAGCCCACTTGCGGCGCCCAGCCGTCGCGGTCGGGCAGCGCCTGGAACGCCAGGCCCTTGGCGTCGCGCTGGAACTCGGCAGGCAGGTGCCGCTTGGCCGACCCCAGCGACTTGGCCTTGCCCGCCTCCTCGCCGTCGGGATCGCCGAACTGCACCACGAAGTTGTCCTGCGAACGGTAGACGCTCAGGCCGTCCCAGAAGTGCTCGTGGGCCAGGGTGCGGATGTTGTCGACATGCTCCGGCGCGAATGCCGGCGCCAGCTCGATGACCACGCGGCCGGCGTCCAGGTCCAGGTACAGCGTGTTGGCCGGGTCCAGCGTGCGCCAGTCGGCGGGCTTGGACGCGTCCAGGATCTGCTGCGGACTGCGGTACGGCGCGGCAGGCGCGGCGGCCAGCGCGGCGGTGGCGGACGACAGCAGCGCGAGGGCGAGCAGGGTGGGGCGCAAGGGCATGACGGCAGCCTGGAGGACGGTAGCCGATTCTTACCCATGCGCCGGCGGTGCGCCAATGGCGGCGTCGCGCCGCCGCGCCGCCGTGCCGGCACGCTCAGCGCGATGGCGCGCGTTGCTGGGCCTCCGCCAGGTCCTGCGTGGCGGCGGCAGGCGGCGCGGTCGCGCGCAAGGCATCGAGCTGGCGCACGCTGTCCTGCAGCGGGATGGCCGCGGCGGCCTGCGCGTCCACGTAGGCGGTGCGCTTGTCCGCGGCCATCGGGTCGCCCTGCACCGCAAACACGCGGCCGGCGTCGTTGCGCAGCACGTGGTCGACCTGGCTCAGGCCTTCGCGCTTGGCGGACAGCAGCAGTTGCGTCGCCAGTTGCGGATCGGCCGGCCTGAGTCTGGCGTCGATCGCGCACTGCATCGCGTAGTCGGGGTGGGTCGGGTCGCGCGGATCGGGCGAAGTAGCCGCGCGCGTGGCCGGTGCGGCGGCCGCCGCACCGGGTTCGGTCCCGCCGATCCCGGCGTCGATGCGGGTCAGCGCGCCGCTCAGTTCGCCATCGGCGTCGGTGGCGACGGTGAACAGGCGTTGGCTCAGGCCGTACGGCGAATTGCCCATGTTGCGCGCCAGGCCGACCGCGAAGTCTTGGTTGCTGGCAGTGGCGTAGGCGCCGGCCTGGTCGCGCTCGGACGGGCGCGCCTGCGCCGCCCTTGCGTACTGCTCGCGCAACGCGCCCATCTGCGCTTCGGAGAAGCTCAGGGTCAGGTCCTGGCCGGCGGCGATGGGGCCGTCCGCGGTGTCTTTCCCGGACAACGCGGCGTTGAGCAGTTGCGCCTGGTTGCCATCGACCTTGCCGAAGCCGAGCTGGTAGCGGCGCGCCTCGACGTCTTCGCTGCCGGCGGCATCGAACTGGCGGGTGAGGGTGAGCGGCACGTTGTCGGCGTACTGCAGGCGGCTGCTGACGGTGCTGCTGCCGTCGGCGTGGGTGGTGCGCACGTTCTCGCCGCTGTTGCGCTGCCCGGCCAGCTCCACGCTCAGCGATTCGCCCAGGCCGAGTTTGGCGCGGGTCTGCGAACTCATGTTTAGGGTGTCGATCCGCTGCACGTCGCTGACCCCGGAGGTCGGCGCCGGCAGCCGGCCGCTGCCGAGGAAGTCGCGGTAGGCGGCCTGCGCCTGCGGGTCGCGCAGGTCGAAGGTGGCGGTGTGCATGCTGGCCTGGCCGAGCGCGTCCTGGCGGCCGAACATGGCCTGCGCCAACGGCGTCTTCAGCCCGACCATCTCCAGCCGTTCGATCGCCGCGGTGGGGCCGGTCGCCACCCGCACGCGGTGCTCGTCCAGGCGCTGCGCGGCGTAGCTGACGCCCGCCGCGTCGGTCCGTTCGCTGCTGGTGGCGAAGCCGCGGAACGAGGCCTCCAGCGAGGTACGCAGGAACGCCTGGCCGTCGAGCTTGACGCTGCCGCCGACCGGGAGCGTGAGCGGATCGAACGGATTGACCCCGCGCGCGGTCTCGACGCTGGCGTCGCCGGGCAGGCTGACGCTGTAGCGCGCACGTTCGCCGAGCTGGGTCGAATTTTCGGCGCTCGCCGCGTTCCTGCCGCTGGTGGCGCCCTTGAACTGGTGGCCCTGGCGGAACTCCATCTCCAGGCCGAACTCGGTGTTGCCGTCGACGCTGCGGCGGCTGGCGCCCACGCTGCGGGTGGAGACGAGTTCGTGCTGCAACGGTCCGGTACGTCCCAGCGCGTGGCGTTCGGTGCGTTCGGCGGTGACGCTGCCGTCGGCCGGATTCCATTTCAGCGGACCGGCGCTGACGTTGCCGGCGGCACTGCCGAAGGTCGGATCGGTGGCCTGGGCGGGGGGCGTCGTCGAGCTCATGCATTCTCCTTGAGAGCGCCTGCCGGCGCGAGCGGCGGGGACTATAGCCAGGGGAATGTTGCCGATGCGTCAGGCTTTCGTTGTGCGGCCATGACTAGCGGCACATTCGCTATACCTAACTCAACACTAGTATGCATTCCAACCTAGTGGGAGGTGGTCATGGTCGATCCGGATGCGCAGCTGAGAAAGTTCCAGAAGGAGCTGAGCGCGGGCACCGTGTCGCTGGCGCTGCTGGCGGTGCTGGCCGAGGCCGCGGAGCCCTTGTACGGCTACCTGATCGCCAAGCGCCTGGAGAAAGTGGGCGAGGGCGTGCTCAGCGGCAAGCAGAGCGCGCTGTACCCGGTGCTGCGCAACCTGGAGGCGGCCGGCCTGTTGTGCAGCCATGTCGAACCGTCGGTGGCCGGGCCGCCGCGGCGCTACTACCGCATCACCGAACCCGGCCGCGCCACGTTGCAGCACTGGGCCGCCGCGTGGCGCGCCACCCGCGATTCCGTCGATTCCGTCCTGAAGGGGATTTCAGAATGAGCAGCGAACAATTCCAGGCGCGGCCGTTGCCGGCCACCATTCCCGACTACCTGGCGCAACTGCGCACGGCGCTGGCCGGCGCCGATCCAGCGCTGGTCCAGGACGCGCTGTACGACGCGGAGGAATACCTGCGCGCCGAGCTGGCCGAGCAGGGCGGCAAGAGCGAGGCCGAGGTCATCGCCGAGGTCGCCGGCAGTTATGGCGCGCCGGAGGAGGTGGCGGCGATCTACCGCGACACCGAGGTCACCGTGAACCGCGCGCTGAAGCCGCCGGCACCGCCCAGGCGCAAGTCGCTGCTGGGCCGCTTCTTCGGCGTGGCCGCCGATCCGCGTGCCTACGGCGCGTTCTTCTACATGCTGCTGTCGCTGGTCACCGGCATCTTCTACTTCACCTGGGTAGTCACCGGGGTCAGCGTGTCGCTAGGCATGCTGGTGCTGATCATCGGCGTGCCGTTGCTGGTGCTGTTCTTCGGTTCGGTGCGGCTGCTGTCGCTGGTGGAAGGGCGCATCGTCGAGGTGTTGCTGGGCGAGCGCATGCCGCGGCGGCCGCTGTACAGCGCGCGCGAACAGCCCTGGCTGCGGCGCATCGGGCAGATGTTCACCGATGCGCGGACCTGGACCACGATGCTGTATTTCGTGCTGATGCTGCCGCTGGGGATCGTCTATTTCACCGTGTTCGTCACCCTGCTGAGCACCGCGCTGGCGCTGGCGGCGGCACCGCTGGGCCTGTTGTTCCCCAACCAGATCAACGTGGGCCTGTCGTTCGGCGACTTCAGCTTCGCCGATCCCGGCCTGTGGCTACTGCCACTGTTCAGTGCGCTGGGCATCGTGCTGCTGTTCGCCACGCTGCACCTGGCGCGCGGCGTCGGCAAGCTGCACGGCCTGCTGGCCAAGCACCTGCTGGTGCACAGCGCGGCGCAGTGATGGTGATGACGCTGCGGCCGGCGGACGCCGGCCGCGAGCGGGATGCCGCTCAGCCGGCCTTGCGGCTGCCGCGGCGCTTGAGCGGGGTGACGTTGCCGCTCGGTGCCTGCACGGTGGCCGACGCATTGGCGGCGATGAACGCACGCACCTGCGGATAGACGATGTCGCGCCAGCGGCGGCCGCTGAAGATGCCGTAGTGGCCGGCGCCTTCCACTTCCAGATGCTGGCGGCGGTGCGCGGCGATGCCGGTGCACAGGTCCTGTGCGGCGGCGGTCTGGCCCAGGCCGGAGATGTCGTCCAGCTCGCCTTCGATGCTGAGCAGCGCGGTGTCGCGGATCGCCGCCGGATCGACGCGCTCGCCGCCGATCACCCATTCGCCGCGCGGCAGCAGGAACTCCTGGAACACCACCCGGATCGTGTCCAGGTAATAGCGCGCCGGCATGTCCAGCACCGCGTTGTATTCGTCGTAGAAGCGGCGGTGCGCCTCGGCATCCTGCAGGTCGCCCTTGACCAGGTTGGCGTAGAAATCCCAGTGCGACATGAAGTGCCGGCTGGGATTCATCGCCAGGAACCCGGTGTGCTGCAGGAAGCCCGGGTACACCGCGCGGCCGTGGCCCGGATACGCCTGCGGCACGGTGTGGATGACGTTGTGCTCGAACCAGGACAGCGGATTGCGCGTGGCCAGGTTGTTGACCTGGGTCGGGCTGCGGCGCGCGTCGATCGGCCCGCCCATCATCACCAGCGAGCGCGGCGTGGCTTCGCCGCGGCCGGCCATCAGCGACACCGCGGCCAGTACCGGCACGGTCGGCTGGCACACGCTGATCACGTGCAGCTTGTCGGCGCCGATGTGGCGGATGAAGTCCTGCACGTAGTTGACGTAGTCGTCCAGGCCGAAATCGCCGTCGCTCTGCGGCACCATGCGCGCGTCGATCCAGTCGGTGACGTAGACCTTATGGTCGCGCAGCAGGGTGCGCACGGTATCGCGCAACAGCGTGGCGTGGTGCCCGGACAGCGGCGCCACCACCAGCACGGCCGGCTGCTGCTTGAGCCCGGCCACGACCTTGGCGTCGTCGCTGAAACGCTTGAAGCGCAGCAGGCGGCAGAACGGCTTGCGCAGCACTTCCTGCTCGACGATCGGCAGCGGGTGGCCGTCGACCTCGACATGGTCCAGTGCCCACGCCGGCTTCTCGTAGTCCTTGCCGAGCCGGTGCAGCAGCTCATTGGTGGCGGCCAGGCGCTCGGCGCCCGGGAGCGTGGCCCACAGGCTATTGGCGTCGGAGAAGATCTTGGCGTTGGCCGCGGCCTGGTGGACCCAGGGAGCGAGCAGGTTGCGGGTCAGTTCGTGCCACTGGTAGAGCATGCCGGTGTTTCCATCCTGAGCGTATGCTGCCGTGCAGCATATCCTATCGGGTGTGATTGCACCTTAATGGGGCACCAGACCAATCGTCTCCAGCGCCGCCGCATCGCCCGCCAGCGCAGGCGAGAGCCAGCAATGACTGCCCACCGGGCGCAGCCCCAGCGCACCAAACTGGCGCCGGTACCAGCGCGCCGGACGCGGCTGGAAGCCGGCATGGTCGCCGTCGAAGGCGTCCTCCTGGGCGAAGGTTTCCAGGAACGCGACCCCGCCGCACAACTCGGCCAGGCCCGGCAGGCCCTGGCGCAACTCGCGGTTGGGCACGTAGTGCAGCACGTCCGAACACACCAGCAGGTCCACCGGCGCGCACGGCCGCAGCCAGGCGAAGTCGCCGAAGCGCGCCGGGCGCAGGTTGCGATGGCGGCCGTAGCGGGCGACCGCGTACTCGCTGCTGTCGAAGCCCAGGTAGCTCAGCTTCGGCCGCAGCTTCAGCAGCGGCGCGCGCCAGGCGCCTTCGCCGCAGCCGATGTCGAGCACGCTGCGGATCGGCCGTTCCAGGTAGTACTCGGCCTGGGCCACGGCGAGCGCGACCTTGCGCGCCAGGCGCGCGCTGCCGCCGATATCGTCGCGGCGATACCAGCGCTGGAAATAGTCGGCGTCGTACTGTTTGTCCATGCGGGGTCGTGGTCCGTGCGGGCGTGATGCGAATCGGCGAAAATGGCGTGACATCCTACGCCAGCGACCCGGAGCCAGCGCATGCAACTCTATCTGTGGATCAAGTCCCTGCACCTGCTGTTCGTGGTCGCATGGATGGCGGCGGTGTTCTACCTGCCGCGGATCCTGGTCAACCTCGCCGAGAGCGCGGGCCAGGCGCAGGTGCAGGCGCGGCTGGTGCTGATGGGGCGGCGCCTGTACCGCTTCGGCCACATGATGTTCGGCCTGGCGCTGCTGTTGGGGCTGACCCTGTGGCTGGGCTACAAGGTGCTGCCCGACTTCCCGACCATGGTCGCGCCCGGCCACAGCGGCTGGTTGCACGCCAAGCTGGGGCTGGTGGGGCTGCTGCTGGTGTATTTCGTATTCAGCGGACGCTGGCTCAAGGGCGTGGAACAGGCGCGGGCGCTGCCGTCCTCGCGCGTGCTGCGCCTGTTCAACGAGGTGCCGGTGCTGGTGCTGCTGGTGGTGATCTGGCTGGTGTTGGCGAAGCCGTTCTGAGCTGTTGCCGGGACTCGGGACTCGGGACCGGGGACTCGGAGCAGGGCTGGTGGCTGATCCGGTGGGGGCGTGCCCGGACAACTGGAGCGGGTGCGGCGTCACTTCAGGGCTGATGACCAAAGGTTGCCCAGAGTTGCTTCGCACCCGTCGTTGAGGGCGCAGTGCGCTAGGTGCTGGCGCTGTCGAGTTGCTTGAGTTCGCGGCGGGCCAGGTCTATCCACTGGCGTTGGTCGCGCTGGTAGTAGCGTGGGGCCAGGCTCGAGCGCTTCAGCACTTCGTTGAACACGGTGCCGGCGCGCTGCGGCTGGCCCGCGCGTTGCAGCAGTTGCGCGTAGCGCACGCGGGCTTCTTCGCCGGGGTAGTCGTCGGCGAGCGCGGCGTATTCTTCCAGGGCCGCGTCGGTCTCGCCCAGCGCCTCGGTGGCGCGGGCGTACAGCAGGTGGCCGTCGTGCGAGCGGAACTGCGGGTTGGCGGCGATCAGGCGGTCCAGCGTGGCTTTCACCGCAGCCGGTTGGTCCAGGCCGAACTGCGCCTTGGCCAGGCCCAGCAGCAGCCCCGGGTCGTCGCGGTGGATGCCGCGCAAGCCGCTCTCGAAGACCTCGGCCGCCTGCGCGTATTCGCCGTTGCCCAGGTGCACCTCGGCCAGTTGCCGGCGGTTGTCCACGGTGTCGGCAAGTTCCAGCCGATTGCCGGCGGTGCGCGTGTCGCGGTTCGGGTCGAGCTTGGCGCCGACCTTGCGCAGGTGGCGGCGCGCGCGCGGATCGTTGCGCCATTCCGGCAGCAGTTCGGCGATCACGTAGATCAGGATCCCCAGATACGAAAAGATCAGCAGGATGAAGATCCAGTACAGCGGGCGGCCGCTGCGCACCACGTGCACGCAACAGGCCAGCTGCAGGGCCAGCGACAGCAGAACGATGGGACTCATGGACGACGCTTCCTTGTCGTGGCGATCACGCTGCTTCGTACGCCCCGTAGCCGCGCAGGCGCTCGTAGCGCTTCTGCAGCAGCTGCTCGACCGGCAGCTGTTCCAGCGCGTCCAGTTCGTTGAGCAGCACCGCCTTCAGGCGCTTGGCCATCTGCGTGGGATTGCGGTGGGCGCCGCCGATCGGCTCGCGCACGACCTTGTCGACCAGGCCCAGCGCGGACAGGCGCTTGGCGGTCAGGCCCAGCTGCTCGGCGGCGTCCTTGGCCTTGGCCGCGTCCTTCCACAGGATCGAGGCGCAGCCTTCCGGCGAGATCACCGAATAGGTGCCGTATTCCAGCATCAGGGTGCGGTCGCCGACGCCGATCGCCAGCGCGCCGCCGGAGCCGCCTTCGCCGATCACGGTGCAGATCACCGGCACCTTCAGCTCGGCCATCTCCAGCAGGTTGCGCGCGATCGCCTCGCTCTGGCCGCGCTCTTCGGCGCCGATGCCGGGATAGGCGCCGGGGGTGTCGATGAAGGTCAGCAGCGGTAGCTTGAAGCGCTCGGCCAGCTTCATCAGCCGCAGCGCCTTGCGGTAGCCCTCCGGACGCGGCATGCCGAAGTTGCGCGCGACCTTGGTCTTGGTGTCGCGGCCCTTCTGGTGGCCGATGATGACCACCGGACGCCCGTCGATGCGGCCCAGGCCGCCGACGATGGCCTTGTCGTCGGCGAACGCGCGGTCGCCGGCCAGCTCCTGGAATTCGTCGCAGAACACGTTGATGTAGTCCAGCGTGTACGGCCGCTGCGGATGCCGCGCCAGCTGCGAGATCTGCCACGACGACAGATCGCGGAAGATCTGCGCGGTGCGCACCCGCAGCTTGTCCTGCAGCGCCCGCACCTCGGTGTCGACGTTGACCGCCGGGCCGGTGCTGGCATTGCGCAGTTCCTGGATCTTGGCTTCCAGATCGGCGATGGGTTGCTCGAAGTCGAGGTAGTTCGGATTCATTGGAAACCGTCGTGAACTAAAGCGGCAAGTGTAGCCGAACGGCTGCGGCCAACCCGTACGGGGCCGTGCGGTCGCCGCGGCGCGGGAAACGGAGCGGTGCCGCCGGCAATCAGCGCTGCGGAGCCGCCGCCGGTGCGGCCGCGACCAGCGCGGGGCTGCCGAAGGCCTGGCCGAGCTGCAGCACGAAGTCGTTGCGCGCCTGGTTCGCCTCGGCGCCCAGGTCCGCGCCCAGCGTGGCGGTGGCTGCGGTGAACTGCATCATGGCCTGGAAGTAGTCCTTCTGCAGCTGCAGCTGCTGCGCCGGATCGGACGCGCGCAGATAGCGCGCGTAGACCTGGCGCAGCGGCGCCGCATGCGCCTCGAACGCGGGCGCCAGCGGCGGCAGCGCCGCGGACGCGGGTTCCAGCGTGCGGCGCGGCGCCTGCCAGCCCGGCGCGCGCTGTTGCGCGAAGTAGCCCCGTTGGCCGCTGCCGGCCTCGTAGTAGGCGATGAACTCGGCGGCGCCGAACAGCTTGGTCTTGATGTTGCCGCCGCGGTCGGCGACGTAGGCCACGGTGCGCTCGGGAAACGGCTCGCGCAGCCCGTAGTCCCACTGCTTGCCGATGAACAGCGCGTGTCGCGCCTCGAACGGACCACTGACGCTCACTCCTTGCAGGGTCAGCGTGGACTCCACCGTGCCGAAGTTCTTCAGCTTGGAGGCGTCGGTGACGTAGATTTCCCGGCCGATCACGTAGTCGGACAGGGTCGGGTTGATCAGCCCGCCGTGGCCGCCGGCATAGACGATGAAGGGCACTTCGCCCAGCGCTGCGGTCCGTAGCCGGTGTGCGCCCGGCGCCAGCTCGAGCGTGGTCGCACTGTCCGCGGCCACGTCGTAGGCCTGGTCGTCGACGACGATCCGCAGCGGCGCCGCGGTCGGGTTGTCGACCACGAAGCGCTGCGCCGCTTCACCGCAACCGCCGAGCAGCGCGGCGCACGCCAACAGGATCGAAAAACGCGTCATGGAAGGCACTCGATGCATGCGGAAGGAAGGCGCTGCCCTGGAGTGGGCGGCAGGCTCACGTCGCCCAGGGCGGGTTGTACTTGACCTTGACCGCACGCACGCCGGGATCGGCGCGCAGGGTGTCCAGCAACTGCGGATCCACGCGCACCGAGTGGCTGCCGTTGAGGTCGAGCATGCCGGCCACGCTGCCCTGTTCCGAGGCCAGCAGCAGGTCCAGGCGCAGCGGCGTCTTGCCGGGGCGGTGGCGCGCCAGCAGTGCGTCGATGCGCGGCCAGGTGCTGCGCTGGCGCAGGTCCAGGCGCAGCGACAGGCGTTGCGCGTGGTGGGTGCAGATCTGTTCGTAGTCCCAGCACTGGCGGATGCGCATGGCATAGCCGCCATTGAATTCGTCCTCGCGCACGCCGCCCTTGACGATCAGGATGCGGTCGCGGGTGAGCAGGTGGCCGAACTCGGCGATGGCATCGGTGAACGCGCTGCACTCGACCCGGCCGCGGCCGTCCTCGAGTTGCACGAACACCTGGCTGTCGCCCTTGCGGCGCACGCCGACCACCTGGCCGGCCAGGATCGCGCTGATCTCCGGGCGCCAGGCGCGTTTCTCGCCGTCGCCACCGCCGCCACCGCGGCCGCCGCCGGATTGCGAACAGATCTTCTCCAGCGCGCTCAGGTCGCAGCCGACCAGGTCGCGCACTTCCTCGCGGTACGGATCGAACGGATGGCCGCTGAGATAGAAGCCCAGCGTCTCGCGCTCGCCGGTCAGCAATTGGCCCAGCGCCCATTCCTTGCTTTCCGGCAGTTCCAGGCGCAGCGCCGGCGCGCTGGTGTCGGCGCCGCCGAACAGCGAGTTCTGGCCCGAGGCGCGCTCGCGCGCCATCTGCTCGGTGGCCTTCATCACTTCCGGCAGCTGCAGCATCAGCGTGGCGCGGTTGCTGCCCAGCCCGTCCATCGCGCCGGCGTTGATCAACGCTTCCAGGGTGCGCTTGTTGAGCTTGGCCGATTCCACGCGCGTGCAGAAATCCAGCAGCGAGGCGTATTCGCCGCCGCGCTCGCGCTCGGCCACGATTGCCTCGCAGGCGCCGCGGCCCACGCCCTTGATCGCGCCCAGGCCGTACTGGATGGTGTCCGGCGTGGCCGCGGCGAACATGTACGCCGAGGCGTTGATCCGCGGCGGCAGCACGGTCAGGCCGAGGTTGCGCACCTCGTCGAGGAAGCCGACCACCTTGTCGGTGTTGTCCATGTCCGAGGACAGGGTCGCGGCCATGAACTCGGCCGGGTAGTGCCGTTTCAGCCAGGCGGTCTGGTAGCTGACCAGCGCGTAGGCGGCGGCGTGCGACTTGTTGAAGCCGTAGCCGGCGAACTTCTCCATCAGGTCGAAGATTTCGTCGGCCTTGGCCTGGCCGACGCCGCCCTTGGCCGCGCCCTCGCGGAAGATCTCGCGGTGCTTGGCCATCTCCGCCGGCACCTTCTTGCCCATCGCGCGGCGCAGCAGGTCGGCGCCGCCCAGCGAGTAGGCGCCGACGATCTGCGCCATCTGCATCACCTGCTCCTGGTACACCATGATGCCGTAGGTGTCTTTCAGGATCGCTTCGGTGCGCGGATCGGGGTAGATGATCTCCTGCTGGCCGTGCTTGCGCGCGTTGAAGTCCGGGATCAGGTCCATCGGGCCCGGACGGTACAGCGACACCAGCGCGATCAGGTCTTCGAAGCGATCGGGCTTGGCGTCCTTCAGCAGCCGGCGCATGCCCGAGGATTCGAACTGGAACACCGCGCCGGTGTTGCCCGAGGCGAACACGCCCTTGTAGGTGGGCGCGTCGTCGAGCGGGATCGCGGTGATGTCCACCGGCGGGATGCCGGCGCGCGCATGCCGCACGTTGATCGCCTTCACCGCCCAGTCGATGATGGTCAGCGTGCGCAGGCCGAGGAAGTCGAACTTGACCAGGCCGACCTGCTCGACGTCGTCCTTGTCGAACTGGGTGACCGGGTTCTTGCCCAGGTTGTCGACGTCGTGTTCGGCGAACAGCGGGCAGAAGTCGGACAGCGGCGTCGGCGCGATCACCACGCCGCCGGCGTGCTTGCCGGCGTTGCGGGTCAGGTCCTCCAGCTGCCGCGCCAGATCCATCAGGTCGCGGACGTCGTCCTCGCTCTGGTAGCGCTGGATCAGCTCCGGCGAGGCCATCTCGCTGTCCTTGCCTTCGCCCATCGCGTCCTTCAGCGTGATGCCGAGGATGTTGGGGATCAGCTTGGCGACGCCGTCAACCAGGCCGTACGGGAAGCCGAGCACGCGGCCGCAGTCGCGCACCACCGCCTTGGCCGCCATGGTGCCGTAGGTGATGATCTGGCTGACCCGGTCGCGCCCGTACTTGCGCGCGACGTAGTCGATGACCTCGTCGCGGCGGTCCATGCAGAAGTCGATGTCGAAGTCGGGCATCGACACGCGTTCGGGATTGAGGAAGCGCTCGAACAGCAGGTTGTACGGCAGCGGGTCCAGATCGGTGATCTGCAGCGCCCAGGCCACCAGCGAGCCGGCGCCGGAGCCGCGGCCGGGGCCGATCGGGATGCCCTGGTTCTTGCCCCACTGGATGAAGTCGGCCACGATCAGGAAGTAGCCGGGGAAGCCCATCTTGATGATCGTGTCCAGTTCGAATTCGAGCCGGTCGACGTAGTCCTGGCGGGTCTTGCCCGGCGCCAGCGGGTTCTTCTCCAGGCGCGCGGCCAGGCCCTCGCGCGACTGGCTGCGGATCCAGCTGTCCAGCGTCTCGTTGTCGGGCACCGGATAGGCGGGCAGGAAGTAGGTGCCCAGCTGCATCTCGATGTTGCAGCGCTGCGCCAGCGCCAGCGTGTTGTCGATCGCGTCGGGGATGTCGGCGAACAGCGCGGCCATTTCCTCGGACGACTTCAGGTATTGCTGGTCGCTGTAGTCGCGCGGGCGCTTGGGGTCGTCGAGCACGCGGCCGGAGGAAATGCACACGCGCGCCTCGTGCGCGGCGAAATCGCTGGCGTACAGGAAGCGCACGTCGTTGCTGGCCACCACCGGCAGCCCGCGCATGCCGGCCGCATGCAGCGCGAACTGGTTGAACGCTTCCTCGCCGTCGCGGCCGGTGCGGGTCAGTTCCAGGTGCAGGCCGTCGCCGAAGATGCGCTGCCAGTCGGCCAGCTGCTGCTCGGCCAGGTCGTGGCGGCCTTCGCTGGCCAGGCGTCCGGCCAGGCTGTCGCGCCCGGCCAGCGCGAACAGGTTGTCGCTACCGGTCTGCAGCCATTCCGGGCGCAGCGCCACGCCGCCTTCGTTGCGGTGGCCCTCCAGCCAGGCGCGGGTCAGCAGCCGCGACAGGCTCAGGTAGCCGTCGCGGTTGCGGCACAGCACGGTGAGCCGCCACGGCGCCTGGGTGCCGTCGCTGATCAGCAGGTCGGCGCCGGCGATCGGCTTGATGCCCACGCCTTCGGCGGCCTTGTAGAACTTGACCAGCGCGAACAGGTTGTTGAGGTCGGTGACCGCGAGCGCGGGCAACTCCAGTTCGACCGCGCGGCTGAGCAGGTTGGCCTGCTTGGCTTTCTTCGGGTCGGCCTGATCCGGTTTCTCGGGCACACGGATGGTGGAATCCGCCAGCGAGAATTCGGTGTGGACGTGCAGATGGGCGAAGCGGGAAGTGGACATGCGGAACCAGGACGATGCCCGGTCAGGTTAGCGGCGGGAGGCGGGGCGAACAAGGCTTGACAGGGCGGACTCGGGACTCGGGACTCGGGACTCGGGACTCGGGACTCGGGACTCGGGACTCGGGACGGGTCTCATTTGGGGTTGAGCGAGGCCTAGCCGTCGTTGATCGCTTCCGTCGCGCCTGCGCCAGCGAAATTCGCATTCGCGATGCCGAGTCCCGAGTCCCACGTCCCGAGTCCCGGCTCCCCCAGCGCACGGCGTACCGGCGCGAAGCTGCGCCGGTGCTGCGGGCACGGGCCATGGGTCTGCAGCGCCGCGAGATGCGCGGGCGTGCTGTAGCCCTTGTGCAGGTCGAAGCGGTAGTGCGGGTGCTGCTCGTGCAACTGCCGCATCAGGCGGTCGCGGGTGACCTTGGCCACGATCGAGGCGGCCATGATCGCGCGGTCGAGCGCATCGCCGCCGATCAGCGCTTCGGCTGCGCACGGCAGGCCCTTGGGGATGCGGTTGCCGTCGATGCGCGCGAACTGGGCGACGTGGGCCACGCCCTCGACCGCGCGGCGCATGCCGAGCATCGTCGCCTGGTAGATGTTGATGCGGTCGATCTCCTCGTTGTCGATCAACACCACCGACCAGGCCAGCGCGCGCTCGACGATGCGCGCATACAGCTGCTCGCGGCGCTCGGCGTTGAGCTGCTTGGAATCGTTCAAGCCATTGATGCGCGGCCGCGACGGATCGAACACCACCGCCGCCACCGCCACCGGCCCAGCCAGCGGGCCACGCCCGGCTTCGTCGACGCCGGCGTAGAGCAGGGATTGGTGAGTGGGGATTGGGGATTGGAACAGCAGGCCGGACCCGTCGGAGTGCTTCATGACGTCGCCTCCGAATCCCGAATCCCGAATTGCGAATCCCGGCCTTCAAGCAATTCCGCCACCGCATCGGCAGCCCGCACCGACGCATCCTGGCGCAGCAACTGATGCAAGCGCAGGTACTCGGGTTGCAGCGCTTCCACCGCCTGCGGGTCGCGCAGCCAGTGCAGCAGCGCGGCCGACAATTTGTCCGCGGTGCAGTCGTCCTGCATCAGTTCCGGCGCCAGATCGCGGCCGGCGAGGATGTTGGGCAGCGCGTAGCGGTCGACCTTCAGCAGGCCCAGCGCCTTGACGATGCGGTAGGTCAGCGGCGCGACCTTGTAGCCGACCACCATCGGCCGCTTCACCAGCATTGTCTCCAGCGTCGCGGTGCCGGAGGCCAGCAGCACCACGTCGGCGGCGAGCAGCGCCGTGCGCGCCTGGCCGTCGAGCAGGTGCGAATACACCACCGGCAAGGCCGAACGTGACAGCTGTTCGGCGATCAGCGCCTTGCACGCGGCGTTGGCCGCCGGCACCACCACGTGCGCGCCCGGCGTCTGCTGCAGCACCTGCCAGGCGGCGGCGAAGAAGGTATCGCCGAGCCGGCCGATCTCGCCCAGGCGGCTGCCCGGCAGCACCGCCAGCACGGTCGCGGCGGCCGGCAGCCCGAGCTCGGCGCGCGCCGCGTCGCGGTCGCCTTCCAGCGCGATCGCATCGGCCATCGGGTGGCCGACGAAGCGCGCGTCCACGCCGTGCCTGGCGTAGATCGGCGGCTCCATCGGGAACAGGCACAGCACCATGTCGGCGCTGGCGCCGATCTTGGCCGCGCGCTTCTCGCGCCAGGCCCAGACCGACGGGCTCACGTAGTGCACGGTGCGGATGCCGCGCTGCTTGAGCCAGCGCTCCACGCCGAGGTTGAAGTCGGGCGCGTCGACGCCGACGAACACGTCCGGGCGCCAGTCCAGCAGGCGCTCGCGCAGCGCGCGGCGCAGTTTCAGCAGGCGCGGCAGATGCCGCAGCACTTCCATCAGGCCCATCACCGCCAGTTCGCTGGCATCGAACCAGGTCTGGCAACCGGCGTTGCGCATCGCATCGCCGCCGATGCCGGCGAACTCGGCATCCGGGTACCGCGCGCGCAGCGCCTCGATCAGTCCGGCACCAAGCTGGTCGCCGGAGGCCTCGCCGGCGACGAGGGCGATGCGGATGGAGCGGGGACCGGGGACCGGGGACCGGGGACCGGCAACGCCCAGTACATCGACTCCTCGCTGTTCCCGGGTCCCTGGTCCCCGGTCCCCGGTCCCGGCATTCATCGCAACAACGGCCGCTCGCTGGCTTCGATGAATTCCAGCATCGCGCGCACGTCCTCGCTGCTTTCGGCCAGTGCCGCCAGTTGCTGCTTGGCTTCGGCCAGCGGCAGCCCGGCCACGTACAGCGCGCGGTAGGCGCGCTTGATCGCGGCCAGGCGCTCGGTGTCGAAACCACGGCGCTTGAGGCCTTCGCTGTTGATGCCGCGCGGGCGTCCCAGCGAGTTGCCGCCGACCATGGTGAACGGCGGCACGTCACCGTTGATCAGCGCGCCCATGCCGAGGAAGGCGTGATCGCCGATTCGGCAGAACTGATGCGCGCCGGCGAAGCCGCTGATGATCACGTGGTCGCCGACTTCGACATGCCCGGCCAGGGTGGTGTTGTTTGAGAACACGCAATGGTCGCCGACCACGCAGTCGTGGGCGACGTGGGTGTAGGCCAGGAACCAGTTGTCGCTGCCGACGCGGGTGATGCCGCCGCCGTTGCCGGTGCCGCGGCTGACGGTGACGAATTCGCGGATCACGTTGCGGTCGCCGATCACCAGTTCGGTGCGCTCGCCGGCGAACTTCTTGTCCTGCGGATCACCGCCGAGCGCGACGTGGCCGACCAGATGGTTGTTGCGGCCGATCCGGGTCGGACCGACGATGCTGCAATGCGAGCCGATCACGCTGCCTTCGCCGATCTCGACCTCGGCGCCTATCAGGCTGAAGGCGCCGACGCGCACGTCCGTCGCCAGCTTGGCCGATGGGTCGATCACCGCGGACGGATGGATGAGGGGGGCGTTGTCGCTCATTGCAGGTCTCCTGCCAGGATCATTCGCGGGTGCCGGCGCACAGCACCTCGGCGCAGGCGACGACCTTGCCGTCGACCTTGGCTTCGCCGTAGTACACGGCCATGTTGCGGATCACGCGCTTGATTTGCACGTGCAGCTCCAGCACGTCGCCGGGCACGACCTGGCTGCTGAAGCGGGCGTTGTCGACCTTGACCATGTAGAACAGCTTGGACTGCGCGTCGCGGCCCAACGCCAGCTGGGTCAGCACACCGCCGGCCTGGGCCAGCGCCTCGATGATCAGCACGCCGGGCATGATCGGCTGGCCCGGGAAGTGGCCCTGGAAGAACGGCTCGTTGACGCTGACGTTCTTGTGCGCAACGATCTTGCGGTTCTCGAAGTCGAGCGACACCACCTTGTCCACCAGCAGGAAAGGATAGCGGTGCGGAATCAAGGCCTTGATCTGGGTGATGTCCGGCAGTGTCTGTTCGTGGCTCATTGCTTCTCCTTGCTTACAGACAGGATGCGACGGGCCAGGGCATCGAGCTGCTTGAAGCGCGCGGCGTTCTTGCGCCACGTGCGGTTGTCGGTCAACGGGGTGCCGGAGGAATACTCGCCCGGCTCATGGATGGAGTTGCGCACCACCGACTTGCCGGTGATCACCACCTTGTCGCAGATTTCCAGGTGGCCGACCACGCCGACCGCACCGCCGAGCATGCAGTAGCGGCCGATCTTGGCGCTGCCGGCGATGCCGGTGCAGCCGGCGATCGCGCTGTGCGCGCCGATGTGCACGTTGTGCGCGACCTGCACCAGGTTGTCCAGGCGCACGTCTTCCTCGAGCGTGGTGTCCTCCAGCGCGCCGCGGTCGACGCAGGCGTTGGCGCCGATCTCGCAATCGTCGCCGATCACCACGCCGCCGAGCTGCGGCACCTTGATCCAGTGGCCGGCGTCCATTGCCAGGCCGAAACCGTCGGCGCCGAGCACCGCGCCGGGGTGGATGCGCACGCGTTGTCCCAGGCGCACGCGGGTGACCAGGGTGACCCGGGCGATCAGTTCGCCGCCGGCGCCGACCTGGCAGTCCTCGCCGATCACGCAGCCCGGGCCGATCACGCAACCGTCGCCGATCACGCTGCGCGCGCCGATGCTGACGAAGGCGCCGATGTGGGCACTGGGGGAAACCTGCGCGCTGGGGTCGATGCTGGCGCTGGGATGGATGCCGGGCGGACGCGCCGGCGCCACGTCGAACAGCGCGGCGATCTTGGCGAAGGCGACGTACGGATCGCGCGCGATCAGCGCGGTACCAGGCGCCGCTTCGGCATCGTCGGCGCGTAGCACCACCACCGCGGCGGTGCTGTCGGCCAGCTGCGCGCGGTAGCGCGGATTGGCCAGGAAGCTGAGCTGTCCGGGGCCGGCATGCGCCAGCGTGGCGACACCATGCACGGCGACGTTGCCGTCGCCATGCACCTGCAGGCCGAAGCGCTCGGCGATCTCGTATGCGGTATGGGAAGGAATATTCACGCAGGGATTCTACCGCGTGCCATCGGCACGGTCATGCTGCGCCCGTGCCGCAGGCAGTGCGGCCAGGATCGGCCAATGCTCAAGGCCGCGATCAATCAACAGCAGAAAAGCCCCGTTTGAGGGCCATGCCAGGGTCAACCAAGCGGAAAACCTCTGCTTCACTCAGATCGCGATCATCCAACTCGGACAAAAGCCCCCTTTAGTAAAGGGGGCGCGCCGAAGGCGCGGGGATTTGGGAGAAGACGAGCCGGGGCCCACCATTCGCGCAGCGAATCGTGGGGCGTCAGCGCGAACGCGATGACGCGCTCCCTGGCGGCGGGTGGGCAGTTCTTAGAACTGCCCACCAAACGTGAACTGCAGGCGCTCGATCTCGTCGTTGTCTTCCTTCTTCAACGGGAACGCGTAGCTGATCGAGATCGGGCCGACCGGTGCCCGCCACAGCAGCGCCACGCCGGTGGAGGCGCGCAGTTCGTTGGTCTTGTAGTTGTCCACGCCGTTGAACACGTTGCCGACGTCGATGAACGCCGAGATGCGCGCCGACGGGCTGTCGAACAGCTTCGGGAAATACATTTCCGCCGAGCCCACGGTCTTGAACGAGCCGCCCAGCGGCTGGCCGCGGCTGTAGGAGGCGGTGGCCTCCGAGCGCGGGCCGAGGGTGTTGTCCTCGAAGCCGCGCACGGAGTTGGTGCCGCCGGCGTAGAAGTTCTCGTAGAACGGCAGGCCCGAGGCGGTCACGCGGCGGAGCAGGTTGCTGCCATTGCAGTCGGCCGCCGTGTAGGCGTTGTTCTGGACCACGCCGCAGATGTCGCGCGAGACGTCGCTGCCGTAGCTGTCGCCGTAGCCGAACTCGGCGCGGGTGTTGAGCACCAGCGAGGGAATGATCGTCCAGTACTTGGAGACCTGGTAGTTCAGCTTCCAATACTCGACGGTGGAGCCGGGCAGGGTGGCTTCCAGGCCGATGCGCTGGTACAGGCCGCGGGTCGGCATGAAGTAGTCGTTGCGGGTGTCGCGCGCCCAGCCCAGTTCGCTGCGCCAGGCATGGAAGGTCTTCTGCCCGATCGCGTCGATGTAGTTGATGATCGCGTTCGGCGTGTAGCTGGGGTAGGTGGTGATCTGGTTGCTGTCGATGCCGAACATCAGCGAGACGGTGTCGTTCTCGGTGATCGGCACGCCGAAGATCATCTGAGCCGCGCCGTTCTTGCTGTTGTACTGGGCGGTGCCGAAGTCGGAGTAGTCCAGCTTGCGGTAGGAGATGTTGTAGCCCAGCGACACGCCGTCGTCGGTGAAGAACGGGTTGGTGTAGGAGAACGCGTAGCGCTCCTGATAGCTGCTGCGCGAAGCGTCCACCGAGACGCGGTTGCCGCCGCCGAGGAAGTTGTTCTGCGACAGCTGGATCGAGGTGGTCACGCCATAGGTCTGCGAATAGCCCAGGCCGAAGGTGAAGCTGCCGGAGGTGGTTTCCTTGACGCTGTAGACCACGTCGACCTTGTCGTTGCTGCCCGGCACCGGCGGCGTTTCCACGTCCACCGACTCGAAGTAGCCCAGCCGCTGCAGGCGGATCTTGGAGCGGTCGATCGCGGCCTGCGAGTACCAGCTGTTCTCGAACTGGCGCATCTCGCGGCGCAGCACTTCGTCTGAGGTGCGGGTGTTGCCCTTGAACACGATGCGGCGGACCGCCACGCGCGGGCCCGGCACCACCTGCAGGTTGATCGCGACGGTGCGCTTCTCGCGGTCGGTGGTCGGGATCGGATTGACCTTGGCGAAGGCGTAGCCGATGTTGCTGAGCGTGTTGGTGATCGCGTCGGAGCTGAACTCCAGCAGCGCGCGCGAGAAGGTGTCGCCCGGCTTGGGAATGACCAGCTTCTCGACCTCTTCCTGCGGCAGCACGGTGTCGCCGGTGACCTTGATGTCGGAGATCTTGTACTGCTCGCCCTCGGTGATGCCGGCGGTCAGGTACATGTTGCGCTTGTCGGGGCTGATCGACACCTGGGTGGAATCGACGCTGAAATCGACGTAGCCGCGGTCCAGGTACCAGGAGTTGAGCTTCTCCAGGTCGCCGGACAGCTTTTCCTTGGAGTACTGGTCGTCGCGGCGATACCACGACAGCCAGTTGTGCTCGCGCGACTCCCAGCTCTCCAGGATGTCCTCGGTGGCGAACTTCTCGGTGCCGACGATGTTGACGTGCTGGATCTTGGCGGCCTTGCCTTCCTTGATCGCGATCGCCACGTCGACCCGGTTGCGGTCCAGCGGGCTCACCGTCGGGGTGATCTCGACGTTGTACTTGCCGCGGTTGTTGTACTGGCGGGTCAGCTCCTGGGTCACCCGGTCCAGGCTCAGCCGGTCGAAGGTGCCGCCCTCGGTCAGGCCGATGTCGGACAGGCCCTTGAGCAGTTCTTCGCTCTTGATGTCCTTGTTGCCGGTGACGGTCAGCTTGTTGATCGCCGGGCGTTCCTTGACCGTGACCACCAGGATGTTGCCCTGGCGATCGACCTGCACGTCCTCGAAGAACCCGGTGCGGTACAGCGCGCGGATCGCCTCGCCGACCTTGGCGTCGTCGACCGTGTCGCCGCGTTCCACCGGCAGGTAGGTGAAGACGGTGCCGGAGGAGATGCGTTGCAGCCCGTCGACGCGGATGTCGCTGGCGGTGAAGGGCTCCGTCGCCTGGGCCAGCGCCGGCAGGCTGAGGCTGGCGGCGAGGGCGAGGGCTAGCAGGCGGCGAGTGGGAAATCTCGTCATGTCACGTCCGGGTAGAGGTCGATATCGTTGTTGCATGGGCGCCGGCGTAAGACGACGACAGCGGGGTCGGGTGGATCAGCATCGGGTTCATCGCAAAGCCTGGCCGAAGATGTCGTTGTAGAACGCCAACCCCATCAGCCCGGCCAGCATCGTCAGACCGACGACCTGCCCCGCCGCCATGGCACGCTCGCTCAGCGGGCTGCCCTTGACCAACTCAATAAGGTAATACAGCAAGTGCCCGCCGTCCAAGATCGGGATCGGCAGCAGGTTCATGATCGCCAGGCTCAGCGACAGCAGCGCCAGGAAATACAGGAACCAGTCCGGCCCCTGCTTGGCCGATACGTTGGCGACCTTGGCGATGGTGATCGGCCCGGACACGTTCTTGAGCGAGGCCTGGCCGGTCAGCATGCGCCGGATGACCCCCAGCGTGTCCCCGGCCAGCTTGCCGGTTTCGCGGAACGCGGCCGGGACCGCCGCCAGCGGGCCGTACTGCAGCTTGGCGTCGAACGCCGGTGCCGGGCGGTCCTTGCCTCCGAAACCCACGCCCAGCGTCAGGCCCTGCACCCGCGGATCCTTGCTGGGGGTCAGGCGCACGTCCAGCGCCAGGCGCTCGCCGGCGCGCTCGACCTCGACCAGGCCGCTGCCGCCGTTCCTGGCCAGCGCCTGGACTTGTGGCCCGACCTGGTCGGCGTTGGTGACCGGCGCGCCATCCACCGCCAGCACGCGGTCGCCCGGGCGCAGCACGCCATCGGCCGCCGAGCCTGGGGTCACCTCGGAGATGACCGCCGGCTGCAGGGTGAAGTGCCAGGTGAGGCCGGCCAGGCGCGGCACCTGCTGCTCGTCGAAGCCGGCGGGCAGCTGCGACAGGCGCAGGGTATGCACGCGGCTGGCGCCGTCGCGCGTGTCCTCGGTCTGGATGCGCACATCCGCGCGGTCCATCGCCGCCACGGTCAGCTGCATGCTGGCGTCGCTCCAGCTGGACACCTCGCGCGTGCCGATGCGCACGATGCGCTCGCCCGGCTGCAGCCCGGCCTGCAGCGCCAGGCCGTCGGCGCGGCCGACGACTGCGGCGTAGTCCTGCTTGCCGATCACGAACATCGCCCACAGCAGCGCCACGCACAGCACCAGGTTGGCGATCGGGCCGGCGGCGACGATGGCGATGCGCTGCCACACGCTCTTGTTGTTGAAGGCCTGGCCGCGCTCGGCCGGGGCCACGTCGCCCTCGCGCTCGTCGAGCATCTTCACGTAGCCGCCCAGCGGGATCGCGGCGATCGCGAACTCGGTGCCGTGGCGGTCGTAGCGCGACCACAGCGGCTTGCCGAAGCCCACCGAAAAGCGCAGCACCTTGACCCCGCAGCGGCGGGCGACCCAGAAATGGCCGAACTCGTGGAAGGTCACCAGCACGCCCAGGCTGACGATCATCCACCAGACGGACCCGATGAAATCACCCATGCGCGTGGCTCATAGGGGCGTGCGTGTCAGACATGGGCAGGCTGGCGGGCAATGGCGAGTTCGGTGATCTTGCGCGATTGCGCGTCCGCCGCGAGCAGCGCGTCCAGGGAGTCGGCCGCGCCTGCAGGCAGCACGGTCAGGGCGTTCTCGACCAGCGCAGGAATCGATAGGAAACCGATACGGCCCTGAAGAAAGGCTGAAACAGCCACTTCGTTGGCCGCGTTCAGGATCGCCGGGGCGCTGCCGCCGGCCTGCATCGCGCGCCAGGCCAGGCCCAGGCACGGGAACGCGTCCAGGTCCGCCGGCTCGAAATCCAGGCGGCCGTGGGCCAGCAGGTCCAGCCCGGCGACTCCGGACTCGATCCGCTGCGGCCAGCCCAGGCCCACCGCCAGGGTGGTGCGCATGTCCGGCAAACCCATCTGCGCCAAGGTGGAACCGTCGATGAACTCCACCAGCGAGTGCACCAGGCTCTGCGGGTGCACCAGCACCTCGATGCGCGAAGGCGGCAGCGCGAACAGGTGGTGCGCCTCGATCACTTCCAGGCCCTTGTTCATCAAGGTGGCCGAGTCGACCGAGATCTTCGGGCCCATCGACCACTTCGGGTGCGCCACCGCCTGCGCCGGGGTCACCGACTGCAGGCGCGCGCGGTCCCAGCCGCGGAACGGGCCGCCGGAGGCGGTCAGCAGCACCCGCCGCACCTCGGCGCCGGCCTGGCGCGAGCGCAGGCACTGGAAGATCGCGCTGTGCTCGCTGTCGATCGGGATGATCTCGGCGCCGGCCGCGGCGGCCGCGGCGGTGACCAGCTCGCCGGCCAGCACCAGCGATTCCTTGTTGGCCAGCAGCAGGCGCTTGCCGGCGTGGGCCGCGGCCAGGGTCGAGGCCAGGCCGGCGGCGCCGACGATGGCGGCGACCACGCTGTCGCAGGCGTCGCTGGCCACCAGCTGCTCCAGCGCGGCGGCGCCGGCATGCGCTTCGGTGCGCAACCCGGCATCGCGCAGGCCGTCGCGCAGCGCCGGGTACAGCGCCGGGTCGGCGATCACCGCGTGCGCCGGCCGGTGCACGGCGCACAGCGCCAGCAATGCGGCGACGTTGCCGCCGGCGGCCAGCACGCTGGCGCGCAGCCGCTGCGGGTGGCGCGCGATCACGTCCAGCGCGGAGGCGCCGATCGAACCGGTGGCGCCGAGCACGGCGATGGAGCGGACGGCATCGGACATGTTCAGAACCCGAAGATGTCCTTGCCCAGCGCGAAGATCGGCAGCGCCGCCAGCACGCCGTCGACGCGGTCGAGCACGCCGCCGTGGCCGGGGATCACGTTGCCCGAGTCCTTGGCGCCGACGTGGCGCTTGAGCAGGCTTTCGAACAGGTCGCCGACCACCGAGGCCAGCACGCTGACCGCGGCCACGATCAGCAGGCCGGGCAACTGCGGCAGGGTGACCCCGGCCAGCCAGCCGAAGCCGGCGGCGCAGACCAGGCCGGCCAGCAACCCGCCGATCAGGCCCTCGACGGTCTTGTTGGGGCTGATCCGCGGCGCCAGCTTGTGCTTGCCGAACTGGCGCCCGGCGAAATAGGCGCCGGAATCGGCGGCCCAGACCGTGACCAGTGCGGTCAGCAGCCAGCGGTGCCCGTTCGGCTCGCTGGCGTGGATCAGGCCCAGCGCAGACCAGGCCGGGACGATCGCCAGGGTGCCGGCGGCCAG
This sequence comes from Xanthomonas sp. 1678, assembly GCF_031455575.1. Taxonomy (NCBI): domain Bacteria; kingdom Pseudomonadati; phylum Pseudomonadota; class Gammaproteobacteria; order Lysobacterales; family Lysobacteraceae; genus Xanthomonas; species Xanthomonas sp. 1678. Next base: position 242,042 of record NZ_JAVDSZ010000005.1, on the reverse strand, counting down.
CTTGAACACCCGCGCGTAGGTGGCGTGGTCGGAGCCGAACTGGAAGAAGCGCAGCCACAGCAGCGCCACGCACCACCAGCCGACGCCGACCAGGGTGGTCAGCTGGAACAGCACCAGCGAGCCGGCCGAGGCCCACACCAGCAGCACCATCAGCAGCAGGTTCAGCACCAGCAGGATGGTGCGCGGCAGGGTGTCGTCGACCTCGGCCAGCTTCAGCCATTCCCACAGGCCGACCAGGAAGATCAGCGCGGCCAGCGCCGCCAGCCATTGCGTCGGCAGCAGCAGGATGGCGCAGATGGCCAGCGGGGCCATGATCAGCGCGGCGATGACGCGGGTACGGGTCATGCGGGTGTGTTCTCCGTCGCCGGGGCGACTTGCGCGCTGGTCAGGCCGAAACGCCGCTCGCGGCTGGCGTAGTCGTCCAGGGCTTGTTGCAGCACCTCGGCGCCGAACTCGGGCCACAGGGTCTCGGTGAACCACAGTTCGGTGTAGGCCAGCTGCCACAGCAGGAAATTGCTGATGCGCACGTCGCCGCCGGTGCGGATGAACAGGTCCGGCGGCGGCAGGTCGGACAGCGCCATGCGCGCCGACAGCAGGTCCTCGTCGATCTGCTCGGGACGCAGGCGCCCGGCCGCCACGTCCTCGGCCAGTGCGCGCGCGGCCTGGGCGATGTCCTGGCGGCCGCCGTAGCTGGCCGCGATCGACAGGTGCAGGGCCTGGTTGTCGCCGGTGCGGGCTTCGGCCTGGGCCATGCGCTCGCGCAGCGACGGGGCGAAGCGCGAGCGGTCGCCGATGAAGCGCACGCGCACGCCGCGCCGCTGCAGTTCCTCGACCTCGCGGTCCAGCGCATGCAGGAACAGCTTCATCAGCGCGTCGACTTCTTCCTGCGGGCGGCCCCAGTTCTCGCTGGAGAACGCGAACAGGGTCAGCGCGGGGATGCCGCGCTCCAGGCAGAAGTCGATGGTGCGGTTGACCGCGCGCGCGCCGGCGCGGTGGCCGATCACGCGCGGCCGCCGGCGGCGCTGCGCCCAGCGGCCGTTGCCATCCATGATGATGGCGATGTGGCGGGGCAGGGACATAGCGTGGGGGTCGGAAGGCATGGCCGCGAGGCGCAGGCTCAGACCGCCATCAGTTCCTGTTCCTTGCCCTTGACCACGTCGTCGACGTCCTTGATCGCCTTGTCGGTCAGCTTCTGGATGTCGTCCTCGGCGGCGCGCGCCTCGTCCTCGGTGACCTTCTTGTCCTTCAGCAGATCCTTGATCTGCTGGTTGGCGTCGCGGCGGATGTTGCGGATCGCGACCTTGCTGTCCTCGCCTTCGCTGTGCACGACCTTGGACAACTCGCGGCGGCGCTCTTCGGTCAGCGCCGGCAGGTTGAGGCGGATGGTGGTGCCGGCGGTGTTCGGAGTCAGGCCCAGGTCCGAGGCCAGGATCGCCTTCTCCACCGCGCTGACCATCTGCTTTTCCCACGGGCTGATGGTCAGCGAACGGGCATCGGCCACGGCGACGCTGGCGACCTGGCTCAGCGGCATTTCCGACCCGTAGTAGTTGACCTTCAGGTGCTCGACCAGGGCGGTCGACGCGCGGCCGGTACGCACCTTGATGAGCGTATGGCGCAGCGCATCGATGCTCTTGGCCATGCGGGTCTGTGCGTCTTGCTTGATTTCGTTGAGCATCGCCGGTGTCCGTGCTGAATCTGAATCGGACGATTATAGCCGGGAACAGCGAGGTGCCGGGATTGGGGATTGGGGATTGGGGAATCGCAAAAGCGTTGCGCACTGCAGCAGGTTGTCTGCCGCACGCGCCTCGCAACGGCTCATGCTAGCGGCTGTCGCGTTTGCGAATCCCGAATCCCGAATCCCGGCCTCTCAGCTACGGCCCTTGACCAACGTCCCGATCTCCGCGCCGTGCAGGATCTTCAGCAGTTCGCCGGGCTGGCCCATGTTGAAGATGCGCAGCGGCAGGTCGCTGTCGCGGGCCAGGGCGAACGCGGCGGTGTCCATCACTTCCAGGTTGCGGGCGATCACCTCGTCGTAGGTCAGGCTGTCGAAGCGCACCGCGTCGGCGTGCTTCTTCGGGTCCTTGTCGTACACACCGTCGACCTTGGTCGCCTTCAGCAGCAGGTCGGCGCCGATCTCGATCGCGCGCAGCGCCGCGCCGGAGTCGGTGGTGAAGAACGGATTGCCGGTGCCGGCGGCGAAGATCGCGATGCGGCCCTTCTCCAGGTGACGGATCGCGCGGCGGCGGATGAAGTCCTCGCACACGTCGTTGATCTTGATCGCGCTCATCACCCGCACCTTGGCGCCGAGCTTTTCCAGCGCGTCCTGCATCGCCAGCGCGTTGATGACGGTGGCCAGCATGCCCATGTGGTCGCCGGTGACCCGGTCCATGCCGCCGGCGGCCAGGCCGGCGCCGCGGAAGATGTTGCCGCCGCCGATCACCAGCGCCACTTCGGCGCCGGCCTGCTGCGCCTCGATCACTTCATGCGCGAGGCGGTTGATGACCTTGGGGTCGATGCCGTAATCCCCGTCCCCCATCAGCGCTTCGCCGGAAAGTTTCAACAGGATGCGGCGATAGGCGAGCTGGGACATGGTGACCTCGTTGGGGGGACGGGCAAACCACGTGATTCTAGCCGAAGCGCGCCGCGGAATCTGCCGCGGGCGCGGGTTTCAGGCCAGAGTGTCGCGGAACGAGCGCGCAGTGACGCGGTTGCGGCCGCCGTGCTTGGAGCTGTACAGCATGTCGTCGGCGGCCTGCAGCAGGTCCTGCGCGGTGCCGAAGCGCTCGCGTCCGCCCTGGGTGGCGATGCCGGCGGAGAAGCTGATGTGCAGCGGCCCGCTCTTCACCTCGGCCATCGGCCGCTGCACGATCTCGATGAGGATGCGCCGGATCACGTTCAATGCGGCTTCTTCGCTGGTGTTGGGCAACAGCACCAGGAATTCCTCGCCGCCGAAGCGGGCCACGGTGTCGCTGCTGCGCAGCAGCGGCTGCAGGGCCTGCGCGAACGCGCGCAGCACCTGGTCGCCGATCAGGTGGCCGTGGGCGTCGTTGATCTTCTTGAAGTCGTCCAGGTCGATGAAGGCGACCGACAGCGGCCAGTCGTGGCGCGAGGCCAGATCGAACTGCTGGGCCAGCAGGACCTCCAACTGGTGCCGGTTGTAGACCCCGGTCAGCGCGTCGCGACTGGCCTGTTCGGCCAGGCGCCGCGCGCGGTGTTCCGATTCGTCGGCCTGGTGCCGTGCCTGGGTGGCTTCCTGGATCTCGCGCAGGTTGCGCAACACCATCAGTTCGCGGGCATGGCTGATGATCGCGTCGATCCGTTCCGGCTGCACGATGCGCACATCGAAGATCGGGCCGATTTCCGGCAGCGCCGCGGCCATGCCGGCGATCACCTCGTCGAAGCGCCGGCTGTCCAGCTGCAGGTCGCGATAGACCCGCTCCATCGCCAGGCTGCGCGCGGCGTCGGTGTCGGCGGCCAGCCAGATGTCGGCGATGCTGCCGGACAGCAGCACGCACCGGCCGAACGTGTCCGGCGCCGGCTCGGTGCCGGTGCCGAGGCCGATGCTGCGCTGCAGGTAGTCGGGCAGCTTCCACTTGCGCGCCAGCCAGGCGCCGACTTCGGCGTGGTCGCAGCCCAGTTGCTCGCGTTCCAACGCGGCCAGGGCTTCGCTGTCGCCGTTGCCGGCCTCGCGCAGCAGCGGCGCGTATTCGTTGTGGCAGACGTGCAGCAGGGCCAGCGCACCCATGTCCTGCAGCAGTCCGGCCAGCATCAGCTCCTCCTGCTTGCGCAGGCCCATGGCCTGGCCGAGCAGGCGGCTGGCCAGTGCCGACAGCACGCTGCGCTTCCAGATCCGTTCCTGCAGGTCGTTGGATGCGGTGCCGTCGCGCAGGCTCTGCACCATCGAGAAGCCCAGCGCCAGGCTCAGCGCGGCATTGAGCCCGAGCATGGTCAGCGCCTGGCCGAGGTTGTCGATGCGGCGCCGGCTGGCGTACAGCGGCGAGTTGGCGATGCGCAGCATGCGCGCGCTCAGCGCCATGTCCATCGCGATGGTTTCGGCGGTGGTGGCGAGATCGACCTCCGGATCCTGGGCCAGGTCGATGATGCGCAGCGCAATCCCGGGCGGCGAGGGCAGGTTGCGGGAGTGAGCCAGGATGGCTTCGAGTTCAGGGCGCATGCGGTTCCGCGTAAAGTGTGATCGGGGCAGCGATATGCCCCGGCATGCAGAGCGTACCACCGGCAAAAAAAAAGCCGCGACCAAGCGCGGCTTTTTTTGTCCCGGGACGGCGGACTCAGGCCAGGCCGGCCTGCTTCATCACTTCGGCGGCGTAGTCTTCCACCACCTTCTCGATGCCTTCGCCCACGGCCAGGCGCTGGAAACCGATCACGTCGGCGCCGGCGGCCTTGACCGCCTGCTCCACGCTCTGGTCGGTGTTCAGCACGTACGGCTGGCCGTACAGGGTGACCTCGTTGACGATCTTGGCGATCTTGCCGCTGATGATCTTCTCCAGGATGTCGGCCGGCTTGGCCTTGTCCTTTTCCGACATCTTGGCCAGCTCGATTTCCTTTTCCTTGGCGACGAAGTCGGCCGGGACGTCGGACGCCTTCACGTGCGGCGGGTTCATCGCGGCGATGTGCATGGCGATGCCGCGGGCCAGTTCGGCGTCGCCGCCCTTGACCTCGACCAGCACGCCGATGCGGCCGCCATGCACGTAGGCGGCGACGTTGTTGGCGCTGTCGATGCGCACCAGGCGGCGCACCTGCACGTTCTCGCCGACCTTGGCGATGACCGCGGCGCGGGCTTCCTCGACGGTCTCGCCGCCGGGCAGCTTGGCGCTCTTCAGCGCCTCGGCGTCGGCGGCGCCGGAGCTCAGCGCGGCCTGGGCCACGGCTTCGGTGAAGGCCAGGAAGTTATTGTCCTTGGCGACGAAGTCGGTCTCGGAGTTGATCTCGACCAGCACGGCCTTGCCGCCGTCCTGGGCCATCGCGATGCGGCCTTCGGCGGCGACGCGGTCGGCCTTCTTGTCGGCCTTGGCCAGACCCGACTTGCGCAGCCACTCGGCGGCGTTGTCGATATGGCCGGCGTTCTCGGTGAGCGCCTTCTTGCATTCCATCATGCCGGCGCCGGTGCGCTCGCGCAGTTCCTTGACCAGGGAAGCAGTGATTTCCACGGGGTGACCTCACAAAAGGTGGGAAAGGGCCGGCGTGCCGCCGGCCGGGAATTCTGGGAAACGGGCGCTTGCGGCGCCCGCGGACCCGGGCGCGCAGCGCGCGCCGGGTGGCGACTGCGCATGGTCGCGCAATCGCATGGCGCGCCGATTACTCGGCGGCGGGAGCGGCTTCTTCGGCCTTCTTGCCGTTCTTGCGCGGGCCGCGGCCCTTGTCGTCGCCGGCTTCGCTGCTGAACTCTTCCTCGCGCACGCTGGCGGCGTTCGGCGCGGCGGCCTTGCCTTCCAGCACGGCGTCGGCGGCGGCGCGCGCGTACAGCTGCACGGCACGGATGGCGTCGTCGTTGCCCGGGATGGCGTAGTCGACCAGTTCCGGGTTGTAGTTGGTGTCGACCACCGCGATCACCGGGATGCCGAGCTTCTTGGCTTCCTTGATGGCGATGTCTTCATGGCCGATGTCGATGACGAACAGCGCGTCCGGCAGGCGGTTCATTTCCTTGATGCCGCCCAGCGAGGCCAGCAGCTTTTCGCGCTCGCGGCGCAGGGTCAGCACTTCGTGCTTGACCAGCTTGTCGAAGGTGCCGTCGGTTTCGGCCGCTTCCAGCTCCTTCAGGCGCGCCACCGACTGCTTGACGGTGCGGAAGTTGGTCAGCGTGCCGCCCAGCCAGCGCTGGGTCATGAACGGCTGGCCGCAACGCTCTGCTTCTTCCTTCACCGAGTCGCGGGCGCTGCGCTTGGTGCCCAGGAACAGGATGGTGCCGCGCTTCTGCGCGACGCTGGAGATGAAGTTCATCGCGTCGTTGAACAGCGGAACCGTCTTCTCGAGGTTGATGATGTGGATCTTGCCGCGCGCGCCGAAGATGTACGGCGCCATCTTCGGGTTCCAGTAGCGGGTCTGGTGGCCGAAGTGGACGCCGGCTTCCAGCATCTGACGCATGGTGACTTGGGGCATTGCAGTGACTCCTGATGGGGAATCGGCCGTGCGCGGGCGATGGTAGGTGAGTCCGCGCATGGACATGCAGGCCCTGGCGGGCTTGCACGACGATTCCGGGGTTGGGCCTCCCTGCGGCCTTACGTGACCGAACTCCTTGCGGAGCACCCCGGCACGGGCGATGGCAGCAGGTGTGTATTCGCCGGTGCGTCCGGCGTGGACGGTCCGCCGGCCCGGGCGGGCGCAACGAAGCAGCGGAACTATAGCCGGCCGCGGCCGGCGGCGCAAATCCAGGTGCGCCGGGTCATTCGGCCGGCAGCGCGCGCAATTCGGCGTCACTGTCGAGCCGTGCGGCGAAATGGCCGCCGCGTGCGGTCCCGACCGCGGCCGGCAGCGGCCAGCGCTTCTGTTCCCCAGCGAGCACGTAGCCGGCCAGGTTCTGGAACAGGGTCAGCTGACTGCCGTCGGCGCCGATGAAGCTCAGGTCGCTCAGCCGCGCATGCGCGGTGCCGCGATTGCGCACCTGCAGTTCGTGGCCGTAGGCGCCGGCGATCAGGCTGGCGCTTAGCGCGGCGGCCGGCGCGGCGCCGGACGCGGATAGGAACACCGGCGTGGAGTAGCGCAGCAGCAGCCGCGGTTCGGCGCCGCTGGGCGTATCAGCGGGGGCGCGCTCCTCCAGCACCAGGCGGTAGGCGATCTCGCGATCGGTCGCCGCCGGCCCGGTGCGCACGACCCGCAGCAATTGCCGGCCCTGGGCGGGGATGTCGATTACGTGCGGGCTGAGCTGGACGTCGTCGGTCGGCTGCAGTTGCTCGATGCCCTCGGCCTGGTGCCAGCGGTACAGCTGGGCCTGCGCCCGCCAGGGCAGGTCCTGGGTGTTGTTCAGCCAGATCTCGGCGGTCTGCGCGCCGGGTGCGACGCGCACGATGGCCGGGCTGATGCGCACGCCGGCCGCCGCAGCCAGGCTCGGCAGCAGCGCCAGCAGCAGGCCGGCGATCCAAGCGCGACGGCGCCTGCCCACCTCAGAACGCGACCGTGGTGTAGCGCGCATCCTGTGGCCGCAGCCCGTCCGCCGCGCTCAGGCTCAACGCCAGCGCACCGGCCGCGCTGGGCGCGGCGGCGCCGTCGATGCTGACCTGGTAGGGCAACGGGCGGGTGCAGTTCACCTGCGGGGCGCCGGGTTGGTTGCGCCCGGCGGTGCTGATCTCGCAGCTGCGCTGCAGGCGAATGCCGACCCGGAACGCCGCGCTTTCGTTGGCAGCGATGTTCTGCGCTGCCGCATCCGCGCAGACGGCACAGACGCTCGCGAGCAGCAGCGATTGCATGAATGGCCTGGCGATCATGGCGGTATTCCGAGGAAGGCGTGACAGATAACGGCGCGCGGCGGCGCAACTTTACCCAAGGCGCGCGTGCGTTCAGTCCTCAGTAGGTGACCGTCACCTTGACCACGTCGCTGTAGCTGCCCGGGGGCGGCGTCTGCGCGGCCGGCACCTGGCCGTACAGGGTCAGCGACTGGGTGCTGCCGGTGCCGGTACCGGTCTGGGTGTCGCCGTTGAGGGTGCCGCCCCAGCGCTGGCTGCGCGCCGCGTCGCGGTACAACTCGTAGCGCAGGTATTGGCCAGCGGCGTTGCGCATGCGCCGGATGGTGCCGCTGGCGTACTGGCCGTTGTCCAGGCCGACCTGCCAGGCGGTGCGCCGACGGCAATTCATGCTCAGCGCGGTGGTGTAGTTGAGCGCGGTATCGACCAGGCCGGATTGGCTGCCGAAATCCAGGTCGGCGATGCTGGCGATGGTGCAGACCGGGGCCACGTTGGCCGAACTCACGAACGGGAACTGCGCCGAAGTGGCGCCGCCGGTGCCACCGGTGGTGCAGGAGGCCGGCATGCTCGCCGGGGTGCCGATCAGCGGTTCGTCGTAGCGGTACTGCAGGTTGGTGTACACCCCGCTGAAGCTGTTCTGGTACAGCCCGGTGGCGATGCCGCTCTGCAGCGGGACGCGCCCGTAGACGGTGTAGCTGGCGCTGCCGCTGCCGCCGATCGCCAGCGACGAATAGGCCAGGTCCACCTGCAGTGGCGTGGAGGCGTTCAGCGCGCTGCCCCAGATCAGGCTGCGTGCGCTGTCGCGGTACAGCTGGAAGCCGAGACTGTCGCCGAGCGGATTGAGCATGCGCCGCGACGCGATGCCGAGGCCGCCGCCTTGCGCGCCCTCGCCGATGTTCAGGCACAGGCGCACGTAGATGGTGCCCAGGATGCTGAGCGCGCCGGTCTGGCAGGTGACGGTGATCTGGGCGCTGCTGTCGGTGGCCGCGCTGTTGGAGACGTTGCCGAAGTCGAGCGCGGTGGCCGCTGCCGTGCACACGGTGGTGGCGCCGGCCCGCAGCGGCGCCAGCGCCGCGGCCAGCGCCAGCACGGCGGCGCACCGCCATGCGGCGGCGCCGGTCACGGCGCCGGCCCCGCGCTGCAGCGCAGCGGCCCCAGCCGGGCCGGGCGCTGTTGCGGCGTGTGCTCGATGCGCACTCGGCAGCTGCCTGCGGCCATCTCCACCTGCAGTTCGTTGCGTCCGACCCTCAGGCCTTCCAGGTAGGCCTCGCCGTCGTAGCCGACCACCGCGTCGATGCCGGGGCCGCGCACCCGGCTGCCGACCGGCAGCGGGGCGTCGCGCGCATCGTGCAATTGCACCAGCACGCCGTCGCTGGTGCGGATCGGGAAGTCCACCACCACGCCGGTGCGGTCGCGCGGCACCACGATCTGGTCGACCCGCTCCGGACGCATCCGCGGTGGCAGTTGCATCGGATCGATCGACACTTGGTTGTGCTGCCAGCCCATCAGCGGGGTGACCATCAGGAAGCCGCGCGCATCGGTGACGCCGATCGGGCGGTTTTCCAGCAGCACCGGCACGCCGGCGACGCCGTCGGTGGAGACCAGGGCGAAGGCCTGGTCGAGATCGCGGCCGGGGAACCAGCCGCCGCCGATCCGGGCCAGGCCGCCGGAGGCTTCGGCATAGCCGTAGGTCTGGCCGCCGTAGCTGGCCATGCCGGCGGCATAACGCGCGCGCTCGCCGCGCCAGCTGGCCTCGGCCAGGCCGCCGGCGCTGTCCTGGCCGCTGCGCGCCTGCAGCCGCCAACCGCTGCCGCCGTCGCCAGCGGCCGAACGGCTGAGGTCGGCGGCGGTGCTGAGACGGTCGCCGATCCGCTGCAGCGCGACGCTGGCCTGGCGCGCGCCGCTGAGCGCGATCGACCAGCCCAGGTACATGCTGCGGTCGCTGGCCTGGTCCAGGTTCTGGTTGACGCTGAGATTGAGCGAGGACTGCCACGGCAGCGCCCGGGTCCAGAACAGGCTGGCGTAGCGTACGTCGTCGCTGTCCGGGTAGGCCAGGCGCACATAGCTCAGCGACACGTTGCCGATCCGGTCCCAACTGACTCCTGCCAGCGCGCGTTCGCTGATCCGCGGCGGCGGCGCGCCGTACTGCGAGGCCACGTCGCGATAGCCGCGCTGCGCGCGCTGGGTGTCCATCGAGACGTTGAAGCGGCCGTTGTTCCAGCGGTAACTGAGCGCGTACTGGTGGCCGCTGCGGCCATCGCCCTGGCTGTGCGCGAGCGAGGCGCCGACCACGCCGGCCTGGGGCAGCAGCCAGATGCCGCCGGCGCCGGCGTTGCGCACCCCGGCGCCGGCCTCGGCATGCGCCTCGGCGGTAAAGCGGGCGCTGACGCCGCGGCGCCAGCTGGCGCTGGCGACGGTGTCGCCGGCATAGTTGAAGGCATCGCTGCCGTAGCCCTGGCGGACCCGGCCCAGCGCCAGCGACCAGTCGTCCAGACCATCGGCGAGCAGGTCCTGGGTGGCGTAGAACGGGAATTCGACCGAACGGCTGCGGCCGTAGGCGTCGGTGATGACCAGCTGCGCGTTGCCGGCGCCGTCCACGCCGGGCGCGGCCGACAGCTGGAACGGCCCGGCCGGTAGCTCCGAGCCGTACTGGCGGATGCCGTTGACGTACAGGTCCACGCTCGACGGCACCGTCACTTCGCCGAGGAATTCCGGCAGCGGGGTGGTCACCCGGTACGGCTGCAGGCCGAAGTCGCGGCCCACGCGTATCCCGCCCAGGCGCAGCGTGCGGCTCCAACTGGTGCTGCTGCTCAGCGTATCGCCGACCACCACGCTGGTCATGCTCTCGGGCAGCGACCACCACCACTGCGTGTCCAGGCGGATCGCCTGGCTGCGCCAGGCGCGCTGCGGCTCGCGGTACAGGCGGCCGACGAAGGATTGGCGGAACATGCCGCGGCCCAGCACGCCGTCGCCCAAGCCGAAGGCGCGCAGTTCGCCGCTCGCGGTGAGATTGCTGGCGCTGCCCTGGCGGCTGGCGTACAGGTCGTAGTCCAGCAGCGCGCCGGGCGAACTGGTCGCCGGCAGCGCCGGCCCGCCGCCTTGCGCGTCGATGCGGGTCAGCGGCACGTCGAGCAGCGCCACCGGCGCATCGATCGCCAATCGCTGCAGGCTGGCGTCGTAGCGGTAGCGCACTCCGTCCAGGGTCTCCAGGGCGATCGCGGCGGTGGCATCGTCGGCGATGCGCAGGCCCAGTTGGCGCAGCGTGGCGGCATCGGCGAGCATGCGCGCGCCGGCCTGCTGGAAACGGAACAGCCCGGGCTTGCGGGTTTCGTTCAGGGTGACCTCCAGGTACAGCGTTTCCTGCTCGGACGGCAATTCGACGGGCTGCGCGGCGGCGAGATGCACTGCGCTCGCCCACAGCGCCAGCAGTAGCTCAAGGAGCCTGTGCTTCCAACGCAAGCGACTGAGCAAGGGGCTCACCGTTGATCGTGGCCTTGAACGTGCCATCGGCACGCGCCAGCGCGGGAGGGAGCGGCCAACGCTTGCGCTGGCCCGGCAGGACGTAGCCGGCCAGGCCGTCGGCGATCGCGGCACGGGTGCCGTCGCTGGCGAGGAAATACAGGTCGACCAATTGGGCGTGCTCGCTGCCCTGGTTCACGACTTCCAGCGCCGGCGCGGCGGCGTCGTGGATCAGCCTGGCTTGCAGCGCCGGGGCTGCGGCGACCGCCGGCTTGACGAAGATGGGTACCGAGTAGCGCAGCACGAATTGCAGGCCGGCCGTGCTGCCGGCGGCGGCATCCGCCGTCGGCAGTTCGTCGACCAGCACCCGATAGGTGTCCTCGGTGGCGCGGGGTGCATCGTCCAGGCGGATGATGCGCACCAGTTGCCGCGAGTGCGGCGCCAGTTGCAGCATCGGCGGGCTGATCGCGATCCTGTCGGTGGGTTCGAGCAGGTCCTCGCCGTGCTGCTGGCGCCAGCGGAACACCCGCACCTGCGCCTGCAGCGGCGTGTCGCCGCTGTTGCTCAGCCACAGGCCCTGCGCCGATTCCTCCGCGGTCAGCTGCACCGAGGTGGGCGCAACCTGCAGGCTGGCAGCATGGGCCGCCAGCAGTGCCGCCAGCCACAGCGCGGCGGCGAGCGGCAGGCGCAAAACGAGGGATCGGTGCAAGGCCATGGAACGCTCCGGTTACCAGGTGACAGTGGCGGTGACGATGTCGCTGTACGAGCCGGCAGGGTAGTTGGTGCTGGCGACCTGGCCGTAGACGACCAGTGGTTGCACCGCACCATTGCCGGTGCCGGCCTGGGTGTCGTTGCCGATGGTCGAACCCCAGTTCTGGGTGCGCGCCGAGTTGCGGTACAGCGCGTACGGCACGCGTGCGGTATTGCCCGCATCGGCGCTGCCCATGGTGCGCGAGCTCACGGTCGCGCCGGAGCCGCTGCCGGCGTTGAGCGCGATGTTGTACGGGGTGCCCGAGGTGCAGCGCACGTTCAACGTGCCGGTGCTGTTGATCGAGGTCTGGGTGGAATTGACGCTGCCGAAATCGACGTCGGTCGGTGCGGTCTGGATGTCGCAGACGCTGGTGATCTGGATCTTGACGTTGAAGGTGCGCGAATCGGTCTGGGCGGACGCCACGCCGGTCCCGGAGGCCAGCAGCACAACGATGGCTAGTGCACGATGGAAAGCTTGCATTGGATGAGGCTCTTCGGAATGACGGAGTCCGTCGGAGCCCGGAGCAATGCAAAACGTGCGCCACTGCACATTTATATGGATGTGCATCTAGTTCTGATCAGTGACGCAATTCACCCTTCTCCAGGGTTAATTTTGTGAGAAGGGAGGGCGGCGGCCGGGTGCCGAAAAACCGGCAGCCTGCATCGGCGCGTTCAGGAAAGCCCGGATGAGCGATAATGGTGGGTATGACCGTCAATCTGAAAACCCCCCAGGACATCGAGAAGATGCGCATCGCCGGCCGCCTGGCCGCCGAGGTGCTGGACATGATCGGGCCGCACGTGAAGCCCGGGGTGACCACCGCCGAGCTGGACCGCATCTGCCACGACCACATCGTCAACGTGCAGCAGGCGGTCCCGGCCAACGTCGGCTACCGCGGCTACCCGAAGACGGTGTGCAGCTCGGTGAACAACGTGATCTGCCACGGCATCCCCAGCGACAGCAAGGTCCTCAAGGATGGCGACATCGTCAATATCGACGTCACCGTGATCAAGGACGGCTGGCATGGCGACACCAGCCGCATGTACTACGTCGGCACGCCGTCGGTGATGGCGCGGCGCCTGGTCGAGGCGACCTACGAGGCGATGTGGCGCGGCATCCGCGCGGTGCGCCCGGGCGCCACGCTCGGCGACGTCGGCAACGCGATCCAGCAGTACGCCGAGGGCGAGCGCTTCAGCGTGGTGCGCGAGTACTGCGGCCACGGCATCGGCAAGGTCTACCACGACGAGCCGCAGGTGCTGCACTACGGCCGTCCCGGCGAAGGCCTGGTGCTCAAGCCGGGCATGACCTTCACCATCGAGCCGATGATCAACGAAGGCTCGCGCTACACCCGCGTGCTGCCGGACGGCTGGACCGTGGTGACCAAGGACCGCAAGCTGTCGGCGCAGTGGGAGCACATGATCGCGGTCACCGAGGACGGCGTGGAAGTGCTGACCCTGTCGCCCGGCGGCCTCGGCGAGCCGTGAGCCTGCTGCCGGCCGGGACCGATGCCGGCATGCCCGATGCGGCCGCCGACGATGCCGACTGGGCCGCGGCGGCGCGGCAAGTGCTGGCCCAGGCCGATGCGCGGCTGAACAAGCGGTTCGACCAGGGCGACGATATCGACCGCCTGCTGGCATTGCGCGCGCGCGCGCTGGACCAGCTGATCAAGCATGCCTGGAGCCGCTGCCTACCGCGCGACGCCGGGCTGGCGCTGTACGCGGTCGGCGGCTACGGCCGCGGCGAGCTGTTCCCGCGTTCGGATATCGACCTGCTGGTGCTCGGCGAACCCGAGCGCCAGCGCGCGCACGAGCAGGCGCTGGCGCGGCTGTTCGCGCTGCTCTGGCATGCCGGCGTGCCGGTCAGCCACGCGGTGCGTTCGGCCGCGCAATGCACCACCGCCTGCGCCGACCAGACCGTGCTGACCGCGCTGATCGAGGCGCGTCCGCTGCTGGCCGATGCCGCCGCGCGGGCGTCGCTGGCGGCGGCGATCGCGCCGCAGCGGGTGTGGACGCCGCGCGCGTTCTTCCTGGCCAAGCGCGAGGAACTGCAGACCCGCCACCAGCGCTTCGGCGACACCGCCGACAACCTGGAGCCGGACATCAAGGACGGCCCGGGCGGCCTGCGCGATCTGCACACGCTGGGCTGGATGGCGCTGCGCGCGTTCGGCGTGCGCGACCTGGAAGCACTGATCGGGCTCGGCCACGTCGGCGGCGACGAGGCCGCGGCGTTGCGCCGCGAGCGCCGCGAACTGGCGCGGCTGCGCTACGGCCTGCACCTGGTCGCCAACCGCCCGGAGGAGCGCCTGCGCTTCGACTACCAGAAGACGCTGGCGCAGCGGCTGGGCTTCTCCGACGACGCCGAAAGCCTGGGCGTGGAGAAGATGATGCAGCGCTTCTACCGCAGCGCCGCGATCGTGCGCCGGCTCAGCGACCGGCTGCTGCAGCGCTTCGAGGAGCAGTTCGACGGCGAAGCGCAGCCGCAGCCGCTGGGCGGTGGCTTCTCGCTGCGTCGCGGCTACCTGGCCGCCGATGCCGAGACCTGGCCGCAGGACGATCCGGTGCAGGTGTTCGCGCTGTTCGCGACCTGGGCCGCGCACGGCGAGGTGCGCGGACTGCATTCGCTGACCGCGCGCGCGCTGGCCGAGGCGCTGCCGCAGCTGCCCGCCTACGCCAGCGCCAGCGCGCCGGCGCGCGAGCGTTTCCTGGCCCTGTTGCGCGGCCCGCGCGCGGTGCAGACGCTGACCCGGATGGCGCGGCTGGGCGTGCTCGGGCAATGGATCCCGGCGTTCGCGCAGGTGTCCGGGCGCATGCAGTTCGACCTGTTCCACGTATACACGGTGGACCAGCACACGCTGATGGTGCTGAAGAACATCGCGGTGTTCGCCAGCGCCCGCGCCGACGACCGCTTCTCGATCGCGCACGAGGTGTGGCCGCGACTGCGCAAGCCGGAACTGCTGCTGCTGGCCGGGCTGTTCCACGACATCGCCAAGGGCCGCGGCGGCGACCATTCCGAACTCGGCGCGGTCGACGCGCGCGCATTCTGCGCCGGCCACGGGCTCAGCGCGGCCGATACCGAACTGGTCGCGTGGCTGGTCGAGCAGCACCTGCGCATGTCGGTGACCGCGCAGAAACAGGACATCTCCGACGCGGAGGTGATCCACCGCTTCGCCACCCTGGTCGGCGACCGCGAGCGCCTGGACTACCTGTACCTGCTGACCTGCGCCGACATCGCCGGCACCAGTCCCAAGCTGTGGAACGCGTGGAAGGACCGGCTGCTGGCGGACCTGTACTTCGCGGCCCGGCGCGCTTTGCGCGAGGGCCTGGAGCATCCGCTGCCGGTCGCCGAGCGGGTGCAGGAGGCGCGCGAGGCCACCCGCGCGCTGATGCACATCCAGGGCCACGACGACGCGGTCATCGACCGCCAGTTCGCCGGCATGCCGGACGAGAGCTTCCTGCGCTTCCGTCCCGAGCAGTTGGCCTGGCAGGCCAGTTCGCTGATGGAAGTGGAACTGGGCGGCACCCTGGTCAAGGTGCGCCCGGTCACGCCCGACGACGACGCGCTGGAAGTGTTCGTGTACTCGCCCGACCGCGACGGCCTGTTCGCCGCGATCGTGATGACCCTGGACCGGCGCGGCTACGGCATCCACCGCGCGCGCGTGCTCGACGCGCCGCACCAGGCGATCTTCGATACCTTCGAGGTGATGCCGGCCGACGCCTTCGCCAGCGGCGATCCCGCGCAGCTGGAAGCCGCGCTGCGCGAGGCGCTGGCCGGCGACCTGACCCGCTTGCGCCCAGCGCGGCGGGTGGTGCCGCGGCAGCTGCGGCATTTCCGCTTCGCGCCGCGCATCGAATTTCGCGAAAGCGTGGACGGCCGCCGCACCCGCCTGAGCCTGGTCGCGCCGGACCGCCCCGGGCTGCTGTCGAACGTGGCGCAGGTGCTGCGCCGCCAGCAATTGCGCGTGCACGACGCGCGCATCGCTACTTTCGGCGAACGCGCCGAGGACCTGTTCCAGATCACCGACGAGCACAACCAGCCGTTGCCCGACGCTTCCCGCCAGGCGTTGCATGCCGCACTGCAGGCCTGCCTGGACCCCGATACCCCGCCTGGAGAATCCCGCTAATGGCCACCAAGAAGCCTGCCGCCGCCAAGAAGCCTGCTGCTAAAAAGCCTGCTGCCAAGAACGCCGCCGTCGGCAAGACCACCGCGAAGAAGGCCGTGGCCAAGAAGGCCGTCGCCACCGGCGCCGTCACCAAGCCCGTGGCCGCGCCGAAGTCGCCGGCCAGGCCGGCACGCGCCAAGCCAATCGCCGGCCCCAGCGCCGACGAGCTGAAGTTCACCATCGACAGCGCCTTCGAGCGCCGCGCCGCACTGACCCTGGACGAGATCGAAGGCTCGACCCGGCCGGTGGTCAACCGCGTCATCGACGGCCTGGAGACGGGCGAGTTCCGCGTCGCCGAGCCCGATGGACACGGCGGCTGGAAGGTCAACGAGTGGCTGAAGAAGGCCGTGCTGCTGTACTTCCGGGTCAACGAGATGGCCGTGGTCGGAGCGCAGCCGGCGCCGTTCTGGGACAAGGTCGAGTCGCGCTTCGCCGGCTACCACGAGGCCGAGTTCCGCAAGGCCGGCGTGCGCGTAGTGCCGGGCGCGATCGCGCGCCGCGGCAGCTACTTCGGCAAGGACGTGGTGCTGATGCCCAGCTTCACCAACATCGGCGCGCACGTGGGCGAGGGCACGATGGTCGACACCTGGGCCACGGTCGGTTCGTGCGCGCAGATCGGCAAGCACTGCCACCTGTCCGGCGGCGCCGGCATCGGCGGCGTGCTCGAGCCGCTGCAGGCCAGCCCGACCATCATCGAGGACCACTGCTTCATCGGTGCGCGCTCGGAAGTGGTGGAAGGCGTGGTGGTCGGCCACCACAGCGTGATCGGCATGGGCGTGTTCATCGGCCAGAGCACGCGCATCTACAACCGCGCCACCGGCGAGGTGTCCTATGGCTACGTGCCGCCGTACAGCGTGGTGGTGTCCGGCCAGCTGCCGTCCAAGGACGGCTCGCACTCGCTGTACTGCGCGGTGATCGTCAAGCAGGTCGACGCCAAGACCCGCAGCAAGACCAGCGTCAACGACCTGCTGCGCGGCCTGGCGGACTGAGGTCCGGGCAAGGCCGCCGCAGCACGAACGCGTGGCGATCCGCGCGGGCCGAAGTGCCGCGATGCGTGCGCGCATCGCGCAGCGCTCCAATGGCGGGCGCCCGGTCCGTCACGACCGGGCAAGCGGGCGTACATCGGCTGCCGGATACGCTCCGGCGAGGCGTCGCAGTGGCGCGCACCGGCTGGTCGTGTACCACGTCTGCCGCTGCGGCTGCCGCCGCCCTGACCGGAGAAACGTATGCGAATGACGATGTGTGGCTGGTGGCTCGTGCCTGTGTTCGCGCTTTGCGGATGCGGCGCGGCGCCAGATCGCGATGGCTCCGCCAACGCCGAGCGCGGCACTGCACCGAACGCCGATGCCGCGCTTGCGGCACCGAGCCCGAAGGCCGCGGCAGCTTCGACGCCGGCGGCCGATACGGCAGCGGACGCGAAACCGGCCGAGCCGCTGTCCTGCGCCGCCGAACTCGGCGCCGCCGTCGCGGCCAAGCGCGTGGCGACCTGCGTGGCGGTGTCGCCGGCGACCCATCCGCCCTGCAACGCGGCCAACAGCTGCGCCCTGATCGAGGACGAGATCGCACGCAGTTGCGCGCTGTTCGACGGCAAGGGCGCGCCGATGGCTGGCTGCGGGCCAGCGCCCAAGAGTCCGGAGGCCGCCGCCGCCGTGGTGCAGCGCTACTACTCGGCGATCGACGCGCGCGACTACGACGTGGCGTGGCGCCAGTGGGGCGAGGAGGGGCGTCCCGGCCAGAGCCTGGCCGCGTTCAAGGCCGGCTTCGCGCACACGCGTTCGACCAAGGTGACGATCGGCACGCTCGCAGCGGGCGATGCCGGCGCGGGGTCGCTCTACCAGCCGGTGCCAGTAACCGTTGAGGCGACGCTGGAGGACGGCACGCAGCAGCGATTCCAGGGCACCTACACCCTGCGCCGCGTCAACGACGTGGATGGCGCCTCGGCGGAGCAGCTGCGCTGGCATATCGGATCGGCCCAGCTCAAGGAAGTGCCGGCGGATTGATGCCGGCGGCGCCGTCGCCATGCGCCGCGGTGCGCCGGCCGGCTTGAAGGTGCCGTCGGCCACGCGTCGTATTCGCCGCTGCACGATGAAGCCTGGCGCCGCTGCGGCGTCGCCCGCGCGAACTGCTGCGCGGCTTGGCCGACGGATGCGCTTTGGGCTGCGTGACGCCTTTGCATGTGCGCCGTACCGGCACGGTGGCCTCCATCGGGGTGCAAACCGTCTTACACTCGAACTACGACTTCCAGCTCAGGATCTCCGATGCGATTCGGCATGGTGGTGGCAGGCGTCGCGTTGATGTCGGCAATGACGCTGGCGGCCGCGGCCACGTCGGTCGCGCGCGCTGGCAACCCGGTGTTCCCCGGCTGGTACGCGGACCCGGAAGCGGTGGTGTTCGACAAGACCTATTGGATCTACCCGACCACCTCGCGGCCCTACGCGCAGCAGACCAGCTTCGATGCCTTCTCCTCGCCGGACCTGGTGCACTGGACCCGGCATGCCGACGTGCTGTCGCTGCCGGCGATCGCGTGGGCCAAGCAGGCGCTGTGGGCGCCGGCGGTGGTGCGCAAGGATGGCAAGTACTACTTCTTCTTCTCGGCCAACGATATCCAGAGCGATGCCGAGGTCGGCGGGATCGGCGTGGCGGTGGCCGACAGACCGCAGGGCCCGTACCGCGACCTGCTGGGCAAGCCGCTGATCGACAAGTTCCACAATGGCGCGCAGCCGATCGACCAGTTCGTGTTCGAAGACGACGACGGCAGCTGGTACATGATCTACGGCGGGTGGAAGCACGCCAACATCGTCAAGCTCAAGGACGACTTCACCGGCGTGGAGCCGATGGCCGACGGCAGCGTGTTCAAGGAGATCACCCCGGCCCCGGAGTACGTGGAGGGCTCGCTGATGTTCAAGCGCGATGGCCGCTACTACTACATGTGGTCCGAGGGCGGCTGGGGCGGGCCGGACTACTCGGTCGCCTATGCGATCGCCGACGCGCCGACCGGGCCGTTCAAGCGTATCGGCAAGGTGCTGCAGCAGGATCCAGCGATCGCTACCGGCGCTGGCCACCACTCGGTGATCCGCGCGCCCGACGACGACAGCTGGTACATCGTCTACCATCGTCGCCCGCTGGGCGAGACGGACCGCAACCACCGGGTGACGTCGATCGAGCGGATGGACTTCGACGCGCAAGGCCATATCCTGCCGGTGAAGATCACTCACGAAGGCGTGCAGGCGCATCCGCTGCGCTGAGCGCCGGTGCCGCGCCGCGCGCGGCCTACCCTGGAAACGCATATGAGCACCACGCTGTACGGATTGAAGAACTGCGATACCTGCAAGAAGGCGACGAAGTGGCTGGACCGTTTCGGCGTGGCCTACAGCTTCGTCGACTACCGCGAGCACAAGCCGAGCCCGGAGACCATGGTCGAATGGGCCGGCAAGGCCGGTGGCTTCGACGCGCTGGTCAACAAGTCCTCGACCACCTGGCGGCAGCTGCCCGACAACAAGAAGACGCCCGGGTCCGAGGCCGAATGGAAGCTGCTGCTGCGCGAATACCCGCAGCTGATCCGGCGGCCGGTGGTGATCACCGACGACGGCACGCTGAGCCAGGGTTTCTCGGACAACGGCTTCAAGCAGCGCTTCGGCGTGGGCTGAGCCGGTGTCGGTGGCGCTGCCGCTCGTCGCTCCCTGTAGGAGCGGCTTCAGCCGCGACCGTATCGCCGGGGATGTCATTGAAACCCGGATCAAGCGCAGTTGCCGGCATGCATGGCACCCTCCGTACCTGTCGCGGCTGAAGCCGCTCCTACCGTGACCCCAGACCCATGTCCGACGTCGTCGACCTCACCTGCGAACTGATCGCCCGCCCGTCGGTGACCCCGGACGATGCCGGTTGCCAGGACCTGATCGCGCAGCGGCTGGCGCGCGCCGGTTTCGCCATCGAGCGGCTGCGCTTCGGCGAGGTCGACAACCTGTGGGCCACCCACGGCCGCGCCGGCAACGACGGCCCGGTGCTGGCGCTGCTCGGGCATACCGACGTGGTGCCGCCGGGGCCGCGCGAGGCCTGGGCCAGCGACCCGTTCGTGCCGCAGATCCGCGACGGCGTGCTGTATGGACGCGGCGCGGCCGACATGAAGAGCGGGGTGGCCGCGTTCGTGGTCGCCGCCGAGCGGTTCGTCGCCGCGCATCCCGATCACCCCGGCAGGTTGGCGCTGTTGCTGACCTCCGACGAGGAAGGCGACGCGCTGGACGGCGTGCGCAAGGTCGCCGAGACCTTCCGTGCGCGCGGCGAGCGCATCGACTGGTGCATCACCGGCGAACCGTCGTCCACCGCGCGACTCGGCGACCTGCTGCGGGTCGGACGCCGCGGCAGCCTGTCCGCCACGCTCGCGGTCAAGGGCGTGCAGGGCCACGTGGCGTATCCGCACAAGGCGCGCAATCCGATCCACCTGGCCGCGCCGGCGCTGGCCGAACTGGTCGCGCGGCATTGGGACGACGGCTACGAGAGCTTCCCGCCGACCAGCCTGCAGATCTCCAATCTGCACGCCGGCACCGGCGCCAACAACGTGATCCCCGGCGACCTGCAGGTGGCCTTCAACCTGCGCTACAACCCGCACTGGGACGCGCCGCGGCTGGAGGCGGAGATCGCCGCGCTGCTCGATCGCCACGGCCTGGACTACACGCTGCGCTGGCACCGCAGCGGCGAGCCGTTCTACACCCCGGAAGGGCGCCTGCGCAGCGTCGCGCGCGACGTGCTCGGCGCCTTCGCCGGCGCGGCGCCGGAAGAGAGCACCGGCGGCGGCACCTCCGATGCGCGCTTCATCGCGCCGCTGGGCGCGCAGTGCATCGAGGTCGGGCCGGTCAACGCCAGCATCCACCAAGTGGACGAGCATGTCAGCGTCGCCGACCTGGACGCCTTGCCCGGGTTGTACCTGCGCCTGATCGAACGGTTGCTGGCGTAACAGTTGCGCCGGCCCTGCTTGCCGGGTTACGTTCGCCGCATGACCTCGCTGTCCGCCCTCCGCCCGATCCACGCCAACGGCCGCAATAATGTGCTGGCGAATAATCGTGCGCGGCCGATGCGGGTCTGCGACTAGGCGCTAGCGAAACACCACGCCCAGTATCCAGAAAACCCGCATCAGCCGATGCGGGTTTTTTTATGGGTGCGTGGAGTGGCGGATCCCCCACGACAGCCCGGCCATCGATGGCCGGGAATGCAAGTAACACCAACCCCACGACCAGGAGTGTTTCATGTGTTCGATCTTCGGCATCTTCGGCCTGCAACCGGGCGACGACCTGCAGGCGCTGCGCCGGCAGGCGCTGGACTGCTCGCAGCGGCAGCGCCATCGCGGCCCGGACTGGAGCGGCGTGTATGCCGACGACGGCGCGATCCTGGTGCATGAGCGCCTGGCCATCGTCGATCCGGCTGGCGGCTCGCAGCCGCTGCTGTCGGAAGACGGCCAACTGGCGCTGGCGGTCAACGGCGAGATCTACAACCACCGCGAGCTGAAGAAGCAGCTGGCCCGGCCCTATGCGTTCCAGACCGCGTCGGACTGCGAGGTGATCAACGCGCTGTACCGCGAGGAACAACCGGCCGCGCTGCTCAACCGACTCAACGGCATCTTCGCCTTCGCGTTGTGGGACAAGGCGGCCGGGCGCGCGCTGATCGCGCGCGATCCGATGGGCGTGTGCCCGCTGTACTGGGGCCACGACCAGCAGGGCCGGCTGCGCGTGGCCTCGGAGATGAAGTCGCTGGCCGACAGCTGCGCCGACGTCGCCCAGTTTCCACCCGGCCACTACTACGACAGCGCCAGCGGCGAACTGGTGCAGTACTACCGCAAGCCGTGGCGCGACTACGACGCGGTGCAGGGCGTGGAGGTGAGCAAGCAGGAGCTGCGCGAGGCGTTCGAGCGCGCGGTGCACCGCCAGCTGATGACCGACGTGCCGTACGGCGTGCTGCTGTCCGGCGGGCTGGATTCGTCGCTGGTCGCGGCGGTGGCGGCGCGTTTCGCGCGCAAGCGCATCGAGGACAACGACGAGGCCGAGGCCTGGTGGCCGCGCCTGCATTCGTTCGCGATCGGCCTGAAGGGCTCGCCGGACCTGGCCGCCGCGGCGATCGCCGCCGAATCGCTGGGCACCGTGCACCACGGCTTCGAATACACCTTCGAGGAAGGCCTGGACGCGCTGCCGGAAGTGATCCGGCACATCGAGACCTACGACGTCACCACCATCCGCGCGTCCACGCCGATGTTCCTGCTGGCGCGGCGGATCAAGGCGATGGGAGTGAAGATGGTGCTGTCCGGCGAGGGCAGCGACGAGATCTTCGGCGGCTACCTGTACTTCCACAAGGCGCCGAACGCGCGCGAGTTCCACGAGGAGCTGATCCGCAAGCTCGACGCGCTGTACAACTACGACTGCCTGCGCGCCAACAAGTCGATGATGGCCTGGGGCGTGGAGCCGCGCGTGCCGTTCCTGGACGTGGAGTTCATGGACGTGGCGATGCGCATGGACGCGCAGTACAAGATGATCGACAAGACCAACCCTGGCGCGGTGCGCATGGAAAAAGGCGTGCTGCGCGCGGCGTTCGAAGGCTACCTGCCCGAGTCGATCCTGTGGCGGCAGAAGGAGCAGTTCAGCGACGGCGTCGGCTACGGCTGGATCGACGGGCTCAAGGCGCATGCCGAGGCGCAGGTCAGCGATCGCGAACTGGCCGCGGCCGACAAGCGCTTCCCGGTCAATCCGCCGCAGACCAAGGAAGGCTATTACTACCGCACGCTGTTCGAGCGCGCGTTCCCCACGCCCGCGGCGGCCGAGACCGTGCCCGGCGGCAAGTCGATCGCCTGTTCCTCGCCGGCGGCGATCGCCTGGGATGCGAGTTTCGCGACGATGGCCGATCCGTCCGGGCGCGCGGTGGCCGGGGTGCACGAGCAGGCCCTGGCCTCGTGAGCTGAGCGCGGCGATCGCTGCGCGAAGCGCGGGGCTGCGGCCTCGGCGCCGGCGGCTGTCGGCGCCCGGTCGCGCTGCTGGACTACGCAAGCGGCGCTTCGCGCCGCTGCAATGCGATGGCGATCGTCGCTTGCCGCGGCGCCGCCGGGTCAGGCGTCGTCCGCAGCGTCGCCGATACCGATGTGGATGCGGCCCTTGCCTTCGCGCTTGGCCGTGTACAGCGCCTGGTCGGCGCGCTTGAGCAGGTCCGCCACGTCGCCGCCAGCGTCCAGCCGCGCGGCGCCGGCGCTGAACGCGAAGTCCACGCCTTCCACGCGCAGGCCGCGGACCCGGTCGAGCAACCGTTGCAGCGACGCGCCGACCTGCGCGTCGCTCATGTTTTCGAACAGCACGCCGAATTCCTCGCCACCGAGCCGGCCGATCTTGCAGCGCACGCCGAGCCCGACCAGTTCGGCGGCCAGCGCCAGCAGCACCGCGTCGCCGACGTGGTGGCCATGGGTGTCGTTGACCTGCTTGAAGTCGTCGATGTCCAGCATCGCGAAATGCAGCGTGCCGTGCCCGCGCGCGGTCGCCGCGCGCAATTGCGTCATCAGCGCGCGGCGGTTGGCGATACCGGTCAACGCGTCGGTCTCGGCCAGGCGCCGGTAGTCTTCCTTCAGCGCGTAGGCGGTGCGCATGGCGCCGACGAACATGCGGTTGAGGGCGACACCGAGCAGCGCCACCACCGCCAGCAGGATCGCCAGCAGCGGAAGATCGCCGGCCACCGGCACCAGCCGCGGCTGTCCGCTGAACATGATCGCCCAGGTGCAGGCCATGGCCAGCAGATAGTCGCGCGACAACGAGAACAGCAGGCTCACGCCCAGGCAGATGGTGATCGCCACCGGCAGCACCCAGAACAGCCCGTTTTCTCCCATGGCGTGGAGTTCGACCCGGAACGCGGTGGTCAGCGCGATCACGAACAGGAAGCCGCTCTGCCGCCACTGCCAGAACCGCTTGGCCAGGCTCATGTTCGCCGAGCTGATGAGCAGGGCGACGAACACCAGCGCATAGCGGGCGTCCAGCGGCCCTTGCAGGTGCGGATTGCACAGCACCGACGCCGGCCAGGCCACCAGTGTCAGCAGCTGGATGGTCATGATGGAACTGCCGAGCATGCGGCGGATGTGGTTCTGGTACGTCTCGTCGCCGTGGGCGCCTGGCGCGGCGTGGTCGTGGTCGGCAGGAGACAGGCCATCCGGCTCCATGCCCGATGCCTCGATCGCCCTGGATCGCCGCTCGACTATCGACATGGCCTGGCGCTGCTTGAGCGCCGCCACGCGCGGTCCGCCGGCGGCCTGGCGCCGGACAGCTGCAGCGGAGCGTGCGTCATCGCGGGGGCGGCCATCGCGCTGCGCCGCGCCTTATTCGAAGCGCATGCAGCGCCCGTAGCGTTCGGGCTGGATGTCCACCCCGGA
The DNA here is from genome assembly GCF_031455575.1 of Xanthomonas sp. 1678. Classification (NCBI taxonomy): domain Bacteria; kingdom Pseudomonadati; phylum Pseudomonadota; class Gammaproteobacteria; order Lysobacterales; family Lysobacteraceae; genus Xanthomonas; species Xanthomonas sp. 1678. The sequence continues at coordinate 217,875 of NZ_JAVDSZ010000005.1, read as the reverse complement.
GGCGTCGGCCTGGTTGTTCTTGCGCCACAGGTTCTGGCGGAAGTCCGCGCCACTGCAGTTGGCGGCGCGGTCCACGCCGATCGTGTAGGTGTAGGGGTTGCCCTTGAAGGTGTTGTTCTCGAAGGTGTTGTCCTGGCTCATGCTGTTGTCCCAGCACAGGATCTCCGGGGTGCGCTGGCGGATCGAGCAGGCCAGGTAGATGCCCGCGCCCTTGTTGCCGGTGAACTGGTTGCCGGCGAACAGGTTGCGCCGCGCATCGGCCAGGTACACGCCCTGGCTGCCGTTGCGCTCCAGGCGGTTGTTGCGGATCTCGCTGTCTTCCAGATGCTCGGTGGTGATGCCGGCGGCGACGTTGTCGTGGATGTAGTTGTCGATCAGCTTGACCTTGGCGGTGCGGTTGAACGAGACCCCGTCCCAGATCGCGCCGGACACGTCGTTGCGCTCGATCAGCAGGTCGCGGCTGTCATACTCGCTGAGCAGGCAGGCGCTGCGGCACTTGCTCACGCGCAGCCCGGACAGGCGGATGTTCTGGCCGGCGCGCACCACCACCAGGCTGTTGCTCAGGTACGGGCGCTCGGGCATGAATTCCTTCTCGGCGCTGCCGCCGACGATCTGCAACTGCTCGACGCTGACGTCGCGGATCGGCCGCTGCGGGCGTTCGTTCTGGTAGTCGCCGACCACGATGACCGGCTGCTGCACGCCGTCCTGCATGCGCAGCACCGTGGCATCGCCCTGGCCGCGCAGGCGCAGGCCGTCGCGCTGGATCGACAGCAGCTTGGTCACGTGGAAGTCGCCGGCGGTGAGGCACACGGTGGCCGGCTTGCCGTCGTTGGGCACGCGGTCGACCGCCGCCTGCAGGTCGTCGCCGGGTTCCGCGCGCACGCTGCAATCGGTGGCAGCGGCGGTGGACGCGGGCGTGGCCGCCGTGGCGCAGCCGCTCGACAGGCAGGCGGCGAGCGGCAACAGCAGGGCGAGCAAGGGGCGGCGAAGCGTCATCGGATACAGGCTCTGCTTGGGGGAGGAGGGCAAGGCGGTTCGGCCGCGGGCGCCGCGCGGCCGCCGTGGCAGGCGGTACCGCGCAGCACGCGAGCGATGCCGCAATCGGTCATTGTTGCGCAGGCGGTCGTAATGTCAGCGTGTAGCGCGCAGGACCGGGCAGGAACGGCGTTGCCTGGCCCTGCACCCAGGCGTCGTGGCCGGCGCCCCAGAACGGCGACAGCGGATGCTCGCTCTGGCCGCCGGGCATGTGCGCGATGCCGTCGGCCTCGTGGCCGGGCGCCACCACCATGCGCTCGGAGGCGCCGAAGTCCGGGCGCTGCACCCGCGGCATGTCGTTGTCGCCGGGCAGCGGCTCGGCCGGCATGCACAGCCAGCGCTTCAGGAAGCCGGGCAGCGACCGCGCCAGCGGATGGCAGACCGCGGCGGTGTTCTGTTCGCCCCAACGGCGCTGCGGCAGCGGCGCGTCCTGCTCGGGCGCGTCGCGGACCTCGGCGGCGGCGTCCTCCAGCAACGCTTGCCAGCTGCCGTAGCGGCGCGGCAGCAGATGCGGAGGTTGTTGCTGCAGCAGCGGCCAGGCCACCGCTTCCAGCTGCGGCAGCGGCGGCATCGCGTAGTCGGCGCCCAGTTGGGCGCGGGCCGGGGCGATCAGGCCATCGCGGATCCGGGTCAGCAGCGCCAGGCGCCAGGCGCGCACCAGCCGATAGCTGACCGAATCGGTGCTGGCGCGGCCCTCCCAGTGCTTGCTGGCCTGCGCCAGCGCGTGCAGCGCGGGCGTGGCGGCGCCGCCGTCGCGTTGCTGCAGCAGCGTCCACCAGCGTTGCAGCAGCAGCGCACGGTCGTCGAGCTGGATCGCCAGCAGCTGGCGCTCGTCCAGCTGCGGATGCAGGCGCAGGTCGTCGCGGATCTGCTGCGCGCGCGCGCCCAGCGCGTAGCCGCCATCGCCGAGCAGCGCGAACTCCTCGCCGCCGACCACACGCGCATTGGCGGTCCACAGCTGCCCGTCGGCGGGATCGATGCGCTGCGGCGAGTGTTGCGTGGAGACCGGCCAGGGCGCGCAGCGTTGCGCCGCCGGCACGCCCGCGCTGACGTCGTGGACCAGGGCGTCGCTGGGGCACGCCGGGCCGCGCAGCGGCAGCGCACCGAGCACGCGCCAACCGATACGCCCGGCGCTGTCGGCCAGCACCATGTTCTGCGCCGGGGTGGCGATGTGCTGGGCACTGGCGAAGGCGCTGGCCAGCGAATCGGCGCGGGCCAGGTCGGCCAGGCCCAGGTTCAGCGCGCCGGGCAGCTGCGCCGCCCAGCGTTGCGCCAACGCGGTGCCGTCCGGCTCGTGCTGCAGGATCGGGCCGTAGACGGTGTCTTCCACGTCCAGCGCGACATCGACGCCACCGGCCACCTTGATCCGTTCGCGGTGGCGGACCACCGCGGTGCAGCCGGGCTGCGGCGTAGCCGCGCACGGCGTCACCCGGTACCAGTCGCTGGTGTCGGCGTAGCTGTTGGTGAAGCCCCAGGCGACATGGCCGTTGCTGCCGACGATCACCGCCGGCAGGCCCGGCAGCGAAAACCCGGTGACGTCCACGCGGCCGCCTGGTGCCTGCGCGTCGGCGTAGCGCAGCCGTACCCGGAACCAGAGGCTGGGCGCGCCCAGTTGCAGGTGCATGTCGTTGGCGACGATGGCACGGCCGTCGGCGCTGCGGCTGCCGGCGATGGCCCAGTTGTTGCTGCCCGGCGCGGCATGCTCCGCTGCGCTGCCGTCGGAGGGGGCGTCGGGCAGGGCGCGCAGATCGACCTGGCTGGCGTCGGGCAGCGTGGCGTCGCCGCGCGCCGGGGCGTCCAGGGCGGCGTCCCAGCTGCTGCCGTCGTGGCGCAGCAACGCGAACAGCGGCGCCGGCAGATGCTGCTGCAGGCGGTACAGCGACAGTTCGCGGTCGCCCTGGCGGCCTTGCAGGTCGAAATACATCGCCTCGCCGGCCAGCACCGAATCCACCGGCTGCCAGTCGCGCGGTGCCTTGAACAGCAGCAGGTAAGGCCACGGCCGCACCCGCAGCGCGTGCAGGCCGCGATTGACGCCGGCGCTGTAGGCCTGCAGGGCCGCGGCATGGCCACCGCCGAAGGCAGCCAGTTGCGCCCCGGCGCGCGCCCGCAGGCGGTGCGCACGGCGATGCTCGTCCACCCCGAGCGCGGCGCGGCCGACCAGATCCGACAGTTCGCCGGCGGCGGCGCGGCGCATCAGGTCCATCTGGAAGTAGCGTTCCTGCGCATGCACGTAGCCGAGCGCGCGCATCGCATCGGCCTCGTTGCCGGCGTCGATGGTGACCACGCCCAGCGCGTCGCGCTGGATCGTCACTGGCGCCGCCAGCCCGTCCAGATCGACCTGGCCGTCGAGCCTGGCCAGGCTGCCGCGCAGCAGCAGCCACACCACCAGGACCAGGCCGAGCGCCAAGGCCGCCAGCCACAACATCCCTTGTTTCCACCTGCTCCGCATCCACGTCTCTCCCGGCCGATGCTGGATTCTAGACGCGACTGCGTGTCGTTCCTGTGCGACCTGTCCGTGGCGGGTTGGGGCAGGGTCAGGTTCATCGCGCGGGTGGGCTATCGGTCGTCGCTGACGCGCGCTGCACGTCGGCTGGAATCGGGATGCTAATGATTCCGATTGGAACGCGGCGCGCGCGGCTCGGGCACTATGGCCGCCTTAGCTGAAAACGGAGCCTGCCCCATGAAGGGACATCCTGAAGTTGTGCAATGCCTCAAGGACCTGCTGCGCGGCGAACTCGCCGCACGCGACCAGTATTTCATCCACTCGCGACGCTACGAGGATCAGGGCCTGCAGGCGCTGTACGAGCGCATCAACCACGAGATGGAAGAAGAGACCGAGCACGCCGACGCGCTGCTGCGGCGCATCCTGTTCCTGGAGGGCGACCCGGACATGCGCCCGCACGCGTTCGAGCCCGGGCGCACGGTCGAGGACATGCTGCAGAAGGACCTGAAGGTCGAATACGAAGTGCGCGCGAATCTTGCCGCGGGCATGAAGCTGTGCGAGGAGCACGGCGACTACGTCAGCCGCGACATCCTGCTCAAGCAGCTGCAGGACACCGAAGAAGACCACGCCTGGTGGCTGGAGCAGCAACTGGGCCTGATCAAGCGCCTGGGCATGGCGCTGTACCAGACCTCGAAGATGGGCGGGAGTGCGGTGGGGGAGTAACGGGACTCGGGACTCGAAGAGTCCTACCGTCCGCTGCTGTTTTGATGCGAGAAAAAAATCGGCCCGAAAGGGCCGATTTGCTGTTTGCTGTTGCGAGTCCCGAGTCCCGAGTCCCGAGTCCCGGCCTCAAACTCACTCCACCGCCAAGTCATCCACCTTCTGCCAGCCGCGCGGCAACAGCCCGCCGCGGCTCGCGCGCACGCCTAGGTAGGCGTCCAGGTCCTTGAACGACAGCGACATGGTGCGCTGGCCGCTCTTCACCAGCAGCGTGTTGCCCGGTGCGACCGCGGCGATCGCCACCACTCGCTCGGTGCCGAGCTTGGCCTTGGGGATCTCGATGATCTTGTTGCCCTTGCCCTTGTCCAGCTCGGGCAGGTCGGCGATCGGGAACGCCAGCAGGTGGCCGGCGCTGGTCACTGCGACGATGCGGTCGGTTGCGAGATTGCTCACCGAGGCCGGCGTCAGCACCTTGGCGTTCGGGGTCAGGTTGAGCATCGCCTTGCCGGCCTTGTTGCGGCTGGTCAGGTTCTCGAAGCGGGTGACGAAGCCGTAGCCGTGCGAGGACGCCAGCACCAGCCGGCTGTCGTTCTCGCCGCTGGTCATGGCCTGGAACGAGGCGCCGGAGGCCGGCGAGAAACGCCCGGTCAGCGGTTCGCCGTTGCCGCGCGCCGAGGGCAGGGTATGCGCCAGCGTGGAATAGGCGCGCCCTTCCGAATCCAGGAACGCCACCTGCTGCGTGCTGCGCCCGCGCACCGCGGCCAGCAGGCTGTCGCCGTCGCGGTAGGACAGCCCGGCCGGGTCCACGTCGTGGCCCTTGGCCGCGCGGATCCAGCCCTTCTCCGACATCACGATGGTCATCGGCTCGCTCGGCACCAGTTCGGTCTCGTCGATCGCCTGCGCCGCGCCGCGCTGCACCAGCGGCGAGCGCCGCGCGTCGCCGAACTTCTTGGCGTCGGCGACCAGCTCGTCCTTGATCATCTTCTTCAGCTTGGTCTTGCTGGCCAGCACCGCCTGCAACTGTTCGCGCTCCTTGGCCAGCGCGTCCTGCTCGCCGCGGATCTTCATCTCCTCCAGCCGCGCCAGCTGGCGCAGGCGGGTTTCCAGGATGTAGTCGGCCTGTTCCTCGCTCAGCGCGAAGCGCGCGATCAGCGCCGGCTTGGGCTCGTCCTCGCTGCGGATGATGCGGATCACTTCGTCCAGGTTGAGGAACGCGACCAGCAGGCCTTCCAACAGGTGCAGGCGGCGCTCGACCTTCTCCAGGCGATGGTTGAGCCGGCGCACCACGGTGTCGCTGCGGAAGCGCAGCCATTCCTCGAGCAGGGTCTTGAGGTTCTTGACCTGCGGGCGGCCGTCCAGGCCGATCACGTTGAGGTTGACCCGGTAGCTGCGCTCCAGGTCGGTGGTGGCGAACAGGTGGCCCATCAGCTGCTCGGCGTCGACCCGGTTGGAGCGCGGCACCAGCACCACCCGCACCGGGTTGGCGTGGTCGGACTCGTCGCGGATGTCTTCCAGCCACGGCAGCTTCTTGGCGCGCATCTGCTGCGCGATCTGCTCGATCACCTTCGACGGCGACACCTGGTAGGGCAGCGCGGTGACCACGATGTTGGCGTGTTCCTTCAGGAACGTGGCGCGTGCGCGCACGCTGCCGTGCCCGGTCTCGTAGATCGCGCGCAGGTCGGCGGCCGGGGTGATGATCTCGGCGGTGGTCGGGTAGTCCGGGCCGCGCACGTGTTCGCAGAGGTCGGCGACGCTGGCGTCGGGATCGTCGAGCAGGCGGATCAGCGCGCTGACGATCTCGTTGAGGTTGTGCGGCGGCACGTCGGTGGCCATGCCCACGGCGATGCCGGTGGTGCCGTTGAGCAGCAGGTGCGGCAGCCGCGCCGGCATCCAGGTCGGCTCGTCCATGGTGCCGTCGAAGTTCGGCGACCAGTCCACCGTGCCCTGGCCGAGCTCGCCGAGCAGCACTTCGGCGATCGGGGTCAGCTTGGACTCGGTGTAGCGCATCGCCGCGAACGACTTGGGGTCGTCGGTGGAGCCGAAGTTGCCCTGGCCCTCGATCAGCGGGTAGCGGTACGAGAACGGCTGCGCCATCAGCACCAGCGCCTCGTAGCAGGCGCTGTCGCCGTGCGGGTGGTACTTGCCGATCACGTCGCCGACGGTACGCGCGGACTTCTTCGGCTTGGCTGTGGCGTTCAGGCCGAGCTCGCTCATCGCGTAGATGATGCGCCGCTGTACCGGTTTCAGGCCGTCGCCGAGGAACGGCAGGGCGCGGTCCAGCACCACGTACATGGAATAGTCGAGATAGGCGCGTTCGGCGTATTCGCGCAGCGGCAGCTGTTCGAAACCATGGAAGGCGGGGCGGGCGAGATCGGTCATGCGCGGGAAATACCTATAGGGGAACGCGGCGGCGGGCGCCGCAGGTCAGCCGGTCGATTATCCGGATGCGGCCGGCGATGCCAAGCCGCGCGTGGTGCCGGTGCGGCCGGTGCTGGCCAGATAACGGGCCGGAGGATGGCCGAAATGGCCGCGGAAGGCGGTGACGAAGGCGCTGGGGCTGCTGTAGCCGAGCCGGTGCGCGGCATCGGCGACGCTGGCGCCGTCGCTGAGCTGGCGCAGCGCCTCGGCCAGCCGTGCCTGCTGCCGCCAGCCGGCGAAGCCGAGCCCGGTCTCATCGCGGAAATGCCGGCTCAGGCTGCGTGGCGACAATCCGGCCCAGTGCGCCCATTGCGCCAGCGAGCGATCGTCGGCAGGCGTGGCGAGCAGTTGCCCGGCGATGCGCAGCAGGCGCCGGTCGCTGGGCATCGGCAGGTGCAGGCCTTGCAGCGGCGCTTTGCGCAACTCGTCCAGCAGCACCGCGCCGATCCGCTGCTGGTCCGCGTCCAGGGCCTCGGGAAGGTCCCATGAGGCCACCCGCAGCAGCAGTTCGCGCAGCAGGCCGTTGATGCCGATCACGCACGGGCGATCGGGCAGGTCGGCGCAGACGGACGGCGCCACCAGCAGCACGTAGCCGCGCAGCGGCCCGGAGATCTGCACCGTATGCATCGCCTGCGGCGGCATCCAGCCGGCGCAACCGGGCGGCAGCGACCAGTGGCCGTGCTCGGTGCGGGTGCTCAGCAGGCCTTCTTCCACGCAGATCATCTGGCCGCGGACATGGCGGTGCCAGTCCACCTCGTGCTCCAGCGCGACCGGCTTGTGCGCCAGGAACGCGAGCAGCGACGGGCCGTCGGCCCGCTCGAACCAGTCCTTCGCCCGCGGATCGAGCAGATGGGCCGGTTCGTGGTCGGGCGATGATGGCGAGAATGGCGCGATTTCGATATTCATTGTCCCGATTGTAATACTTGGCCAGGCCTGTCCGGGACTAGAGTGTGCGCGCGCCGGCGTTGCGTTGCTGCAACGCAGCATTTGTTTGTAGGTGCGATATTTCCTTGACATATATTTCCAGATGAAAATAATTGGCACCCATGAACTGCGCTCCCTCCCTTCCCGATCCGCCGTCGTTCGGCCTGCTGCTGCGGCAGGTGCGCGACGGCCTGATGCGGCGTCTGGATGACTCCATGGCCGAGCTCGAGCTCGGCCTGGGCTTCAGCCACTACATCGGCATGAAGGCACTGGCCTACATGGCGCCGTGCACCGCCAACGAACTGGCCCAGGCCATCGACCAGAACCCCAGCGCGGTCACCCGCCTGCTGGACAAGCTCCAGGACCTGGGCTGGGTGCGCCGCGAAGCGCATGCGCAGGACCGCCGCGCGCTGCAGATCGTGCTCACCGACGAAGGCCGCGCGCTGTGGCAACAGCTCAAGCGGCGCGGCGACGAGACCATCGCCAGCGCGCTGCGCGATCTTTCCGCCGACGAGCGCGAGCACCTCACTTCGCTGTTGATCCGCGTCCGCGATTCCCTCAATTCGCCATGAATCCGCTTATGAACCTCTCCGCTTCGTCCCATCGCCTGCGCCCGTTCGCGGCCGCGGCACTCACCCTGGCGCTGGCCGCCTGCGCCAGCAGCCGCGGCCTGGAGCCGCAGGGCCGCAGGCTCGACGCCGACCAGCAGCTGCAGGCCGGCAAGACCCTGGCCGCCGACCAGCTGGCGCCGGCCGCGTGGCCGCAGCAGGACTGGTGGAAGGCGCTGGGCGACCCGCAGCTGGACGCGCTGATCGCCGAGGCGCTGCAGGGCACGCCTAACCTGGAAGCGGCCGACGCGCGGCTGCGTCTGGCGCAGGCCCAGGCCGGCGCGGCCAATGCCGACCGCGGCGCCAAGCTATCGCTGTCGGCCGGCTATACCGGCCTGCAGCTGCCCAAGGGGCTGGCCGGCGACGAGATCGGCGGCAAGTACATCCACAACGAGCAGGCGCTGCTGAACTTCAGCTACGGCTTCGACCTGTGGGGCGGCAAGCGCGCGGCCTGGGAAGCGGCGGTGGACCAGGCGCATGCGGCGCAGGTCGATGCCCAGGCCGCGCGCCTGGACCTGTCGGCGGGCGTGGCCCGCACCTATGCGCAGCTCGGCTACGCCTGGCGCCTGTACGACCTGGCCGGCGAAGAACTGGCGCGTTCGGACAACAGCCTGAAGCTGGTGCGGCAGCGCGTCGCCGCCGGCATCGACAGCAACCTGCAGCTGCGCCAGGCCGAGGCGCGGGTGCCTGCGGCGCGCCAGCAGCAACAGGCCGCGCAGCAGCAGATCGACGAGGCGCGCACCGCGCTGGCGGCGCTGCTCGGGCGCGGCCCGGATCGCGGCCTGCAGATCGAGCGGCCGCGGCCGCTGGATCCGGTGGCGATGCAACTGCCGTCGGTGCTGCCCAGCGACCTGCTCGGGCGGCGCCCGGACGTGGTCGCCGCGCGCTGGCGCGTGGAGGCCTCCTCGCAGAGCATCGGCGCGGCCAAGGCGCAGTTCTATCCCAGCATCGACATCCTCGCGCTCGGCGGCGTGGCCGCGACCAATCCCTCCGACCTGTTCAAGGGCGACGCCGTGCTGGGCGTGTTCGCGCCGAGCCTGAGCCTGCCGCTGTTCGACAGCGGCCGCCTGCGCAGCCAGCTGGCCGAGCGCGACGCGCAGTACGACCTGGCCGTGGCCACCTACAACCAGGCGCTGGTGGCGGCGCTGCGCGAAGTCGCCGACCAGGTCAGCGCGGCGCGCTCGCTGGCACAGCAGGCGCAGCAGCAGGCGCAGGCGGTAGACACCGCGCAGGCCGCCTTCGACCTGGCGCAGCAGCGCTACCGCGCCGGCATCGGCAACTACCTGGACGTGCTGAGCGTGCAGCAGCAACTGCTCGAGGCGCAGCAGCGCCTGGCCTCGCTGCAGTCCAACCAGATCCTGGTGTCGGTGCGCCTGAACCAGGCGCTGGGCGGCGGCTACGAAGCCACCTCCGCGGCCGACGCCCCGTTGACCTCTTCCGCTTCCACGCATTCCTGAGACCGCCGCAATGAATCAGACAACGACCCCCGATTCCTCCGCTCCCGCCCCCAGCCGGCGCGGCAAGCTGCTGCGCGGCCTGGCCGTGGTGGTGGTGCTGGTGCTGATCGCGCTGGCGATCTGGTACTTCGTCTCCGGCCGCTGGCACGAAGACACCGACGACGCCTACGTGCAGGGCAACCTGGTGCAGATCACGCCGATGGTAGCGGGCACCGTGGTCAGCATCGGCGCCGACGACGGCATGCGCGTGCAGCGCGGCCAGTTGCTGGTCAAGCTCGACCCGGCCGATACCCAGGTCGCGCTGCAGCAGGCCGAAGCCAACCTGGCGCGTACCGTGCGCCAGGTGCGCGGCCTGTTCCGCAGCGTGGAAGGCGCGCAGGCCGAACTGTCGGCGCAGCAGGTGACCCTGCAGCGCGCGCGCGCCGACGTCGCCCGCCGCAGCAGCCTGGTCGCCACCGGCGCGATCTCCGCCGAAGAGCTGGCGCATGCGCGCGACCAGTTGGCCGCCGCCGAGGCCGCGGTCAGCGGATCGCGCGAGACCGTGGAGCGCAACCGCGCGCTGATCGACGACAACGGCGTGGCCCACCAGCCCGACGTGCAGGCCGCGGCCGCGCAGGTGCGCCAGGCGTTCCTCAACAACGCGCGCAGCGCGATCGTCGCGCCGGTCTCCGGCTACATCGCGCGGCGTTCGGTGCAGGTCGGCCAGCGCGTGCAGCCCGGCACCGCGCTGATGGCGGTGGTGCCGCTGGAGCAGGTGTGGGTGGAAGCCAACTTCAAGGAAACCCAGCTCAAGCACATGCGCCTGGGCCAGCCGGTGGAGCTGGAGTCGGACCTGTACGGTGGCGCGGTGCGCTACCAGGGCACGGTGCAGAGCCTGGGCCTAGGCACCGGTAGCGCGTTCTCGCTGCTGCCGGCGCAGAACGCCAGCGGCAACTGGATCAAGATCGTGCAGCGCGTGCCGGTGCGCATCGCCATCGATCCCAAGCAACTGGCGCAGAACCCGTTGCGCATCGGCCTGTCGATGAAGGTGGACGTGAACCTGCACCAGCAGAACGGCGGCGTGCTGCCGAGCAAGTTCGCCACCGGCACGTTGCTGGACACCGACGTCTACGCGCAGCAACTGGGCCAGGCCGATGAGGCCATCGCGCAGATCATCCACGCCAACCTGCCCGCCGCCGCCAAGGCGAACTGAGCCCGGCCATGTCCAACCAAGCTGCCATTCCTGCCGCGCCCGGGGCACCGGGCGCGCCTGCGCTGGGCTTCCGCCCGCCCAGCGTGGCGTTGTGCACGATGGGCCTGGCGATGGCCTCGTTCATGCAGGTGCTCGACACCACCATCGCCAACGTCTCGCTGCCGACCATCGCCGGCAACCTCGGCGCCAGTTCGCAACAGGCGACCTGGGTCATCACCTCGTTCGCGGTCAGCAACGCGATCGCGCTGCCGCTGACCGGCTTCCTGAGCCGCCGCTTCGGCGAGACCAAGCTGTTCATCTGGGCCACGCTGGCGTTCACCGCCGCCTCGCTGCTGTGCGGGTTGGCGCAGAGCATGGGCATGCTGGTGGTGTCGCGCGCGATCCAGGGCTTCGTGTGCGGGCCGATGTACCCGATCACGCAGAGCCTGCTGGTGTCGATCTACCCGCGTGAGAAACGCGGACAGGCCTTGGCGCTGCTGGCGATGATCACCGTGGTCGCGCCGATCGCCGGGCCGATCCTCGGCGGCTGGATCACCGACAACTACAGCTGGGAATGGATCTTCCTGATCAATGTGCCGCTGGGCATCATCGCCGCGGTGGTGGTCGGCGCGCAGCTGCGCGACCGCCCCGAACCGACAGAGCGCCCGCGCATGGACTACGTCGGCCTGATCACCCTGATCATCGGCGTGGGCTGTCTGCAGCTGGTGCTGGACCTGGGCAACGACGAGGACTGGTTCAACTCGGACAAGATCATCGTGCTGGCCGCGGTCTCGGCGGTGGCGCTGGCGGTGTTCCTGATCTGGGAGCTGACCGACAAGGATCCGATCGTCAATCTGCGCCTGTTCCGCCACCGCAACTTCCGCGCCGGCACGCTGGCGCTGATCGTGGCCTACGCCGCGTTCTTCAGCGTGTCGCTGCTGATCCCGCAGTGGCTGCAGCGCGACATGGGCTACACCGCGATCTGGGCCGGCCTGGCCACCGCGCCGATCGGCATCCTGCCGGTGATCATGACCCCGTTCGTCGGCAAGTACGCCCCGCGCTTCGACCTGCGCATGCTCGCCAGCGTCGCCTTCATCTTCATGGCGGCGACCAGCTTCATGCGCTCGGACTTCAACCTGCAGGTCGATTTCGCCCACGTGGCCGGCGTGCAGTTGCTGATGGGCGTGGGCGTGGCGCTGTTCTTCATGCCGGTGCTGCAGATCCTGCTGTCGGACCTGGACGGGCGCGAGATCGCGGCCGGCTCCGGCCTGGCCACGTTCCTGCGCACGCTGGGCGGCAGCTTCGCCGCCTCGCTGACCACCTACCTGTGGGCCAAGCGCACGCAGATGCACCACGCGCATCTCACCGAGCACATCTCCACCTACACGCCGGGGATGCAGGAACAGGTGCAGGCGATGGGGCAGGGCGACCTGCAGACCGGCGCGGCGTTCCTCAACAACACCATCAACCACCAGGCCTCGCAGATGGGCTTCAACGACATCTTCTACCTGCTGGGCTGGGTGTTCCTGGGCATTATCTTCTTCCTGTGGCTGGCCAAGCCGCCGTTCGCGGGCGGTGGCGGCAGCGCGGCGGCGGCAGGCGGCCACTGAGGCTGAGTGGGCGAGGGCTTCAGCGTGGCGCTACGCCCCTGCAACTTGGGGGCGCCGTGGCACTAGATGGCCATGTCGGTAAAGCGTCAGGGCTGAGGTCCCTTTGACGCACGCTACGGGGAGAGTTGAAATGCTGTTGAGCGCTCAACAACGGCTGTAGCTAGTGAGTCTTCGAGCCTGTACCTGCGGCTAGCCGTTCTCGGCTGACTTGGGCAAAGGGCATCCTGCCCAGATGACTTGCATCACGAGTACACCGACCCCGTTGTCGCAGTGCCAGCGGTACTGCCAGGGAACAGATTGGCACCTTTGCCCCCGGTCCAGATCGAAGACAGCACGTGCATTGCGTATCGCGGCCCCGTCGCCGCACCATTGAATGTGAGCGTTGCCGCATCACCTGCGTTTACCGAAGAATTGCGCCCTACGACGACAAAGCCAGCACTGAACGAAGGCGTCCCGGTCAGCGTTGTGGTAATTGCTGAGTAAACGGCCATCGAGCCATCAAGTACGCCGATATGAGAATTGGCGCCATCTGTAATCGTATAACCACCTTCAATAGAGAGGTATGCTTGCCGCGCGACCAAAATATGCCGGCTTGCAGCAGCTCCAAATACGCTGCCACCCTCCAGTATTAGCGACGCCTGGCCAGTTACGCCGATGTGATAGGTTGCAATTGTGCCTCCGCCAAATGTGAATCCTGCGACCCGGATGTTTGAGCCAAAGGACGCACGTAATGCATATCCGCCAACACCACGCCAGTTCGCCGCTGTGCTGCCTGCAAAGCGTATTGCGCCTGCGCTGCCATATAAAACAAGCACTTCTTCAGTATAGATGCCGTCCGCGACGTTGATATTTGCCATATGGCCTGATAGATCGTAATTGCGCAGCACCACATCCACTGCTCGCTGGATTGTTCGGAATGGCGTTTCTGGGGTCAGGCCATCGCTGTCATCATCCCCGATCGTACTAACGTACAGATTCAGTGTCATGGTCAAAGCAATACGGCCGCCGCTTATCAAGTCGCCTGCGGGCAATTCGCCCACTCGGTTGTCATCTAGTAATACCAGTGGCTTGCGCGTGCTCATGGGTCACCCCCGGATGATCGGCTGGTCGATTTCGGCGTAGAGGGTCGTGGCGGTGACCGCCACTCCAAGAACCTGCAAGCTCTCACCCGCCGTGGTAGTGGCCGTCCCCAATTCGATCACAGCGCCGGGTATGGAATGGCTCAGTGCGTAGGTTAAGCCTGGCGTCAAGCCGACCAGCCGGTCATTGGTGCCCTTGAAATATACCGTCGCATGGCTGCCCGCCGCTGTGGCAACTCTCACGAATCCTTGCGCGACCTTGTCGGCATTGGCGGCGGAAGCATCTGCCTTGCGAGCATTGGCAATTCCGCCGTTGTCGTAGATGTTAACAAAGTCACCCGGATCCAGATCCTCCGAGGCGAGGATAATATTATCCACGGACAGTTCCTCCTATTTGAGTCGGAGCATAACATGCACTAATAAAAGCTGCTGACGCCCCGAAGCATACATCAAAGATCTTGCCTGTTTCCAATTTGGGCATATCAAGGACTGCTGATTACAGTAGTATTTATTTCGGCACCAAAGTCTTGGACACAAGAAGATATCAGTTTGTTATGGATGCACCACGCGCATCTCACCCAGCACATCTCCACTACACGCCGGGGATGCAGGAACAGGTGCAGGCGATGGGGCAGGGCGACCTGCAGACCGGCGCTGCGTTCCTCAACAACACCATCAACCACCAGGCGTCGCAGATGGGCTTCAACGACATCTTCTACCTGTTGGGCTGGACGTTCCTGGGCATCATCTTCTTCCTGTGGCTGGCCAAGCCGCCGTTCGCGGGCGGTGGCGGTGCGGCCGCCGCAGGCGGTCACTGAGTCCGGGCTGCCGGCAACCACGAAACCCCGCCTGGTGCGGGGTTTCGTTTGTGCGGCGGACGCCGAGCGCCACACCGGACTGCACCGGCGCCGCGCTTGCCGCCGCGGCGATCGGCGGACCAGAATGCCGTTCCTTCGCAAGCATCGGCAGGTTCGGACATGCAGCGTTTTCTGCGCGCCTTGTGGTCTGGCTCGGACTTCTCGCGGCCGCGTCGCGGCGGTGCGCGCGCCTGGCAGGGCGCGGCGTTGCTGCTGTCGCTCAGCTTCTTCGGCGTTGGTGGCGCGCAGGCCGAAACCGGCGTGGCGGCGACCACGCCGGCCGATCGCCTGCACGAAGCCTGGTGGGCGCAGCGCCATGAGCAGGTGCTGGCGCAGGTGCGCGCGCAGCCGGACGCGCCGCTGCTGCTGATCGGCGATTCGATCACCCACAACTACGACAAGGCCGACGCGCCGGACGAGGATTTCCAGCCGACCTGGCAGACCTTCTACGGCAGCCGCGGCGCGCTCAACCTGGGCTTCAGCGGCGATGCCACCGAGCATGTGCTGTGGCGGCTGCAGCACGGCGAAGTGGATGGCCTGCGGCCGAAGGTGGCGATGCTGCTGATCGGCACCAACAACACCGGCCACGAAAACCACAGCGCGGCGGATACCGTGCTCGGCATCGACGCGGTGGTGGCGACGCTGGAACAGCGCCTGCCGCACACGCGCATCCTGCTGCTCGGCCTGCTGCCCAGCGCGGTGTCGGCGCAGAAGAGCGCGCGCGATGCCGAGGTCAATCGCGCGCTGGCGGTGCGCTACGGCGACAATCCGCGTGTCACCTATCTGGACATCGGCGCGGTCTTCGGCAAGGACGGCGCGCTCGACCAAAGCCTGTTCTACGACCCGCGGCTGCGTCCGGCCGGCAAGGCGCTGCATCCGGACACGCGCGGCCAACGGCGCATGGCCGAGGCGATCGAGCCGACCCTGGCGCGGCTGCTCGGCGAGCCGCCGCGGGTCCCGCTGGCGGCGATGACGCAGGCCAACACCGCGCTCGTGCCGGTGCCGTGGCTGGAGCAGGATTCCTACGACTGGTACGCGCGCCACCACGCCGCGCTGGACGCGGCGCGCCGGCTGCAGCCGGAGGTGGTGATGATCGGCGACTCGATCACCCACTTCTGGGCCGGGCCGCCGCAGGCCACCCGGGTCAGCGGCGCGCAGGCCTGGCAGCGCACCTTCGGCGCGCGCAAGGTATTGAACCTGGGCTTCGGCTGGGACCGTACCCAGAACGTGCTGTGGCGGCTGCGCCAGGGCGAGCTGGACGGGCTGGCGCCGCGCTGGGTGGTGATCAACATCGGCACCAACAACCTCACCGGTACCGACAACGCGCGTGCCAGCACGCCGCAGGAAACAGCCGACGGCGTGGCCGCGGTGGTTGCGCAGGTGCGGCAGCGGCTGCCGCGCAGCAAGATCGTGTTGATGGGCATCCTGCCGCGCGGCTTCGCCGCCGACGCGCCGCGGCGCGAACCGATCGTGCAGACCAACCGCTTGCTGGCCGCGCGTTTCGGCCACGACCCGGCGGTGCGCTGGCTGGACATCGGTGCGCGCTTCCTGCAACCCGACGGCAGCCTGCCGCAGGCGCTGATGCCCGACAGCACCCACCCCAGCGAGGACGGCTACCGGATCTGGGGCGAGGCGTTGCGCGAGGTCGGCGTCGGCGATTGAAACACTGCTTGGGGGAGCGGTGTTGCCCTGCCAGGGCGGCACCCGGCCACGCTGGCCGTCGGCGTCGATCAGCGGCGCGCCGTTTTTCTCTGTAGGAGCGGCTTCAGCCGCGACCGGATCTGTCCGGGAACGCCCCGGTCGCGGCTGAAGCCGCTCCTACAGGGGATGTCCGCTGGTGGATGCGGCGGCGGACTCAGCCCTTGTCCGGCTTGAGCAGCTCCAGCACGGCTTCGCGGCGCCGCGCCGGCAGGTTGCGGTAGCGGGTCAGCAATGCCTGCTCGTGCGCGTCGTGCGCCTGCAGCGCGTAGTCCCCCGGCAGCTCATGCACGCGCGCGCCCTGGCCCTGGCCGCAGATCAGTTCGTCGAGCGAGCGCTTGAGCACGCCGCGCAGGTTCGGCAACAGGCGGAAGCTCGGGGTCTCGCGATCGTTTTCCCAGGCCGACACCGACGACTTGGTCACGCCCAGCGCGAAGCCCAATTGTTCCTGGGTGAGCCCGGCGGCTTTCCTGGCTTCGCGCAAACGGTCGCCGAAGCTTTTCATCGCGGTGGGCCTTGCTGAGACGGGGCCTACCAAGATATGGAGCATCCGCAACCTTGTCGTACAGCCATGCTTGACTCTAGATGTTCTGAGATTCGATACTTTGGCGGTGCGGGCCACGCCGACGCGTGAGGACATGCACGCCGGACAAGGACGACCCAGGAGTACGCAGTGCTGCGCCCATTTTCCATTGCCGTCGCGGCGACGGCGCAACCGAGCGCCGTGCGGTCGCGCCGGACCGCCCGGGCCGGTGCCAGCGCGTGTTGCGCGGATGCGGCATGGCCACCTACGAAGTGAAGCTCAGGCGCGTGGCGCAGCTGGAGCCGACACTGTCCGTGTTGGTCCACGCCGCCAACGCCTACGTGGCCGCGCGCGCAGCCGAGCGCCACAATCCGGGCTATCGGGCGTACCTGGTGGCGGTGTGGGTGGAAGGTGTGCGCGTGGACCTCGGCGCGTTCCGGCGGCTGGAGCGCTGAGCGCGCCGCGGATGCGGGAACAGGCATGCGTGCATGCCGGCGCTGTTGCTGTCGCGTGGCGTTGTGCAGCGATCGCCCTCGCAGCGACGCGCGGCGGAATCCGGCGAGCATGCGGTCGCCGCGGCTACGCGGAGGCGTGGGCTATCGGAGTGGACGTGGTGAGACGTGCGGCGCAGGCAACAAAAAACCCGCCGAAGCGGGTTTTTCTTTAAGGCTCTTGCTGTATCGATGGTGCCCAGGAGAGGACTCGAACCTCCACGAAGTTGCCCCCGCTAGCACCTGAAGCTAGTGCGTCTACCAATTCCGCCACCTGGGCGATACAGGCGCGGAATTCTGCTGGCAGTGCGCGGTGCTGTCAAGCAAGTTAGTGCGTGCATGGCGTGCGATCGCGGCGCGCTGGCCGAACCGCTCCTGCGGCGCGACCCGGGCATGCATGCGGGGGCGATCGCGTTATCGGGGCAGGAGGGATGCCGGCCGCCTCGGCAAGCCAAGCGCTGACGCATCGGCGACAACATGGGACCGCAGTCGTTGTAGTTGTAGGAGGGCTTCGGTCCCGACGCGACACAGCCGGCAAAGCGCCGGACAGGCGTCCTCCCCACAAAGCCCGAGCAGGGCATGCACGGGTGACGCACGCCGCAGCGGCGAACGCCAGGCAAAAAAAATCCCGCCGAAGCGGGTTTTTCTTTACGACGCTTGCTGTATCGATGGTGCCCAGGAGAGGACTCGAACCTCCACGAAGTTGCCCCCGCTAGCACCTGAAGCTAGTGCGTCTACCAATTCCGCCACCTGGGCGATACAGGCCGAGAATTTTGTCGGTTGCGCGCGCCGCTGTCAAGCCTTGCCTGCCGACACCGCGTCGGCGGTGGCGCGTGCTGTCGGCGGTGCGTGCAACCGACGCTCCTGAGGGAGGGTCCAGCGCGAAAGCGCAGGTCTTGGGCGGTCGCGCCGCAGTGGCCGAGCGTGGCACCGCTCCGCCGATGGGGCAGGGGGCATCGTCAGGTTGCAGTCGCTGCTGCTGCCCGGATGCACTTGGTGGCGCGGGAACTGCCGAATTTGGCACGCCATCGCGGCGTGCGGCGACGTGTTCGGCGGCGGTGGACGCGTCGTCGTCGGCGATCCCCCACGAGGCGCCGATGCGCAGGCCTCCGCGGCCGGCGGTGGCAGGACACCGCCGTGGTCGGGCATGCACTGGTTCGAGCCGGTCGCGACGCGGCCGAAACGCCAGCGCATGGCACGCGTTCGATCACGGCACGCATCCAGCGGCCTGGCGACGCACACGGAATGTGCCGTTCGCTGCCCGCGCGTCCCCTGGCGCCGCGTCGTTCGCCGGCGTTGACAAGGGCGCGCGCTGCCCGCAGAATTCGCGGCCTTCAGCGCCCAGATGGCGGAATTGGTAGACGCACTAGCTTCAGGTGCTAGCGGGGGCAACTTCGTGGAGGTTCGAGTCCTCTTCTGGGCACCACATGCAAGACGCGGGAGCGCTGAACTCCCGCAACGACCGGCCCGCTGACGCGGGCCTCGTCGTTTCTGGGCGGCCCCGGTCCGGGACCGGGTTTGCCTGCGTTGACGGCCCAGCGAGTACCATGGGCGAATGACCAATCGAAAAACCAAGTCCGGCAAGCCCGGCAAGTCTGCGTCCCACGACACGCCCGCCAGCAAGGGCGGCGCCCCGGCCGCACCGCCTGCGGCGAAGAAATCTCGGATGCCGTCGTGGATGCCCAGTCTCCCCAGTTTCCTGCGGCGTAGTCCCAAGCCGCCGTTGCAGCCGCTGCATCCGCCCGAGCCTGTGGCCGCGCCGTCCTCGCGCAACGCACCGTCCTCACGCAAGAAACCTGCCGCGGTCGCCGATCCGTTCGCCGCGCGCGAGGCCGAGCGCTATGCCGAACCGATCGCCAGCCGCGAGGCGATCCTGCAGCTGCTCGACCGCTGCGATGGCCCGCAGACCCTGGAAGAGCTGGCCACGCAGCTCGGCCTGACCGAGCCCTCGCGCATGGAGGCGTTGAGCAAGCGCCTGGGCGCGATGCTGCGCGAGGCACAACTGGTGCAGAACCGCCGCGGCGGCTACGCGCCGGTGCAGCAGACCAACCTGATCCCCGGCGTGGTGATCGCCAATCCCGACGGCTTCGGCTTCCTGCGCCCGGACGAGGGCGGCGACGACCTGTTCCTGCCGCCGTACGAGATGCGCAAGGTGCTGCATGGCGACCGCGCGCTGGCCAACGTCACCGGCATCGACCGCCGCGGCCGCCGCGAAGGCAGCATCGCGCGGGTGATCGAGCGCGGCCTGAGCCGGCTGATCGGCCGTTTCAGCATGGAAGGCGGCATCGCCTACGTGGTGCCGGACGACAAGCGCATCCAGCGCAATATCCAGATCCCGACCGATGCGATGGGCGAGGCCCGCGACGGCCAGCTGGTGGTGTGCGAACTCACCTCCACCCCGGACGGGCGGCGCCCGCCGATCGGCAAGATCATCGCGGTGCTCGGCGACAAGCTGACCCCGTCGCTGGTGGTGGAAACCGCGATCCACGGCCGCGAACTGCCGTACGAATTCCCGCAGGCGGTGCTCGACGAAGCCGCGGCGGTGCCGCTGACGGTGGAGCCGGCCGCGATCAAGGGCCGCGTGGACCTGCGGCAGACGCCGCTGGTGACCATCGACGGCGCCGACGCCAAGGACTTCGACGACGCGGTGTTCTGCGAACCCAACGCCGACGGCTTCCGCCTGGTGGTGGCGATCGCCGACGTGTCGCACTACGTGCGCCCGGGCACGCCGCTGGACGCAGAAGCGATCCGGCGCGCGACCTCGGTGTACTTCCCCGGCTTCGTGGTGCCGATGCTGCCGGAGACGCTGTCCAACGGCATCTGCTCGCTCAATCCCAAGGTCGACCGCATGTGCTTCGTCTGCGACATGCAGATCGATCGCCAGGGCGAAGTGGGCGGCGCGCGCTTCTACGAGGCGGTGATGAATTCGCATGCGCGGCTCACCTACGACCAGGTGTGGCAGGCGGTGGGCGAGAAAGACGAGCAGGTGCGCAAGGACGTGGCCGCGGTGCTGCCGCAGATCGAGCGCCTGTACCAGCTGTTCCACGTGCTGGCCAAGGCGCGTTCGCGCCGCGGCGCGATCGAGTTCGAGACCTCGGAAGTGCGTTTCGTGCTCGACAACACCGGCGAAGTGACCCAGGCCGGCATGCTGGTGCGCAACGACGCGCACAAGCTGATCGAGGAATGCATGATCGCCGCCAACGTGGCCGCGGCGCGGCACCTGCTGGAGGCGCGCATCCCGGCGCCGTACCGCGTGCACGAGCGGCCGCCGGAGTCCAAGTACGCGGACCTGCTCGAGTTCCTGAAAGAATTCAAGCTGAGCTTGCCGCCGTGGAGCAAGGTGGTGCCGGGCGACTACACCAAGCTGCTGAAGAAGGTGCGCGAGCGCCCCGACGCGGCCTTGCTGGAGTCGGTGCTGCTGCGCAGCCAGAGCATGGCGGTGTACTCGCCGGACAACGCCGGCCACTTCGGCCTGGCGCTGGAGGCGTACGCGCACTTCACCTCGCCGATCCGCCGCTATCCGGACCTGCTGGTGCACCGCGCGATCAAGTACGCGCTGACCCACGGCGCGCCGGACAAGTACCTGTACTCGCCGCGCGAGATGGCGGCGCTGGCGCTGCAGTGCTCCGAGCGCGAGCGCCGTGCCGACGAGGCCGAGCGCGAGGTCGACGAGCGCTACCGCGCGGCGTGGATGGAAAAGCACGTCGGCGGCCAGTTCGACGGCGTGGTCAGCGGCGTCACCAGCTTCGGCCTGTTCGTGGAGCTGGACCAGTCCAAGGTCAACGGCCTGATCCACGTGACCCAGCTGCCGCAGGACTATTACCAGTTCGACGCGGTGCGCAAGACCCTGTCCGGCGAGCGTCGCGGCATGCAGTTCCGGCTCGGCGACCGGGTCCGCATCCTGGTGCTGAAGGCGAGCATGGAAGAGCGCAAGATCGACTTCCGCCTGGTCGTGGAAGGCGAGCCGATGACCGACATGCCGCCGCCGCCGGAACGCGGCCAGCAGCAGCCGGCCAAGCGCAAGAAAAAGAAGTACTGATGGCGCAGGATCGCGGCGGGCCGCCCAGCGGCCGCCGCGATCGCTGGCTCCTTGCGCGATGCGCAGGGGGCGCTTCCTGCGCGATGCGATTCGTAGCGGAGAGCGGACATGGAGCATGACGACTACAGCGGAGGTTGCCAGTGCGGCGCGGTGCGCTTCCACGTGCGCGGCCGGCTCGACGACGCCTCGATCTGCCATTGCCGGATGTGCCAGAAGGCGTTCGGCGCCTACTACGCGCCGCTGGTGTCCACGCGCGGCGCGGAGTTGGTATGGACGCGTGGCGCGCTGAAGCATTTCCAATCCTCCAATCTGGTGCGGCGCGGTTTCTGCGCCGACTGCGGCACGCCGCTGACCTACGAGGCGCCGGACGGCATCGCGGTGGCCGCCGGCGCGTTCGACGATCCGGCGGCGCTGCCGCCGCGGATCCAGTACGGGTTGGAGGGCAAACTGCCGTTCGTCGATGGCCTGCACCGCTTGCCGGCGATTCGCACCGATGCCGATCTGGACGCGGCGCCATTCCTGGCGCAGGTGGTGTCGCACCAGCATCCGGACCACGACACCGAGCGCTGGCCCGCCTGAGCCGGGCTGCTGCGGTGCCATGCGGCTTTTCTGTAGATCGCGCCTGGTGGGCTCACGTTCGCGACAGGACTCCTGCGCGCTTGGCCCCGGTCGCGGGGCCGCATGGAGGCGGGCGCGGTCCGGCCCGCGCGCCGGCAATGTGACGTGGGCGCCGGCAACGCCTACCATTCCCGCTTTCCTTCCTCGCAGTCTCCGCCTCATGAGCAAGCAGAACCAGTGGATCGTCGGCGTCAACGCCGTGGCCTCGTCGATCGAGAACGATGCCGACAACGTGCGCGAAGTGCTGGTCGAGGCGGGCAGCAAGAATCCGCGGCTGGTGGAGATCGAAGAGAACGCACGGCGCAAGGGCATCGAGGTGCGGCGGGTCAACACCCAGGCGCTGGACGGCGTCGGCGGTTCGGTGCGGCACCAGGGCGTGGCTGCGCGCTATGCGGCGGCGCGCACCTGGGGCGAGAACGAACTGGAAGGGCTGGTCGCCGCGGCCGAAGGCCGCGCGCTGCTGCTGGTGCTCGACGGGGTGCAGGATCCGCACAACCTCGGCGCCTGCCTGCGCAGCGCGGCCGCCGCCGGTGCGACGGCGGTGGTGATCCCGAAGGACAAGTCGGCGCCGGTCAATGCCACCGTGCGCAAGACCTCGGCCGGCGCCGCCGATCGCATTCCGATCGTGGCGGTGACCAACCTGGCGCGCTGCCTGCGCGACCTGCAGAAGCAGGGCGTGTGGATCTACGGCCTGGTCGGCGAAGCCGAGACCTCGCTGTACGCGCAGGACCTGCGCGGCAACGTGGCGCTGGTGCTGGGCGGCGAATCCGACGGCCTGCGCCGGCTGACCCGCGAGCATTGCGACGGCCTGGTCAAGATCCCGATGCCCGGCGACATCGAAAGCCTCAACGTGTCGGTGGCGACCGGCGTGACCCTGTTCGAGGCGGTGCGCCAGCGCATGGGGTGAGCGGCGCGCGCGCAGGCGGCTGATCGCTGGAAAGCGCGGCGCCACGCCGTGTCTGCGCAACCTGCCCGAAGGCTGCTCCGTCAGCCTGCGGGCAACGCGCGGCGCCGCTGCGCCGGAGCCGGGCGCGGCACGCGGATCCACCCGCGGCGGCGGATTTTTGCCTACCATATGCGCTCTCCCCGTGTTCCGTTCCGGCAATGAGCCAGCATCGCCCCCGTCTCGCCGATCCTGGCCGGCCATCGTGCCTGTGTCCTGGTGCGTGTCGTCCATCGCCGCGCTGGATCGACGCGCGCCGCTCCTGCGGCCGCCCGGGGTTGCGCCGGCGCGCGAAGGCGAACGTTTCTCCACATGCTCGTCCTTGCTTGCCGCGTGCGTGCGCAGGAACCTTGCGGCGTACCCAGGAATGGCCGGCACGTCCTGGCGCGCTTCGGGTCGGATCCGCTAGGTGAGGGGAGTGGCGCCGTTGCATGCGGCGGCTGGCCGCCGCGCCGCGCCCGCGTGGTTGCCGGTCTTGCTGGCGTTGCTTGCCTTGGTGTTCGGGGCAGGGGCCGCCGCGGCGAACGACACGCCCGATGCCGGGCCGCCGCCGCTGCGCGACTACGCCGTGGATGCGTGGACCTCGCGCAACGGCCTGCCGCACAACTCGCTGCGCGACCTGGCGCAGACCGCGGACGGGCGCCTGTGGTTCGCGACCTGGGAAGGGCTGGTGCGCTACAACGGCCTGGATTTCGCGGTGATCGACCGCAGCACCCGCCCGGGACTGCCCGACAACGGCGTCGGTTCGCTGTACGTGGGCCGCGACGGCGCGCTGTGGCTCAGCGACTCGCGCGGCAACCTGGGCCGCTACGACCGCGCCGGCAACTGGCGCTTCTGGGTGCAGCCGCCGGGCTGGCCGCGCGCCTTGATCCACGCCATGACCCAGGACCGCCACGGCCGCCTGTGGCTGCTGTTCGAAGGCAACGGCCTGGGCTGCCTGTGGCCGGACGGCCGCTTCGACTACCAGCCGGCGCCGCCGGGCCTGCCGTTGGCGGCGAGCTTCCCGCATATCGCCGTCGACGACCGCGACCGGGTCTGGATCGGCAGCCTCGACGGCCTGCTGTACCGCGACGCGCAGGGCGTGCTGCGGCGCGCGCCGGCGGCGTTCGGGCTGCCGCCGGGCCTGGCCTGGCCGTATCGCGACGCCGACGGCACGCTGTGGCTGGTCGCCGGCGAGAACGTGTACCGGCTGCAGGGCGAGCGCGCGGTGCTGATGCATCGGCTGCCGGGCTACGGCCATTTCACCGCGATGCTGCGCGATCGCAACGGCGCGCTGTGGCTGGGCACCGAGAACCGGGGCCTGCTGCGCATCGGCCGCCATGGCGTCGAGCACATGGCGCCGGGCGAGGTGCTGCCCAACGGCCGCGTGGTCAGCCTGCTCGAGGACGCCGAGGGCAGCATCTGGATCGGCGCCAACGGCGGCCTGTTCCGGTTGCGCGAAACCTTGTTCACCAGCTACACGCGCCGCGACGGACTCAGCGGCGACTACGTGCGCGCCTTGCTGGAGGCGCCCGACGGCGCGCTGTGGATCGGCAGTGCCGCCGGCCTCGACCGGATGGCGGCGGACGGCACGGTGGCGCCGGCGGGCTTGCGCAACGCCAACGGCAGCGCGCCGTCGGTGCTGAGCCTGGCGCGCGGCGCGGACGGCGACCTGTGGGTCGGCACCTACGCCGACGGCGTGTACCGGATGCGCGACGGCCGCGTGCGCCGCCACTACGGCCAGGGCGAGGGCCTGCCCAGCGGGCACGTGCGCACGATCAGCGTGGACCGCGCCGGCACGGTGTGGATCGGCACCCAGCGCGGGCTGGTGCGCATCGACGGCGAGCAGGCGCGGGCCGCCGCCGTGCCGGGCCTGCCGCAGGGCCTGATCACCGCGCTGGCCAGCATCGACGGCGCGCTGTGGATCGGCTCGGTCGAAGGCGCCTCGGTGCTGCGCGACGGCCGCGTGCAGCGGCTGCCGCTGGAGCCGCTGGGCGGCGCGCGCAGCGTGTTCGGTTTCCAGGCGCTGGGCGGCGACGTGTGGATCTCCACCGATCGCGGCCTGCACCGCTACCGCGACGGCCGCCTGGCGCGGGTCGGGCTGGAGCAGGGCATGCCGGTGGACGCGGTGTTCCAACTGGTCCGCGACCGCCTCGGCGACGTCTGGATCAGCAGCAACCGTGGCGTGCTGCGGACCAGCGCCGCTGCGCTCGACGCGGCCGCCGACGGCCGCGTCGGCAGGTGGCAGGTGACCCGCTACAACGAGATCGACGGCATGGCCAACGCGCAGGGCAACGGCAGCTCCGGCCCGTCGATGATCGTGCGCGGCGACGGCAGCGTGTGGCTGGTCACCGCCGGCGGCGTCAGCACGGTCGATCCGCGCCGTCTGCAGCGTTTCCGCGAACGCCTGCCGCCGCCGGCGGCGATCGAGAACGTGTTGCTGGACGGGCGGCCGTTCGCCTGGCGCGGCCGGTCGCGCCTGCCCGGCGCCACGCGCATCGCGGTGTCCTACGTCGGGCTCAGCTACCTGCTGCCCGAGCGCATCCGCTACCGCACCCGGCTCGAGGGCCTGGACGCGGGCTGGGTGGAGCGCGGCCAGCAGCGCAGCGTCGAGTTCATCGGCCTGCCGCCGGGCGACTACACCCTGCACGTGGCCGCGGCGCACCCGGATGGCGCGTGGAGCACGCGCGAAGCGGTGTGGCGGTTCAGCGTGGCGCCTTTGTGGTGGCAGCGGCGCAGCGTGCAGGCCGGCGCCGCGCTGGCGCTGCTGCTGGGCATGGTGGCGCTGTACCGCTACCTGATCGGCCGCTACAAGCGCCGCAACCTGCGCCTGGAACGGCTGGTCGAGCAGCGCACCGGCGCCCTGCG
Source organism: Xanthomonas sp. 1678 (assembly GCF_031455575.1). NCBI lineage: Bacteria > Pseudomonadati > Pseudomonadota > Gammaproteobacteria > Lysobacterales > Lysobacteraceae > Xanthomonas > Xanthomonas sp. 1678. The sequence continues at coordinate 192,394 of NZ_JAVDSZ010000005.1, read as the reverse complement.
CCTGCAGACCGAACGGCTATTGCAGGCCGACGCCGACAAGAACCGGTTGCTGGCCGAACTGCAGGACCAGGCCGACGCGTTCGAGCGCCAGGCCCACGAGGATGCGATGACCGGGCTGCCGAACCGCCGGCATTTCGACGAAGTGCTGGTGCGCGAGGTCATGCGCGTGCACCGCAGCGGCAGTCCGCTGTGCCTGCTGGTGATCGATATCGACCGCTTCAAGCAGATCAACGACGGCTACTCGCATGCCACCGGCGATGCGGTGCTGCGCGAGGTCGGACGCCTGCTCGGCGAAGCCTGCCGCGGCTCCGACCTGCCAGCGCGGCTGGGCGGCGAGGAATTCGCAGTGCTGCTCAGCGATACGTCGCTGGCCGATGCCGAACGCGTGGCCGCACGCCTGCGCGAGCTGTTCCATGCGCGCCCGCAGTGGGCCGACGCGCCAGCGCTGCGGGTGACCTTTAGCGCCGGGCTGGTGGCGCTGAGCGGGGAGGAGACGCCGAGCCAGCTGCTGCAGCGTGCCGACGCGGCGCTGTACCGGGCCAAGAGCGGGGGGCGGGACCGGGTCTGTGTGGGGTGAGTGCGAGTGCGGCGGCAGCTCCAGGCGCAGGCAACGGCGCCCGCCGCGCATTCGTCCGTCGTGGCGGGATCGGGCACGCGATCGCGGCACAGTCGGGAAACTGCAGCCGCTGTCGCCGATGGCCCGCCGGTCGCAAACCGGCCGCCCAGCCTCGGTTGCTTGTGCAGCGGCGCTGGACGCCGCGTTTGCTCGCACCGCCGAGCCGGTGCAACTTGCCCGCGTGGTCAGGGAGAGGTGGTCTGCAAGAACTTGAACATGACGTGGGCGTCCACCAGGCCCAGCTGCCGATGCCGGAAGGCCTTGGGCAGCGTGCCGACGATGGCGAAGCCGAGCTTCCGGTACAGCGCCATGGCCGCGACATTGGTGCTTACGACATAGTTGAACTGCATCGCCATGAACCCCTCGCGCTGCGCCTGGGCGAGGCTGTGCTCGACCAGCGCGCGGCCCACGCCCTGGCCTTGCGCGGCCGGGTCCACCAGGTAGGTCGCGGTGGCGACGTGCGAGCTCAGATCCGGGTAGTTGGCGCCCAGTTTGTACATGCCGAGCAAGCGCGCGCCGGCCATGGCCACAGATGCGATGTGGCCCCCGAACCAGTGCGCGCGAAAGGTGTCACGGTCCAGGCCGTCGGCAAACGGCAGTGCGTCGCCAGGCGCGATGACGGCCTGGAAGAGCATCCACATCGCCTCCAGATCGGCCAGCCCGGCCTGCCGGATCAGCATGGTCGCGGGCAGGGAGCTCACCTGCGCTCGTTCGCGGCCGGTCGGCAAGGCGGGTCGGCCTGCTGGCGCCTGGTCAGGCCTGGTCGGCCGTCAGCGATCCCAGGCTGAAGCCGGACACCGCGTTGATCTTGCCGCGCCACAGCACGCCGCGGTTGTTCGGCAACGGTTGGCCGCCAGGCGAAAAGTGGCGCGAATCGATCAAGTGGATGAACTGCGGCGGCGACGTGGTCTGCTCGCCGTTCTCCGAGTCGTAGATGGAGGCGTGGCTGGCGAAGGCCTGGCGAATGCTCTCCTTGCCTTCGGCGTCGCCGGGATAGGCGGCGGAGAATTCCTGCGCGAAGGTCTCGAAGTATTTCTTGCCGCTGACCAGCACGCCCGAGACGATGGCCCCCTCGACGAACAGGGTGACGCCGAACTGCACGGTGGACGTGTTGACCACGGTGACGAGCTTCTGCAGATACCAGTCGACGCTCTGGCCGTCGAACGACAGCTTGATCTGTTCCGGAGTGGATTGATTTTCGTCTTGAGCGGTCATGCGGTTCTCCTCGGTGGAGCGGCTAGGGCGTGCGCTGAGCCGCACCGCGAAACGGCGTGGCTTGCATGGCATGTCAGGCAGTGACCGGCCGACGGGTTCGACGGTGCAAACCTGCTTCCCCAGCACTGCTGCCCGAGTGTGCCACAGTCGGCATTGCGGCCGTGGCGCGGCGCGGTCTTGTGGTTCTTCTTGAAGATGCAGGGCCTGTCGACCGCGACGTTGACGCCTGGTGCAGCGTCTCCGCGTCGCCAGGCTGCGCCAGCCGCAACGTGCGGAACGGCCGGCGCGCGGGCCGTGTGCGCCGCGCTCAGCCGATCTGCGGTGCCGGCCAGGCGTTGGCGATCTTGCAGAACAGCCGCGCGGTCTGCTCGGTGTCGTAGACCGCGCTGTGCGCGTCGGCGGCGTTCCAGTCGAAGCCGGCCGCCTGCACCGCGCGCGCCAGCACGGTCTGGCCGTAGGCGATGCCGGCCAGGGTCACCGTGTCGAACACGCTGAAAGGGTGGAACGGGTTGCGCTTGTGGCCGCAGCGCGCGACCGTGGCGTTGAGGAAGTTCAGGTCGAAGTGCGCGTTGTGGCCGACCAGGATCGCGCGCTGGCAACCGTATTTCTTCACCGCTGCGCGCACCGGCGCGAACACGTGGTCCAGCGCCTCGCGCTCGGGCTTGGCGAAGCGGAACGGGTGGTCGAGGATGATGCCGGTGATTTCCAGCGACTTCGGGTCGATGGCGGTGCCGGGCGCCGGCACCACGTGCGCGCTGGCGGTGACGCCGGGATACAGCTGGCCGAAATCGTCCATCTCGATCGGCACCGCGGCGATCTCCAGCAGCGCGTGCCGGTTCCAGTCGAAGCCGCCGGTCTCCACGTCCACCACCACCGGCAGATAGCCGCGGAAACGCCGCGACATGGGGGTGATGGCGAGGGGCTGGGACGGGCTGTCGACGTGATCGTTCATGCGTCCAGGGTAGCAGAGCGCGGCTAAACGCCCGCCGCTGGCGGTCGCGCGCGCATGGCTTGGGTACATCGGGGCAGGCGTAAGCCGGCGGTGCAGGCGCCGTGCGTAGCAGCGCGGATTCCTGAGGATCGCTGGAGTGGAGCGGCATTGGAGCCGAGCATTCGCAGGCTGCGACGTATGTGGGGCGTGTCCGGATGAGCGTCGGGTGATCGGTTGCGGCGGGCATTGCCGGTAATGCCCGTCGCGACTGAAGTCGTTCCCACAAGGCGGGCGGCACGCTGTTTCGGCGCTGCGTGGTGCGCAACAAAAAGGCCCCGCCGAAGCGGGGCCTTGATTGCGGTCGTTGCCTGGGTCAGCGGCTGTTGGCGATGACGCTGGTGATGATGCCGGTGGCCACTGCGATCAGCACGTACTGGTTGTCGACCCGGCGCCACTCGTGGCCGCGCGGCGGCGCCCTCAGCCCGTGCTTGCGGTAGTCCGACACGCGATCGCCGCGATGGCCGAGCGCCAGCCGTTCGCCGCGCTTGTGGTTGCGCCAGCCTTCGTGACGGCCATTGTCGTGGCGATCGTCATGGCGGTTGTCGCGGTGATCGTGGCGATCGTCGTCGTGGCGCGCCTGCTGCGGGCCGCGGTCGTCGCGGTGGTCGTTGCGGTCCTGGGGCCGATCGTGGTCGCGAACGCGGCCGTCCTGGCCGGCGGCGAAGGCGCCGCCGGAGGCCAGCAGCGACAGTGCGAGGACCGAACCGATGATGCGCTTCATGATGTCTCCTGGGTGGTCGGTGGAGAACGGCTCCACGCGTATCCGCACCGTACGCGCCCATAGATGAACGCGATGGATTGTCAGGAAATTCAGCAGGTTGCAGGTGCCGATAGGTGTCGCCACCTACCGGCTGCCTGGCCAGGCCGGGGAATCGCGCTCAGATGCCGGTGGTGGTGCTGGTCTCGTCGCGCTTGTCGCGCGGCGGCAGCGGCTGGTCGCCGTGCACCAGGAACCATACGTTCTCGGCGATGTTGGTGGCGTGGTCGCCGATCCGTTCCAGGTTCTTGGCCATGAACAGCAGATGCGTGCACGGGGTGATGTTGCGCGGATCTTCCATCATGTAGGTCAGCAGTTCGCGGAACAGCGCGGTGTACTGCGCATCCAGCAGCGCATCGCCCTGGCGCACCCGCAGCGCCGCGTCGGCGTCGCCGCTGCGGTAGGCGGCCAACGCTTCGCGCACCTGTTGCGCGGCCAGCGTGCCGAGCTGGCGCAGGCCCAGCGTCTGCGGCATCGGCGGTGAGGTGTTCAGCGCGATCGAGCGCTTGGCCACGTTCGCCGCGTAGTCGCCGATGCGCTCGATGTCGGCCGGGATGCGCAGGCCGGCGAGGATCTCGCGCAGGTCGCGCGCCATCGGCCCGCGCAGCGCCAGGCGCATCACGTCGTGGCTGATCGATTGCTCGAGCGCGTCGATCGCCTCGTCGTTGACGACGATGCGCAGCGCGGCGTTGTCGTCGCGCCGTTCGACCACGTCCAGCGCCGCTTCCAGCTGCGCCACCGCGGTCTCGCCCATGCGTACGATCTCGGCCGCGATGCGGTGCTGCTCTTCGTCGTAGCTCTTCACGATGTGCTCGTTCGGCTGGGTATTCATGTCGTAGGTCCGTTGAAGTCGTTAGTGTCGCCGCGGCCATTCCTGGCGTTGCGGGGCTGGCGTCGGAGCGGCCGGCCCGGCCCTCCATGGCCGGGCGTCGGCGGTCGCAGCCGATGCCGTTCGGGCTACGCCCGGGCGCTGCCGCTTACCCGAAGCGGCCGGTGATGTAGTCTTCGGTCTGCTGCTTGCTGGGCTGCGAGAAGATGATCTCGGTGCGGTCGTGCTCGATCAGGTCGCCCAGGTACATGAAGGCGGTGTAGTCGGACACGCGCGCGGCCTGCTGCATATTGTGGGTGACGATGACGATGGTGTAGTCGTTCTTCAGCTCTTCGACCAGCTGCTCGATGCGGCTGGTGGAAATCGGGTCCAGCGCCGAGGTCGGCTCGTCGAGCAGCAGCACGTCCGGGCGCAGCGCCACTGCGCGGGCGATGCACAGGCGCTGCTGCTGGCCGCCTGACAGGCCCAGCGCGCTCTGCCCGAGCTTGTCCTTGACCTCGTCCCACAGCGCGCCCTGGCGCAGCGCCTGCTCGACGCGATCGGTCATGTCCGCCTTGGACAGCTTCTCGTGGTGGCGGATGCCGTAGGCGACGTTCTCGAAGATGGTCATCGGGAACGGCACCGGCTTCTGGAACACCATGCCGACCTTGCTGCGCAGGCGGTTCATCGGGTACTTCGGCGACAGGATGTTCTCGCCGTCCAGCAGCACCTCGCCGCGCGCTTCCAGCTTCGGATACAGCGCGTAGATGCGGTTGAAGATGCGCAGCAGCGTGGACTTGCCGCAGCCGGAGGGGCCGATCAGCGCGGTGACGCGCTTTTCCGGCACCTCGATGTTGATGCCCTTCAGCGCGTGGTACTTGTCGTAGTAGAAGTCCAGGCCGCGCGCGGCCACCTTGACCGGCGATGGCGCCAGCGCGGTGTGCCCGGTGGGCATGGCGATGCGGTGCATCGGTGCGGCGTTGTGCTGATCGTTCATGGCCGGTTCCATAGGGGAATCAATCGTTGGATGTCTTGTAGCGGCTCAGCAGGCCGCGCGCGCCGAGGCTGACCAGCAGCACGAACACGGTGAGTACCAGGGCGCCGGACCAAGCCAGCTGCTGCCAGGTCGGGTAGGGGCTGCCGGCGAAGGAGTTCATCACCACCGGCACGCTCGCCATCGGCTGCATGACGTTGTTGTTCCAGTACTGGTTGCCGAACGCGGTGAACAGCAGCGGCGCGGTCTCGCCGCTGATCCGCGCCAGCGCCAGCAGCACGCCGGTGACGATGCCGGCCGAGGCGCTGCGGTACAGCACCTGGATCGTCACCTTCCACTGCGGGATGCCCAGCGACAGCGCCGCTTCGCGCATCTGCGAGGGCACCAGGCGCAGCATCTCGTCGGTGGTGCGCACCACCACCGGCAGCACGATGAAGGCCAGCGACAGCGCGCCGGCCATCGCCGAGAAGCGTCCGCCGGTCTGCATCACGTACAGCGTGTACACGAACAGGCCGAGCACGATCGACGGCGCCGACAACAGGATGTCGTTGACGAAGCGCACCACCTGGCCGGTCTTGCGCGCGTTGCCGTATTCGGCCAGCCAGGTGCCGGCGGCCACGCCCAGCGGAGTGCCGATCAGCAGCGCCAGGCCGCACATCACCGCGCTGCCGAAGAACGCGTTGGCCAGGCCGCCGTCTTCGCCCGGCGGCGGGGTCATGCGGGTGAACAGGTCGACGTCGATGCCAGCGATGCCCTTGGACACCAGAGTCCACAGGATCCAGCCCAGGAACGCCAGCCCGAACAGCGCGGTGAGGCAGGACAGCAGCAGCGCGAAGACGTTGACCACGCGGCGGCGGTTGTACAGGCGATCGGCGATGTCGGCGGCCATCAGTTGCCCTCCCGGCGCGACAGTTGCTGCAGCATCAGGCGGGCGATCGCCAGCACGATGAAGGTGACGATGAACAATACGAAGCCCAGCAGCAGCAGCGCCGAGCGGTAGGTCTCGGTGGCCTCGCCGAAGTCGTTGGCGATCAGCGCGGCGATGGTGGTGCCCGGCTCCAGCAGCGACGGCGACAGCCGCACCGTGTTGCCGACCACGAACGCCACCGCCATGGTCTCGCCGAGCGCGCGGCCCAGGCCCAGGAAGATGCCGCCGATCACCGCCGAGCGGGTATAGGGCAGCACGATGTCCCAGCTCACTTCCCAGCGCGTGGAGCCCAGCGCGTAGGCCGACTCCTTCAGCCGCGTCGGCACGGTCAGGAACACTTCGCGCATCACCGAGGAGATGAACGGGATCACCATGATCGCCAGCACAAAGCCGGCGGTGAGCAGGCCGATGCCCAGCGGCGGGCCCTGGAACATCGGACCGATGATCGGCAGCGTGCCGACGTGGTCGTTGAGCCACGGCGTGCCGTACTCGGTCATCACCGGCACCAGCACGAACAGGCCCCACATGCCGTAGATGATCGACGGGATGCCGGCCAGCAGTTCGATGGCGGTGCCGACCGGGCCGCGCAGCCAGCGCGGCGACACTTCGGTGAGGAAGAAGGCGATGCCGTAGCTCACCGGCACCGCGATCAGCATCGCGATCATGGCGGTGACCAGGGTGCCGTAGATCGGCGCCAGCGCGCCGTACTTGTTCTCGACCGGATTCCATTCGCTGGAGTAGAAGAAGCTCAGGCCCTGCATCTGCAGGGCATGGCGGCCACCCCACAGCATCGACAGCGCCGCGCTGGCCAGCGCGACGAGGACGAACACGACGGTGGCGGTAAGTATCCAGCGGAACAGACGGTCGGCACGGGCGTCGCGCAGATCGCGTCCGCGGGGCGCCGTTATCGCTTCGGGAATGACAGTGGCGTTCATGGGCTCGGTGTTTGCCGGAGCGCGCAGCTGCGCGCTCCGATCGTGGCCGCGGCGGGGGTGGCCGCTCGCGGTGGGTGGCTGCGTCGCTCCCGCGCAAGCGGGAACCCGAAAGTCCGGAATACGTCGTACCGATGCGGCGACCGGCGCTGCCTGCTGCAGCGCCGGTCGCGTGTCACGTGCGCGGCGCGTGCTGCCGCCGCGTACACGCTGCCGCCGGCGAGGGCGGCAGCGCGGTTGCGCTTACTTGAACTCCTTGGCCCAGTACGCCTCGATCTGCTGCACCAGCTCCGGCGGCAGCGGCACGTAGTGCAGGTCGTTGGCCTGCGGCTGGCCCTTCTCGAACGCCCACTTGAAGAACTCCAGGGTCGCCTTGCTGCGCGCCGCATCCTTGGGCTGCTTGTGCATCAGCATGAAGTTGGTGGCGGTGATCGGCCACGCCTGCGCGCCGGCGGCGTTGGTGATGACCAGGTTGAAATCCTTGGCGTTGGCCCAGTCGGCCGACGCGGCCGCCGCGGCGAAGCTTTCGGCGTTGGGCTGCACCCAGTTGCCGGCCGCGTTCTGCAGCGAGGCGTACGGCATCTTGTTCTGCAGCGCGTAGGCCAGTTCGACGTAGCCGATCGAGCCCTTGATCTGCTGCACGTACGAGGCCACGCCTTCGTTGCCCTTGCCGCCGACGCCGCCCGGCCACTGCACCGAGGTGCCTTCGCCGACCTTGCTCTTCCAGTCCGGGCTGACCTTGGACAGGTAGTTGGTGAAGTTGAAGCTGGTGCCCGAGCCGTCGGAGCGGTGCACCAGGTTGATCTTGGTGGTGGGCAGGGTGGTGCCGGGGTTCAGTGCGGCGATCGCCGGGTCGTTCCAGGTGGTGACCTTGCCGAGGAAGATGTCGGCCAGCACGGCGCCGGTCAGCTTCAGCTTGCCCGCTTCCATGCCGTCCATGTTGATCACTGGCACGACGCCCCCAATCGCCGAGGGGAACTGGCCGAGGCCGGCGGCGGCCAGTTCGGCGCTGTCCAGCGGCTTGTCGGAGGAACCGAAATCGACCGTGCCGGCCTTGATCTGGGCGATGCCGCCGCCTGAGCCGATCGACTGGTAGTTGATCTTGTTGCCGGTGGCGGTGTGGTAGTCGGCCGACCACTTGGACACCAGCGGATAGATGAAGGACGCGCCGGCGCCGGAGATCTCCGCGGCGGTCTTGGCGCCGTCGGCCGGAGCGGCTGCGGGTGCGCCACCTGCCGCATCGGCGGCACCCTGCGGCTTGTCGCCATTGCCCGGCTGGCAGGCAGTGACGGCGAAGGCGAGGGCCAGGGACAGGACGGCAAAGCGTGCCGGCTGCAGTTTCATGGGGTCACTCCGTAGCGAAGAGGGCCGGACGGGCCGGCGGATGCACGCTATGAAATGATGTTTTTGTTACAGCCTCATGACGCAGCTGCCCATCCGTGAGATTGATCAAGAAAAACAACCGCTTCGCCGCCCTTGTCCGGTCGGGAGAGGGGCCGGGGTGAGGGTAGGGGCGAAGCCACGCGCAGCTTGCTGCGCCTGCAGCTTGTGCGCCTGCACGCAGGCACCGCGCCTGGGCCGGCACCATCCTGCACATCTCCTGATCCGCCTTGCGGGCGCACTCCCCCTAGAAAGGGGGCATGCGCCCCGATGGAGAGAAGAAACAAAAAACGCGGACCCCATGAGGGGCCCGCGTCCTGGTAGCGATCGGCGGGAGAGAGAGCGCCGATCAGTACTTCAGGTTGGCGCTCCAGTAGGCGTCGATCTGCTTGACCAGCGCGTCCGGCAGCGGCACGTAGTCCAGCTGCTTGGCCTGCGCGTCGCCATTGGCGTAGACCCACTTGAAGAAGTCCTTGGTGGCCTTGGCGCTGGCCGGGTTCTTCGGCTGCTTGTGGACCAGGATGAAGTTGGTCGCGGTGATCGGCCACGAGGTCTCGCCCGGGGCGTTGGTCATCACCAGGTAGAAGTCCTTGGCGCTGGCCCAGTCGGCGCTGGCGGCCGCGGCGGCGAAGCTCTCGTCGCTGGGCTGCACGAACTTGCCGGCGGCGTTCTTCATCGAGGTGTAGGACATCTTGTTCTGCAGCGCGTAGGACAGCTCAACGTAGCCGATGCCGCCCTTGATCTGCTTGACGTAGGCGGCGACGCCTTCGTTGCCCTTGCCGCCGATGCCGACCGGCCACTGCACCGCGGTGCCTTCGCCGACCTTGCTCTTCCAGTCCGGGTTGACCTTGGACAGGTAGTTGGTGAAGTTGAAGCTGGTGCCCGAACCGTCGGAGCGGTGCACCACGGTGATCTTGCCGTCGGGCAGCTGCACGCCCGGGTTCAGGGCGACGATCGCCGGGTCGTTCCAGGTCTTGACCTTGCCCAGGAAGATGTCGGCCAGGGTCTTGCCGTCCAGCTTCAGCGCGCCCGGGGCGATGCCCTGCACGTTGACCACCGGCACCACGCCGCCGATCACCGACGGAAACTGGGCCAGGCCCGAAGCGGCCAGGTCGTCCGGCTTGAGCGGCGCATCGGAGGAACCGAAGTCGACCGTGGCGGCCTTGATCTGGGCGATACCGCCGCCGGAACCGATCGACTGGTAGTTGACCTTCTTGCCGGTGGCGGTGTTGTAGTCGGCCGACCACTTGGACATGACCGGATAGATGAAGGAGGCGCCGGCGCCGGTGACATCGGCGGCGTTGGCGGCGAACACGAACGACGCGGCGACGGCGGCGGCCAGGACGCGGGATTTGAGCGAGAAGATCACGGAGGAAGCTCCTGAAGGGTGGTATGCGGGGCACCGCACGCGGCCATTACATAACCGTTCGATGACAGCGACACGGCCGTTACATGACGGAAACATGACGCCGCGGCGGCGCAGGGTGCGGGTGCGGAGCGCGACGGTCGCGCCCCGCACCGGCTGGAGCGATTACCAGTAGAACTGCGCGCGCGCTTCGAGGATGTTCGGCTTGTCGCTGACGTTGCCGCGGACGGTGCTGCTGTACTTGCTGCTGTCCACCATCACGTAGTTCAGCGCGAACTTGAAGTTGGAATGCCAGTACCAGTTGGCGCCGACCGTCCAGGTGTTCATCTTGCCGCCGAGCACGCCGTCGACCAGCGGTGCGCCGACCGGACGCGCGACCAGGTCGCCATCGTTCAGGTCGATGCTGTCGTAGCGCACGCCCAGCTGCCACATGCCGCTGGCCGGCTCGTTCGGCAGCGGGGTGGTCGGCACGCCGGCCTTGTAGCCCCAGGTCTCGCCGGTGATGTTCCACACGCCGCTGAGGTACCAGCCGTCGGTGCTGTAGTTGTCGCTGGCGCCGTAACGCTCGACCTTGGCGTTGTAGTACTCGCCCTGGGCCTTGAACGGGCCGGTGACCCACATTGCTTCGCCGCCGATCACGCCGATGCGGTCGGTGTTGGTCAGGTTGCCGCTGTCGACCAGACGCACACCGGACAGGTCAGCGTTCGGACGTGCGCGCAGGCGCAGCGTGTCGGCGTCGGTGTCGTAGTTCACGTAGCTCAGGCCGAAGTGCAGGATGTTGCCCGACTCGTTGATCGGCGCGAAGGTGCCGCGCGCGCCGTAGCCGCTGCCGTGCGCCAGGTTGCGGCTCAGCTCGCGGCCGAACACGCTGCCGACCACGCTCCAGTTGCTGTCGCCGAAGCCGACCGCGCCGCCGAGACGGCGTGCCACCGCGTAGGTGTTGGTGACCGAGGACTTGGAGATGAAGTCGTTGTTCTTGGTGCTGGACAGTTCTTCCAGGCTGTTCGGCTGCTTGTACTGGCCGACCTGCAGGAAGTTGTTGGCGTTGCCGCCGAACTTGTACTTGATGTTGGTGTCCAGGAACTTGCCGCTGCTGCGCACCGTGGTGCCGTTGTTGGACGATTCGCGCAGGGTGCTGGCGTCGTAGCCCAGGACCCACTCGAAATTGCCCGGGCCCTTGCCCTTGGCGACCAACTCGGCACGGCGAAGGCCGAAATCGGTGTTCTTGCCGTTGTTGCCGGTGGTGCCGTTGAGGTCCTGGACGTCGTTGTCGTACCAGCTGCCGTCGGCCTGGACCAGGCCTTCGAAGGAGATTTCCGAGCCGCCGATCACGTCGATGGCGATCTCGGCGTGAGCGGCGGGCGCGAACATCGCAGTGAGCACGGCTGCCGAGAGGAGGGTGCGAGACAGTTTCATGGGTTGCCTGGGCGGTGGAAGATGCGCGCAGGCTAATATGTGAAGATTGCGTAAATATGACACTTGGCGGACATGGCCCGCGCAGGCTGGCGCCCGCTGCCGCGCCGTCTGCATCATTGGACGCGCGCCATGTTGCGGTCCGATGGCGCGCAGATGAAACCCGCGCGCCGCTGCCGCGCACGACGCGCATCACAAACTGCGGCATCGTCTCGCCACCGCGCCATCGATCGGCTTTTTTGTGCGCTGCACCACTTGTCGGTACTGGTCACGCTGGTTAGCGTGGAGGCATGAACTCGCATGCCTGCAAGCGGATGCCGATGCTCGCCGCACTGCTGTTGATCGCGTTGCTGGCGCTGATGCCGGCGTTGCGTTCTGCGCCGCCGGCCCTGCCGCCGCCGCCGGCCGACATCGGCCTGACGGCAGCGCTGGAACTGCCAGCGACGGACGCGCACGACGCATCGCGCAGCACTGGCGACCCGCTCGACCAGCTGGCTTACGACGACACGCCGGTACTGCCGGCCGCGGCGTGGCGGCCGACACGTGGGGCGCCCCTGTGGCCCGAGCCGGCGGCATGGCACGGCGCCGGCACCCATCCGCGGCCGCGGCTGCGCCCTCCCAGCGCCTGAGACGGCGGATCCGATCGCGCCCGGCCGCCGGCCGCTGCGATCGCCGAGCCGCCGCCCGCACGCCCCGCCTGCCGTGCTCGCGCAGTGCGCGATGGCATGGCCTTCGCTCTTCTTTCCCCGTTCTGCGGCACCGCCGCGGCGACACCTTCCCCTTGTTCCGAGGTTCCCCCATGCAAAGCCTGCTCGATGGTTTCCGCCACTTCCGCAAAGAGGTCTATCCGCGCCAGCGCGGCCTGTTCCGGCAACTGGCCGGCGGCCAGACCCCGCATACGCTGTTCATCACCTGCGCCGATTCGCGGGTGATGCCGGAGCTGATGTTCGCCGCGCAACCCGGCGAACTGTTCGTCTACCGCAACATCGGCAACGTGGTGCCGCCGTACTCGCAGCATGTCAGCGGCGTGGTCGCGGCGATCGAATATGCGGTGGCGGTGCTGCAGGTGAAGCACATCGTGGTCTGCGGCCATACCGACTGCGGCGCGATGAAGGCGGTGCTCAATCCCGACGCGCTGCGCGACGTGCCGAACGTGGCCGCCTGGCTCAAGCACACCGACAGCGCGCGCCAGGTCGCCGCGCAGCACGATCACGCCGGGCACGCCGAAGACGCGCTGCACTGCCTGACCGAGGAGAACGTGGTGTCGCAACTGGACCACCTGCGCACGCAGCCGGTGGTGGCGGCGCGGCTGGCGCGCGGCGCGCTGCGCATCCATGGCTGGATCTACGACATCGCCCATGGCGAGATCCGCGCCTTCGACGCCGAGCAGGGCCGCTTCGTGCCGCTGCTGCCGGAAGAGGGCAAGCGTCCTCCCGAAGCCACCCCGCGCCCGCGCCTGGCGCCGGTGCTGCGCGACGTCGCGGTCTGAAGGAGCCGAACATGCGAACCATGACAGACCGATCCGACGCCGGCGCTTCCGCGTTCGCCGGCTATTTGCGCAACCGCGCGTTCGGCCGCGACCTGCTGGCTTCGGTGGTGGTGTTCCTGGTCGCGCTGCCGCTGTGCATGGGCATCGCGATCGCCTCGGGCATGCCGCCGGCGGCCGGACTGATCACCGGCATTGTCGGTGGCCTGGTGGTCGGCTTGATCGCCGGTTCGCCGCTGCAGGTCAGCGGCCCGGCGGCCGGGCTGGCGGTGCTGGTGTTCGAGCTGGTGCGCGAGCACGGCGTGGCGGCGTTGGGGCCGGTGATCCTGCTGGCCGGCGCGATCCAACTGGTGGCCGGGGTGTGCCGCGCCGGCGTGTGGTTCCGCATGACCTCGCCGGCGGTGGTCGCCGGGATGCTGTCGGGCATCGGCATCCTGATCGTCGCCTCGCAGGCGCACGTGCTGATGGATGCGGCGCCGAAGGCGCGCGGCCTGGAGAACTTCGCCGCATTGCCGGCGACGCTGTGGCGCGCGCTGGACGCCGGCGTGGGTCGCGCCGCCTTGCTGGTCGGGCTCGGCACCACCGCGATCATGCTGGCCTGGGAGCGGCTGCGTCCGCAGCGGCTGCGTTTCGTGCCCGGCGCGTTGCTGGCGGTGGTGGCGGTGACCGCGTGGGTGCAACTGCAGGGCGTGGACGTGCGCAAGGTCGACGTGCCGGCCAACCTGCTCTCGGCGATCCACACGCCGACGCTGGCGCAGATGCTCGGCGTGTTCGACGCGACGCTGCTGCTGTCGGCCTTCACCTTCGCCTTCATCGCCAGCGCCGAGACCTTGTTGTCGGCGGCGGCGGTGGACCGTATGCACGACGGCCCGCGCACCCATTACGACCGCGAACTCGCCGCGCAGGGCGTGGGCAACATGCTGTGCGGCTTCCTCGGCGCGTTGCCGATGACCGGGGTGATCGTGCGCAGCGCGGCCAACGTGCAGGCCGGCGCCGCCACCCGCGCGTCGACCATGCTGCATGGCGGCTGGCTGCTGGTGTTCGCGCTGCTGCTGCCGTGGCTGCTGCGGATGACCCCGGTGGCGTGCCTGGCCGGGATCCTGGTGTACACCGGGCTGAAGATGGTCAAGCTGGGGCAGGTGCGCGAGCTGGCCGCCTATGGCCGCGGCACCGCCGCGATCTACCTGGCGACCACCTTCGCCATCGTCGCCACCGACCTGCTCACCGGCGTGCTGATCGGCTTCGCCTTGTCGCTGCTGCGGCTGGCGCTGCAGCAGTCGCGGCTGAAGGTCGGCGTGCATGCGCACGAGAACGCCGACGGCGGCGCCGCGGCGGGCGCCGGCAAGCTGCGCCTGTCGCTGGAGGGCTCGGCCACCTTCCTGCGCGTGCCGACCATGGCGCGGACCCTGGAACGGCTGCCGCCCAACACCGAGTTGCATCTGGATGTGGCGCGGCTGCACCACGTCGACCACGCCTGCCTGGAACTGCTGCGCGACTGGAGCCGCAACGCCGCCGCCCGCGGCTGCGCGCTGGTGGTGGACTGGAAGGAACTGGACCGGCGCGTGGAAGGGCAGCGCGCGGCGTAGTTGGCCGTGCCGAGGCAACCAAACGCTAGTTGGCCGTGTCGAGGCAGCCAAACGCTTCCTGTAGGAGCGGCTTCAGCCGCGACGAACGAAGCGGTGTGGTTTCCGTAGTGGCATGCAGTCGGGACTGAAGTCCCTCCCACAGAAGGCCCCGCAACTCCGCTTCGTCAGGGACGCCCTTTGTGGGAGGGACTTCAGTCCCGACGAGTGAAGCTGAGAGAGCTCCGGCTTCGGAAGGTGTCGCGGTTGAAGCCGCTCCTACAGTGCACCCAGCCGGCTATCCGAAGGCCGTTGTAGGAGCGGCTTCAGCCGCGACGAGCGAAGCGGTGTGGTTTCCGTAGTGGCATGCAGTCGGGCTGAAGTCCCTCCCACAGAAGGCCCTGCAACTCCGCTTCGTCAGGGACGCCCTTTGTGGGAGCGACTTCAGTCGCGACGAGTGAAGCTGCGAGAGCTCCGGCTTCGGAAGCTGTCGCGGCTGAAGCCGCTCCTACAGTGCACCTGATCGACGATCCGACGGCCGTCGTTCCAAGAGCCTCACTCCGGCGTCTTGTCCTTGAACCGGCAAAGGTCGCGGATCACGCAGCGCGGGCAGTCCGGTTTGCGTGCCTTGCACACGTAGCGGCCGTGCAGGATCAGCCAGTGGTGCGCGTCGTGCATGAACTGCGCCGGCACCCGCTTGAGCAGGCCGTCCTCGACCGCGCGCACGTCCTTGCCGGGGGCCAGGCCGGTGCGGTTGGCGACGCGGAAGATGTGCGTGTCCACGGCGATGGTCGGCTCGCCGAAGGCGGTGTTGAGCACCACGTTGGCGGTCTTGCGGCCGACCCCGGGCAAGGCTTCCAGCGCGGCGCGGTCGCGCGGTACTTCGCCGGCGTACTGCTCGACCAGGATGCGGCAGGTGGCGATGACGTTCTTGGCTTTCGCGTTGAACAGGCCGATGGTGGAGATGTAGCGCTTCAGCCCGTCCTCGCCCAGTGCCAGGATCGCCGCCGGCGTGTTCGCCACCGGGTACAGGCGGCGCGTGGCCTTGTTGACCCCGACGTCGGTGGCCTGCGCCGACAGGATCACCGCGATCAGTAGTTCGAACGGGGTGCTGTAGTCCAGTTCGGTGGTCGGCGTGGGATTGAGTTCGGACAAGCGCGAGAACAGTTCGTGGATCTCGGCCTTGCTCAAGGTCCGTCCGCGCCGCGGCGCGGCGGCGAGTGCGGTCATGGCGTTCCCCGTGCGGCGGCCTTGGCCTTGGCCCGCGCCAGGATCGCCGCGGCCGCCGGCGGCAACGATGGGGCGGTTGCGGCCACTGCCGCGGGCGGCGCCGCACGGCGGGCCTCGCGCGCGGCGGCGCGGCGCGCCAGGCGCGCTTCGCGGGCGCGATAGCGCTCGCGCGCGGCCCAGGCCTCGCGCAGGCGCCGCTGCGCCGCCAGCAACTGCGCGCGCAGCTGCGGATGGGCCGGGTCGAGCCGGTCGTCGTCGGCGTCGCCGGCGTAGTCCATCAGGCCACCGTCGATCGCCGCGTCGAGATCGTCGTCGAGCACCCAGCGCAGCAATTGCAGCGGCGCCGCAGGGGAGGGCGAGCCAGGCATCGGTGTGCGCGGCTCAGCGGTTGCGGAACAGCGGCGGGCGCCGTTCCAGGAACGCGCGGGTGCCTTCGCGCATGTCCTCGCTGGAAAACAGCAGGCCGAACTGCGCGGTCTCGTATTCGAGGCCTTGCTCGATCGCCGACTCGCCGCCCACCTGGATCGCGTCGAGGATGCCGCGCAACGCCAGCGGCGCGGCGCCGGCCAGTTGCCGCGCCAGCTGCAGCGTCGCCTCGCGCAGGTCGGCGGCCGCCACCACGCGGTTGACCAAGCCCAGCTGCAGCGCGCGCGCCGCGTCGATCGGCGCGCCGAGCAGGCACAGCTCCAGCGCCGCGGCGCGGCCGACCAGCCGCGGCAGGCGCTGGGTGCCGCCGAAGCCGGGGATCAGCCCCAGATTGATCTCCGGCTGGCCGAAGCGGGCGTTGTCGGCGGCCACGCGCAGGTGGCAGGCCATGGCCAGTTCCAGTCCGCCGCCGAGCGCGAAGCCGTTGACCATCGCCAGCACCGGCTTGGGCATGCGCTCGATCCGGCGCATCAGGCGCTGGCCGAGGTGCGAGAAGTCGCGGCCCTGAACCGGTGTAAGTTCGTTCATCTCGGCGATGTCGGCGCCGGCCACGAAGGCCTTCTCGCCGGCGCCGGTCAGCACCACCACGCGGATCGCGGGGTCGGCCTCGGCTTCGGCGAAGGCCGCATCCAGGCCCTGCAATGTTTGGCGATTCAACGCGTTGAGCTTGTCGACGCGGTTCACGGTGACGATGCGGATCGCATCCTGGGTATCGGTGACGACCGGCGCGCCGGACATGGCCATTCCTGAGATGTAAAAAAAAAGTGAAGGGAACTCTGGGCGCGCCGGCCTGTCACACCTGCGTCCCGTCGGTAGCGGTTATGCGCCGCGGCGGCTATCCTAACGCGTCATCTCAGGCGGCACAGGCCGTCCTGTGCCACCACCCTGGAGAATTGTTTGATGAAGTTGCGTTCTATTGCGGTCGCCGTGGCGGCCCTAGCCCTGAGCGGCAATGCGTTCGCCCAGGACACCTCGTCCGAGAAGGGCAAGCTGAGCTATTACTTCGGTTACGACTACGGCAACAACCTTGCCGAACTGTCCGGCCGCGGCGAGCAGCTCGATATCAATGCGGTGGTGAAGGGCTTGCAGGATGCCTACGCCAAGAAGCAGCCGGCGGTCGCCGCCGACCAGCTGAAGCCGGCCGTCGAAGCGTTCCAGAAGCGCGAGCAGGGCCGTGCCCAGCAGGCCAAGGCCGACTACGAGAAGGCCGCTGCCGAGAACAAGACCAAGAGCGACCAGTTCATCGCGCAGAACAAGGCCAAGGCCGGCGTGCAGACGCTGCCCAGCGGCGTGCAGTACCGCGTGATCGAAGCCGGCAAGGGCGCCAAGCCGACCCAGGCCAGCACCGTGCAGCTGGAAGTGGCCGGTCCGTATCCGTTCGGCCAGCGCCCGGCGCAGGCGCGTCCGGCGCAGCAGATTCCGTCGATCAAGGTCAGCGAAGTCGAGATGCAGGCCATGCGCGACACGCTGCTGCAGATGCCGGCCGGTTCCAAGTGGGAAGTGACCCTGCCGCCGGACAAGGCTTATGGCGCCGACCCGCGCACGCCGTTCCCGCCGAACGTGGCGGTGCAGTTCGAGATCAAGCTGATCAGCGTCAAGTAAGCGCGCTGCCCAGTGCATGACCAGTGCGCCGGCGGCAACGCCGGCGCATTTTTTTTTGTGGCGCGCAAAGTGCCGCCGCCGGCGAATCGCGCTAGGCTGATCAGGTGTCGAATCCGATGGATCCCGTCCCCCATGTATTGCTCACGCCCTGTGTCGGTCTGTGCACGCTCGATGCGCAGGGCTATTGCGCCGGCTGCCTGCGCAGCGGCGACGAGATCGCGCGCTGGCGTGGCATGAGCGACGCCGAGCGCCAGCACTACATGCAGGACGTGCTGCCGGCACGCGGCTGGTCGCCGACGCCGGGCCAGCGCCTGGCCGAACGCACGCGGCTGCTGCGCGCATTGCATCCGCTGCAGCGGCCGCCCGCAGGCCCGGGCTGGAATCACCACGAACTGCACGATCTGCTGCCCGACGGCGTGTTGGCCGAGGCCGCGGTGCTGGTCGGGCTGCTGCCGCGCGCCGATGGCGCCCACGTATTGCTGACCCGGCGCACCGACGGCCTGCGCCACCACGGCGGCCAGGTCAGTTTTCCCGGCGGCCGCATCGAAGCCGACGACGCCGATGCGGTGGCCGCGGCGATCCGCGAGAGCGAGGAAGAGATCGCGCTGTCCGCGGCGCAGGTGGAACCGCTGGGCTATCTGGACCCGTTCGTGACCATCAGCGGTTTCCGGGTGAGCTCGGTGGTGGCGGCGATCGATCCGGCCTTCGTGCCGCAGCCGCATCCGGGCGAGGTGGCGGAGGTGTTCGAAGTGCCGCTGGCCTATCTGATGGCGCCGGACAACCTGCGCAGCATCGAGACCGACTACCGCGGGCGGCCGCGCGCGGTGCTGGAATACGGCTGGCCGGGGCAGCGGATCTGGGGCGCGACCGCGGCGATCCTGCTCAACCTGCGTCGACGACTGGAGCAAACCGCATGAGCGATCCGTTACCCGATTGGCAGCAACTGGTCGACGCGCCGGCGCTGGCGGCCGCGCTCGACCATCCCGACCTGCGCCTGGTGGATGCGCGTTTCGCCGCGGCCGCGCTTGCCGATCCGCAGGCCGCGCAGCTGGCGCGCCAGGCCTACACGCAGTCGCATCTGCCCGGCGCGGTGTATGCCGATCTCAACACGGACCTGTCCGACCTCGGCCGCCCAGGCCTGGGCCGGCATCCGTTGCCCGAGGCCGACGCGTTCGCGCGCACGCTCGGCCGCTGGGGCATCGCGCCGCACACCCAGGTGGTGGTCTACGACGCCGGCGACGGCAGCATGGCCGCGGCGCGGCTGTGGTGGATGCTGGGCCTGCTCGGGCATCGCCGCGTCGCCGTGCTCGATGGCGGCCTGGCCGAATGGCGCCGGCTCGGCTTGCCGGAAACCGATGCCGTTGCCGCGCCTTCGCCGCAGCCGCCGTATCCGCAACGCTTCGATACCAGCCGCATCGCCGATGCCGAGGAAATCGCCGCGCGCCTGCACGAGGCGCCGGGCTGGTTGCTGGACGCGCGTGCTGCCGAGCGCTTTCGCGGCGAGGTCGAGCCGATCGATCCGCTCGCCGGGCACGTGCCCGGCGCGATCAACCGCCCGCTGGGCCAGAACCTGCGCGACGGACGCTTGCGTGCGCCGCAGGAGTTGCGCGCCGAACTGGAGCCGCTGCTGCACGGGCGCGATCCGCGCGAGGTGGTGCTGATGTGCGGGTCGGGCGTGACCGCCTGCCATCTGTTGCTGGCGCTGGAACATGCCGGCCTGCATGGCGCGCGCGTCTATGCCGGATCGTGGAGCGGCTGGATCGCCGATCCGGCGCGGCCGCGCGCCAGCGGCTGAGCGCTGCACGCGGCGCGCAGCGCGCGCGCCGGATCGGTGTGAGGAAACACACGGTGGCAAGCACAGAGGCTGAGGCGATGCGGTGGCGTGGAGTGTGGATGCTGGCGGTGGCGCTGAGCCTGGCCGCCTGCGGCGAGCGGCCGCCCGCGGCGGGCGCCGACGCGTCGCCGGCATCGCAATCCGGCGCGCACTACCGGATGGCGGTGGAGCAGCACCGCGCCGAGCGCGTGGCGCGGTTGCGCGCGCCGGCCGGCTGGCTCAGCTACACCGGCTCCGGCCGGTTGCGCAGCGGCGAGCACCGGGTCGGCAGCGCCGCGGGCAACGATGTGCAGTTGCCGGCCGGGCCGGCGTACCTGGGCCGCTTGCGGATCGACGACGAGGCCGGCGTGTTCTTCGAGGCCGCGGCGGACGTGGCGGTGACGGCGCACGGGCAGCCGTTCGGCGCCGGTCGCCTCGGCACCGACGCGGCGCACGGCACCGAGACGCGGCTGGCGCTGGGCGAGCAGGAGTTCTACGTGGTGCGTACCGGCACCCTGTTCGGCTGGCGCTTCCGCGATCCGCATGCGGCCGCGCGCAACGGCTTCCGCGGCATCGACTATTTCCCGACCGATCCGCGCTGGCGCGTGGTGGCCGACTGGCACCCGGCCGCGACGCCGCGCGCGATCGTCCTGCTCACCTCGATCGGCACGCCGCAGCCGCTGGCGCTGGCGGGCGTCGCCGAATTCACCCTCGGCGGCCGCCGCTACCGGCTGCAGGCGCTGCGCGAGGATGCCGGCAAGCGGGTGTTCTTCCCGTTCTCCGACCGCACCAGCGGCCGCGAGAGCTATGGCGGCGCGCGCTACCTGTTCGTCGAGCCGCCGCAGGGCGAGTGCGTCGTGCTGGACTTCAACCTGGCGCAGAACCCGCCCTGCGCGTTCACCGCGCACGTGGTATGCCCGCTCGCCCCGGTCGCCAACCGCCTGGAGCTGGCGGTGACCGCGGGCGAGAAGAATTACCTCGGTCCGCGCTGAGCATGCCCCGCTGTGGCGTCGTGCGCAGTGGCACGGCGCCGCGGGTGTCTTTTTGTAGGAGCGGCTTCAGCCGCGACACGCACCGTCAGGCTGCCTGTCGCGGCTGAAGCCGCTCCTACAGGGGCCTGCGCCAACGGCGTCAGTGGTCGGAAACCGCATCCGCCGAAGGCACATACGGCGTCAGCGCCACCGCCTGCAGCACCTGCGCCCACGGAAAGCGCGGACCGGGATCGAGCTTGCGCTGCACCTGCAGCGCCGGATCGTCGCTGGCCGGTTCGCGGCTGCGGTCCAGCGCGTCGTGGCCGGCGATGTGGCGCAGCTGCGGCAACTGCGCTTGCAGCTGGCGCAGCAGGGCGATCAGCGCCTGAATCTGCGCCGGCGGATACGCTTCGTCCAGCGCCTGGTGGCGCGAATCCAGCCAGTGCGGATAGCGCCCGCGGTTGACCAGTTCGATGCCCAGCGACTGCGGGTTGTAGCCGCGCACGTGGTGCGCCACCCGCTGCAGCGGCACGTAGCGGTGCACGCTGCCGTCGCGGTCGATGTAGAAGTGGCCGCTGTTGCCGGTGCCCGACGGATACAGCACGCGTTCGCCGTAGGCGCGTGCGCTGGCCAGGTCGGGTAGTTCGGTGCAATGGATCACCGCCAGTTCGATCGCATCCAGGGAGCGCGCCTGCAGCCGTTCGACGTAGGGCAGGGGGGCATCGTGGATCGGCAACGGCGGGGTCTGCGACATGCGCGGATGCTAGCATTCGCTGATCACTCTGAAGCCCGATGATGACTCTGAATCCCGATAGCCCGCTGGCGACGCTGCTCGCCACGTTGCCGCGCGCCGGACGCGTGGACTGGATAGGCCTGCGTCCGGCGCGCGACGTGCCGATGCTCGAGGTGGCGCAGGCGCTGGCGCATGCCGACGGCGGCCTGTTCGGCGACCGCTACGCGGGCAGCAACGGCAAGCGCGGGGTGACCCTGATCCAGGCCGAACACCTGCCGGCGATCGCCGCGCTTGCCGGCCATGCGCAGCTGGCGCCGGCGACCCTGCGCCGCAACCTGGTCGTCTCCGGCATCCCGTTGATCGCGCTGAAGGGGCGCCGCTTCCGCATCGGCGAGGTTGAGCTGGAGGGCATCGCGCCGTGCGACCCGTGCTCACGCATGGAAGACGCGCTGGGCGCGGGCGGCTACAACGCGATGCGCGGCCATGGCGGGCTGTGCGCGCGGATCGTGCACGGCGGCACGCTGCGGCTCGGCGATGCGGTGGTGGCGCTGTGAGCCGCGGCCACTGCATCCTGGTGCACGGCTTCGAGAGCGGCCCGGACGCGATCAAGGTCGCGGCGCTGGCCGAGGTCGCGCAGCGCCTGGGCTGGAGCCATGAGCGCCCGGATTTCACCGACCTGGACGCGCGCCGCGAGGTCAGCCAGCTCGGCGACGTGCCGGCGCGGCTGCAGCGCCTGCTGGCGCTGGCGCAGGCCGCCGCGCAGCGCGGGCCGTTGGTGCTGGCCGGGTCCAGCCTGGGCGCGTACATCGCCGCGCAGGTGTCGCTGCAGGTGTCGGTGCGCGGCCTGTTCCTGATGGTGCCGCCGACGCGGTTGGGCTGGATGCCGGCGCTGGACGCGGCGCCGGTGCCGATCTCGATCGTGCACGCCTGGCACGACGAACTGATTCCCGCCGCCGAGGTGATCGCCTGGGCGCAGGCGCGCGCGGCGCGGCTGCTGCTGGTCGACGACACGCACCGGCTGGGCGCCCACGTCGAGACCTCGGCACGGGCCTTCGCCGAACTGCTGGAAACGCTGTGAGCAGCGCTGCCTGCGTCGCGCGCTACGCCAACCGGAGTCGCCGATGGAACTGAACATCCGCGCCGAAACGGCCGCCGACCACGCCGCGATCGAGGCGCTGACCCTGGTCGCGTTCTTCCGCGTCGCGCACAGCCGCCACGACGAGCAGCAGGTCATCGAACGGCTGCGCGCGGACGGCGCGCTGACCCTGTCGCTGGTGGCCGACCACGACGGCTACGTGGTCGGCCACGTGGCGGTGTCGCCGCTGCAGCTGTCCGACGGCAGCCGCGGCTGGTATGCGCTGGGGCCGCTGTCGGTGGGGCCGGGCCATCAACGCCAGGGACTGGGCACGCGGCTGGTGCGCGAGGCGCTGGCGCAGTTGCAGGCGCTGGGCGCGGCCGGCTGCGTGGCGCTCGGCGAGCCGGCGTTCTTCGCCCGTTTCGGCTTCGCGCCGGAACCGGGGCTGGTGCTGCCCGGCGTGCTGGCCGAGTATTTCCAGGCGATCGGTTTCGGCGACCGCCTGCCGCCGGTGGCCGAGGCCGAGTACCACGCCGCGTTCCTGGCCGGCGGCTGAGCGCCGCCGCCGCTTCGCGGCCAGGCCGCGCGCACGCGGGTTACCATCCTGGCTCAGAGTAGTGAGCTAGCCGAGGATTCCTCCGATGCGCCAGTGATGCCGCCGTCTTCGACGGCCTTGTCCGTTCCTGCCGAACCCGGCGGGCGCGACCGGCATCCCTGGAGGTCCCATGACGCATCCCCTGCTCGCGCTGCAAAGCGCGTCGTATGTCCTGCCCGACGGCAGGACCCTGTTTTCCGATCTCGATTTCGTGCTCGATGCGCGGCGCACCGGCCTGGTCGGCCGCAACGGCGTCGGCAAGAGCGTGCTCGCGCGCCTGCTCGCCGGCCAACTGGCGCCGAGCGCCGGGCGCTGCCGCCGGCATGGCCGCGTCCATTACCTGCCGCAGCAGATCGTGCGCGCCGCCGGCGACACGGTGGCCTCGCTGGCCGGGGTGCGTCCGGCGCTGGACGCACTGGCGCGGATCGAGGCCGGCAGCGCCGATCCGGCCGACTTCGACACGCTCGGCGAGCGCTGGGACATCGCCCAGCGCCTGCGCGCCGAACTGGCGCTGCACGGGCTCGGCCAACTGGCGCCGGAGCGGCCGGCGGCCATGCTCAGCGGCGGCGAGGCGATGCGCGTGGCGCTGCTCGGCGCCTGGCTGTCCGACGCCGATGTGCTGATCCTGGACGAACCGAGCAACCATCTCGACTGTCCGCAGCGCCAGCAGCTGCAGCAGCAACTGCGACGCTGGCCGAACGGGCTGCTGGTGGTCAGTCACGATCGCGCGCTGTTGCAGGACATGCAGCGCACCGTGGAGCTGTCGTCGCTGGGCCTGCGCGACTACGGCGGCGACTACGCGTTCTACGCGCAGTGCAAGGCGCAGGAGCAACAGCACGCGCTGGCCGACCTGGAACGCTGCAGGCACGAGCGGCGCCGCCACGGGGATGCGTTGCGCGAGCAGCAGGCGCGCCAGCAGCGGCGCAGCGCGCACGGCCGCCGCCAGGCGCAGGACGCCAACCAGGCGTCGATCCTGCTCGGTGGGCAGAAGCAGCGCAGCGAGCACAGCGCCGGCAAACAGCGGCAGCAGCTGGCCGCTGCGCACGCGCGGCTGTGCGCACAGGTGCGCGCGGCCGCGAGCGAGGTCGAGGCCGCCGCGCCGATCGCGTTGTTCGCGCCAGCGCCGGCCGCGGTGGCCACGCGCCGGGTCGCCGACCTGCACGGCCTGCGGCTGCCCTACGCCCCGGCCACGCGCGCCGCGCTGGACCTGCGCATCGGCGGCCGGCAGCGGATCGGCGTGGTCGGGCCCAACGGCAGCGGCAAATCGACCCTGCTGCGGGTGCTCGACGGCCAGCTCGCGCCGCGGGCCGGGCGCTGCGATGTGCAGGTGCCCAGCGCCTACCTGGACCAGTCGCTGCAGCTGCTCGACCCGGCACGGCCGGTGCTGGCACAGGTGCAGGCGGCCAATGCCGTCGCCGATGTCGCCGAGCTGCGCACGCGGCTGGCCCTGCTCGGCCTGGACGCGCAGCGCATCGGCGTGCCCAGCGGCCGGCTCAGCGGCGGCGAGCGGCTGAAGGCGGCGCTGGCCTGCGCGTTCTACCGCGATCCGCCGGCGCAGTTGCTGCTGCTGGACGAGCCGGACAACCACCTGGACCTGGACGCGCGCGAGGCGCTGCGGCAGGTGCTGCTGCAGTATCCGGGCGCCTTGCTGGTGGTCTCGCACGATGCCGGGTTCCTCGACGGCCTGCGCCTGGACACGCGCCTGCAGGCCGACCCCGACCGCTGGCGGCTGGCGCCGTGGTGAGCGTGGGCCGCGCGCCATGCGGCCCACGCCAGGGGCATGGCGCGGCCCCGGGCTGGTAATGGCGGGCGCGATGGCCGACCATTCGCGTCTTCCCGTCCGTTGCCGCCGCCCGCCCGTCGCAGGCCGCGCTGCCGCGATACGCGCGGGGCGGGCCGGTGTCCGCCCGTGCATTCCTCCTTCTTCGTGTGGTCCGCATTCCCGTGAAATTCTTCGTCTCCTGCGCCAAGGGCCTGGAATACCTGCTCGTCGACGAGCTGCTCGCGCTCGGTGTGGCCAAGGCCACCGCCACCGTGTCCGGGGTCAATAGCGAGGGTGAGTTGCGCGATGCGCAGCGCGCCGTGCTGTGGTCGCGCCTGGCCAGCCGCGTGCTGTGGCCGCTGGACGAGTTCGATTGCCCCGACGAGACCGCGCTGTACGCCGGCGTCGCCGCGCTGCCGTGGCGCGAGCATCTGACCTCGCAGCACACCCTGGCGGTGGACGCGCACGTGTCCGGGACCGCGATCACGCATGCGCGCTACGCCGCGCAGCGGGTCAAGGATGCGGTGGTGGACACGCTGCGCGGCGAGGGCCTGGAACGGCCGTCGGTGGACGTGGAGGATCCGGACCTGCGGCTGAACCTGTCGCTGCGCAAGGGCCGCGCCACGCTGTCGGTGGACCTGGGCGGCGGTTCGCTGCACCGGCGCGGCTGGCGCCAGGCGCAGAACGAAGCGCCGCTGAAGGAGAACCTGGCCGCGGCGGTGCTGTTGCGCGGGCAATGGCCGCAGCTGTACGCGCAGGGCGGCGGCCTGCTGGATCCGATGTGCGGCAGCGGCACGCTGCTGATCGAAGGCGCGCTGATGGCCGCCGACGTGGCCCCGGGGCTGTTGCGCGGCGATCTGGCCGCCGCCCGCCGCGGCGACGCCGGCCCGCTCGGGTTCAGCGTCGCGCCGAGCCGCTGGCTGGGCTTCGACCAGGACGCCTGGCGCGCGTTGCTGGCCGAGGCGCGGCAGCGCGAAGCGGCCGGCCGCGCCGCGTTGCGGCCGGTGATCCATGGCGGCGACATCGACCCGCACGCGATCCGCGCCGCGCGCGAGAACGCGCAGGCGGCCGGCGTCGCCGCGGCGATCGCGTTCGAGGTGCGCGACGTCGCCGACCTGCGCACGCCGGCGCAGGCGCTGGGCACGGTGGTGTGCAACCCGCCGTACGACGAGCGCCTAGCCGCCGACACCGCGCTGTACCGGCGCCTGGGCGAGGCGCTCAAGCGCGCGGTGCCGCAGTGGCGCGCCAGCCTGCTGTGCGGCAATGCCGACCTGGCTTACGCCACCGGCCTGCGCGCGGCCAAGAAATACCAGATGTTCAACGGCGCGCTGGAATGCCCGTTGATCGTCTGCGACCCGATCGCGGTCGCGCAGCGCGAGCCGGCCGAGGCGCCGCGCGCGCTCAGCGACGGCGCGCAGATGGTCGCCAACCGGCTGCGCAAGAACCTGCGCAAGTTCAAGACCTGGCGCGCGCGCGAGCAGGTCAGCTGCTTCCGCGCCTACGATGCCGACCTGCCCGAGTACGCGGCGGCGATCGACGTGTACCAGGAAGACGGCGGCCAGGCGCGCACCTATCTGCACGTGCAGGAATACGCCGCGCCCGAAGAGATTCCCGACGCCGACGTGCGCCGCCGCCGCAACGAGTTGCTGGCCGCCGCGCGCGAGGTGTTCGAGGTCCAGGCCGAGCGGGTGGCGCTGAAGTCGCGCGAGCGCGGCAAGGGCGGCAGCAAGTACGGGCGCTTCGAGCAGCGCGGCGAGTTCCTGGTGGTGCGCGAGCATGGCGCGCTGCTGCGGGTGAACCTGTTCGACTACCTGGACACCGGCCTGTTCCTGGACCACCGCCCGCTGCGCGGGGCGATGGCGCAGCAGGCGCGCGGCAAGCGCTTCCTCAACCTGTTCTGCTACACCGGCGTGGCCAGCGTGCAGGCGGCGGTGGCCGGCGCCGATTCCACCACCAGCGTGGACCTGTCCGGCACCTACCTGCAGTGGTGCGCCGACAACCTGGCGTTCAACGGCAAGGGCGGCGCCCAGCACCGGCTGGTGCAGGCCGACGCGCTGACCTGGCTGGAGGCGGAGAAGAACCGCTACGACGTGATCTTCTGCGATCCGCCGACCTTCTCCAACTCCGCGCGCGCGGAGGACTTCGACATCCAGCGCGAGCACGTGCGCCTGCTGCGCGCGGCGGTGGCGCGGCTGATGCCCGACGGCGTGCTGTACTTCTCCAACAACTTCCGCCGCTTCAAGCTGGACGAGAACGCGCTGGCCGAATTCGCGCTGTGCAAGGAGATCACCGCGCAGACCATCGCGCCGGATTTCGAGCGCAACCCGCGCATCCACCGCGCCTGGCGCTTGCAGCGGCGCTGAGGACTGGTTGGTGCCGCTTGCTGCGGCGGCCCGATCCGGGCGCTGTTGGTCGTAAGGGCGTTTTTGTGGGAGCGACTTCAGTCGCGACGGGCATTACCGATAAAGCCCGTCGCGACTGAAGTCGCTCCCACAGTGTGCTCTGCGGCTCAGCTGTCGCTGTGCCGCGCCGCGGCCTGGGTGGCCGGACGCGGCTGCACGTCCTCGCCCGAGTCGCGTTCGCTCCAGTAGTCCTGGATCTGCAGGATCTGCGGCAGGATCGCGGTGAACAGCGCCACCAGGCGCGGCTCGAACTGGCTGCCGGCCTGTTGCTGGAACAGCTCCATCACCTTGGCCAGCGGCCACGCCTCCTTGTACGGGCGCTGCGTGGTCAGCGCATCGAACACGTCGGCCACGGCCACGATCCGCGCCGATTCGGGAATGCGTTCGCCGGCCAGGCCGGCCGGGTAGCCACTGCCGTCCCAATGCTCGTGGTGGTACAGCGCGACTTCGGCGGCGAGCCGGAACAGCGGTGCGCCGCTGCGGCTGAGGATGTCGTAGCCGATCTGCGGATGCCGCTTCATCACCCGCCATTCCTCCGCATCCAGCGGCCCGGGCTTTTTCAGCACCGCGTCGGGGATGCCGATCTTGCCGGTGTCGTGCATCGGCGCGGCCTGCTCGAGCAGGCTGGCGTCCTCGCTCGACCAGCCGGCGGCCACCGCCAGCGCACGCGCGTAGGCTGCCATGCGCCAGATGTGGGTGCCGGTGTCCGAGTCGCTGTAGTGGCCGGCCATGCCCAGCATGCGGATCGCGTCGCGGTGGCTGCTGGCCAGGCTGGCGGCGCTGACCAGCGACAGGTGGGTGCGCACCCGCGCGCGCAGGATGCTCGGCGAATAGGGCTTGGTGATGTAGTCCACGCCGCCGGCCTCGAAGCCGATGCTCTCGTCGGCGTCCTTGTCCTTGCCGGTGACGAAGATGATCGGGATCGCCGCGGTGCGCGGATCCTGCTTGAGCGTGCGGGCGATGGTGTAGCCGTCCAGATCGGGCAGGTCGACGTCGAGCAGGATCAGCGCGGGGCGGTGCTTGACCACCGCGCGCAAGGCTTCGGCGCCGTTCTTGGCGAAGGTCAGCGCGTAGTCCTCGCGCAGGATCTGCCGGATCAGCGCCAGGTTGCTGGCTTCGTCGTCTACGCACAGGATCGGAGGGTGGGCCATCGTGGTTCCTTGTCGTGTGCACGCCGCTGCGCCCGGACTGGGGCGCAGCGGCGGATGCTATTGGTTTGCATCGGCCTGCCAGCGCCTGACTTTAGTTTCGGCCTCGCGGAAGGAAAAGCTTTCCACCAGGTGCAGCAGTTCCGCCGTCATCGCCGCCGGCAGCGACGGCGCCAGGCCGTGCAGCACCCGCTCGACGCGGTCCGGGTCGTCGCTGTCCAGGGCCTGCAGCAGTTGCTGCAGTTGCTGTTGCAGCAGGACCGGGGACGCTGCGCTCTCGCCGACATCCGCGGCGGGAGCGGCCGGCGGCGCCTGCGCGGCGGCGGCCTCGGCCTCGGCCACGAAGCGCTGGATCGCCGCGGCGGTGGCGGCCATGGCCGTGCCCAGCGCCGCGATCGCCGCGCCGGCCTGGGCCGGCGCATCGCTCAGCCGTTCCTCCAGCGCGGCGCTGGCCGCGGCCAGCGCCGGCAGCGCCAGCGAACCGGCCGAGCCGCGCAGCTTGTGCACGTAGGAGATCGCCGCTGCCGGCGCCCCCGGGGCCAGCAGCGTGCGCAGCATCGCCGCCGGATCGGGGTTCTCCTGCAGCAGCTTCAGCAGGTAGCGCTGGTAGGGCGCGCGTTCGCTCCACAGGCGCCGCGCCTGGTCGGCGTCGAGCAGTTGCGGGTCGGCGTCGGGCCAGACCTCGGCAGCGACCGCCGGCGGTGGCGGCTCGAGCGGCAGCGGCATGCGCAGCGGCAGGAACTGGCGGATCACCGCGATCAGCTCTTCGACCTGGAAGGGCTTGGCGATGAAGCCGTTCATGCCGCTGGACAGGGCCAGGTCCTGCTGCTGGCGGTAGGCGCCGGCGGTCAGCGCGATCACCGGCAGGTGGGCCAGGCGCGGGTCCTCGCGCAGCAGGCGGGTGGCCTCGTAGCCGTCCAGGGTCGGCATCTGCACGTCCATCAGCACCAGATGGAAGCGGCTGGGATCGCGCCGCAGCCGTTGCAGCGCCTGCTCGCCGTCGTGCGCCAGCTCCACCAGCGCGCCTTCGCCCTCGAGGATGCGCTGTGCGACCTCGCAATTGATCTCGCTGTCGTCGACCACCAGCAGCCGCGCGCCGGCCAGGCGCGGGGTGCCGTCGCCGCTGAGCAAGGGCGCGGGGCCATCGCCGCGGCGCCGCGCCAGCAGCGTGGCGATGGTGCGGTACAGCGCCGAGGCGGTGACCGGCTTGGTCATCACCGCGTCCACGTCGCTGGGCGCGTGCTGCTGTTCCTCCAGCAGGCGGCGCTCGTAGGCGGTGACCATGACGATGATCGGTTGCCGGTCCGGCGCCGATTGCGCGCGGATGCGCTGCGCCACGCTCAGCCCGTCCAGGTCGGGCATGCGCCAGTCGAGTAGGATCACGTCGAAGCTGTCGCGTTCCGGACCGGCCGCGGCGACCGCCGCGGTCCCGCTGGACACCGCTTCCACCTGCCAGCCGAAACCGCTGGCGATGCTGGCCAGGTTGTTGCGCACCAGGTCGTGGTCGTCGGCGATCAGCACCCGGCGCGCCTCCGGGTGCTCCACCTCGGCGGCCGGCGCCGGCAGCACCGCGAAGCTGATCGCGAAATAGAAATCGCTGCCCAGCCCAGGCGTGCTCTGCACCTCCAACTGGCCGCCCATCAGTTCCACCAGGCGCCGGCTGATGGTCAGGCCCAGGCCGCTGCCGCCGTAGCGGCGGCTGGTGGAGGTGTCGGCCTGCAGGAACGGCGAGAAGATCAGGCTCTGCTTCTCGCGCGCGATGCCGATGCCGGTGTCGCGCACCGAGAAGAACAGCTTGACCTTGCCGGGCTCGGGGCTGGGGAAGCTGCGCACCGACAGCGCCACTTCGCCCTGCTCGGTGAACTTGATGGCGTTGCCGACCAGGTTGATCAGCACCTGGTTCAGGCGCAGCGCGTCGCCGCGCAGCCAGCGGCAGCCGGCCGGCAGCGGCTCGACGATCATCTCCACCGGCTTGGCGCTGATCGCCGAGGTCATCAGCGCGGCGATGTTCTCCAGCAACTGGTTCAGGTCGAACGGTTCCGATTCCAGGTCGATGCGCCCGGATTCGATCTTGGAGAAGTCGAGGATGTCGTTGATGATCTCCAGCAGCGAGCGCGCCGAGGTATCGATCTTCTGGATCATGTCCTTGGCCGCCTGCGGCAGCTCGCTGTGCTGCAGCAGGTACAGCATGCCCAGGATCGCGTTCATCGGCGTGCGGATCTCGTGGCTCATGTTGGCCAGGAAATCGCTCTTGGACTGGTTGGCGGTTTCCGCCGCGTCGATCGCCAGGCGCAGTTCGCGCTCGTGGCGCTTCTGCTCGGTCAGGTCGACCGCGATGCCGAGGTAGCCGATCACCTGGTCGTTGTCGTCGCGCAGCGTGCTCAGCGTCAGCAGCACCGGGAACGGGCGGCCGTCCTTGCTGACGTAGGTCCATTCGCGGGTATCGCTGCGCCCCAGCGTGGACAACGCGGCCACCGACTCGAACGCCGGCACCACCGCCATGCCCGATTGCGCGGCCATGTGCTCGGCGCGGCTGGCCAACTGCTCCGGATCCAGGAACAGGCCGGTGGCCTTGCGTCCGATCATCTCGTGCGCGGCGTAGCCGAGCATGGTCTCGGCGGCGGGGTTGAACAGGGTGATGGTGCCGTCCGGATCGGTGGCCACGATCGCGTAGCCGGCGTTGGCCAGGATCGTGCGCTGCAACGCCGAGTAGGTGACCAGCTCGCTGGTGCGCTGCGCCACCTGCTGTTCCAGGGTGGCGTTGAGCTCCAGCACCCGCGCCTCGGCGCGCACCCGTTCGGAGACGTCGTGCAGCAGGTGCGAGTGGCCGACGACGTCGCCGTCGGTGTCCAGGATCGGCGAGGCGCTGGCCAGCGCGCTGACCACGTGGCCGTCGCGATGGCGCAGTTCACGCACCTGCGTGTCGTTGCCGGTGGAATCGCGTACCTGCGTACCCAGCAGGTCCTGCAGCGGCTGGCCGATGGCCTGGCCCGGGGTGTGGCCGAAGATGCGTTCGGCGGCCGGATTCCAGTGGGTGATGCGGCCGTGCAGGTCTTCGGCCACGATCGCTTCGCTGGTTCCGCCGACCAGCGAAGCCAACTGGCTTTGCTCGCGCAGGATCAGGTCGCGCCGATGGCGGCCGGTCAGGTACAGGTACAGCAGCGCGGCGAGCAGCAGCGAGATGCCGCCGACCAGGCCGCCGACCAGCAGCGGCGAGGTCTGGTTGAGCGAGCGGACGAAGCCCGGCGTGGCCTGTGCGCTGAGCAGCCAGCGCCGTCCGTAGACCGGCAGGCTGCGCTCGGCGCGCAAGCCCGCGACCGGCGCCCCCGCGGCGGCACCGCGATAGAACGGCTGCGTGCTGTTCTCGCTGTCGGCCAGGGTCAGCAGCAAGTCGTGGGCATGGTTGGGGGACGACACCAGCACTTCGGCAATATTGAGCGGCGCATAGGCCCAGCCGGTGGTGGCCTGCCAACGTTGCTCCGGGGTCTGCAACGGCAGGTCTTCGCGGTAGATCGGCAGCAACAGCAGGAACCCGCTGTTGCCGACCCCGGGACTCTGCACCAGGCGGATCGGCGTGGTGAGGGTCGGTTTGCCCGAGCGCGCCGCGGCGATCGCCGCGGCGCGCCGCGCCGGCTCGGAGGCGATGTCGAAGCCCTGCGCGGGATTGTTGACGCGCACCGGCTGGATATACAGGATCACGAAGCGGTCGCCGTCGTGCGGCGCCAGCTGCCCGATCTGCAGCGACGGCGCCCCGTCGGCACGCGCCTGCTGCAGGAACGCGGCCTCTTCGCTGCGCGCCACCCGGCGGATATAGCCGAAGCCGCGTACGCCGGGGAATTCGCGCCGGTACTCGCGCGAATCGCTGTAGCGTGTGAAGCGTTCGCGAGTGATGCGGTCGCCGCCGGCGGCGATCACCGCGCCGCGCGCGCCGCGCAGGCCGTGTTCGTAGACGTTCATGCGTTGCTGCAGTTCGCCGGTGGCGTGGCTGGTCAGCTCCTGGAAGCGGTCGCGGGCCTGCTGCAGATTGCGTTGCTGCAGGCCGCGTGCGATCAATGCCGCGGCCAGCAACCCGAGCACCAGCACTGCCAGGGCGGCGATGCGCGCCAAACGCGCAGGGCCGGCAGCGGGTGTCCAGTGGTTCTTCGACATGAGCCCCTTTCCTTTGGCGAACGCTGGCGATGCGCTGGCATCGCCGTCCTTCCGCTTATACGGGATATCGGCCTTCACGATTGCAGCGCCGGTCCTGCCCCGACCGTGCGGACCACGCTAGCGCGATCGTTGCCGCCGCACCAGCCCCCATTCAGGGCTGGGGCAACGGTTCAGACCATCATGGAATCAGCGTGACGGCTGCGTGGAGCGCGAGCCCGATCAAGCCGCCGACCAGGGTGCCGTTGAAGCGGATGTACTGCAGGTCGCGGCCCACGCTCAGCTCCAGCTGCTCCACCAGGTGGCGCTCGTCCCAGCCTTTCACGGTCTGCGCGATGTGCTCGGTGACGCCGCTGCGCAGGCGCTGGGTCAGTTTCTCCGCGCCGCCCAGCAGGTGCTGGTTGAGCGCGTCGCGCAGCGCGCTGTCCTGGGCCAGCGACTGCCCGAGCGCGCCCAGCGAGCGTTGCAAATGCTGCACCAGCACACCGTCGCTGCGCGACAGGTCCTCGCGCAGGCTGGCGTGGATCTGCTCCCACAGGCCCTGCACGTAGTCCTGCACGCCGGGGTGCTCGATCAGGCGCTGCTTCATCGCCTGCAGCTTGTCGGCGGTGGCCGGGTCGTTGCGCAGGCGCTGCACGTAGCCGCCGAGCCAGCGCTCGTAGTCCTGGCGCAGCGGATGCTGCGGCTGCGACAGCACGTCCTGCAGTTCGTCCAGCAACGCATGCGCCAGGCGTTCGGCGAGGGTGTCGGCAATGCCTTCCACCGGCTTGACCCATTCCACCGTGCCGACCAGCTTGGGCCATTCGCGGCGCGCGTACTTGACGATCATCGCCGACACCCGCTGCTTGACCGCCGCGTCGTCCAGGTGCCGGCCGAGCCGGGTCAGCGCTTCGTCGAGCAGGGCCTGGTGGCGGCCGTCGGCGGTGAGCAGGCCGAGGATCTCGCCGGCGGTCGCGGCGGCATTCCATTCGTGCAGGCGCGCGACCACGAAGCCGTGGATGCGGCGCCGCACCGCGGCCTCGTCGAGCAGGTCCAGCGCCTGCAGCGCCCAACCGCGCGCCAGCTCGGCCAGCTTGCCTGCCTGCACCGGTTCGGCCAGCCACTGGCCCAGCCGCGCGGCGGGGTCGAACGCGCTGAGCTTGGACAGCAGCGTCGCCGGTTCCAGGAAATGGTCGCGCACGAACACCGCCAGGCTGTCGGCGATGCGGGTCTTGCCGTGCGGGATGATCGCGGTGTGCGGGATCGGCAACCCCAGCGGATGCCGGAACAGCGCCACCACCGCGAACCAGTCGGCCAGCGCGCCGACCGTGGCCGCCTCGCAGAACGCGCCGATCCAGGCCCAGGCGCCGTGCATGCCCATGACGTGGCTGAGCAGGAAGCCGGCCAGCATCGCCAGCAGCAACAGCGCGGCAAGCAGCTTCATGCGCCGCAGCTGCGCGCGGCGCGGATCGGGCGGCATCGACGGGGCGGAGGAAACGCTCATGCCGGCCAGTGTACGCAGCGGCGGGTTAGGCGGATTTCATCGCCGGGCGAGGGTGGTTGGCGTGTCGTACGGCAAGTGTGTAAGAACGATGGCCTTGCACATGTCATCGATGTGCGTGGCGTCTCCGTGGGGCGGGCGGCATCCCTGTGGGAGGGACTTCAGTCCCGACGCGGTATTGCCGGAACAAGCCTCGGGACGGAAGGCTCTCCTGCACGTGCTGCGCATGGGACCGATGCGTGGCGGGCCAGTGCCGGATCAGTCCTGCAACTGCGCCCGCAACGCCGCCAGTTCATCGCGCAGCACCCGGTTCTCGGCATCCAGTTCGGCCACGCGCAGGCGCAGCGCGGCCAGTTCCGCGTCGTCGCCTTGCACCGCGTTGCCCTCGCCATCCTGCTCGGCCGGGGTTTCGCGCGGCTTGCGTTTGGACTCGCGGGCGCGCTTGGCCGCCTGCTTGAGTTCATCCTTGCCGGCCCTGGCCGCGGCGCGCTGTTCCTCCTCCGGCAGGCTGGCCACCGCGGCGGCAGCGTTGATCGAGATCGCGCCGGACTTCACCGCTTCCACCACTTCGGCGGTAGCCTGCTTCTGGATCTTCTCGATCTGCACCACCTGGCTGTTGCTGAGCCGCGCGGCGCGCGCCAGGTCGGCACGGCTCAACGGCGCCGGCGCCGCCTCGACGCTCGCGCCGTCTCCGCCGGCTGGCGCATCGGCCCAGGGCGCGGCATCGTCGTGCGCATCGGTTGTCGCTTCAGGGCTGTCGACGGACGCCGCGGTCGCCGCGGCGGCGCGGCTGCGGCGCTCGGCCAGGATCTCGCGCTTGCGCAGCGCCAGCACGCCGCGCTGGAAATCGGACACGCTGCGCCGGCCCAGGTGCTGGTCGATCATCCACAGGTGCACGTCCTGCAGCGACTGGAAACGGGTGTTCTGCACGGTCTGGAACGGCAGCCCGTGTTTCTGGCAGATGCCGTAGCGGTTGTGCCCGTCGACCAGGATCTCGCCCCACAGCACCAGCGCATCGCGGCAGCCCTCGGCGAGCAGGCTGCGCTCCAGCGCCGCGTATTCGTCGGCGGTGAGCGGATCGATGTAGGCCTTGAGGTCTTCGTTGACGACGATGTTCATCGGGGCAGGGCACGGCATTGCGACAGGGGGCGGCATTGTAGAGACTTGCGCGCGTCCGCGCCGGTCGGTGTGCGGCCGTTGACGCTATGCCGGACCAGGCACAGAATCCGCACGGCCTGGCGATCGGGGGATCGCGGCCCGGCCGATGGGGACGCGACGATGATCTTGTGGGGCTGGGGCGAGCGCGACGTCGCCTGTGGCATGGAGGAGCGCCAGTTCTGCCCGCGCTGCGAACAGGAGCGCGCGTTCGCGATGCGCCTGCGCTATTCGTACGGGCACTTCTACCACCTGTTCGGATGGGTCCGCGAAAAGCAGTACCAGCTGGTGTGCCCGGTGTGCCATCACGGCTGGCTGCTGAACCAGGCCAGCGCCGAAGGCCTGCTGCAGACCGTGCCGATCCCGTTCCACCAGCGCTGGGGATGGCTGGTGATGCTGGTGCTGTCGGTGCTCATCGCGGCGGCGGTGTTGCTGCGCGGTGGCGAGGCCTAGCGGACGCGCCGAACCGCCTTCGCCGGTACCGCGCCAGTTCTGCTGTAATGCGCGGTCCTCTGCCGCCGACGCTTCGCCATGCCCGTTTCCGCAACCGCACGCCGCCGTCTGTGGTTGACCGCCGCCATCGTCGCGACGATCGCCGCCGGGTTGGCGTCGCGGCACTTCCCGTGGCTGTTGCCGTCGTGGCTGGGCAAGTTTCCCGGCGATGCGCTGTGGGCGCTGATGGTCTACCTCGGCCTGGCGTGGCTCGCGCCGCGCGCGCGGCCGCTGCGCTTGGCTGCCGTGGCATTGGCCGTGTGCTGGCTGGTGGAGGCGTCGCAGCTGTACCGCACGCCCTGGCTAGACGCGCTGCGCGCTACCACCCTGGGGCACCTGGCCTTGGGCTCGACGTTCGTGTGGCTGGACCTGCTCGCCTATACGCTGGGCGTGGCCGCCGGCGCATGGCTCGACCGGTACTGCGCGCGCGATGAAAGCGGTCAGGAGCTGCAGGATCCGTAGTTCGGTGGTGGCCGGTCCCGGCGGCTGACGCGAACCGTGAAGCGCAGCCGAGAGCCGGCAGGGTGTCGATGGCGCGTCCTTGCCGCGGTCGCCTTTGCGGCGAGCAGAAGGGCAGGGCCGCTGCGCCAGCGCGCAACGGCCGCAGCGCTCAGTCGACCACCACCTCGCTGATCTGCATCACCGGGGCCAGGTCGGTGTAGTTCTTGATGTCGCCGAGGATCTCGTCGGCATGCGGGCCGAAGCCGGCCTGGAACGTCTCCACCGAGTCGCTGAAGATGTGGCACATGCCGACATAGGTGGGGTCGCTGCCGGGGGCGCCGCCGGACAGGCCTTTGTCCACGGTGTAACGCTTGCAGGCCTCGCCCATGCGCGCCTGCAGCAGCGGCATGTGCGTGTCGCGGTAGTAGTCGTGGTCGAAACGGGCGCCTGGCGTGTACGGGTACATCACGCTTACCTTGATCATCGTGCTGCTCCTGTCGGTGATACCGCGAAGGTCGGCCACCGCGGGGTCTGGCCGGCGCTGGCGCAAGGCTAGCACCGGGTGCCGGTGGCGATAAGTGCCGCGGGTCAGGCCCAGGCGAGGCGGTGGCGGCCGGGGCCGGTCCACACGATCCGCAAGAACGCGCCGCTCAGCAGGCCGCGCTCGCGCAGGTGCGCGAACACCTCCGCCGGGCTCCATTCCCTGCCGTCGGCGAAGGCCACGCCCAGGGCACGCAATGCTGCGAACGCGGTGGCCTTGTGCGCGTCGTCGGCGACCTGCAGCAGCCACGCGTCGGGCTGCGCCGCCGCGAATCCAAGCGCGGCCAACGCGTCGTGCAGCCGGCGATCCGGCAGTTTGACCCGGATCGCAGCGCCGTCGGCTTTTTCCACATAGGCGACGGCCGGCTCATCCATCGCGCGGCGACGCTCCTGCGGCATGGCGGCGAGCGGCGCTTTTCGCCAGGCAATGGGCACGCAACATGGTGGCCGGGCTGCGCCTCATTGCATCGTCGGCATCGCGAACTCGGCATCGCGCGCGGCCGCCGGCCAGCGTGCGGTGACGGTCTTGAGCCGGGTGTAGAAGCGCACCCCGTCCGGGCCGTGCACGTGCAGCGGGCCGAACAGCGAGCGCTTCCAGCCGCCGAAACTGTGGAACGCCATCGGCACCGGGATCGGCACGTTGATCCCGACCATGCCGGCCTGCACGCGCCGGGCGAAGGCGCGCGCGGCGCCGCCATCGCGGGTGAACACCGCCGCGCCGTTGCCGTATTCGTGCGCATCGATCAGCTGCAGTGCGGCCTCGGCGTCGGCCACGCGGACCACGCACAGCACCGGGCCGAAGATCTCTTCGCGGTAGATGCGCATGTCGGCGCGCACGCGGTCGAACAGGCTGCCGCCGAGGAAGAAGCCCTCGGCCGGTGCCGGCGTGTGCGTAGCGCGGCCGTCGACCACCAGCGTGGCGCCGTCGGCCACGCCGCTGTCGATGTAGCCGCGCACGCGCTCGCGGTGCGCGGCGCTGATCAACGGGCCCATGTCCGGTTCGTCGGCGCCGGCGCCGAGCGTCAGCGCGGCCACGCGCGGCGCCAGCCTGGCGACCAGCGCATCGGCCACCGCATCGCCCACGCACACCGCCACCGAGATCGCCATGCAGCGTTCGCCGGCCGAACCGTAGCCTGCGCCGAGCAGGGCGGCCACCACGTCGTCCAGATCGGCGTCGGGCAGCACCACCAGGTGGTTCTTGGCTCCGCCCAGCGCCTGCACGCGCTTGCCCAGCGCACTGCCGCGCGCGTACAGGTCGGCGGCGACCCGGGTGGAGCCGACGAAGCTCAGCGCCTGCACCTGCGGGTGCGCGAGCAGCGCGTCCACCGCCGGCTTGGCGCCGTGCACCACGTTGCACACCCCGTCCGGCAGGCCGGCCTCGTGCAGCCATTCGGCCAGCAGCAGCGAGGCGGACGGATCGCGTTCGGAGGGTTTGAGCACGAAGCTGTTGCCGCAGGCCAGCGCCACCGGCAGCATCCACAGCGGCACCATCGCCGGGAAATTGAACGGGGTGACGCCAGCGACCACGCCCAGCGGCGCGTACTCGCTCCACGAATCCACGCCGCGGCCGACATCGACCGAATGCTCGCCCTTGAGCAGGTGCGGAATGCCGCAGGCGAACTCCACCACCTCCATGCCGCGGGTGACTTCGCCGCGCGCGTCGGACACCACCTTGCCGTGCTCGGCGCTGATGCAGCGGGCGAGGGTGTCGGCATGCCGTTCGAGCAGCTCGCGGAAGCGGAACATCACCCGTGCGCGCTGCAACGGCGGGGTGGCGGCCCAGGCCGGGAATGCCTGCGCGGCGGCGGCGACCGCGGCATCGACCTCGCGCGCGCCGCCCAGCGGCACGCGCCGCGCCACCGCGCCGCTGGCCGGGTCGAACACCTCGGCATGCTCGCCGCCGTCGAAATCGACGCGGCGGCCGCCGATGTAGTGGGACAGGGACTCGCTCATGGTCGGCACTCCTCCAGGGTCAGCCCAACGCGTCCAGCGGCCGCACGAACTCCTGCCCGAGCGCCTGCGCCACCGCGCGGTGGGTGAGCTTGCCGGCGTGGACGTTGAGGCCGTTGCGCAGGTCCTGGTCGTCGCGCAGCGCCTGCAGGCCGTGTTCGGCCAGCTGCAGCACGAACGGCAAGGTCGCGTTGGTCAGGGCGAAGGTGGAGGTGCGTGCCACGCCGCCGGGCATGTTGGCCACGCAGTAGTGGACGATGCCGTCGACCTCGTAGGTCGGCTGCTGGTGGGTGGTGGCGTGGCTGGTCTCGAAGCAGCCGCCCTGGTCGATCGCCACGTCGACCAGCACCGAGCCCGGCCGCAGCAGCGCCAGCTGCGCGCGTGACACCAGCTTGGGCGCGGCGGCGCCGGGGATCAGCACCGCGCCGATCACCAGGTCGGTGTGCGGCAGGCATTGCTCGATCGCGTCGCGGGTGGAATACAGCGTGGTCAGCTGGTGGCCGTACAGTTCGTCCAGGTACTTGAGCCGTTCCAGCGAGCGGTCCAGCACCGTCACCCGCGCATGCAGGCCCATCGCCATGCGCGCGGCGTTGATGCCGACCACGCCGCCGCCGATCACCAGCACTTCGGCCGGCTTGACCCCGGGCACGCCGCCGAGCAACACGCCCGAGCCGCCCTGCGCCTTCTCTAGCGCGTGCGCGCCGGCCTGGATCGCCATGCGCCCGGCGACCTCGCTCATCGGCGCCAGCAACGGCAGGCCGCCATGGCCGTCGGTGACGGTCTCGTAGGCGATCGCGGTGCAGCCGGAGCGCAGCAGCGCACTGGCCTGCGCCGGATCCGGCGCCAGGTGCAGATAGGTGAACAGCAGCTGCCCCGGGCGCAGCTGCGCGCATTCGTCCGGCTGCGGTTCCTTGACCTTGACGATCATGTCGGCCTGCGCGAACACGCTCGCCGCGTCGTCGGCCAGGCGCGCGCCGGCGCGTTCGTAGTCGGCATCGGTCAGGCCGATGGCCTGGCCGCCGTCGCGCTGCACCAGCACCTGGTGCCCGTGCAGCACCAGTTCGCGAACTCCGGCCGGGGTCAGCCCGATCCGGTATTCGTGGTTCTTGATCTCTTTCGGGACGCCGACCAGCATGAGCGGTTCTCCAGGCATGCGGCGCGCGTGGGGAGCGCGGAGCGGGTTGTGATGAGGGCGGGGATCAGGGCGTGGTGCGGATCATGTCGGCGAGCACCGCGAAGATGCGGTCGATGTGCTCGCGCTCCACGATCAGCGGCGGCGACAGTGCGATGGTGTCGCCGGTGACGCGGATCAGCAGGTCGCCCTCGTGGAAGCAGCGCTCGAAGATCTCGTAGCCGCGCGCGCCGGGCGCATCCTTGCGCGGCGCCAGTTCGATCGCGCCGATCAGGCCGAAGTTGCGGATGTCGACGACGTGCGGCAGGTCCTTCAGCGCATGGATCGCCTGCTGCCAATAGCCGCCCAGTTCGATCGCCTTGTCGAACAGGTTCTCCTCCGCATAGGTGTCCAGCGTCGCCAGCGCCGCGGCGCAGGCCAGCGGATGACCGGAGTAGGTATAGCCGTGGAACAGGTCGATGGCGCCGGCCGGGCCGTGCGCGAAGGCGTCGTGGATCGCGTGCGAGACGAATACCGCGCCCATCGGCACGCAGCCGTTGGTCAGTCCCTTGGCGGTCGTCATCAGGTCCGGGGTGACGCCGAAGCGCTGCGCGGCGAAGGCCTTGCCGACGCGGCCGAAACCGGTGATCACCTCGTCGAAGATCAGCACGATGCCGTGCTTGTCGCACAGTTCGCGGATGCGCTGCAGGTAGCCGTGCGGCGGCAGCACCACGCCGGCCGAGCCGGAGATCGGCTCGATGATCAGCGCGGCGATGGTCGAGGCGTCGTGCAGTGCGACCAGCCGCTCCAGGTCCTCGGCCAGTTCCGCGCCGTGCGCCGGCAGCCCTTGCGAGAACGCGTTGCGCTCGATGTCCAGGGTGTGTCGCAGATGGTCCACGCCGGGCAGCAGCGGGCCGTACCATT
Organism: Xanthomonas sp. 1678; assembly: GCF_031455575.1. Taxonomy (NCBI): domain Bacteria; kingdom Pseudomonadati; phylum Pseudomonadota; class Gammaproteobacteria; order Lysobacterales; family Lysobacteraceae; genus Xanthomonas; species Xanthomonas sp. 1678. Next base: position 151,950 of record NZ_JAVDSZ010000005.1, on the reverse strand, counting down.
TGCGGTTGTTGGGCAGCCCGCCGACCGAGATGCCGCCGAAGCCGACCCCGTGGTAGCCCTTCTCGCGGCCGAGGAAGCGGGTGCGCTGGCCTTCGCCGCGGGCGCGGTGGTAGGCCAGTGCGATCTTCATCGCGGTGTCCACCGATTCGGAGCCGGAGTTGGTGTAGAACACGTGGTCCAGGCCGGTCGGGGCCAGTGCGACCAGGCGCTCGGCGAGCACGAACGGCAGCGGCGAGCCCATCTGGAAGGTCGGCGCGAAATCCAGCGTGGCGATCTGCCTGGATACCGCCTCGACGATGCGCGGCCGCGCGTGCCCGGCGTTGCAGCACCACAGCCCGGCGGTGCCGTCGAGGACCTGTCGGCCGTCCACGCTGCGGTAGTACATGCCCTCGGCCGAGGCCAGCAGCCGCGGCCGCGCCTTGAACTGGCGGTTGGCGGTGAACGGCATCCAGAACGCCTCCATGGCGTCCGGCGCCTGCGTGGCCTGGGCGGCGTAGTGGTCGGCCAGCGCCTGGGAGGAGGGGGGCGACTGAGGGCGCATCACAGGCTCCACGCAAGAGAAGTGTTGAAAAAACTTTACACCAACCGGAGCCGCGGTGGCGGCCGGGCCGCGTCTGCGCCACCGCCCGCAACGCAGGCCACTGCGCGGCGCGAACCCACGCATCAGCGCCAGGGTACGCCGGTCCAGCCGGATCGGCCGGTCGCGACGCGCGGCGCGCAAATTGACCGCGAGGAGCGGCTGTGTAAAGTATCCGGCAACACCCTCCAGGCCTTCCTCATCACGCGATGGATATCGGCGCCCGCCTGCATCGGGTTCGCACCGCCCACGGGCTGAGCCAGCGCGAGTTGGCCAAGCGCGTGGGCGTGACCAACAGCACCATCTCGCTGATCGAGCAGAACAAGGTCAGCCCATCGGTGAGTTCGCTGAAGAAGGTGCTGGACGGCATCCCGATCTCGCTGGCCGATTTCTTCACCCAGGACCTGGACATCGGCGCGGCCGATGCGCCGTTCTACCGCACCGACGAATTGCCAGACGTGGGCAGCGACGGCATCCACTACTACCTGGTCGGGCAACACCGTCCGCAGCGGCAGATGTGCATCCTGCGCGAGGTGATGCCGCCCGGCAGCGACACCGGCGCCGCGATGCTGGTGCACGAGGGCGAGGAAGGCGGGGTGGTGGTGGCCGGCGAAGTGGAGATCACCGTCGGCGCGCAGGTGCGGGTGCTGCGCGCCGGCGAAGGCTACTATTTCGAAAGCCGGGTGCCGCACCGGTTCCGCAACGTCGGCAGCGACGCGGCGGTGATCGTCAGCGCCAATACCCCGGCCACGTTCTGAGCGGCGCGTGCGCCCGGCCGCGCTCGCACGACTTCAACATCCGTTCCTTCTTTCCGATCCGGAGCTCCCGATGAACGCACCCCGCACCCGCGACGCATGGCAGGCGATGGCCGCCGCGCTGCACCTGCGCACCCAGGCCTTCATCGACGGTCGCTACGTCGATGCGGCCAGCGGCAAGACCTTCGATTGTATCAGCCCGATCGACGGCCGCGTGCTCGGCCAGGTCGCCGACGGCGGCGCGGAGGACATCGAACGCGCGGTCGCCGCGGCGCGGCGCAGCTTCGATGGCGGGCGCTGGTCGCAGGCCAAGCCGGCGCAGCGCAAGAAGACCCTGCTCAAGCTGGCGCAGCTGGTCGAGCAGCATGCCGACGAACTGGCGCTGCTGGAATCGCTGGACATGGGCAAGCCGGTGCGCGATGCGCGCAGCGTGGACGTGGCGGCGACGGTGCGCTGCCTGGCCTGGACCGGCGAGGCGCTGGACAAGGTCTACGGCGAGGTGGCGCCGACCGGGCACGACGAACTGGGCCTGATCACCCGCGAACCGCTGGGCGTGGTCGGCGCGATCGTGCCGTGGAATTTTCCGCTACTGATGGCGGCGTGGAAGATCGCCCCGGCGCTGGCCGCGGGCAACTCGGTGGTGCTCAAGCCCTCGGAGAAATCGCCGCTGAGCGCGCTGCGCCTGGCCGAACTGGTGGCCGAAGCTGGCATCCCCGACGGCGTGTTCAACGTGGTGCCCGGGTTCGGCAAGAGCGCCGGCGAGCCGCTGGCGCTGCACATGGACGTGGACGGGCTGGTGTTCACCGGATCCACCGCGGTCGGCAAGCGCCTGCTGCAATGCGCCGGGTTGTCGAACATGAAGCGTGCCTACATGGAATGCGGCGGCAAGAGCCCGAACCTGGTGTTCGCCGACGCGCCGGACCTGGAACAGGCGGCGCAGGCCGCGGCCGGCGCGATCTTCTACAACCAGGGCGAGGTCTGCACCGCGGCGTCGCGGTTGCTGGTGGAGCGCTCGATCAAGGACGAATTCGTCGCCCGCGTGGTCGCCGCCGGGCGCGCGCTGCAGCCGCGGCATCCGTTCGACGACGACGCGGCGATGGGCGCGCTGGTGGACGAGGCGCAGACCAACCGCGTGCTCGACTACATCGCCCGCGGCAGCGAGGAAGGCGCGCGGCTGCTGCTCGGCGGCAAGCGCGTGGACGTGGTGGCCGGCGGTTGCTACGTGGAGCCGACGATCTTCGACGAGGTCGGCCACGAGGACACCATCGCCCGCGAGGAGATCTTCGGCCCGGTGCTGTCGGTGATCGCCTTCGACGACGAAGCGCACGCGCTGCGCATGGCCAACGACAGCGACTACGGCCTGGCGGCCGGCGTCTGGACCCGTGACATCGGCCGCGCGCACCGCGTGGCGCGCAAGCTGCGCGCCGGCAGCGTGTGGGTCAACTACTGGGACGGCGGCGACATGACCGCCCCGTTCGGCGGCTACAAGCAATCGGGCAACGGCCGCGACAAGTCGCTGCATGCGTTCGACAAGTACACGGAGATGAAGGCGACTTGGATCAATTTGGCCGTTTAGTTCGGGACTCGGGATTTTCGCAAGTTTGCAGCTTTCGCGCTTTTCTGTAGGAGGGGCTTTAGCCCCGACGCCTTACCGATAACGCGTCGGGCTAAAGCCCCTCCTACAGAAAAGCGGTTGCGCCGGAGTTGCAAAAAAAAGGGCCGCTTTTTTCTTAAAAAAAGCGGCCCTTTTTGCATCAAATCGCTTGACATGGATTTGCCCCCGGACCTCATCCTGCCGTCCCGAGTCCCGAGTCCCGAGTCCCGAGTCCCGAGTCCCGAGTCCCGAGTCCCGAGTCCCGAGTCCCGAGTCCTCAAACCCGATCGACCCGGCAAGCGAAACAGCCCTGGCGCGCATTGTGCAGATGCAGGTAGCGCACCTGCGGATCGGCGAAGGCCTGCACGATCGCGGCCGCGACCGTCTCGCCGGCATGCACGTCGGCGGCGACCATCATGTCGGCGGCGTCGTAGCCGCGCAGCGAGATCAGTCGCCGGCGGATCGCGTCGGGCACCTGGTCCGGTACCGCCACGGCGGTGGGCACGTGGCGGCGCACGTAGATCGGCCCCGCGGCGCGGTACGGCGTGTCCGCCGGCTGGTGCTGGTAGTGCAGCAGCAACAGTTCCTCGCCGGGCTGGGCGTCTTCCAGGCTGACCCGGCACGGGAAGCCCGGCATCTGGTCGGCGCGGACGCGGCGCGCGCCGTGCGCGTGCAGTCGCGCATCGTCCAGGTCGAACAGCGGTGCGAAGTGCGCGGCCGCAAGGCCGACACAGACGAAACTGGACATGCGCGCTCCCGATAGGAAAGTGAGCGCACAGCATGCGCGCCGCTGCAGCGCAGTGCCGGCCGGATTCGGACATGGCAACGGCGCGCGATCGCTGGGCAGCACACCGGCGCGCTGGTGGAAGCGATCGCTCGCTCACTGTCGCCCTGACGGCGCGCCGTGGCGTGTGCAATGCGTTTCTTCGCGGACTTGCCGCACACCGCCCCGGCTTCGTGCAGTCACTGCCGACAAAGCGTCGGGCCAAAGAGCCTCCAGGCGCGCAGCGTTGCAGCGCCAGCGTCGCGACGCTCGCTCCGAATCCTGAGTCCCAATTCCAATCCCCAATCCCCAATCCCCAATCCCGGCTCATACCAACCCGGCAAACGCCTCCGCCAATCCCTGCACGCGTCCACAGTCGTGCGCGTCGTAGCCGGGCAGCAGGCCCAGTTCGTGCTGGAACGCCTCGCTGCGCAGCAGATCCACGATCGGTGCAAGGCGGCCGCTGTCCAGCGCTTCGCGGCGGCACAGCAGGAAATAGCGTTCGTTGACGATCGGGATGAAGTCCAGGCCGTAGCGTCGCGCCGGCGGTTCCAGGCCCAGCCCGGCATCGGCCAGGCCGCTGGCGACATAGGCGGCGACCGCGGCATGGGTCAGCTCTTCCATGTCGGCGCCGTGCAGGCCGCTCAGCGGCAGGCCCTGCCGCGCCAGCAGGCATTCCAGCAGCAGGCGCGTGCCCGAGCCGGGCTGGCGATGGATGAAGCGCACGTCGGCGCGCAGCAGGTCGGGCAGGGCGTGGATGCGTTTGGGATTGCCCGGCGCCAGCACCAGGCCCTGGGTGCGCGTGGCCAGGTGCAGCACGCAGTCGCCGTGCGGGTCGAGCCGGTCGCGGTAGTGGCCGAGCAGTTCGGCTTCCAGTTCGCCGATCGGCAGATGCAGGCTGGCCAGGTCGCAGGCGTCGTTGCGCAGCGCGCTCAGCGCGTCGTCCGGACTGCGGTACTTCAGCTCCAGCGGCGCGCCGGCCAGCACCATGCACCGGCGCAGCGTCTCCACCCCGAACCCGTGCGAGGCGTGCAGGCGCAGCGGCGTCGCTTCCTGCCGGAACACACGCTCCAGCTCGGCCTCCAGCTCGCTGGCCAGGCTTTCCAGGGTCGGCGCCAGGCGTGCGGCGATGCGCTGCTCGGCCCAGACCAGGCGCTCGCCGATCGGCGCCAGGCGCGCGCCGCGGCCGCGGGTGGCGCGCAGCAGCGGCTGCCCGAACAGGCGCCGCGCCTCGCGCAGCGAGCCCCAGGCGTAGCGATAGGACAGCCCGGTCTGGCGGCAGGCCGCGGCCAGCGAACCGGTGTCGCGGATCGCCAGCAGCAGTTCCACCAGCCGCGGCGGCAGGCGCTGTCCGGCGTCGGTATGCAGTTCCCACTGCGGTCGGATCGTCACTTTGTACATGGCGGCTGCGGCGCGTGCCCAATCGGCTTTCCACAGCCGATTATTAGACCATCGGGCGCTCGGCACCATTGCGCTTTCGTACTAACCTCGCCGCGCGTCGTTGCATCGCCATATGCAGTCGATCACATAAACGCCGGGCATCAAGGGGAACCGAATGAGCGACTCACGCACTGCGGCGCCGTCCGCGCACACCGCCCACGCCGCCCTGCTGTCGAAGGAACGCATCGTCGCCGGGCCGGGATTCAACCGCTGGCTGGTGCCGCCGGCGGCGCTGGCGATCCATCTGTGCATCGGCATGGCCTACGGGTTCAGCGTGTTCTGGCTGCCCCTGTCCAAGGCGCTGGGGATCACCGAGGCGGTGGCGTGCCCGGCGGACATGGGCTTCTTCGCGCGCATCGTGTCGGCCAGCTGCGACTGGAAGATCAGCGAGCTGCAGTGGATGTACACGCTGTTCTTCGTACTGCTGGGCTGCTCGGCGGCGCTGTGGGGCGGCTGGCTGGAACGCGCCGGCCCGCGCAAGGCCGGGGTGGTCTCGGCGCTGTGCTGGTGCGGCGGGCTGGTGATCTCGGCGCTGGGCATCCATCTGCACCAGATCTGGATGCTGTGGCTGGGGTCGGGGGTGATCGGCGGCATCGGCCTGGGCCTGGGCTACATCTCGCCGGTGTCCACGCTGATCAAGTGGTTCCCGGACCGCCGCGGCATGGCCACCGGCATGGCGATCATGGGCTTCGGCGGCGGCGCGATGATCGGCAGCCCGCTGGCCGATGCGCTGATGCGCCATTTCGCCGGCCCGGCGTCGGTGGGGGTGATGGAGACCTTCCTGGTCATGGCCGCGCTGTACTTCGTATTCATGATGGCCGGCGCGTTCGGCTACCGGGTGCCGCCCAGCGGCTGGACCCCCGCCGGCTGGACCGCGCCGGCGGCCAGCGCCAACGCGATGATCACCGCCCACCACGTGCACGTGAAGAAGGTCTGGGGCATCCCGCAGTTCTGGCTGCTGTGGGGCGTGCTGTGCCTGAACGTGTCGGCCGGCATCGGCGTGATCGGCATGGCCTCGCCGATGCTGCAGGAAGTGTTCGGCGGACGCCTGATCGGCGTGGACGCCGGCTTCGGCAGCCTGGACACCGCGCAGCTGGCCGCCATCGCCGCCATCGCCGCCGGCTTCACCGGCCTGCTCAGCCTGTTCAACATCGGCGGGCGCTTCTTCTGGGCCAGCATGTCCGACAAGCTCGGCCGCAAGCACACCTACACCGTGTTCTTCGTGCTCGGCATCGTCCTGTACGCGGCGGCGCCGTGGGCCGGCAAGATCGGCGGCACCGCGTTGTTCGTCGGCATCTTCTGCGTGATCCTGTCGATGTACGGCGGCGGTTTCGCCACCATCCCGGCCTACCTGGCCGACCTGTTCGGCACGCAGATGGTCGGCGCCATCCATGGCCGCCTGCTGACCGCCTGGGCCACCGCCGGCATCCTCGGCCCGGTGGTGGTCGGCTATATGCGCGAATACCAGCTGGGCCTGGGCCTGCCGCCCTCACAGGTGTACAACACCACGATGTACATTCTGGCCGGGATGCTGGTGCTGGGCCTGGTCTGCAACCTGCTGGTACGGCCGGTGGCGGCCAAGCACTTCATGACGGCGCAGGAACTGGCGGCGGAGAAGCAGCTGGCGCACGAGAAGGTCGGCAGCAACGGCCAATCGGCGCTGGATGCGGCGCAGCTGGCGCAGGTCGGCCACGGCGGCAACCCGCTGCTGGTGGCGCTGGCCTGGCTGGCGGTCGCGGTGCCGATGCTGTGGGGCATCTGGATCACGCTGCAGAAGGCGTTCGTGCTGTTCCGTTGATTTTTTGCGAAAGGGGGGCGTCACCATGTACTCGCGTGCGTCTTCCCGGCCCGGCGCCGTCGCGCGCGGCGTGCGCCGCCATCGCGACGGACGGACCGCCGTGACCCAGGATCTGGTGGCGGCCGAGGTCCCGGTGGCGTTCGCCTACAACGGCGAGCCGTTCGTGGTGATGATGGCCACCCCGGAAGACCTGCACGACTTCGCGCTGGGCTTCTCGCTCAGCGAGGGCATCGTCGAGGACCCGGCGCAGCTGCATATCGCCAGCGTCGACACGTTTCTGGAAGGGGTCTCGCTGCAACTGCAGATTCCGCCGGCGCATGCCGCGGCCTTGCAGGCGCGGCGCCGCAATCTGCAGGGCCGCAGCGGCTGCGGGGTCTGCGGCAGCGAATCGATCGAGGCGGTGCTGCGCGCGCCGCGGCCGCTGCCGGCCGGCACCGCGATCGCGCCGGCGGCGCTGGCGCGTGCGCTGCGCGAGCTGCGCCAGCGGCAGACGCTCAATGCGATCACCGGCGCCACCCACGCCGCCGCCTGGGCCGCCGCCGATGGCGGCGTGCAGCTGGCGCGCGAGGACGTCGGCCGCCACAACGCGCTGGACAAGCTGATCGGCGCGCTGGCGAGCGCCGGCATCGATCCGGCCGGCGGCTTCGCCGTGGTCACCAGCCGCGCCAGCTACGAGATGGCGATGAAGGCCGCGCAGGCCGGTATCCCGTTGCTGGCCGCCATTTCCGCACCCACCGCGCTGGCGATCGCGCTGGCCGACAGCGCCGGCCTGACCCTGATCGGTTTCGCCCGCGACCACGATTACGTCGTCTACAGCCATCCGCAGCGCCTGACCCAGGCCGAGCACGCCGGAGAGCCCGCATGAGCAAGAAAACCATCCAGCCCTACACGCAACCGGCCGGCGGCTGGGGCGCGCTGCGCGCCGTCGCCAAGCACCTGATGCAGCAGGACGTGGCGGTGCAGGGCTCCAAGACCCTGCTGCACGTCAACCAGCCCGACGGCTTCGACTGCCCCGGCTGCGCCTGGCCCGACCGCGACCACACCTCGACCTTCGAGTTCTGCGAGAACGGCGCCAAGGCGGTGGCCGCCGAATCCACCGCGCGCCGCGCCACACCGGAACTGTTCGCGCAGCACAGCGTCGCGCAGCTGGCCAAGTACAGCGACTACTGGCTGGAAGGGCAGGGCCGGCTGACCCATCCGCTGCGCTACGACAGCGCCAGCGACCACTACCTGCCGGTGAGCTGGGACGACGCGTTCGCGCTGATCGCCGGCCACCTCAACGGCCTGGCCTCGCCGGACCAGGCGATCTTCTACACCTCCGGGCGCACCAGCAACGAGGCCGCGTTCCTGTACCAGCTGTTCGTGCGCGAGTTCGGCACCAACAACTTCCCCGACTGCTCGAACATGTGCCACGAGCCGTCCGGCACCGCGCTGAAGGCGCAGATCGGCGTGGGCAAGGGCACCGTGTCGCTGCACGACTTCGAACTGGCCGATGCGATCTTCATCTTCGGCCAGAACCCGGGCACCAACCATCCGCGCATGCTCGGCGAGCTGCGCCAGGCGGCCAAGCGCGGCGCCGCGATCGTGTCGTTCAATCCGCTGCGCGAGCGCGGCCTGGAGAAGTTCGCCGATCCGCAGGACAAGCTGCAGATGCTGCACAACGGCTCCACGCGGATTTCCTCGGACTATTTCCAGCTGAAGATCGGCGGCGACCTGGCCGCGGTCAAGGGCATCATCAAGCACGTGCTGGAGCGCGACGCCGAAGCGGCGCGCGCGGCGCGGCCGCGGCTGCTGGACCTGGAATTCATCGGCCAGCACACCGCCAACTTCGACGCCTTCGCCGCCGACGTGATCGCCGAGCCGTGGTCGGTCATCGTCGAGGAATCCGGGCTGAGCGAGGCCGAACTGCGCCACGCCGGCGAGATCTACCTGAAATCGGAGCGGCTGATCGCCTGCTGGGGCATGGGCATCACCCAGCACAAGCACTCGGTGGCGACGATCCACATGATCGCCAACCTGCTGCTGCTGCGCGGCCATCTCGGCCGCCCCGGCGCCGGCGCCTGTCCGGTGCGCGGCCACAGCAACGTGCAGGGCGACCGCACGATGATGATCTACGAGAAGCCGCCGGAGGCGTTCCTGGACCGGTTGCAGGCGGTGTTCGGCTTCGATCCGCCGCGCGCGCCCGGCTTCGACACGGTCGGCGCGATCGAGGCGATGCTCGACGGCCGCGCCAAGACCTTCTTCGGCATGGGCGGCAATTTCGCCACCGCCACCCCCGACACCGAGGCCACGCACCGCGCGCTGCGCCGCTGCGACCTCACCGTGCACGTGACCACCAAGCTCAACCGCAGCCACCTGGTGCACGGCCGCGACGCGCTGATCCTGCCGTGCCTGGGCCGCACCGAGATTGACATCCAGGAGGCCGGGCCGCAGGGCGTCACCGTCGAGGACTCGATGAGCATGGTGCACCTGTCGGCCGGCATCAATCCGCCGGCCTCGCCGGAGCTGCTGTCGGAGCCGGCGATCGTCGCGCGCCTGGCCGAAGCCACGCTCGGCACGCGCAGCGCGATCCGCTGGCGCTGGCTGGTCGCCGACTACGACCGCATCCGCGACCTGATCGCGCAGGTGTTCGTGGACTTCGCCGATTTCAACGCGCGGGTGCGCGTGCCCGGCGGCTTCCGCTTGTCCAACACCGCGCGCGACCGCGTGTGGGAGACGCCGGAAGGCCGCGCGGTGTTCAAGGCGCACCCGGTGCCGACCGACAACCCGATCCACCGCGCGCGCCGCCAGCGTCCCGAGCAGCCGGTGTTCACCCTGGCCACCACGCGTTCGCACGACCAGTACAACACCACCATCTACGGCCTGGACGACCGCTATCGCGGCGTGTTCGGCGAGCGCCGGGTGCTGTTCATCAATGCCGCCGACATCGCCGACCTGGGCCTGCAGGCCGGCGCCTGGGTCGACCTGGAAAGCCTCGGCGAGGACGGCGTGCAGCGCCATGCCAAGCGCTTCCTGCTGGTGGAGTACAACATCCCGCGCGGCTGCCTGGCGGCCTACTACCCGGAGACCAACGGCCTGGTGCCGCTGTCCAGCTTCGCCGACGAGGCGCGCACGCCGACCTCCAAGTCGATCCCGGTGGTGGTGACGCCGCACCTGGCCGAGGCCGCCGACGCGGCGCCGCGCGACATCGGCGTGGCGCTTGTCCGCTGATCCGGCGCTGACCCGGGCGCTGCTCGAGGCGCTGGCGCCGGAGCCGGAAGGCATCGCCCTCGCGCGGCTGTGCAAGCGCATCGGCGTGCGCATGAGCGTGCTGCTGCGCACCCTGGCCTGGCTGGGCGAAGCCAACCTGGACGGACGCCCCGGGCCGGGCTGGATCCGGGTGGAGACGCGCGGCGAGCGCGAGGTCGCGGTGCTGACCGCCGCCGGCCGCGCGCAACTGCCGCACTGAGCGCAGGCCACATCGCGCTGCGTGGCCTTGGCCGATCTGCCAGAATCGGGCGGTTTCCCGTCGATCCCGCCGCCATGACCGCTGCCGCGCTGCCCGTTTCGCCCCTCAATTCGCCGCGCCGCGTGCTGCTGGCCAGCCTGGTCGGCACCACCATCGAGTTCTTCGATTTCTACATCTACGCCACCGCCGCGGTGCTGGTGTTCCCGACCCTGTTCTTCCCCGCCGGCGACGCCGACGCGGCACGGCTGCAGTCGCTGGCGACCTTCGCCGTGGCCTTCGTCGCGCGGCCGCTGGGCTCGGCGCTGTTCGGCCATTTCGGCGACCGCGTCGGGCGCAAGGCCACGCTGGTGGCGGCGCTGCTGACCATGGGCCTGTCGACGGTGCTGATCGGGTTGCTGCCCAGCTACGCCCGCATCGGCATGTGGGCGCCGGCGCTGCTGGTGCTGTGCCGCTTCGGCCAGGGCCTGGGACTGGGCGGGGAATGGGGCGGGGCGGTGCTGCTGGCGACCGAGAACGCGCCGCCGGGCAAGCGCGCCTGGTACGGCATGTTCCCGCAACTGGGCGCGCCGCTGGGCTTCCTGCTGTGCTCGGGCATCTTCCTGCTGCTCGGCGCGCTGCTCGACGATGCGCAGTTCATGCAGTGGGGCTGGCGCATTCCGTTCGTGGCCAGTTCGCTGCTGGTGGTGACCGGGCTGTGGGTGCGCCTGCGCATCCACGAGACGCCGGACTTCCAGCGCGCGCTGGACCGCAACGAGCGGGTGCGGCTGCCGATGTGGACGGTGCTGTCGCGGCATACCGGGGCGATGCTGCTGGGCACGCTCGGGGTGTTCGCCACCTTCGTGCTGTTCTACCTGATGACCGTGTTCGCGCTGGGCTACGGCACTTCGGCGCTGGGCTACAGCCGCGAGCAGTTCCTGTTGCTGCAGATGGTCGGCATCCTGTTCTTCGCCGCCGGCATCCCGCTGTCGGCGCATTTCGGCGACCGCCGCGGCACGCGCCTGGCGATGATCGTGGCCAGCGTCGCCATCGTCCTGTTCGGGCTGGGCTTCGCGCCGCTGTTTCAGGCCGGGCAGCCGTGGCAGGTGCTGGCGTTCCTGTCGCTGGGGTTCTTCTTCATGGGCCTGACCTACGGCCCGTGCGGCACCTTGCTGGCCGAGCTGTACCCGGTGCCGGTGCGCTACACCGGCGCCTCGCTGTCGTTCAACCTGGCCGGCATCATCGGCGCGGCGCCGGCGCCGTACGTGGCCAGCTGGCTGGCCCAGCACTACGGGCTGCAGTGGGTGGGCTACTACCTCAGCGCCGCGGCGCTGCTGACCCTGCTTGCGCTGGTGGCGATCCGCGCCGCGCGCCGCTGAGCCGCGGCGCACTCACCACAGCGCGTCGCGCAGCTTGTACCAGGACATCGCCGCCACCAGCAGCGGGGTGCGCAACAGGCGCCCGCCGGGAAACGGCGCGTGCGGGATCCTGGCGAACAGGTCCAGGCGTTGCGCCTGTCCGGCGATGGCGGAGGCGATGACCTCGCCGGCCAGGCCGGTGGCGGCCACGCCGTGGCCGGAGAAGCCCTGCGCGAAGTAGACGTTCGGGGTCAGCCGGCCCCAGTGCGGGGCGCGGTTGCGGGTGATGTCGACATAGCCGCCCCACACGTAGTCCAGTTCGACCTCGCGCAACTGCGGGAATACCCGGCGCATGCGCCGGGTCATGACCCCGCGCAGGCCCGGCGGCGGCAACGACGAATAGCTGGCGCGGCCGCCGAACAGCAGGCGGTGGTCGCGGCTGAGGCGGAAATAGTCCAGCGCCCAGTTCACGTCGGCCACCGCCATGTCGTTGCCGATCAGCTCGCGCGCCAGCGCCGCGCCCAGCGGCGCGCTGGCGCCGATGTAGGTGCCGACCGGCATGATCCGCGACTCCAGTTCCGGCGCGATGCCGCGCAGCCAGGCGTTGCCGGCCAGCACCGCGAACTCGGCCTGCACCTCGCCGTGCGCGCTGCGCAGGATCGGCCGCGCGCCGCGCACCAGCGCGGTCACCGGCGACTGCTCGTAGATGCGCACGCCGGCGGCCAGCGCCGCGCGCGCCAGCCCGCGCGCGTACTCGAGCGGGTGCAGATGGCCGCTGGCCGGGTCGTACATCGCGCCCAGGTAGCGCTCGCTGCGCAGCTGCTCGCGCAACTGCGCGCGATCCCACCACTGCAGCGGATAGTCGTATCGCTGCGCCATCTCGACGATGCCGGCCTGCAGCGCGCGCACCTGGCGCGGCTTGATCGCCACGTGCGCATGGCCGTCGCGCCAGTCGCAGGCGATGGCATGACGCTGGATGCGGCTGCGCAGCAGCTGCATGCCGTCGCGCGAGAAGTCGAACAGCAGCCGCGCCTCCGCGCTGCCGAGCAGCGCCTCCAGCGTGTGCTGCTCGCAGCCGTAGCCGACGATGGCCTGGCCGCCATTGCGCCCGGACGCCCCCCAGCCGACCCGCTGCGCTTCCACGATCGCGACCTGATAGCCGGCCTCGGCCAGCGCCAGCGCCGCGCTCAGCCCGGTATAGCCGGCGCCGAGGATGCACACGTCGGCGCGCACCTGGCCGCGCAGCGGCGGCTGCGGCGGGAGCGGCGTGGCGCTGGTGGCGTACCAGTTGTCGGGACCGGGGACCGGGGACCGGGGACCCGGGGGGCTGGACGCGCGCTGCAACTCATCGTGACGATCGGACATGATGCTCGGGTTCTCGGCTCTTGGCTTTTCCGGGTCCCCGGTCCCTGGTCCCCGGTCCCGGCTCGACACTCACACTGTCCGCAAATACCACCGATAATCCAGATCGCTCACCTGCGCATGGAAATCCAGCATCTCGCGCCGCTTCTGCTGGCCGTAGACGTGGCGGAAGCGGGGGCCGAACTGGTCGGCGACGAAGTCGCTGCCGAGGAATCCGGCGATCGCGCCGCGCCAGTCCGGATGGCGGATGTCGGTCTGTTCGTAGGCGTTGCCCTGCACCGGCGGGCCGGGGTCGAAACCGTGCTGCAGGCCGTGTTCGATGCCGGCCAGCACCGCCGCGGCGACCAGGTAGGGATTGGCGTCGGCGCCGGCGATGCGGTGTTCGATGCGGGTGTTGGCCGGGTCGCTGTGCGGCACGCGCATCGCCACGGTGCGGTTGTTGAAGCCCCAACTGTCGTTGAGCGGCACGAACGCATTGGGCACGAAGCGGCGGTAGCTGTTGGCGTGCGGGGCGAACAGCAGCAGGCAGTCGTCGGCGCTGCGCTGCAGGCCGCCGATGGCATGGCGCAGCGCGTCGGCCGGCGCCTGCACGGTGCCGGCGAAGACGTTGGCGCCGGCCGCGTCGAGCAGGCTCACGTGCAGGTGCAGGCCGCTGCCGGACTGCGCCGCGAACGGCTTGGCCATGAAGCTGGCGAGCAGGTCCTGCTGCTGCGCGATCGCCTTGATCGCGCGCTTCAGCAGCACCGCGTCGTCGCAGGCGGCCAGGGCGTCGCCGCGGTGTTTGAGGTTGATTTCGAACTGGCCGGGCGCGTACTCGGCGACCGCGGTATCGGCGGGGATGCCCTGCGCGCGGCAGGCCTGCGCGACCGCGTCGGTGAAGCCGCGCTGGTCGTCCAGTTCCTGCATGTAGTAGACCTGGGTGCTGTCGTTGCGCAGCCCGGTCTGTGCCTGCAGCGGCGGTTGCGGCCGGCCGTGCGCGTCGGCGCGCGGATCGAACAGGTAGAACTCCAGCTCCACCGCGATCACCGGGGTCAGCCCGCGCGCGCGCAGCCGCGCCAGCACCCGCGCCAGCACTTCGCGCGGGGCGAACTCCAGCGGGCTGCCAGCGTCGTCTTGCATCGCCAGCAGCAGCTGCGCCGACGGCACCGGCGCCCACGGCACCGGCTGCAGCGTGCCGGGGATCGGGAAGCACAGCCGGTCCTCGTCGCCGATGTCGTAGCCCAGGCCGGTCTCCTCCACCGTATTGCCGGTGATGTCGGTGGCGATCAGCGACATCGGCAGGCACACCCCGTCGCGATAGACCTTGTCCAGCGCGTCGCGGGTGATGCGCTTGCCACGCAGCAGGCCGTTGCCGTCCGGCAGCAGCAGGTCGATCTGTTCGCAGCCGGGGATGCGCTGCAGGGTCTGGGCGTCGTCCGGGGGCAGGTGCGGAGCGTCGTGCGTGCGGGTCATGGCGGCGGCCTGCGGGAGTGTGGCGAGCTTAGCAGAGCCATGCGCGCGTCAAGAATACTCAACAGGCGGAGTGTCGGGCGGAAGCGCAGGATGGCGTCGGGTCCGCGCGTTTGCTGTCCTGAGTAGCGCATGCACTGTAATAAACAGCGCTATGGCGTGTGCGGGCGACCGCGCCACGCAATCTGGTGCCAACCGCACGCCGAGGCCGCGTGTTGTAAAAATAAAACGCCCGGGGTAACTTGCGGCCACGCCACACGAGTTCTTCGCATGGCCGTATCGCCCCTGGTCGGCCTGCCGACCGATCGCAAGCTCATCGGCCAGCATCCGTTCCTGGTCGCTGGGGAAAAGTATCTGCGCGCGGCCGTCGACGGCGCCGGGGTGACCCCGGTGCTGCTGCCGTCGCTGCAGCCGCCGGTCGCGGCGCGCGACTGGCTGGCGCGGCTGGACGGCCTGCTGCTGACCGGCGCGATCAGCAACATCGAACCGCACCACTACAGCGACGAGCCGAGCTGGCTCGGCAATCCGCACGATCCGGCACGCGACGCCAATACGCTGGACCTGATCCCGCAGGCGATCTCGCTCGGCCTGCCGATCCTGGCGATCTGCCGCGGTTTCCAGGAAGTCAACGTCGCCCTGGGCGGCACCCTGCACCAGAAAGTGCACGCGGTGTCGGGGCTGTCCGATCATCGCGAAGACAACCAGGCGGCGCTGGAGCTGCAGTACGCGCCGGCGCACGACGTGATCCTGAGCGAGGGCGGCTGGCTGGCGGAGATCGCCGGCAGTACGCGTGCGCGGGTCAATTCGCTGCACGGGCAGGGCGTGGCCCGGCTCGGCGGCGACCTCATCGTGGAGGCGCTGGCGCCGGACGGGCTGATCGAGGCGTTCCGCGGCGTCGGTCCGGGCTTCCTGCTGGGCGTACAGTGGCACCCGGAATGGCGTGTCCTCGACGACCCGTTCTATCTCGGCATCTTCCAATCCTTCGGCGATGCCTGTCGCCACTACGCGGCTCGCCGCACGCACTGAATCGATATTCCCCCATGGCCAGCCGACCGCGTTCCCGCAAGAACACCCCCGAACAGCAGGAGAGCTCGCTGCGCCGCTGGCTGAAGGACCGCCACATCACCGAGGTCGAGTGCCTGGTGCCGGACATCACCGGCAACGCGCGCGGCAAGATCATTCCCGCGGCCAAGTTCTCGCACGACTACGGCACGCGCCTGCCCGAGGGCATCTTCGCCACCACCGTCACCGGCGAGTATCCGGACGACTACTACGACCTGACCTCGCCGTCGGATTCGGACATGCAGCTGCGCCCGGATCCGGACACGGTGCGGATGGTGCCGTGGGCCACCGACCCCACCGCGCAGGTGATCCATGACTGCTACACCAAGGACGGCCAACCGCACGACCTGGCGCCGCGCAACGTGCTGCGCGGCGTGCTGCAGGCGTATGCGGAGCTCGGCCTGAAGCCCGTGGTCGCCCCGGAGCTGGAATTCTTCCTGGTGCAGAAGAACACCGATCCGGACTTCCCGCTGCTGCCGCCGGCCGGCCGCTCGGGGCGGCCGGAGACGGCGCGGCAGTCGTACTCGATCGACGCGGTCAACGAGTTCGACCCGATCCTGGACCTGATGTACGACTACTGCGACGCGATGGAGCTGGACGTGGACACCTTGATCCACGAATCCGGCGCGGCGCAGCTGGAGGTCAACTTCACCCATTCCGACGCGCTGTCGCGCGCCGACCAGGTGTTCCTGTTCAAGCGCACGATGCGCGAGGCGGCGATGCGCCACGGCGTCTACGCCACCTTCCTGGCCAAGCCGATGGAGAACGAGCCGGGCAGTGCGATGCACATCCACCAGAGCCTGGTCGATAAGAACGGCAAGAACGTGTTCAGCGGCCGCCGCGCCGGCGAGTACAGCCGCACCTTCGCGCACTACCTGGCCGGGTTGCAGAAGTACGTGCCGATGGCGATGGCGCTGCTGGCGCCGAACGTCAACTCCTACCGCCGGCTGATGTTCGGCGAGGTGTCGCCGAGCAACGTGCTGTGGGGATTCGACAACCGCACCTGCGGGCTGCGGGTGCCGATCGACACGATCGAGAACATGCGGGTGGAGAGCCGTTTCGCCGGTTCGGACGCCAATCCGTATCTGGCGATGGCGGCGACGCTGGCCTGCGGATTGCTGGGCATCCGCGAGAAGCTGGAGCCGACCGAGCCGATCAGCGGCAACGGCAAGGAGATGGGCTATCAGTTGCCGCGTTCGCTGGGCGAGGCGCTGGACGAGCTGGAGCGGTGCGTGCCGCTGCAGGAGATGCTGGGGCCGCGCTTCGTGCGCGCCTACATTTCGGTCAAGCGCAAGGAATACGAGACGTTCTTCCGGGTGATCAGTTCGTGGGAACGGGAGTTCCTGCTGCTCAACGTGTGAGGTGGCCATCCGTCTTGTGACGGAGCAGCTATGAGCGGTAAACCCTCTTAGGACTTTGCTGTTGCTGTTGCTGTTGTTGTTGTTGTTGCCCGGCTGTGGCTTTGGCTTGGATTGGCTGTCGCTTTAGCTTTTGCCTTACCGGGTTCCCTTCCGTAGCGGCGAACCAGGCGGGAAAAACCCGAAGGGCGGCGCACATGGATGTGCGCCGTCCGCGGTAGGGGCAGGATGCCCCTTCCGCGGATCCCGTCTGGTTCGCGGACCCGGAGCGCGCAGCGCGGAGGGCGCGGAGGCAGGGTGTGCTTTCTTTTGGTTACTTTTCTTTGCACAAGCAAAGAAAAGTGACCCGCGCAGCGGAAGCTTTGCTCCTGCTCCTGCTCCTGCTCCTGCTTCGTATGCTCATGTTGTTGTTCAGGCTTGCAAGCAAAGGCAAAGGCAAAGGCTTTCGCCTTGGGGCGAGTCACTTTTCTTTGCTCGCGCAAAGAAAAGTAACCAAAAGAAAGCGCGCCCTGCCTAGCGCCCTCCGCGCTGCGCGCTCCGGGTCCGCGTCCATAGCGGGGATTCGCGGAAGGGGCATCCTGCCCCTGCCGCGAACGGCGCACATCCTTGTGCGCCGCCCCTTCGGGGTTTTTCCCCGCCATGGCCGCCGCTGCGGAAGGGAACCCGGTAAGTCAAAAGCAATTGCAAAGGCAACAGCCAAAGCCAAAGCGACAGCAAGAGCAGGAACAGCAAGAACAAGAGCAGCAAGAACAGAGCAGCAAGAACAAGAGCAGCAAGAACAGCAGCAACGGCCATAACAACAGCGGTAGCAACAGGTACAACCACGAGCACGGAGTGGACATGGATCGGATAGACACGCGGGCCCTGCAGGACCTGGATGCGGCGCATCACCTGCACCCGTTCAACGACAACGCCGCGTTGGCCCAGAAAGGCACGCGCATCCTCACCCGCGGCGACGGCGCCTACGTCTGGGACGCCGACGGCAACAAGCTGCTCGACGCCTTCGCCGGGCTGTGGTGCGTCAACGTCGGCTACGGACGCAAGGAGTTGGGCCAGGCCGCCGCGCGGCAGATGGAACAGCTGGCGTACTACAACAGCTTCTTCCAGTGCACCACCGAACCCACCATCCGCCTGGCCGCCAAACTCGCCGAACTCACCCCCGGCGACCTCGACCATGCCTTCTTCACCAACTCCGGCTCCGAGGCCAACGACACCATCCTGCGCCTGGTAAGGCACTTCTGGGCCGTGCAGGACCAGCCGCAGAAGAGCATCTTCATCGGCCGCCACGACGGCTACCACGGCACCACCATGGCCGGCGCCAGCCTCGGCGGCATGAAGGGCATGCACCGCCAGGGCGGGCTGCCCATTCCCGACATCCACCATATCGACCCGCCGTACCCATTCGGCGACGGCGGCGATCTGGATCCGGAGGAATACGGCCTGCTGGCCGCGCGCCGGCTCGAGGACAAGATCCTGGAGCTGGGGCCGCAGCGCGTGGCCGCGTTCATCGGCGAGCCGATCATGGGCGCGATCGGCGTCTACGTCCCGCCGCGCAGCTACTGGCCGGAGATCGAGCGCATCTGCCGCCGCTACGACGTGCTGCTGGTCGCCGACGAAGTGATCTGCGGTTTCGGCCGCACCGGCGAATGGTTCGGCGCGCAGCATTTCGGTTTCCAGCCAGACGTGATGACCATCGCCAAGGGCATCACCTCCGGCTACATCCCGCTCGGCGCGGCGATGTTCGGCAAGCGCGTGGCGACGGTGCTGAAGGAGCAGGGGGGCGAGCTGGCGCACGGTTGCACCTATTCGGGGCATCCGGTGTGCGCGGCGGTGGCGCTGGAGAACCTGCGCCTGCTGCAGGACGAGGGCATCGTCGCCCGCGCGCGCGACGAGATCGCGCCGTACCTGGCGCAGCGCTGGGCCGAGCTGGGCGAGCACCGGCTGGTGGGCGAGGCGCGCATCGTCGGCATGATCGGCGCGCTCGAGCTGGTCCCGGACAAGCCGCGCCGGCACTATTTTCCCGACCGCGGCAAGGTCGGCGCGCTGTGCCGCGACCACGCGCTGCGCCGCGGCCTGATCCTGCGCGCGACCAACGATGCGATGCTGCTGTCGCCGCCGCTGATCCTCAGCCGCGCCCAGGTCGACGAACTGTTCGACAAGGCCTGGCTGGCGCTGGAGGACACCGCGCAGGCGCTGGGCAAATAGGCCGGCGCTGGTTAGTCTGGGCCGTCAGCCCCTGACTCGGCCGCGCGGCGCCGCGGCGTGTATCTTCCGATCTTCCCCACGGACCTGCGGAGACCTGCAATGAAGCTGCGACTGCTCACTCTTTCCCTTTCTGCGGCGCTGCTCGCCTCCTGTGGCGGTTCCGGCGGCGGGGAGGGCGGCAAGCCCGCGGCGGGCGAAGACCAGGTGCTCAACGTCTACAACTACTCGGACTACATCGCCGAGAACACCATCCCCGAGTTCGAGAAGGCCAGCGGGGTCAAGGTCACCTACGACGTGTTCGACAGCGACGAGATGGTCGAGACCAAGCTGCTGGCCGGCGGCAGCGGCTACGACGTGGTGGTGCCGACACTGAACTTCTTCGGCCGGCAGATCCAGGCCGGCGTGTTCCTGCCGCTGGACAAGAGCAAGATCCCGAACCTGGCCAACCTGGACCCGGAAATCATGCAGCGCATCGCGCAGCAGGATCCCGGCAACAAGTACGGCGTGCCGTACATGGTCGGCACCACCGGCATTGGCTACAACGTGGACAAGGTCAAGGCCGCGTTCGGTAGCACCGACATCGCCAACAGCTGGGACCTGGTGTTCAAGCCGGAGAACATCGCCAAGCTCAAGGACTGCGGCGTCACCATCCTCGATACCCCGTCGGACCTGATCCCGATCGCGCTGCACTACCAGGGCGAGGATCCGCACAGCACCGACACCGCCAAGATCGAGAAGGCCGCGGCGCTGATCAAGAGCATCCGCCCGTACGTGCAGAACTTCCACTCCTCGCAATACGTGACCTCGCTGGCCAACGGCAGCACCTGCCTGGCGGTGGGCTGGTCGGGCGACATCATCCAGGCGCGCGACCGCGCCGAGGAAGCCAAGAACGGCGTGCATGTGGCCTATTCGATTCCCAAGGAAGGCGCGCCGCAGTGGTTCGACATGCTGGCGATCCCGAAGGATGCCAAGCATCCGGAGAACGCCTACAAGTTCATCAACTACCTGTTGACCCCCGAGGTGGCCGCGGCCAACAGCGACTTCATCCACTACGCCAACCCGGTGCCGAAGGCGACGCCGCTGGTGGATGCGGCGATCCGCAACGACCCGACCATCTATCCGCCGCCGGAGGTGGCGGCGAAGATGTTCACCTATGCGATCAACCCGCCGGAGGTGGACAAGCTGTACACCCGCCTGTGGACGGAGATCAAGACCGGCCGCTGAGCCGGTCGCGTCCGTGGTCCATGGCGCGGCGCGACGGCGCGGTGCCTGCACGCAGTACGGCCGCGCCGCGCGCGGCCGCCGAAGGGGAGGACCACCGGGATGCGCGCCATGTGCGCGTCCCG
The DNA here is from genome assembly GCF_031455575.1 of Xanthomonas sp. 1678. Classification (NCBI taxonomy): domain Bacteria; kingdom Pseudomonadati; phylum Pseudomonadota; class Gammaproteobacteria; order Lysobacterales; family Lysobacteraceae; genus Xanthomonas; species Xanthomonas sp. 1678. The sequence continues at coordinate 131,459 of NZ_JAVDSZ010000005.1, read as the reverse complement.
CCAACCGCCGCCCGCAACGGGCGGCATGGAGACGACGATGAAGCGGCGAGCGATAGCGGGGATGGTGGCGGTGCTGTGCCTGGCCGGTTGCGGCGAAGCGGGCCGGCAGGGCGACGCGACGGATGCGGCCGGCGATGCGAAGCAACTGAACGTCTACAACTGGTCGGACTACATCGCCGAGGGCAGCGTGCCCGGCTTCGAACGGCACAGCGGCGTCCACGTCACCTACGACGTGTTCGACAGCAATGAGGTACTGGAGGCCAAGCTGCTGGCCGGCGGCAGCGGCTACGACGTAGTGGTGCCGTCGTTGAGTTTCCTCGGCCGGCAGATCCAGGCCGGCGTGTTCCTGCCGCTGGACAAGAGCAAGATCCCGAACCTGGCCAATCTGGACCCGGCGATGATGCAGCGCATCGCCCAGCAGGACCCGGGCAACACCTATGCGGTGCCGTACCTGTGGGGTACCACCGGCATCGGCTACAACGTCGACAAGATCCAGGCCGCGTTCGGCACCACCGATGTGGTCAACAGCTGGGACCTGGTGTTCAAGCCGGAGAACCTGGCCAAGCTCAAGGACTGCGGAGTGACCTTCCTCGACACCGCCTCGGAGATCGTGCCGACGGTGCTGCACTACCTGGGCGAGGACCCGAACAGCACCGATCCGAAGGTGATCGAGAAGGCCGCGGCCAAGCTCAAGGAAATCCGCCCCTACATCCAGAACTTCCATTCCTCGCAGTACATCGACGCGCTGGCCAAGGGCAGCACCTGCCTGGTGGTGGGCTGGTCCGGCGACATCCTGCAGGCGCGCGACCGCGCCGAGGAGGCCAAGAACGGCGTGCACATCGCCTATTCGATTCCGAAGGAAGGCGCGCTGCAGTTCTTCGACATGCTGGCCATCCCCAAGGACGCCAAGCATCCGGAGAACGCCTACCAGTTCATCAACTACCTGCTGACCCCGGAAGTGGCCGCGGCCAACACCAACTTCGTCAGCTATCCGAACGCGGTGCCCAAGTCGCTGCCGCTGATCGATGCGGCCATCAGCGGCGACCGCACCATCTACCCGCCGGCGGAGGTGCAGGCCAAGCTGTTCGCACTGGCGGTGATGCCGCCGGAAGTGGACCGCCAGTACACGCGGCTGTGGACGGAGCTGAAGACGGGACGCTGAGCGGCTCGCAGCAGATGATTGGCCCCTCTCCCTGCGGGAGAGGGGTTGGGGTGAGGGTACGGCCGCGCCGGAGAGTTGCAGGTCTGGGGAGATCACGCTGTCGCCATCTCGCAGCCCTCGCAATGACCGGATAGCACGCATGTTGCCCGTACCCTCATCCGCCCTTCGGGCACCTTCCCCCAAGAAGGGGGCCATGGTCCCGAGGGGAGAAGGGAGTTGTGCGACGCCTCCGCACCTGCAATGGCTCAGCCTGCCGTACAGCAACGACGCCATGATTTCCCTCTCCCTGCGGGAGAGGGGTAGGGGTGAGGGTACGGCGGTGCTGGGAAGTTGCAGATCTTGGGAGATCACGCTGTCGCCATCTCGCAGCCCTCTCGCAATGACGGATAGCGCGCGTGTTTGCCCGTACCCTCATCCGCCCTTCGGGCACCTTCCCCCAAGGGGAGAAGGGACGTCGTCGGTCGCTGTGGCAGGCAAGATCGGTAGATGTGCCCCGCGGAGCCCATGCCGGCGCCCTAAATGCCGCCATCGGCGGCATTCACACAATCTGGACTCGCCGGTACAGATACTTGTGTCGTCCGTACGCCACCGTCTGGTGGAGGGCCGGCGGGTGCGGTGCATGGCCGTGCTCTGCCAGGCACCTGCGGTGACGCTCCCTCCAATCCTCCCCCAGGAACCGCGACTTGAGCACCCACGACCCAGATCCCACGCAGACGCAACGGCAGGCGGCTTCGGACGGTGGCTGGGCCGCGCTGGCCCAGGACGATGGCAAGCAGCCGGACAAGCCCTCGCCGCTGAAGAACCCCAAGGTGAAATGGACCCTGCTGCTGATCGGCCTGGTGGTCGTGGTCGGCCTGGTCGCGTGGCTGGTGTATTACCTGACCACCGGCCGCTACCTGCAGGAAACCAACAACGCCTATCTGCAGGCCGACGCGGTGGCGGTGGCGCCGCGGGTCAACGGCTACGTGACCGGCGTGTTCGTCGGCGACAACCAGACGGTCAAGGCCGGGCAGCCGCTGCTGCAGATCGACGAGCGCACCTATCGCGCCACGCAGCAGCAGGCGCAGGCCGTGGTCGCGGTGCGCCAGGCCGACATCGCCGCCGCCGAGGCCGCCCTGCAGGCGCAGCGCGCGACGCTGCTGCAGGCGCGCACCCAGGTCACCGCGGCCGCGGCCAGCCTGCGCTTCGCCCAGGCCGAGGCCAGACGCTTCGCGCCGCTGGCCGCGTCCGGCGCCGATACCCACGAGCACTACGAGAGCATCGTCCACGACCGCGACCGCGCCCAGGCCCAGTACGACGCGGCCAAGGCGCAGGTCGCCGCCGCCGAGAGCCAGTTGCAGGCCGCGGGCGCGCAGCTCGACCAGGCCCGTGCCGGGCTGCAGCAGGCGCAGGCCGACGCCGATCAGGCGCAGGTGGCGATGGAGGACACCCGGCTGACCGCGCGCATCGACGGCCGCATCGGCGACAAGACCGTGCAGGTCGGCCAGTTCGTCGCCGCCGGCACCCGCTTGATGAGCGTGGTGCCGGTCGATGCGCTGTACCTGAGCGCCAATTTCAAGGAGACCCAGGTCGGGCTGATGCGGCCCGGGCAGCCGGCGCGGATCGAGGTCGATGCGTTGTCCGGGGTCGAACTGGATGGCGTGGTCGAGAGCATCGCGCCGGGCACGGGCTCGCAGTTCGCGTTGCTGCCGCCGGAGAACGCCACCGGCAACTTCACCAAGGTGGTGCAGCGGGTGCCGGTGCGGATCCGGCTCAAGGCCGGCGCGGAGGCGCGCAAGGTGTTGGTGCCGGGCATGTCGGTGACGGTCACGGTGGATACGCGTGCGGCCAAGGACGCCAAGCAGCGGGTCGAGCAGGAAGGCGAGCAGGGCGAGGGCCGGCCGTGAACGAGGCCGCCGCTGCCCCGGCGGCGGGCGCGGGCGCGCAGCAGAAGGCCGACGCCGGCGCGTGGCTGGCGGTGGCCGCCGGCACCATCGGCTCGTTCATGGCGACGCTGGACATCTCCATCGTCAACGCGGCGCTGCCGACCATCCAGGGCGAGGTCGGCGCCAGCGGCACCGAAGGCACCTGGATCTCCACCGCCTACCTGGTCGCCGAGATCGTGATGATTCCGCTGACCGGCTGGTTCGTGCGCACCCTGGGGCTGCGCAACTTCCTGCTGATCTGCGCGCTGCTGTTCACCTTCTTTTCGGTGGTGTGCGGCTTGTCCAGCAGCCTGAGCATGATGATTCTCGGCCGCGTCGGCCAAGGCTTTGCCGGCGGCGCGCTGATCCCCACCGCGCTGACCATCGTCGCCACGCGCCTGCCGCCTGCGCAGCAGACCATGGGCACGGCGCTGTTCGGCATGACCGTGATCCTGGGGCCGGTGATCGGGCCGCTGCTCGGCGGCTGGCTGACCGAGAACGTCAGCTGGCACTACGCTTTCTTCATCAACGTGCCGATCTGCGCCGGGCTGGTGGCGCTGCTGCTGCTCGGCCTGCCGCACGAGCGCATGAACCTGCGCGGGCTGCTCGATGCCGACTGGCTTGGCATCTTCGGCCTGACCGCCGGGCTCGGCGCGTTGACCGTGGTGCTGGAGGAAGGCCAGCGCGAGCGCTGGTTCGAATCCTCGGAGATCGTGCTGCTGAGCGTGGTGTCGCTGGTCGGCTTCGTCGCCCTGGGCGCCTCGCAGTTCCTTAGCCGGCAACCGGTGATCCGCCTGTCGATCCTGCGGCAGCGCAGTTTCGGCGCGGTGTTCGTGATGGTGATGGCGGTGGGCATGATCCTGTTCGGGGTCATGTACATGATCCCGCAGTTCCTGGCCACGATCTCCGGCTACAACACCGAGCAGTCCGGCTACGTGGTGCTGCTGTCCGGCGTGCCGACGGTGCTGCTGATGCCGTTGATGCCGAAGATGCTGATGCGCGTGGATGTGCGCATGCTGGTGATCGGCGGGCTGAGCTGTTTCGCCGTGGCCTGCTTCGTCAACATGCGCCTCAGCGCCGAGTCGGTGGGTATGCATTTCGTGGCCGGCCAGTTGTTGCAGGGCTGCGGCCTGGCGCTGGCGATGATGTCGCTGAACCAGGCCGCGATCTCCTCGGTGCCGCCGGACCTGGCCGGCGACGCCTCCGGCCTGTTCAACGCCGCGCGCAACATGGGCGGCTCGATCGGCCTGGCGCTGATCTCCACCTTCCAGGAGCGGCGCATGGTGTTCCACACGCAGATGATCGGCAGCGGCACCAGCGCCAACTCGCCGCTGGCGCAGGACTACCTGCACGGCGTCGCCGCGCAGCTGCAGTCCAGCGCCGGCGCCGGTGCGGCGATGCAGTCGGTGGCGCAGCTGGCGCGGCTGGTGCAGCAGCAGGCGCTGGTGATGACCTACAACGATCTGTTCTGGATCTTCGGGGTGATCGTGGTGTGCACGATCCCGCTGGCGTTCCTGCTCAAACCGCTGCCCAAGGGCGGCGCTCCGCTCGCGATGCATTGAGGATTCCATGGCCCAGCGCTTTCCCCGTGTTCTCGTCCCTGCCGCGTTGCCGCTGCTGCTGTCGGCGTGCATGCTCGGCCCGGACTACGTGAAGCCGCCGCCGGTGGCCGAGGCCGCGCAGGCGCAGCCGCAGCTGCATCGCGCCGATGCGGTCGCCGCGGCCGCCGGCGTGGTGCCCGCGCCGCCGCCGCAGCGCTGGTGGGAGACGCTGCAGGATCCGCAACTGAACATGCTCGTGGAGCAGGCATTGCACTACAGCCCGAACCTGCGCGCGGCGCAGGCCAAGCTGCGCGCCTCGCGCGCGCTGGTGCAGCAACGCCATGCCGAACAGCTGCCCAGCGTCGGTGCCAACGCCGCCTATCTCAACGCCAGGGCGCCGGATGCGCTGGCCGACGGGCTTGGGTCCATCGCCGCCGGCAGCGGCCAGCAACTGGCGATCGATCCGCGCGCGGAGTTGTACAGCGTCGGCTTCGACGCCAGTTGGGAACTGGACTTCTTCGGCCGCCGCCGCCGCGCCAGCGAAGGCGCGCAGGCCGACGCGCAGGCCGACGAGGCCGAGCTGGCCGACACCCAGGTGCAGCTCGCCGCCGAAGTGGGCCAGGCCTACCTGGGCTATCGCGCGACCCGCGAGCGCATCGCCATCGCCCAGCGCAATCTGCAGGCGGCGCGGCAGACCCTGCAGTTGACCCGGCAGCGCCGCGAGCGCGGCGCCGATGCCGACCTGCAGGTGGAGCGCGTGCAGGCGCAGCTGCAGCAGCAGGAAGCGGTATTGCCGGACCTGCAGGCGCAGGCGAAGGAAGCGCTGGACCAGCTGGCGCTGATGATCGGCCGCGAACCGGGCGCGCTCGACGCGGCCCTGGCCGCGGACCGGCCGCTGCCGACGCTGCCGGCGGTGGTGCCGGTGGACGATGCCGGTTCGCTGATCCGCCGCCGCCCGGACGTGCGCCGCGCCGAGCGCCAGCTGGCGTCCTCGTCGGCGCAGATCGGGCAGGCGCTGAGCGCGTACTTCCCGCAGGTCACCCTGCTCGGCAACATCGGCATGGCCGCGACCTCGCCGGGCGATCTCGGCAGCGACGCGATCAACAGCGTGGTGGCGCCGTTCCTGCGCTGGTCGATCTTCGATTTCGGCGCGACCCGGGCCAAGGTCGAACAGGCCCGCGCCGGCAACGACGCGCGCCTGGCCGCCTACGAAGGCACCGTGCTGGCCGCGCTGCAGGACGCCAACAGCGCGCTGTCGCGGTTCGGCGCCGCGCGCCAGCAGGCGCTGGCCGCGGCCAAGGCCGAAGCGTCGGCGGAGCGTTCGGCGGCGCTGTTGCAGCAGCGTTACGCCGCCGGCGCCTCGTCGCTGATCGATGCGCTGGACGTGCAGCGCCAGCAGGCTTCGGCGCAGGACAGCGCGGTGCAGGCGCGGACCCAGGTGCTGCTGCGCTACGTGGCGCTGCAGAAGAGCCTGGGGCTAGGCTGGGCGCCGCCGCCAGCGCCACCGCCGACGCAGTAGAAAAACGCCCGCGCCGCGGTATCGCCGATGCGGCGGCCGCGGCTACACTGGGATCGGCCACGCGGTGTCCGGCGGCATCGGCGAACCTGCGCGGCGGTGTCTTCCACGGGGAGCAACAGATGGCGTTGAGCGAAGCGAACTCCGATCTTCCGCCGGCTGCGATTCCGGCCGCCGCGGCGCCACCGGCCAAGGGCAGCGGCTACCTGTCCATCGCCGGCCTGCGCAAGGAGTTCGACGGCTTCGTCGCGCTCGACGACGTCGACCTGGATATCCGCAAGGGCGAGATCTTCGCGCTGCTCGGCGGCTCCGGCAGCGGCAAGTCCACGCTGCTGCGCTGCCTGGGCGGGTTCGAACAGCCCAGCCGCGGCCGCATCGTGCTCGACGGCCAGCCGCTGGACGATCTGCCGCCGTACGAGCGCCCGCTCAACATGATGTTCCAGTCCTATGCGCTGTTCCCGCACATGACGGTGGAGCAGAACATCGCCTTCGGGCTGAAGCAGGACGGACTGTCGCGCGCGGCCATCGCCAAGCGCGTGGGCGAGATGCTGGAGCTGGTGCGGCTGGACAAGCTCGGCAAGCGCAAGCCGCACCAGCTCTCCGGCGGCCAGCAGCAGCGCGTGGCGCTGGCGCGCTCGCTGGCCAAGGGGCCCAAGCTGCTGCTGCTGGACGAGCCGATGGGCGCGCTGGACAAGAAGCTGCGCTCGCAGATGCAGCTGGAACTGGTCAACATCATCGAAACCTCCGGGGTGACCTGCGTGATGGTCACCCACGACCAGGAGGAGGCGATGACCATGGCCACCCGCATCGCGCTGATGGACGCCGGCTGGATCCAGCAGGTCGGCACCCCCGACGAGATCTACGAGCAGCCGGCCAACCGCTTCGCCGCCGAGTTCATCGGCTCGGTGAACCTGATCGACGCGGTCATCGACGAGGACCTGCCGGAGTACGTGACCCTGCGCACGGGCGCGTTTGCCGACAGCATCTACGTCGGCCACGGCATCACCGGCATCACCGGTCAGCCGGTGTCGTTCGCGGTGCGCCCGGAGAAGCTGGGTATCGGCAAGCAGGCGCCGGCGCAGGCGTACAACAAGGCGCAGGGCACGATCGAGGACATCGCCTACTTCGGCAGCCATTCGGTCTACCACGTGCGCCTGCCCAGCGGCTTCAAGCTGATGGCCAACTTCACCAACCAGCAGCGCTGGGCCAGCGACAACCTGACCTGGGGCGATGCGGTATGGGTGTGGTGGGGCGACAACGACGGCGTGGTGCTGACCGCATGAGCGCGCCCGCCGCCTCGGCCGCGCCTGCCGCGCCCCCCATGCCGCCGCGGCGCACGCTGCTGCAGCGCCTGCGGCGCCTGCCCGGCGCGCGCTGGGCGGTGATCGCCGCGCCGTACCTGTGGCTGCTGCTGTTCTTCGCGATCCCGTTCCTGATCGTGCTGCGCATCTCCTTCGCCGAGCAGGCGATCAGCAGCCCGCCGTACAGTGCGTTGCTGGACTACAGCGACGGCGTGCTGACGCTGAAGTTCACCCTGCAGAACTACATGGCGCTGTTTCGCGACAGCCAATACATCGCCGCCTACTGGGGCTCGATCAAGATCGCCGGGATCTCGACCTTGTTGACCCTGCTGATCGGCTATCCGATGGCCTACGTGATCGCGCGCATGTCGCCGGCGTCGCGCAACATCGCGATGATGCTGGTGGTGCTGCCGTCGTGGACCTCGTTCCTGATCCGCGTCTATGCCTGGATCGGCATCCTCGACAGCAACGGGGTGCTCAACCGCACGCTGCTGGCGCTGGGGTTGATCGAGCAGCCGCTGCGGATCCTGTACACGCCGATCGCCGCCTACATCGGCATCGTCTACTGCTATCTGCCGTTCATGGTGCTGCCGCTGTACGCCACGCTGGTCAAGCAGGACCACCGCCTGCTGGAAGCCGCCTACGACCTGGGCGCACGGCCGTGGAAGGCGTTCTTGACCATCACCCTGCCGATGTCGCGCCCGGGCATCGTCGCCGGCTGCATGCTAGTGATGATTCCGGCGGTGGGCGAGTTCGTGATCCCGGAAATGCTCGGCGGCCCGGACACGTTGATGATCGGCCGGGTGCTGTGGGGCGAGTTCTTCAACAACCGCGACTGGCCGGCGGCCTCGGCGGTGGCGATCGCGATGCTGGCGCTGCTGATGGTGCCGATCCTGATCTTCAACCGCTACCAGCAGCGCCAGCTCGAAGGCGGTCAGGCGTGAGCGGCGCGGGCGCGCTGCGCGGCGGGCGGGTGCTGCGCTGGACGGTGCTGACCGGCGGCTTCGCCTTCCTGTACCTGCCGATCCTGCTGTTGATGGTGTATTCGTTCAATTCCTCCAAGCTGGCCACGGTGTGGGCCGGGTTCTCGACCAAGTGGTACGGCGAACTGCTGCGCGACCGGCAGATCCTGCAGGCGGCGTGGATCAGCCTGAAGGTCGCGTTCTGGACCGCGACCGCGGCGATGGTGATCGGCACGCTGGCGGCGATGGTGATGACCCGTTTCCGCCGCTTCCCCAGCAAGAGCCTGTTCGGCGCGCTGGTGACCGCGCCGCTGGTGATGCCGGAGGTGATCATCGGCCTGTCGATCATGATGATGCTGGTGTCGATGGGCGGGCTGATCGGCATCCCGCCCAAGGGCGTCACCGCGATCTGGGCCGCGCATGTCACCTTCACCCTGTCCTTCGTCACCGTGGTGGTGTCCTCGCGCCTGCAGGAACTGGACCGCTCGCTGGAAGAGGCGGCGATGGACCTGGGCGCGAACCGGCTCAAGGTGTTCTTCCTGATCACCTTGCCGATCATCGCCCCGGCGCTGGTGTCCGGCTGGCTGCTGGCGTTCACCCTGTCGCTGGACGACGTGGTGATCGCCAACTTCGTCGCCGGGCCGAACTCGACCACGCTGCCGATGACCGTGTTCTCCTCGGTGCGGATGGGGCTGAAGCCGAAAATCAACGCGCTGGCCACGCTGATGGTGCTGGCGGTGTCGCTCGCCGCGTTCGTCGGTTGGTGGCTGATGGCGCGCAGCGAGAAGCGCCGCCAGCGCGACATCCAGCTGGCGTTGCAGCAGGGCGGGTAGCGGATGCTGCTTTTCTGTAGGAGCGGCTTCAGCCGCGACCGTGCCTTACCGGTAACATCCGGTCGCGGCTGAAGCCGCTCCTACAAAAGCTGCCGCCGCCGCGGAACGCTGTGGTCCATCGCGACGCTGCAGTCGCCACGCCACCGCAACCTTCGCGGCGCTAGGCTGAGCGGACTATTTCCAGGAGTCCGTCGCGATGCCTCACGACACCGTCAATCCCGCCACCGGCAAGGTCGATTATTCCCTCGAGCTGATGGACGCCGCCGCCGTCGAGCAGCGCCTGGCCGCGGCAGCGCAGGCGTTCCCGGCGTGGGCGGCGACGCCGCTGGAACGGCGCGGCGCGCTGCTGCAGAAAGTCGGTGCGCAGCTGCGCGCGCGCCGCGAGGAGATCCAGCGGCTGATGACTGCGGAGATGGGCAAGCTGCGCAAGGAGGCGCTGGCCGAGATCGACAAGTGCGCCGACGCCTGCGACTACTACGCCGAACATGCCGCGGACTACCTGCGCGACGTGCAGGTGGCCACCGATGCGCAGCGCAGCTACGTGCGCTACGAGCCGCTGGGCTGCGTGCTGGCGGTGATGCCGTGGAATTTCCCGATCTGGCAGGTATTCCGCTTCCTGGCGCCGGCGCTGATGGCCGGCAACGTGGCGCTGCTCAAGCATGCCAGCAACGTGCCGCGCTGCGCCGATGCGATCCAGGCGGCGCTGGCCGCCGCCGGCGTGCCGGCCGGCGTGTTCGACGTGCTGCACATCGACAACGACCAGGCCGCCGAGGTGTTGCGCGACCCGCGCATCGCCGCGGTGACGCTGACCGGCAGCGAGCGCGCCGGCCGCTCGATCGCCGCCAACGCCGGCGGGCAGCTGAAGAAGTGCGTGATGGAACTCGGCGGCAGCGATGCCTTCGTGGTGCTGGACGACGCCGACCTGGACACGACCGTGGCCGCGGCGGTGAAGTCGCGCTTCGACAATGCCGGGCAGACCTGCATCGCGGCCAAGCGCTTCGTAGTGGTGGACGCCATCGCCGACGAATTCGTGCGCCGTTTCGTCGCCGCCGCCGCCGAGCGCCGGCTCGGCGATCCACAGGACGAGGCGACCACGCTGGCGCCGCTGGCGCGGCAGGACCTGCGCGACGAACTGCACAAGCAGGTGCAGGCCAGCCTCGCCAAGGGCGCCACGGCGCTGCTCGGCGGCGCGCCGGATACCAGCACCCACGCCGGCTACCCGGCCACGATCCTGGACAACGTCGCGCCGGGCATGCCCGCCTACGACGAGGAACTGTTCGGCCCGGTCGCCGCGATCCTGCGCGTGGCCGACGAAGAAGAGGCGGTGCGCGTGGCCAACGACAACAGCTTCGGCCTGGGCGGCAGCGTGTGGAGCGCCGACCGCGATCGCGGCGAACGCGTGGCGCGCCAGCTGCAGTGCGGCGCCGCCTTCGTCAACGCCATCGTCAAGAGCGACGTGCGCCTGCCGTTCGGCGGCATCAAGCGCTCCGGCTTCGGCCGCGAACTGGCCGAGCACGGGATCCATGAGTTCATGAATATCAAGTCGGTGTATGTGGGGTGAGGCCGGGACCGGGGACCGGGGACCCGGGACCCGGAACGGCAAAAGCAAAGGCAAAAGCAGGTGGCTACCGCGTTACGCGCAGAGTTTCAGCCATCGCAAATCCCGCTTTTCCGGGTCCCTGGTCCCCGGTCCCCGGTCCCGGCCTCACAGCCACCGCGCCCGCTTGAACGCCAGATACATTCCCACGCAGACCACGGCCACGCCGCCGATCATCAGCGGATAGGCCCAGGGCCATTCCAGTTCCGGCATCAGCTTGAAATTCATGCCGTACCAGCTGGTGATCAGGGTCGGGGCGGCGAGCAGGGCGGCCCAGGCGCCGAGGCGCTTGACCGTCTCGCCCTGGGCCAGGGTCACCAGCGACAGGTTCACGCTCAGCGCGGTGCCGAGCATCTCGCGCAAGGTGTCGATGGCCTCGTTGGTGCGCACCGCGTGGTCTAGCACGTCGCGCAGGTACAGCCGCACTTCGTCGGGGATCAGCGGGCCGGGATTGCGCTTGAGGTGCGAGAGCACGTCCTGCAGCGGCGCCACGCCAAGGCGCATCTGGTTGAGCTCGCGCTTGAGTTCGTACAGGCGGATCGCGGTGTCGCGCCGGTAGGCCTCGGCGAAGATGTCCTTCTCCAGGCGCTCCAGGCTCTGCCGGAACTCGTCCAGGATCGGCTGGTAGTTGTCGACGATGTAGTCCAGCACCGCGTACAGCGCGTAGGACGGGCCGAGCTGCATCAGCGCCTTCTCGCGTTCCAGCCGCTCGCGCACCGGCGCGTACGGCAGCGAGGCGCCGTGGCGCACGGTCAGCAGGAAGCGCGCGCCGAGGAAGGCGTGAGTCTCGCCGTAGACGATGCGCTCGTCGATCACCTGCGCGGTGTGCACCGCCAGAAACAACGAATTGCCGTAGGCCTCGACCTTGGGCCGCTGGTGCGCCATGCGCGTGTCTTCGATCGCCAGGTCGTGCAGCTGGAATTCTTCCTGCAGCTTCTGCAGCACGTCGTCGCCGGGCTCGTACATGCCGACCCAGACGAAGCCGTCGTCTTCGGCCAGCACGTCGCTGATCCGCTCCAGGGCGATGTCGTGGCGGCGGCCGTGGCCGTCGTAGTGCACGCAGTTGATGACGCAGGCGGGGTTTTCGGGGACAGAGGCCATGGGCGGGAATCGTGCGCGGGCGGGATCAGCGCTGCAAGCGGCGCCGCGTGAACGCCCAGGCCAGTGCCGCATGTACCGGCAGCAGCAGGGCGATCCACTGCAGGTTGAATTGCGGCTGCAGCATCGACAGCCAGTGGATCAACAGCGCCGCGCCGGCCAGCGCGACCACCGTCCACAGCAGCACGCCGAACCAACGCCCGGGCTGGCGCCCGCGCAGCAGCGTCACCGCGCCGGCCAGCAGCGGCAGGCACAGCGGGTCGAGCAGCAGCAGGTTACGGTTGGCCCAGGCCGCGCGGTGGTCGCTGAAGCCCCACAGATACAGCAGCACGCCGCCGCCGAGCGCGCACAGCAGCCAGAACGGCAGGGCCAGCGCCGCCAGCCGGCGCGGCCGCCGCGCCAGCGCGAGCACGCCGGCGGCGATCAGCGACCCGGCCAGCAGCCACGGCCACCAGTGCCGCAGTCGTTCCTTCGGTTCCGGCGCCAGCCGCTGCGGCAACACCTGCTGGCGGGCCTGCACCAGCGGGCGCCCGGCGCGGTTGCGCACTTCGCCCAGGCTATCGGCCAGGCGCATCGGCACGAACGCCTCTTCCCAGCGCGACAGCGGCTTGTCCGCGAACGGGCCCAGGCCCAGGTCGAAGCCGAGCCACATCCACGGCGCCGGCGAGGCCAGGCGCACCGATTCGCTGCGATAGGTGTTGCCGCGCGAACGCCCGGACAGCTGCGCGTGCAGCGCGCCGTCCAGCGCCCGGTCCAGCGCGTCGCGGACCATCGTGGCGCAGTTGGCGGTGTAGTAGTCGTAGCGGTAGCGCGCGTTTTCCGGGCGCGCACGCCAGCTCAACGCGGCCTGCAGCGCGCGCGCTTGCGCCGGTTCCATGTCCAGCCACTGGATGTCCACGCCGCGGCCTGCGTCGCGGTACTGCGCCAGGTCCTCCTGCAGCGGCAGGGCGACCAGGTAATACCGCATGTCGCCGGCGGCGAAGCGGCTGACGAAGTCCGGTTCGCTGGGGTCGAAGAAGCCGAAGTTGTACGAGGTGGCCTGGCCGCTGCGCGGATCGACCACCACGATCGCGTCGTGGCCGAAGCGTTCGAAGAACACCTCGCCCGGCTGCATCGTGGCCACGCCGATGCGCGGCGCCGGCGCCTCGGCGTCCGCGTCGGGCGCAGTGGCGACCGGGGCCGTGGCGGTGGCGGTGGCGGGCGCTAGCGCCGGCGGCGCGGCCAGGTCGGTGCCGGCCTGCGCGAACGCCAGCGCCGCGCAGAAGGCCAGCAGCGTGCCCAGCAGCCAGTGCGGCCAGCCGCGCGCCGGCAGGCGCTGCGAACGAGGGGGGATCAAGCGTCTTCCTGCGGGCCGGGCGGCAGGATGGTGACGTGGAACGCCTGCACCCGGCGCGCGTCGGCGCGGGCCACGCGGAACGCGAAGCGCCCCAGGGTCAGTTCCTCGCCGGTTTCCGGCAGATGGCCGATGGCCTCGGTGACCAGGCCGCCGACGGTGTCGTAGTCGTCGTCGGGGAAGTCGGCGCCGAAGCGTTCGTTGAAATCCTCGATCGGGGTCAGCGCGTCGACCACGTATTGGCCGTCGGCCTGCGCGGCGATCAGCGAGGCCTCGTCCTCGGCGTCGTCGTGCTCGTCGTCGATCTCGCCGACGATCTGCTCCAGCACGTCCTCGATGGTGACCAGCCCGGCGACGCCGCCGTACTCGTCGACCACGATCGCCATGTGGTTGCGCGAGAGCCGGAACTCCTTGAGCAGTACGTTGAGCTTCTTCGACTCGGGGATCAGCACCGCCGGGCGCAGCAGTTCGCGCACCGTGCCGGGGCCGTGGTCGGCGACCACGCCGCGCAGCAGGTCCTTGGCCAGCAGGATGCCGAGGATGTCGTCCTTGTTCTCGCCATGCACCGGGAAGCGCGAATGGCCGGATTCGACCACCTGCTTCATCAGGTCCAGGAAGCGCGCTTCGGCGGACAGGGAGACCATCTGCGAGCGCGAGACCATCACGTCGCCGACGGTGAGTTCGGACACCGACAGCGCGCCTTCCATCATGCGCAGCGTATCGGCGGCGATCAGCCCGTCGTGCTGGGCGTCGCGCAGCACCTCGACCAGGTCGTCGCGGGTGTGCGGGTCGCCGGAGAAGACCGAGCTCAGGCGTTCCAGCCAGCCGCGGCGTTTTTCGTGGGTTTCCGGAGGGGAGCTACTAGAGTCGTCTTCTGACATGTTCTGTGGATACGGCACCCGGTCTGCCGGGCGATGTGCGCAAGTCTAGCAGGGCCAATGGGACAGAGCCGCGACGCCGGCGGCGGTCGTCGCGGCGTCCATGGGGGCGGCTCAGCCGCCGGTGGCGGGCGCGTGCAGCGGGTCCGGCGCGGGCGCGGCGTCCGGGTCCTCGGGCAGGTCCAGGCTGTAGCTGCAGCCGGCCAGGGTCTTGCCCGGATGCGACTTCACCGTGGACAGGCTGAGGATGATCGATTCGATCATCGGCTCGCCGGTCTTCGGATCGGTCACGTCGCGGCTGACCACCTCGCGGCCGAACATCGCCTTTTCCGGAGTATCCACCGCCGCTTCCAGCTGCAATTGCGTGGCCAGCGGGCGCGGATCGGCCACATCCAGGATCGCCATCACGCTGGCGCCGGCCACCGCGATGCGCGTGGTGCTGTGGCCGAACACCTGGATCGGCCGCACCAGCTCGTACTCGCTCATGAACAGGTTGGATTGCGGCAGCGGCCGCCAGCCCTGCGCCACGGCCTTCAACGGATCGGCCAGCAGCGGCCCCAGCGCGGCGAAGTCGGCCACGCGCTGGCGGCATTCCAGCAGCGCCGGCAGGTCGATCGTGGGCGTGGGCGTGGGCGCGGGTGCGGCGGCCGCGGGAAGCGCGGATACGAGCGCGAGCAGAACGAGCGATGGATGGATCAACGCGTTGGACCTCGGGCCGGGGAACGGGGCAGGGCGGCACAGCGGCCGCGCGGCAACGTTAACGTCCGCGCCGGCACTTGACCAGCGCACCCGATCCAGCGGATGGGCCGCGGCAGCTCTGCATAGATACGCGGATGTCGAGCCGATGCAGGGCCAGCCGCAGCTGGGCGCGCTATTCGCCAGCGACGACCCGCAGGTGG
This sequence comes from Xanthomonas sp. 1678, assembly GCF_031455575.1. Classification (NCBI taxonomy): domain Bacteria; kingdom Pseudomonadati; phylum Pseudomonadota; class Gammaproteobacteria; order Lysobacterales; family Lysobacteraceae; genus Xanthomonas; species Xanthomonas sp. 1678. The sequence goes on along the minus strand of NZ_JAVDSZ010000005.1, from coordinate 116,435 downwards.
CGGTATCGAGGCGAGCACAGCGTGGCCGCCGGCGCGCCACGGCGGCTCATCCGCCACGCGCGGGCGTATCGTCCTCGACTTAGCGATGTCCCTGCCATGCGCCGGCGCGCGCCACGCGGCCGGGAAGGAGGCTGTGCCTCAGCCAGCGCCAGGCGCTGGTCAGCGTCAGCAGCGCGGCAACGAAAAAGAGCGCGGAACCCGCACCGAACACAAGATGGGCATCGACCTGCTGCCCAAGTTGGCGGCAGCTCAACCAGGCGCCGAGCGACAGCGGGAACAGCAGCGCGACCCGCCCGGCGCGGGCGCCGACGCGTACCCGGCCGGTGTCGGCATCCCGGTGCCGGCGTAGGTACCACCAGCGCCACGCGCCGGGCGTGGTGGCCAGCACCAGCAACGCCAGCGCGCCCAGCCAGGGCAGCAGTTCCTCCGCCAGGCTGCCGCTGCCCGCGAACAGGGGCGCCGGACGGATCAGCGCCAGATATGCATAGCCGGCCAGGCCGGCCGCCCACAGCGCGGCGGCGATGCCGTGCAGGCGTGGCATCCCGGTGCGCGGGCCGGCGTGGGCGGTTGGTGCTGGTGCCTGCATCCGTGTGTCTCCCGGTCCGAAAAAGCCCGCCGCGCGGCAGGCGTCACCCTTCCGCGGCGTAGGGATCGTCCACGCCCAGGTCGGCCAGGATCTCGCGCTCCAGTTGCTCCATCGCGTCGGCCTCCTTGTCGTCCTCGTGGTCCCAGCCGAGCAGGTGCAGCACGCCGTGCACGGTCAGGTGCGCGTAGTGGGCGTTGAGCGGCTTGCCCTGTTCGGCGGCTTCGCGCGCCACCACCGGCGCGCAGATCACCAGGTCGCCGAGCAGCGGCAGCTTGACCCCCTTGGGCAGGCCTTCGGGCAGCTCGGCCGGGAAGCTGAGCACGTTGGTGGCGTAGTCCTTGCCGCGGTAGTGATGGTTTAGCGAACGGCCTTCCTTGGCGTCGACCAGGCGGATCGCCAGGTCGGCTTCGCGGATGCGGCCCTTCAGCGCCGCGGCGACCCATTTGCGGAAGCTCCCCGCCGCCGGCAAGCCGGCGCGGGGCAAGGCGTAGCTGACGCCGACATCGAGGCGGACCGGACCTTTGGTCATGGCGATACGGCAGTTCGCAGCGGACAGGAGCCGACAGTATCGCGCGTGCGGCGCTTCACCGCGACTTCCGGTCGTCGGCGGCGTACGAGCAGAACGTGGCGACCGTTTACGGCCAGCGCGGCGTCACGCCGCCGGGCCGGTCAGCTTGTCGGTGAGATCGCGCTTTTCGTAGGCATTGACGATGCGCGCCACCAGCGGATGGCGCACCACGTCGCGCGCCTCGAAGAAGGTGAAGCTGACGCCCTCGACCTCGTGCAGCACCTCGATCGCGTCGCGCAGGCCGGACTTGACGTGCTTGGGCAGGTCGATCTGGGTCAGGTCGCCGGTGACCACCGCGGTGGAGCCGAAGCCCAGCCGGGTCAGGAACATCTTCATCTGCTCGATGGTGGTGTTCTGCGCCTCGTCCAGGATCACGTAGGCATCGTTGAGCGTGCGTCCGCGCATGTAGGCCAGCGGCGCGATCTCGATGACGTTCTTCTCCAGCAGCTTGACCACCTTCTCCACGCCGAGCATCTCGTACAGCGCGTCGTACAGCGGGCGCAGGTAGGGATCGACCTTCTGGCTCAGGTCGCCGGGCAGGAAGCCGAGCTTCTCGCCGGCTTCCACCGCCGGGCGCACCAGGATCAGGCGCTGCACGCGCGATTCGTTCAGCGCCTCGACCGCGCTGGCCACCGCCAGGAAGGTCTTGCCGGTGCCGGCCGGGCCGATGCCGAAGTTGATGTCGTGGGTGGTGATCTGGTGCAGGTACTTGGCCTGGTTGGCGCCGCGGCCGCGCACGGTGCCGCGCTTGACCTTGATCGCCACCTCCTGCGGCTCGTAGGCGCGCTGCGCGACGCGGTCGACATTGGCCTGGTTCAGGCGCAGGTGGATGGCCTGGTCGTCGAACACGACGCTGTCGGCTTCGGCGTACAGCGCCTGCAGCAAGGTCTCGGCGGCGGCGACCGCGGTGGCCGGGCCGGTGACCCGGTACACGTTGCCGCGGTTGGAGATCTCCACGCCCAGGCGCAGTTCGATCTGGCGCAGGTGCGCGTCGAACGGCCCGGCCAGGTTGGCCAGGCGTTCGGTGTCGGCGGGTTCCAGGGTGAAATCGCGTTGTGCGGGGATGGTCATCGAGGTTCGTCCGCGGCGCGCAATGCGACGCCAGCGTCGTTGGATAGGGAGGGAGAGCGTAGCGCGCGTAGCTGTGAAGGAACAGGCGACGCGCGCTGTGGCGCGGCGTCGCCATGGCGTTCCGGCAGGAAAAACAATGCGATCGCGGCCGGTCGCGCATATGGCGCGGCCTGCGCGCGGCGCTTGCGTCAGCGCCCGGTACCCGGCGCTGGGCCCGGCGACAGCGTGCCGGCGAACAGCCACTCTCCCGGACACGGATCCGGGTCGGCAGGATCGTCGGAGTCGGCCAGCGTGTCCAGCGCCAGTCCGGCCGGCAGCAGCGTCGCCGGCAATGCCGCGCGGCTGCATCCCCAGCGGAACGGCTCGCCGCTCCAGCGCAGCCAGCACCGCAGCCAGGGGCGCGCGTGCAGGAAATCCGCGCGGCCGTCGCCGCGCGTCTGCATCGCGGTGGCGATGCAGCGCGCCTGCCGCAGCAATCCGGCCAGCCCGTGCAGCAGCCGGATCGCCGCCGGTGCGGGCAGATACATCAGGACGCCCTCGGCGATGACCAGCGTGGGCGCGTCGGGGTCGAACTCCGCGGCGCCGGCGAGCGAGGCCGGTAGCGACGCCTGCGCCAGATCCAGCGCCACGAAGTGCAGGCGCGGTTGCTCGATCCCCAGCGACGCCAGCGCACGCTGCTTGATCGCGATTCCGGGTGCAAGATCGACTTCGTAGACATGCAGGTACGCGGTACGGTCCGCCAGTTCGACGCCCAGCGCATCGAACCCGGCGCCGAGAATCACCAGCTGCCGCATTCCGTCGGCGCAGGCGTGTTCGGCCCAGGTGCGGATTCGACGCTTGCGCCATGCGTAGTGCGCACCGATCCCTGGCAGCAACGCGTACTCGAGCCAGCGCAGCATGCAACGCCCCAGCCGCGTGCCGGTCGCACGCAGCAAAGCGCTGCCGGCGCCGCCGCCGTGCCGCAGACAGGCCTCGGCCACGCGCGCGTTCCATGCCGACGCCGGCGCGCCGGCGCGCGCCTGCAGCACGGCCGCCGCGGCGAGCACCTGTGCGGTGGACAGCCGCGGCATGTCAGCTCCGCGCCGCGACGATGTGGCGGTACCAGTCGCTGCGCCACAGCCCGCGCGGATCGAATTCGCGCTGGGCGGCGAGGAATGCGTCGATGCGCGGATGCGCGGCCTGCAGCTGCGCGGCCGTGGCCCAGCGGTGGTAGGTCAGGTAGTAGCTGCCGCCGAAGTGCAGCGCATCGTCGATCAGTGCGCGGAACGCGTCGGCAGCCTGCGCGAGGCCCGCCGGGTCGTGCGCCACGTGCAGGTTGAAGACGATGCAGGCCCAGTTCTCGCGCGCCCAGCACAGCATGCTGGTGGGGTCGGGTTCGATCAGGCGGACCGTGCCGTAGACCGGTTGCGCGGCGCAGCGGCGCAGGCTGTCCGCGGCGCGGGCCATGAACCCGGGCAGGCAGGCGCGCGGCACATAGAGTTCGGTGATCATGTCCGAGCCGCGATGGCCCAGGCTGCGATCCACCGCCGCGTGGTAGTCGCCGAGATAGACGCCGCTTTGCTGGGTATCGCAGTGGTAGTGCTGGCCGTCGGTGGCCAGGTAGAAATTGGCGTATTCGTCGAACGCGCGCGAGGGCGCCGTATGCGCCAGCCCCAGCAGCCGGGCGAAATCGTCGGCCTGCAACTGCACGGGTGCGGCGACCGCGGCGGCCGGCGCCGGGTAGTAACACGACAGCACGCCCAGATCGAGGAAGTCGGCGCTGGCCGGATCGATCGCGAACTGGAAATCGCCGTAGCACGCGCCATCGGCGATCGCCTGCTCGAACGCCTGCGGCAGGCCGCCCACCCGCTGCAGGCGCACGCGCCGCTGCAGCACCCGGCGCGGCGTCAGCCGCAGAGTGAGTCGCACGACCAGGCCGAACAGCCCATAGCCGCCGGCGGCCAAGGCGAACAGCTGCGGTTGCGCGAGGCGGCTGGCATGCACCAGGCGGCCGGACGCGTCGACCAGCGTCACCGATTCGACGTCCTCGACGAACGGCGCATAGCGCAGCCCGCGGCCGTGCACGTTCGCGGCGAAGGCGCCGCCGAGGCTGAAGTCGTCGGCGCCGGTCTGCTTCTGCCGGATGGTCCAGCCGCGTGCGTTGCCGGGATGCTGGCGCAGCCACGCCAGCAGCGCCGGCCAGCGGATGCCGGCTTCGACGGTCAACAACCCGCGCTCGGCATCGAATGCGAGCACCCGGTCCAGCGCCGAGGTGTCCAGAACGCAGCCGTGGGTCAGGAACTGCTGGCCGCCCATGGCGTGGCGGGCGCCGGCGGCGATGAGGCTGCGGCCGGCGCGGGCGCAGGCACGCACCATCGCCACCGCCTCCGCTTGCGTGGCCGGCGCCAGCAGGCGCACGGGCGTGGCGTTGAGCCGCGAATGCACGTCGTTGAGCAGTCGTTCGCCGCGTTGGGCGTGGCGCAGGAGCGAGGACGATGACATGGGCTGGAGGCGAATGAGGAGGCCGGGCGAACGTGGCAGCGGGTATTGCCAGGCGCAACCGTGCCAATCGAGGTATCGCTATGTGATACCGTGCGTCGCACCCGCCACGACGATGCGCCCATGCTCGAACGCGAACGCCTGCTCGCTGCGCTGAAGCAACTGCTGAAGGAGCGCGGCTGGCGCTACGCGGATCTGGCCGCCGCGGTCGGCGTGTCCGAGCCGACGATCAAGCGCATCCTGTCGACCGGGCGCATGGATCTGGACCGGCTGGAGCGCATCTGCGAGGTGCTGGAGATCGATTTCTTCGAACTGGCGCGCGCGGCCAGCGGCACCCGACAATCGCGGCGCCTGCTCAGCCTGCGCCAGGAGCAGGCGCTGGCCGATGCGCCGCGGCTGATGATGGTCTTCCACCTGCTGTGCCAGGGCTGGCGCAGCGAGGCGATCACGGCCGACTACGGGATGGCGCATGCCGAATTGGTGCAGTTGCTGGCGCGCCTGGACCGGGTCGGCCTGATCGAGCTGCTGCCGGGCGACCGCACGCGCCTGCGGGTGGCGCGCGACTTTTCCTGGCGCGACGACGGGCCGGTGCGGGCGCGTTACCTGGGGGCCGCCAGCCGGGAGTTCATGCAGGACGCGTTCGATGCACAGCAGGCGCTGCTGGCGCTGGAGGTTCGCGAACTGGGCGATGCGTCGATCGCCGCGTTGCGGCGCAAGCTGGAACGGCTGGTGGTCGAATTCCGCGAGGCGGCGGACGTGGATGTCAGCCTGCCGCACGAACGCCGGCGCAGCGTCGGCATGCTGGTGGCGATGCGGCCGTGGGTGTTCTCACTGGCCGACAGCCTGCGCGTGGCCGACACGCCCGTCGCCGCCACGCCGGTGCGCGGCGGTCGCCGGCGCGCCAGGACACCGTAGCGCGTTCGTCGCCGGTGCCGGCGTTGCATACGCCGGCGCGGTCTTGCAGTTCCCGGCCCACGCCGGACCCGACCCATGAATCAGCGAATCGGCCTGCTGCGCTGTCGGCGACGCAGGTGCTGCGCCATGCGGTCGGCGCTCGCGCCGGCCGGTTGCGACACCGCGGCCGCCTAGATGCCAGCCGCCGTATCCACCGCCGCGATGCGCCCGCGCAGTGAATTGCTCAACGCCTCGGTGATCGCCACGTCGACGAACCGGCCGATCAGGCGCGGATCGCCGGGGAAGTTCACCGAGCGCATGTTCTCGGTCTTGCCGGTCAGTTCGGCCGGGTTCTTCTTTGACGGGCCTTCGACCAGCACCGTCTGCACGCTGCCGACCATGCCGCGCGAGATCTGCAGCGAGTGCGCGTTGATGTGCGCCTGCAGCTGCGCCAGGCGCGCGTGCTTGACCGCGTCGGGCGTGTCGTCTTCCAGGTCGGCCGCGGGCGTGCCGGGGCGCCGCGAATAGATGAAGGAGAAGCTCTGGTCGAAGCCCACGTCCTCGATCAGCTTCATGGTCTTGTCGAAGTCGGCGTCGGTCTCGCCGGGGAAGCCGACGATGAAGTCCGAGCTGATCGAGATGTCCGGGCGCACCGCGCGCAGCTTGCGGATCTTCTGCTTGAACTCCAGCGCGGTGTAGCCGCGCTTCATCGCGCTGAGGATGCGGTCGCTGCCGGCCTGCACCGGCAGATGCAGGTAGTTGGCCAGCTGCGGCACGTCGCGGTAGGCGTCGACCAGCGAATCGCTGAACTCCAGCGGATGCGAGGTGGTGAAGCGGATGCGGCCGATGCCGTCGATCTGCGCGATGCTGCGGATCAGCAGGCCCAGGTCGGCGTACTGCGGCTGCTCGCCGGCCTCGGCATCGGCGTAGGGTCCGCGATAGGCGTTGACGTTCTGGCCGAGCAGGTTGATCTCGCGCACGCCCTGCGCGGCCAGCTGCGCCACTTCTACCAGCACGTCCTCGAACGGGCGGCTGATCTCCTCGCCGCGGGTGTAGGGCACCACGCAGAACGAGCAGTACTTGGAGCAGCCCTCCATGATCGACACGAACGCCGACGGGCCTTCGGCGCGCGGTTCCGGCAGGCGGTCGAACTTCTCGACCTCGGGGAAGCTGATGTCCACCTGCGACTTGCCCGATTCGCGCCGCGCGCGGATCAGCTCCGGCAGGCGATGCAGGGTCTGCGGGCCGAACACCAGGTCCACGTACGGCGCGCGCTTGACGATCGCCTCGCCCTCCTGCGAGGCCACGCAACCGCCGACGCCGATGATCACTGGCTTGCCGCCGGCCTTGAGCGCCTTCCAGCGGCCGAGCTGGCTGAACACCTTCTCCTGCGCCTTCTCGCGGATCGAGCAGGTGTTGACCAGCACCACGTCGGCTTCTTCGGGGTTGTCGGTCAGCTCCAGGCCCTCGGCGGCGGCGAGCACATCGGCCATCTTGGCCGAGTCGTACTCGTTCATCTGGCAACCGTGGGTCTTGATGTACAGCTTGCCGCGCACCGGCAAGGCAGCGGTCGGCGTGCCGGCGGAGGGCAGGGGATGCAGGGCGGTCCCGGTCATGGCGCTTAATCCAGGCGGGTGGAAAGGGAAGCCGGCTAGTCTACCCGCGCCGGCTGCCCCGCGCAGGCGGCTCAGGCCTCGGCGGCCGCGTCGATCGCCTGCGCGCGCTGCACCGCCGGCCGCGCCGCCATGCGTTCGACATAGGCACGGGTCGGCGCCGGCGGGTCCATCAGGCCGAAGCCGATCATCCAGCCCAGCGCGCTGCCCCACAGCACGTCGGCCGCGGTGCAGCGCTCGCCGAGCAGGTAGTCGCCGCGCGCCAGCTGGTCGTCGACCACGCCCATCACCGTGTCGCAGTCGGCGTAGGGCGACAGCATCCGCGGCGGCGCCTCGCGCTTGAGCGCGCGGTCGAGCACCGCCGGCTCGAACGCCGAGCCGTAGAACGCCAGCCAGCGCAGGTAGGGGCCGCGGCGCGGATCGCCCATCGCCGGGGCCAGCCCGGCCTCGGGGTACAGGTCCGCCAGGTACTGGTAGATCGCCACCTGTTCGGTGATCGGCGACCCCAGGTGCACGATCGCCGGGACCTTGCCCATCGGGTTGATCGCCAGGTATTCCGGCGCCAGTTGCTCGCCCTTCTGCAGGTCCAGGCGTTCGATCGCATAGTCGGCGCCCAGTTCCTCGAGCAGGATCAGCACGCCCTTGGAGCGCGATTTGGGGTTGTGGTACAGGGTGACGCGACGGTCGGCGGTGGGCATGTCGGGCTCCTTGGCGGTGAGCGCTCATGCTAGGCCGTATTGCGGACGGATCGTGTCCGCAATACGGTGGCGCGATGGCTTCCCCCGCGTCCCGCATGCTGCGCCTGATCGCCCTGTTGCAGACCCGCCGGGTCTGGCCGGGCGCCGAGCTGGCCGAGCGCCTGGGCGTGGACCGGCGCAGCCTGCGCCGCGACGTCGAGCGCCTGCGCGGCCTGGGGTATCCGGTGCGCGCCTCGTCCGGCGTCGGCGGCGGCTACCAACTGGCGGCCGGCGCGCAGATGCTGCCGCTGCTGTTCGAAGAGGACGAGGCGGTGGCGGTCGCGGTGGCGCTGCGCGCGGCCGCGGCGAGCATGAGTGGGCTGGAGGATACGGCGCTGCGGGTGCTGGCCAAGCTGGATCCGCTGCTGCCGGCGCGGGTGCGGCAGCGCGCCGGCGCGCTGCATGCGGTGACCGTGTCGCTGGGGCACGACTTGCCGGTGCCGGATACCCGCCTGCTGATCGGCATCGCCGGGGCCTGCCGCGACCGGCGCCTGCTCGGGTTCGGCTACCGCGACCACCAGGGCCAGGCCAGCCAGCGCTGCATCGAGCCGTTGCGCCTGATCAACTATGGGCGCCGCTGGTACCTGCTGGGTTGGGACCGCGACCGGGCCGACTGGCGCACGTTCCGGGTCGACCGCATCGACGCGCCGCTGCATCTCGGCGAGACGGTCGCGGCGCGGCTGCCGCCGCGCGATCCGGCGACGATGGTGCGCGAGGCGATCAGCTTCGCGCCGTTCCCGGTGCAGCTGCGGGTGCGCCTGCGCGGCGATCCGGCCGAACTGGCCGCGCGCATCCCGCCGTGGTGCGGGGTGCTGGAGGTGGGCGAGGACGGCGATTGCCGGCTGGCGATGGGCGCCGAGTCGCCGGCCTGGCTGGCGGCGGAACTGCTGACGCTGGGGGTTCCGTTCGAACTGATCGACGGGCAGGCACTGCGGCCGGCGCTGCTGGCGGCGTTGCGCGACGCGGCGGTCTGCGTCGGCGAGCAGACGCCATGACGGGGCGCGGCGCGCTGCCGTCGATGCGGCCGTCGGCGAGGCGGGCGAGCGGTGCGGCGGCGAGCCAGCGCGGCGCGGTGAAGGTGGGCCGCGGCTTCGGTGTCGGCCGTGACGACATCCTTACGGGCGGCTGCAGCCTGGAGCGACGAGGGACTCAGCACAGGGCGGCGGTATCGGCCGTGCCGGCATCGGGCATCCCGTCCCGCGGCCGGCCGGGCCCGGCGAACGGGTCGCCGATCCCGGTAGCGGCGGCGCGCACTTGGCAAGCGCCGGCGAAGTTGGGACACTCGCCGCCATGAAGGGGATGGTGGGGCTTCTGGGGCTGGCAATCGTCACGCTGTCGGCTACGCCGGCCAGCGCCGGCACCCTATACAAGTGCGTCGGCGGCGATGGCGTGCCCAGCTACGTCAGCAAGCGCGTGGCCGGCGCCAACTGCAGCGTGGTCAGCCGCTATGTGCCCGACCGCCGTGCCGCGCGCGCTGCGCCTGCGCCTGCCGCGGCGTCGGTTTCCGCCGAGCGCGCGCCCAGCCGTGGCGTCATCGCCCTGGCCTCGCCGCAGTCCGGCGCCCCGGCCACCATCATCAGTACCCCCGTCGCGAGCACCCCGGTCGCGGCACCGGCGGCGGTCGCCGCCAGCGTGGCGCCGACGCGGGTGGCGCCCGTGCCTGCGGGCAATGGCGCCGCGCCGCGGCGGGTGGTCAGCGGCCAGGTCTATTCCTATATGAAGGACGGCGTGCGCCACTACACCAGCGCGCGGCCGACCCAGGTCGCCAGTCTCGGCGCGGTGCGCACCATCCACTACAGCTTCATCGAGACCTGCTACGCCTGCGCCAATCCAGGGCTCAACTTCGGCGCGGTGCGGTTGAACACCACCGCCTACCAGAGCGAGATCGCCGCCGCCGCGCGCGAGTACGGGGTCGACGAGGCGGTGGTGCGCGCGATCATCCATGCCGAGTCCGCGTACAACCCGATGGCGCTGAGCCGCGCCGGCGCGCAGGGCCTGATGCAGCTGATGCCGCCGACCGCGCGCCGCTTCGGGGTCAGCGATTCGTTCGATGCGGCGCAGAACATCCGCGGCGGCGTGCAGTACCTGGCCTGGCTGTTGAAGCGCTTCAACGGCAACCTGACCCTGGCCGCCGCCGGCTACAACGCCGGCGAGGGCGCGGTGGACAAGCATGGCGGGGTGCCGCCGTACAGCGAGACCCAGCGCTACGTGCAGCGCGTCGGCTTGCTGGCCGACCGCTACCGCGGCGTGCTGGCGACGGCGCATTGAGTCATTCCGTTGCCAGCGCGACGATGCATTGTCTGCGCGTTGACGGTTCCGCTACACTGCAGTGGATTTTATGCGGCTCGACCCCCACCGAGCCGCTGGCAGCCTCACGCTACCCAATCAAAAATCGGAGTGCCGGATGGCCAACGATGGGGTCAACGATTCTGTAAATGCAGGACGCCGCCGCTTTCTCACCGCCACTACGGCGGTGGTAGGCGCGGTTGGAGCAGGTTTCGTCGCGGTTCCTTTCATCAAGTCGTGGAACCCCAGCGCCAAGGCCAAACTGGCCGGCGCGCCGGTCACCGCGGACATCAGTGCGTTGCAGGAAGGCCAGCGCCTGATCCTGGAGTGGCGCGGTCAGCCGATCTGGATCGTCAAGCGCTCCAAGGCGATCCTGGATGCGCTGCCGACGCTGGATGGGCGGCTCAAGGACCCCAAGTCCGAGGTCACCGACCAGCAGCCGGCCTACATCAAGGGCGAGGGCCGTTCGATCAAGCCCGACATCTCGGTGCTGGTCGGGCTGTGCACGCACCTGGGCTGCTCGCCGGAGATGGTCGCCGAGATCCGTCCCGAGCCCTACGATCCGGAATGGAAGGGCGGCTATTTCTGTCCCTGCCACAAGTCGCGCTTCGACATGGCCGGGCGCGTGTTCCAGGGCGTGCCGGCGCCGATCAACCTGCTGGTACCCCCGCATCACTACCAGGACGACAACACGCTGATCATCGGCGTCGATCCGAGTGCGTCCGCGAAGGGGGCCGCCTAAGCCATGGCTGACAATATCCTTACCCGCACCGCGGGCAACGTGTTCGGCTGGGTCAACGAGCGCGCGCCGGGGCTGATGCCGTTCTACCGCAAGCACGTCAGCGAGTACTACGCGCCGAAGAACTTCAACATCTGGTACTACTTCGGTTCGCTGGCGATGGTGGTGCTGGTCAACCAGATCGTCACCGGCATCTTCCTGACGATGCACTACAAGACCAGCGCGGCCGAGGCGTTCAACTCGGTCGAGTACATCATGCGCGACGTCGAGTGGGGCTGGCTGATCCGCTACATGCACTCCACCGGCGCCTCGCTGTTCTTCATCGTGGTGTACCTGCACATGTTCCGCGGCCTGCTCTACGGCAGCTACAAGAAGCCGCGCGAGCTGGTGTGGATCCTGGGCATGCTGATCTACCTGGTGCTGATGGCCGAAGCGTTCATGGGCTACGTGCTGCCGTGGGGGCAGATGTCGTTCTGGGGCGCCAAGGTGATCATCTCGCTGTTCGGCGCGATCCCGGTGATCGGCAACGGCCTGACCGAGTGGATCATGGGCGACTACCTGCCCTCCGACGCCACCCTCAACCGCTTCTTCGCGCTGCACGTGATCGCGCTGCCGCTGGTGTTGCTGTTGCTGGTGGTGCTGCACCTGGGCGCGCTGCACGAGGTCGGTTCCAACAATCCCGACGGCGTGGACATCAAGAAGGGCCCCAAGGGCAACCGCTGGGATCCGAACAAGCCAGCTGACGGCATTCCGTTCCATCCGTACTACACGGTCAAGGACATGGTCGGGGTCGGCTTCCTGCTGATGATCGGCGCCTTCATCATCTTCTTCGTGCCTGCGTTCGGCGGCCTGTTCCTGGAGCACGACAACTTCACTGAGGCCAACCGCCTGGTCACGCCCGAGCACATCAAGCCGGTGTGGTACTACACGCCGTACTACGCGATGTTGCGGGTGGTACCGAACAAGCTCGGTGGCGTGCTGGTGATGTTCTCGGCGATCGCGATCCTGTTCCTGGTGCCGTGGCTGGACCGCGCCAAGGTCAAGTCGATCCGCTACCGCGGCTGGATCTCCAAGGTGATGCTGGGCGTGCTGGCGGTGTGCTTCGTCTGGCTCGGGGTGATCGGGTCCGGTCCCGGCACCGAGGCCAGCGAGACCTACATCGGGCGCGTGCTGACCGTGCTGTATTTCGGATTCTTCCTGACCATGCCGATCTGGACCACGTTGGACCGAACCAAGCCGGTGCCGGAGCGGGTGACCACCCATGACTAAACCCATGATCGCCGTGCTGGCCTGCTTCGCAACCGTCTCGCTGCTGTCCGCCATGAGCTACCTGCTGCCGGTGGGGCAGATCGTGTTCTGGGGCAAGCAGGCGATCGTCTCCCTGTTTGCTGCGGCAACGGGGGGCTCACTATGAGCAAGCGCCTGATCGCCGTCCTGGCCTGCTTCGCATCCGCCCTGTTGTTGTCGGTCTCGGCGCTGGCCGCGGAGGGCGGCGCCACTCAGCAGGCCGGCAACGACCTCGGCGACCGCGCCTCGCTGCAGCGCGGCGCCAAGCTGTTCATGAACTACTGCTCCGGCTGCCATTCGCTGAAGTACCTGCGCTATTCGCGCATGGCCGAGGACCTGGGCCTGAGCGAGGACGAGGTGATGGCCAACCTCAACTTCACCGGCGCCAAGGTCGGCGAGCACATCGAGGCGGCGATGCCGCACGATGCGGCGACCAAGTGGTTCGGCAAGGCGCCGCCGGACCTGAGCCTGATCGCCCGCGTGCGCGGCACCGACTGGGTCTACACCTACCTCAAGTCGTTCTACCTGGACCAGTCGCGTCCGCTGGGCTGGAACAACAAGCTGTTCGCCAATGCCTCGATGCCCAATCCGCTTTGGGAGCTGCAGGGGCTGCAGCAGCCGGTCTACGGCAAGGCCGAGCAACCGGGCGTGGACAAGCCGGTGGAGCGGCTGCAGCTGGGCACGCCGGGCAAGCAAACCCCGGCGCAGTTCGACCAGACGGTCCGCGACATCAGCAATTTCCTCGAATACGCCGGCGAACCGGCGGCGCTGAAGCGGCAGAGCCTGGGCGTGTGGGTAGTGCTGTTCCTGGCGCTGCTGACCTTCCTGGCCTACCTGCTGAAGACGGAATACTGGAAGGACGTGCACTGAGCGCCGTCGTCGGCCTCGCGCCGGCGCTGGCTGCATCGTAGCTGACCCGATCCCCTGTTCATCCTATTGGCTTTTGCCAGCGAGGGTTGCACACTCAGGGGCCGTGATGACCGTCAGCAAGGTGTTGGCGGCATCGATGCGGCCGGCGGATTCCGGTCGTCGGAGAGCCTTGAATGGCGGCGAGTTTGCGCATGCGAAATACCCTGACGTTGTTTTCTTCCACAGATGACGTGCTGTGCCACCGCGTGCGTCTGGTGCTCGCCGCAAAGGGCGTGACCTACGATTTCGTGGCGGTGGATCCGCAGAATCCCCCGGAAGACCTGATCGACCTCAATCCCTACCATTCGGTGCCGACCCTGGTGGAGCGCGAGCTGGTGCTGTACGCCGCCTCCGTGGTCAGCGAATACCTGGACGAACGCTATCCGCATCCGCCGCTGATGCCGGTCGATCCGCTGTCGCGCGCGCGCCTGCGCCTGGCCATGCTGCGCATCGAGCACGACTGGGTGCCGCAGGTGCAGGCGATCCAGCTCGGCAACAAGGCCCAGGCCGAAGCCGGGCGCAAGCGGCTCAAGGAGCTGCTGACCGCCTCGGTGCCGCTGTTCAAGGCCAGCAAGTTCTTCCTCAATCCGGAAATGAGCCTGGCCGACTGCGCGATGGCGCCGATCATCTGGCGCCTGCAGGCGCTGGACATTCCGCTGCCCAAGGACGGCAAGGCGATCGAGGACTACGGCAACCGCATCTTCCGCAATCCCGGTTTCATCCGCAGCCTGACGGACCAGGAAAAGAAACTGCGCGACCTGCCGGCCTGATTTCCGGCCGCGCGTGGCGCATCCGGTATTTCCTGAGTTGCGCCGGCGCCTTCGCGTGCCGGCGCGTAGAATTGGCGCATGACCGACGATATTTCCCGCATGACCAGCCATCGCCCGTACCTGCTGCGGGCGCTGGTGGAGTGGATCAACGACAACGGCATGACGCCGCACATCCTGGTGGATGCGGGCCTGCCGAACGTGCAGGTGCCGCAGAGCGCGGTCAAGGACGGCCGGGTGGTGCTCAACATCGCCGAGCGCGCGGTGGTGCGCCTGCAGATCGACAACGACGGGGTCAGCTTCACCGCGCGCTTCGGCGGCGTCAGCTATCCGGTGCAGGTGCCGATGGCCGCGGTGCTGGCGGTGTACGCGCGTGAGACCGGGCAGGGCATGGCGCTGCCGGACGACATCCACGGCGCCACCGAGCCGCCGGGCGACGACACGCCGCCGCCGCGTCCCAGCGGCTCCGACGACAGCGCCGGCGGCAAGCGCCCGCACCTGCGCGTGGTCAAGTAAGGCGATTTTTCGGCCGGCGTCCGTGCGCATCGCGCGGACGCGGGCGCGGCTGCAGCGCGATTTGTTCGCCATTGCGCCACCTGGTCACTGCTTCGCCAGCAGCACGCGTTGCGCTCTTGCCTGACGAAGCAGTTGTAGGCGCGCCTTCAGGCGCGATCGGATGCGGGCTGCTACGCGGACGATCTCCGCAACGCAACGCCCTTTACGAACATGGCCTTCGCGCAGAGACCCTGCCGGGCCTCACTCGATTGGCGGACGCCCTTCGTGCAGCGCCGTGACCGTGGCCACCGATGGCCCGGTGAAGGCGATCAGCTGGTCGCCGAGTAGCACCAGGCGGCCGCTGTGGCGATCGACGCCATCGTAGGAATAATCGAAGCGGAAGGTCCGCTCGAAGCCCAGCCAGCCGTTGGGCAGGCGCCGCAGGCGCAGGCCGGTGCCGTGCACGCTCTGGTCCAGCCACTGCACATCGGCGGCCTTGCAGGCATTGCGGCCGAGGCTCTCGGCACGTTCGGCGGCAGCGCGCGACGCGTTCCAGAACGCGAACACCGCGGCGCCGGCAATCATCAACAGGATCAGGCTGGGCATGGCGTCACTGTAGCGAGCGGGCGGGTGCGGCGGCAATGCTGGGTTGGGGACTCGGGACTCGGGACTCGGGACTGGGGACTGGGGATTCGGGATTCGGGATTCGGGATTTCGGGCCGCGGCCGGGATTCGAGAGCGGGACGCGGATTGCGGGCGGAGAGTTTTCGTGTGCGGCTGGTGGCTTCTTGTGGGAGCGACTTCAGTCGCGACGCGCCTCACCAACAAAGCCCGCTGCGACAGACGGCCCGAGGCGAGCCGACATGGATCCTGGAAGTCGCAAGCAGTCGATAAAACGCTAGCGCTCCGGCAGCGGTTCGCTCGCTTGCGGTTGCGACACGGGCGTCGCCGGCGCAGCCGCCGGCGTGGCTGGCACGGTGCCGGATGCCGCCGGTGTTGCCGGTGTTGCCTGTGGCGCCATCGGCGCAGCGGCCGGCAGCGGGACCTGCGGCGCGACCGGATCCACTGCGGGAACGACCCCCGGCGTTACAGGCGGCAGCAACTGCGCCTGCGGTTGCAGCTGCAGCAGCGCCGCCCAGTCCTGGCGGTTGAAGTCGCACAGTTCCTCGCGGCCGGGCGTGCATTCCAGGCCGGCGCCGTCGTCGCCGACCTGGTCCTGCGCCAGCGGCGCTTCCAACTGCAGGCGCCCGGCGCGGTCCAGCGGCAGCTTGCGCATGGTCACCGCGTTGAGCACGTTGCCGCCGATCAGGTACAGCGTGTGGTCGCCGCCGACGTTGGCCGCGACCACGACGTCGCAATGCGATTCCCACGGCAGCGCGCCGCCGCGCGCCAGCGCCTCGCGCAGCCCGGCCGCACCCAGCGGCTGCTTGCGCCCGCGCAGGAAGCACAGCAGGTCGCCCGGCGCCGGCTTGTCCTGCTGCGGGTCGGCGTAGCGGTACGGCAGGCCGTCGGCGCCGCCCTGATAGGCGGCGCGGATGTAGTCGATGTGCCGCACCGAGGTATGGAAGCCGCTGACGCCGGCGCGCACCATCACGTACGACACGAACGCCGCCGACCATGGGTTGTCGACGATGAATGCGCGGCAGTCGGTTTGCCGGTAGCGCGAGCCGTCCAGCTGCTGGCAGCTGGCGGCGCCGTCGCTGCCGCCCATCGCGCCCAGCGTGCCGCTGTCGCGCCAGTAGGCGGCCACGCGCTGCCAGGCTTCGATGCCATGGTCGGCGAGGTAGCCGCGTTCGGCCTCGGTCACGCGCAGCCCGGCGAGGCGCCCTTCGCCATCGATGAACGGCCGCCACCACAGGCGATGCTCGTTGCAGGCGGTGCGCACGATGGCCACGGCGGTCGCGGTCAGGCCGTAGCGCGGCGGCAGGTCGCACACCTCCGCGGCGGCCGCGCGGCCGGCGGGAAACAGGGCGGCGGCACACAACGCGGCACACAACAACGCGAACCTGGAACGGGCCATCGACAACTCGGTGAATAGGGGGAGATGTGCAGCGTCGCAGAGCGGTGTGGCCGCGGCCGTGAAGTCAGTGCGGCGGCGGTCCCAGCTTCAGCGACAGATCCACCGCCTGCACGTGCTTGGTCAGCGCACCGATGGAGATGCAGTCCACGCCGTCGGCGGCGATCGCGCGCACGCCGTCCAGGGCGACGCCGCCGGAGACTTCCAGTGGGATCGCGCGATTGAACGGCGCGGCTGCGGCGATCGCCACCGCCTCGCGGCGCTGCGCGGCGTCGAAGTCGTCGATCAGGATGCGGTCGCAGCCGACCGTCAGCGCTTCGCGCAGCTGCGCCAGCGTTTCCACCTCGACCACCAGCGGCAGCGCCGGCCACTGCGCACGCGCGGCATGTACCGCCGTGGTCAGCGAGCCGGCGGCGCGGATGTGGTTTTCCTTCAACATCACCGTGTCGTACAGGCCGACACGGTGGTTGCTGCCGCCGCCGCAGCGCACCGCGTACTTCTGCGCCAGGCGCAGGCCGGGCAGGGTCTTGCGGGTGTCGAGGATGCGCGCGCCGGTGCCGGCGACCGCGGCCACGTAGGCGGCGGTGGCGGTGGCGGTGGCGGACAGAGTCTGCAGGAAGTTCAGCGAGGCGCGCTCGGCGCTGACCAGCGCGCGGCTGCGCCCGTGCAGCAGGGCCAGCACAGTGCCGGCGGCGACGCGCTCGCCCTCGGCGATGCGCCAGTCGATGCGCACCTGCGGGTCGAGCGCACGGTGGCAGGTGTCGAACCAGGGCCGGCCGGCGATCACCGCATCCTGCTTGCACAGCAGGTAGGCGCTGTCGGCGCGGTCCGGCAGCAGCGCGGCGGTGACGTCGCCGCTGCCCAGGTCCTCGGCCAGCGCGCGTGCCACGTCGGCGTCGATCGATGCCTGTGCCGGCGCCTGCGGCGGCGCCACGTCGCCGCTCATTTGCCGGGGAAGTCGGCGAGCTGGGCGGTGCCGATCGCTTCTTCGGCCAGCAGCACCGGGATGCCGTCGTCGACGCGGAACACCTGCTTGCGGTCGCGGGTGATCAGCGCCTCGCGCAGCGCTTGCGCCTGCGGGCTGCCGTCGGCGCGCTGCACGGTGCCGGCGGCGATGGCGCGGTTGAGCGCCTCCAGGCCGCGCGCATCCAGCAGGGCCAGCGGTTGGCGGGTGTCGGGCGAGCACAGCAGGTCGAGCAGTTTGCGGTCCATCCGGTCTTCGTCTTGCGTGGAAGACGGCTAGAATACGTCTTTAAGGCAGGGGACGGCCATGACCTCCAAGCAAACCGCGCCGCTCGTCGGCATCGTGATGGGTTCCCGTTCCGACTGGGAGACCATGCAGCATGCGGCGCAGAAACTCGATGCGCTGGGCGTGCCCTACGAAGTGAAGGTGGTGTCCGCGCACCGCACCCCGGACGTGCTGTTCGCCTATGCCGAAGCGGCCTCCGCGCGCGGCCTGCGCGCGATCGTGGCCGGCGCTGGCGGCGCCGCGCATCTGCCGGGCATGCTCGCGGCCAAGACCGCGGTGCCGGTGCTCGGCGTGCCGGTACAGTCCAAGGCGCTGAACGGAATGGACTCGCTGCTGTCGATCGTGCAGATGCCGGCCGGCATTCCGGTGGCCACCTTTGCGATCGGCAATGCCGGCGCGGCCAATGCCGCGCTGTTCGCCGCGGCGATGCTGGCCGCCGAGCACGCGGATATCGCCGCGGCGCTGGACGATTTCCGCCAGCGCCAGACCGACGAGGTGATGGCCAAGGACGATCCGCGCCAATGACCACCACTGTCGGAATCCTGGGCGGCGGCCAACTGGCGCGCATGCTCGCTGTGGCCGGCGCGCCGCTGGGCCTGCGCTTCGTGATGCTGGATACGGTGGCCGACGCCTGCGCCGGCCAGGTCGCGCCGCTGCAGGTCGGCGACTACCGCGACGAGACGGCGCTGGCCGCGTTCGCGGCCAAGGTCGACGTGGCCACCTTCGATTTCGAGAACGTGCCGGCGGCCAGCGCCGAATGGCTGGCGGGGCAGGTGCCGGTGTTCCCGAATCCGCGCGCGCTGGCGGTGGCGCAGGATCGGCTGGCCGAGAAGACCCTGTTCCGCGAGCTGGGCATCCCGGTGCCCGATTTCGCCGCGGTCGGCAGCCGCGCCGAACTGGACGCGGCGCTGGCGCAGGTCGGCACCCCGTGCATTCTCAAGACCCGGCGCCTGGGCTACGACGGCAAGGGTCAGTTCCGGATCAAGTCCGCGGCCGACGCCGATGCGGCGTGGGCGGCGCTGGGCGCACAGGCGTCCAGCGTCGGCCTGATCGTGGAAGCCTTCGTGCCATTCCAGCGCGAGATCAGCGTGGTCGCGGTGCGCGGCCGCGACGGCGAGTTCCGGACCTGGCCGCTGACCGAGAACTGGCATGTGCAGGGCGTGCTGTCGGCCAGCCTGGCTCCGGCGCAGGCCGACGCGGCGCTGGCGCAGGCCGCCATCGCCCACGCGCAGGCGCTGGCCGAGCGGCTTCAGTACGTGGGCGTGTTCGCGCTGGAACTGTTCTGCCGCGACGGCGAACTGCTCGCCAACGAGATGGCGCCGCGGGTGCACAACTCCGGGCACTGGACCATCGAAGGCGCGGAGACCTCGCAGTTCGAGAACCACCTGCGCGCGGTGCTGGGCCTGCCGCTGGGGTCCACGCGCATGCTCGGCCATGCCTGCATGCTCAACTGGATCGGGCAGATGCCCGACGCCGCGCCGGTGCTGGCGCAGCCCGGCGGCCATTGGCACGACTACGGCAAGGAGTCGCGCGAGGGCCGCAAGGTCGGCCATGCCACGCTGCGCGAGGACACGCCGGCGGCCCTGGCGCAGGCGCTGCAGACGGTCGGCGCGCAATTGCAGCGTGGCGACCAGGTCGCGCCGGTGATCGAGAGACTGCGCGCGCAGGGCTGAGCGGGCCGAGGAGGTCGCGCCCAGGCCGCGCCTGGGCGTGGTCCGAAAGCGCACCAGCGCCATACGCGACTACGTGTCAGCCGTCATTCGACCAATCCACACGGCCGCAGGCCGGTCATCCCCAATCCCCAATCCCCAATCCCCGCCTCAGCGCAGATTCGCCGCCACGAATTCCCAGTTCACCAGCCTCCAGAACGCCTCCAGGTAGCGCGCGCGGTCGCTGCGGTAGTCGATGCAGTAGGCGTGCTCCCACAGGTCGCAGGCCAGCAGCGGGGTGTCTTCGCCGGTCAGCGGCGAGCCGGCGTTGGCCGTGGCGACCAGCGCCAGCGTGGCATCCGGGCGCTGCACCAGCCAGACCCAGCCGGAACCGAACACGGCTAGCGCCATGCGTTCGAAATCGGCCTTGAACCGGGCGACGTCGCCGAAGCTCTTGGCGATGCGCTCGCCGAGCGCGCCGCCCGGTTCGCCGCCGCCGCGCGGGCGCAGCCCCTGCCAATAGAACTCGTGGTTCCAGACCTCGGCGGCGTGCTGGAACAGGCGGCCCTGGGTGCGGCGCACCAGATCCTGCAGCGGCAGGTCGGCGAATTCGCTGCCGGCGATCTGCGCGTTGAGCCGTTCCACCAGCGCGCGCTGGTGCTGGCCGTGGTGCAGGTCCAGGGTCTCGGCGGACAGGTGCGGTGCCAGCGCCGCGCGGTCGTAGGGCAGGGGAGCGAGTTCGATGGCCATGGATCCTCGGAGCGGTTTCGGGCGCGCATGTCGGTACCGGCATGCGCAGGGCTTACACTATGCGGCTACGCGAAAGTCTAGCCGACCGCCGAGGTCGTTCTTTCGCCCAAGCAGGAGAAAACCCCCATGCAGGTGATGGAGCGCATCCAGGCCGACGTCGAACGCCACCCCATCGTGTTGTTCATGAAGGGCACCCCGCAGTACCCGATGTGCGGCTTTTCCAGCCGCGCGCTGCAGGCCCTGCTGGCCGCCGGCGCCGACCGCCTGCACACCGTCAACGTGCTCGAAGAGCCCGAAATCCGCGCCAATCTTCCGCGCCATTCGAACTGGCCGACGTTCCCGCAGCTGTTCATCCATGGCGAACTGATCGGCGGCTGCGACATCACCCTGGAATTGTTCGAATCCGGCGAGCTGCAGCGCATCGTGGCCGAGGCCTACCAGCCGTGACCGAGCCGGCGATGGCGCACGCGGGCGCGCTGGCGCAGCGCGTGGTGCTGGTGTGCGGGGCCGCCGGCGGGCTGGGCAGCGCCGCGGCGCTGGCCTGTGCCCAGGCCGGCGCCACGGTGGTGCTGCTCGGGCACAAGCCGGCGCGCTTGAACCGGGTCTACGATGCGATCGCCGCGGTCGGCGCGCAGCCGCTGCTGTATCCGCTGGACCTGCTCGGCGCCACGCCGGAAGACTACGCGACGCTGGCCGAGCGGCTGCACGCCGAACTCGGTCGGCTGGACGGCCTGCTGCACTGCGCCGCCGATTTCGTCGGCCTGACCCCGCTCGAGCACGCCGACCCGGCGCAGTTCGCACGCGCCATCCACGTCAACCTGACCGCGCCTGGCTGGCTGACCCAGGCCTGCCTGCCGCTGCTGAAGCAGGCGCCGGACGCGGCGATCGTGTTCGCGCTCGACGATCCGGCGCGCGTCGGCCAGGCCTACTGGGGCGGCTACGGCGCGGCCCAGCATGGCCGCCGCGGTTTGCTGGCGACCCTGCACGGCGAGCTGGCCGCCTCGACGGTGCGCGTGGCCGGGCTGCAGCCGGGGCCGATGCGCACCGCGCTGCGCGCCCGCGCCTACACCCATCAGGAAGACTTCGACGCGGTCGATCCGGCGCGCTACGCGGACGCCTGCGTGGAGCTGCTGTCACCGGCCGGCGCTGCGCACCGCGGCGCAATCTGGAATCCCCGCGCATGACCATCCTGTCGGCGGCGCTGCTGCTGTTCCTGATCCTCGACCCGCTGGGCAACATCCCGGTGTTCCTCAGCGTGCTCAAGCCGCTGCCGCCCAAGCGCCAGCGCATCGTGCTGGCGCGCGAACTGCTGATCGCGCTGGGCGTGCTGATGGCGTTCCTGTGGGGCGGCAAGTACGCCCTGGAAGTGATGCACCTGCGCCAGGAATCGGTGGCGATCGCCGGCGGCATCGTGCTGTTCCTGATCGGTATCCGCATGATCTTCCCGCGTCCGGAAGGCCTGATGGGCGAGATTCCCGACGGCGAGCCGTTCATCGTGCCGCTGGCGATCCCGCTGGTGGCCGGACCGTCGGGCATGGCCGCGGTGATGCTGATGGGCAGCAACGAACCGTCGCGCCTGGGCGAATGGAGCCTGGCGCTGATCCTGGCCTGGATCGGCACCTCGGCGCTGCTGTTCTCCGGCACGCTGTTGTACAAGCTGCTCGGCATGCGCGTGCTGACCGCGGTCGAGCGGCTGATGGGCATGCTGCTGGTGGCGATCTCGGTGCAGATGTTCCTGGACGGCCTCAGCGCCTATCTGAAGCTGCCGGTCGCCGGCTGAGCGGGCGCTCGCGCCGCCATCCGCGGCGTGCGCCCCGCACCGCGTTGCGCCTGCGCAGCGCCTGTCGCGACGCGCCGGCGCTGCAACACCACAGCCCTTTGCGGCAATTCGATGACATTTCCGGCGCTTTTTTGTGCCGCCGCGTGTCGGCGCGTGACGCCATCTTAAGTTTCCGTAAACGCCCGAGGCATACGCGGGCGAAATAGCCTGCCTACCGTAGCGCCCTCCGAAGCGGTGGGTGCTGTGCGCCATGTCCAGCCAGATCGTCCCGCCGCTCTCTGCCGCTCCCACGTTAGCCACAGAGGCGTTTGCCCGATGAAGTCCCGTTCCGTCCACCGTATTTCCGCTCTTTCCCTGGCGCTGGCCACTGTGCTCTCGGCCCATCCGGCGCTGGCCCAGGACGCCGGCGCCGAGAGCACAGAGCGCGTCACCGCCTCCAGCACCTCCAATACCACCGCGGCCTACGACACCAAGCGCGTGCAGCAACTGGACAAGGTCAATGTCAGCGCCGACAAGGGCGGCTACGTGCTCGGCGGCGGCAACATGACCGTGCAGACCGCCAGCAAAGCGATTTCCACGGTGACTCGCGAGGCGATCGCGCAGGCCTCCGGCGGCAGCAACTTCACCCAGATGATCGATGCGATCCCGGGCGTGGACGCCGCCACCAGCGACGTGACCGGCCTGAACAACGGCAACTACAGCCTGCGCGGCTTCGACTCCTCGGCGATCGGCGTCACCGTCAACGGCGCGCCGGTGACCGACAGCGGCAGCTACTCGGTCTATGCCACGGAGTACGGCGATGCCGAAAACTACAACGACATCACCGTCACCCAGGGCACGCCGAACGTGGACCAGCCGGAAATGGGCGCCACCGGCGGCCAGATCGCCTGGTCGACGATCGACCCGAGCCATGCGTTCGGCGTGGACTTCACCCAGAGCTTCGGCAGCAACGACTATCGGCGCACGTTCGTGCGTGTGAATACCGGCGACACCGGGCCGCTGCGCTCGTGGGTGTCGTTCTCGACCAACAGCGCCGACAAGTGGAAGGGCAATGGCGACATGTCGGTCAACAAGATCGACGGCAAGAGCGTGTGGGACATCAGCCCGGGCAACTCGATCAGCGCGTCGTTCCAGTACAACCGCCAGTCCAACTACTCCTACAACACCGCCAGCAAGGCGCAGCTGGCGAGCGCCTACGACTACGACTACAACGACAGCTGGGGCGGCGGCACGACGTCGGCCGACCAGTCCTACTGGAAGTTGCGGCGCAACCCCTACAAGAGCCTGCTGGCCAGCCTGGACGGCGAGTTCACGCTCAGCGACAGCCTGCGTCTTTCGGTGGTGCCGTACGTGTGGTGGGGCGACGGCGGCGGTTCCAGCGCCGCATCGGTGTATCCGTCCACCGGCAGCGGCAACGTCTACGGCTACTCCAGCGCCGTCAGCGGCAGCCGCGACGTCGACTACACCTATTCCTATTCCAGCACGGTGCGTCCGGGCGTGGTCGCCAAGTTCTTCCAGGACATCGGCATGGACCACAATCTGGTCTATGGCCTGTGGTACGACCGTTCGCGCAAGAGCCAGAACAACAGCATCGTCAAGACCGATCAGGCCAGCGGCCAGGCGTGCGATGTCTGGGCCGACAGCGACGATTGCTTCCTGACCTATGCCGACGGTCAGGTGCAGCAGAGCTACCGCACCTACACCGTGACCGACGTGCAGAAGTACTTCGTCCAGGACAACTGGACCCCGGCCGACGACTGGGCGATCAACTACGGCGTGTCCTGGATCCATGCCACGCGCAAGGGCCACAACTACCAGTGGCCGGATACGACCAAAGAGATCGGCGTGGACTTCGACAACAGCTACAGCAAGTTGCTGCCGGCCTTCGGCATCAAGTACGCCCCGGACAGCCGCAACCAGTTCTACTACGGCGTGGCCAAGACCTTCCGCGTGCCGGCGACCAACTCGATTTCGGTGAACCTGTCGGCCGCGCAGGACATTCCGGAACCGGAATCGGCCTGGACCAACGACCTGGGCTGGCGCTACTACGGCGACCGCTTCTCGCTGTCGACCATGCTGTATCAGAGCAACTACAGCAACAAGCAGATGTCCAGCTACGATCAGACGACGGCGCTGACCACCTACATCTCGATCGGCAAGGTGCGCATGCGCGGCTTCAACAGCGAAGCCAGCTACA
This sequence comes from Xanthomonas sp. 1678, assembly GCF_031455575.1. Lineage (NCBI taxonomy): Bacteria > Pseudomonadati > Pseudomonadota > Gammaproteobacteria > Lysobacterales > Lysobacteraceae > Xanthomonas > Xanthomonas sp. 1678. The sequence goes on along the minus strand of NZ_JAVDSZ010000005.1, from coordinate 92,363 downwards.
ACATCACCGACACTCTGAAGCTCTACGGTTCCTACACCTACACCCAGGCCAAGATCCTGAGCGACAGCTTGGCGGTGGGCACGTCCAAAGGCATCTACGACTACGCGGTCGCTGGCAAGCAGCTGGCCAATACCCCGAAGAACCTGGCCAACCTGCGCCTGAGCTACACCATCGGCGACTTCTGGGTCGCCTTGAAGGGCCGTTACTCCGGCTCGCGCTATGGCGACTACATGAACACCGAACGGGTAGGGGGCTACACCACCTTCGGCGCCGACGCCGGCTACGCCTTCGCCGACTGGGGCTGGCTGAAGAAGCCGTCGATCAAGCTCAATCTATACAACCTGACCGACAAGCAGGCCGTCACCTGGGCCAGCACCACGCAAGTGTTGGCGGCGTCCGGCGCCAGCGACTACCCGGACGTGGTGTCCACCGGCACGCCGTACTACTCGGTGCTGGAGCCGCGCGCGTTCGCGGTGACGTTCGGCGCCTCGTTCTGAGGCAAGGCCTGCCCCAACCGGGGCGGGACAATGAACGGCCGGGGCTTGCCCCGGCCGTTTTGCGTTTGCGGCATTGCAAACGGCACCTCCGCCCCGGGAGGGCGCCGCGTCGTGCTGGCTCCTCATCCGATTGGGGCGAGTGCAGGCGTGGACAGGTCGCTTCGGTTGGCCGGGAGCGGCGGCGCTCGCCGCGCCGGGACTGAAGAGGAAGGGAAACCGCCTGGGGGTAGGACGCGGGCCGATGCCGCTGCTACTAGGCGGTGACGCGTGCCTTGACGCCGCTTCCCGCTCTGCCAATCCGCCAGGAGGCGCACGCTGGCCGGCTGGGCTTTCCCTGGCCGAAAAGGCTTGTCAAAGCGCTCCACCTGGCGTCGTTCGGCTAAGCCCGCACTAATGCGGACGTGCTGCGCCGTACCTCGGTCGAACCAGCCGCGTGCGGGATGCCAAACGCGTGTCCGCCATGCCACAAAACTGCGATGCATGTCGTGTCATGTCCGCTTATGTCTGACTGTCACGTTTTGGCAACAAATCGGCCCTATGGTGTTAAACTCACGTTAACCCTTGCGGGGGATCCAGCAAGGGGGCACGAACCTCATTCCGCTGCCGTGCGTCGACCAGGGACGGCTAGCTATGCGCATTTCGTCAACTTCCATCGAGGCTATTGCAATGACTCAACCCCGCCGTCTCCGGATGTCCAAGCTCACCCTTGGCCTCGTCGCCGCGCTCGCCGCCGCCCCCGTGTTTGCCCAGAGCACCTCCTCCGGTATCGGCGGCGTGGTCACCCACAATGGCCAGCCCGTCGCGGGCGCCGAAGTGACCATCACCCACGTCGAGTCGGGAACGGTCAGCCGCGCGAGCACCGATGCGACCGGTCGCTACAACGCGCGCGGCCTGCGCGTCGGCGGCCCGTACAACGTCACCATCACCAAGTCGGGCGAGGGCACCCAGACCCAGGAAGGCATCTATCTGGGCCTGGATCAGGTCGCCAGCGTCAATGCGCAGCTGACCGGCGACGTCGCCACGTTGGAAGGGATGACGGTGACCGCCGCCCGCGGTGCCGAGGCGTTCACCGCGGACAACAAGGGTGTGTCCACCAACCTGTCGCGTGGCGATCTCGACCGCACGCCGATGCCTGACCGCTCGATCCAGAACGTGGTGCGTTCCGATCCCCGCGTCGTGGTCACCGACCGCGATCGCGGCGCATTCTCGGCGATGGGCCAGAACAACCGCTACAACAGCATCACCGTGGACACCATCAGCGCGGGCGACCCGTTCGGCCTGAACGACAACGGCCTGCCGACCAAGGGCACGCCGATCTCGCAGGACGCGATCGAGAGCTACAACATCTCCACCGCCAACTTCGACGTCGCCACCCGGCGCGGCGTGGGCGCGTGGGTGAACGCCGTCACCAAGAGCGGCACCAACGATTTCCACGGCTCGGCCTACTACGTCTACCAGAACGCCGACGACATGATCGGCAAGGGCAAGACCGACGCCAAGTGGACCGGCTATACCAAGGACACCACCAAGGGCGCGACCCTGGGCGGCCCGATCCTCAAGGACAAGCTGTTCTTCTTCGCCTCCTACGAGGAGAGCGAGAAGACCAGCCCGGGCGCGATCTGGGGCACTTCCGATTCCAGCGCCACCAACAAGGTCAACGGCCTGACCACCGCGCAGCTCCAGCAGATCACCTCCACCGCCGAAAGCCTCGGGCTCTCGCCGGGCGACGACGGTTCGACCAGCACCAACATCGAAAGCAAGCGTTACCTGGCCAAGCTCGACTGGAACATCAGCGACTACCACCGCGCCAGCCTGCGCTTCAGCCGCACCGAAGAAGACGAGCCGATCATCACCGCCAGCAACTCCACGCAGCTGAAGCTCTCCAGCAACTGGTACGTGCTGAACAAGACCAACACCAGCTATGCGCTGAGCTTCTACGACGACTGGAGCGAAAAGTTCTCCACCGAAGCGTCGGTGGGCTACAGCAAGTTCGAGCAGGACCGCGCGCCGCTGGTCGGCGGCTACCAGCCCGAGGTCACCGTGCGCACCAGCGGCGCCGATACCGGCACCAGCGTGCTGCTCGGCACCGATTTCTCCAGCCAGGCCAACGTGCTGAGCGTGAAGAGCTGGAACGCATACTTCGCCGGCAGCTGGTTCCTCGGCGACCACGTGGTCAAGGCCGGCGTGGACTACCAGCAGGACGAGGTCTACAACCTGTTCCTGCAGCGCTACAACGGCACCTACGCCTTCAACTCGATCGCCGACTTCGCCAATGGCACCTATCGCCGCTACCAGCTCTCGCAGCCGGCCGCTGGCTATAGCCTGGACAACGTCGCCGCCATCTTCAAGATGAAGCAGTACGGCCTGTTCCTGCAGGACACCTGGCAGGCGACCGATCGCCTGTCGATCCAGTACGGCGTGCGCTACGACATGCCCAAGGTCGATCCGCTGCCGACCTACAACCCGTGCTTCGCCGCCGATCCGGGCGTCACCGGCAATTTCGGCGCGTGCGGCCTGCGCGCGACGCCGGCCAACGCCAATGCGGCGGTGGGCGGCTTCGGCTTCCCCAACACCGGCACGATCGACGGCAACAACGTCCTGCAGCCGCGCTTCTCGTTCAACTATGACCTGGGCACCGAGCGTCCGACTCAGCTGCGCGGCGGCGCGGGCCTGTTCATCTCCAACACGCCGGCGGTCTGGGTGGGCAACCCCTATTCCAACAACGGCGTCGCGGTGACCACCTACGACGTCAATCGCCGCAAGACCGCCGCCGACCCGGCGTTCAGCGCAGATCCGTTCGGCCAGAACGTCCCGGGCGGCACGGTGACGCCGCCGGGCCTGGGCAGCTCGAGCATGACCGTGAACGTGGTCGATCCGGACTTCAAGCTGCCGGCCGTCTACAAGTACACCCTGGGCCTGGACCACCAGCTGCCGTGGCAGGACCTGGTGTTCACCGCCGAGTACCAGCACCTCGACGTCGACAAGGGCATCCTGTACCAGGATCTGAACATGGGCACGCCGACCGGCACGCTGCCGGATGGCCGCAACACCTATGCGCGCTTCCCGAACCAGGCGCCCGGCAGCACCAACACGGCCAACTGGAACAAGAACGCTTCGTTCAGCAACGTCATCCTTCTGACCAACACGGACAAGGGCAAGTCGGACAACTTCACCGTGTCGTTGAAGAAGCCCTTCAACGGCACCTGGAGCGCGATGCTGGCCTACACCCACAGCCGCGCCACCGAAGTGAATCCCGGCACCTCCAGCGTCGCCTTCAGCAGCTACCAGAATCGTGCCTGGTACAACCCGTCGGACGACGTCTCAGGCATCTCCAACTACTCCATCCCCAATCGCATCATCGCGCAGCTGAGCTGGGAGCATAAGTTCTTCGGCGACTACGCGACCCGCGTCTCGGCGTTCTACGACGGCCACAACGGCGCGCCGTACAGTTGGGTGTTCGGCAACGATGCGCAGGGCCTCGGCCTGTCCGGTCGCTCGCTGGCGTACGTGCCGTCCGGTCCGGACGATGTGGTCTGGGCCAATGCCGCCTCGCAGCAGTTGTCCTCGTCGTTCTGGGAATACGTCGGCAAGCATCCGGAGCTGGCGCGCTACAAGGGTCAGGTGGCCGAGCGCAACTCTTCGCGGGCGCCGTGGGTCAACCAGCTGGACATGTCCTTCAGCCAGGAAATCCCCGGTTTCGCCAAGGGCCACAAGGGCGAGATCCGCCTCGACATGTTCAACGTGCTGAACATGATCGACAAGGATTGGGGCGTGGAGCGTCGTGCCGACTTCCCGCTGGTCCGCAACCTGGCCAACGTGGCCGGCGTGACCGCGGACGGCAAGTACATCTACGACATCTCCAGCACCAGCCTGTACAACCGCAACGGCACCTACGCGCCGACCGATCTGGCCATCAACGAAACGCAGAACCCGTCGCAGCGTTGGTCGCTGCTGCTGACCCTGCGCTACACGTTCTAAGCCTGCGCGCATGGTGACAGGAGAACGGCCGGGGCAACCCGGCCGTTTTCTTTTGCGGGGGCTGACGCTAAAGTCGCCGCTGACGACAACGACAAGAATTCCGATATGACGACGAGCAACACGGCGGCGCGGGCGCTGCCGGTAGTGGACGCGCGGATCTACCCGCGCGGCGGCCTGGACATCCTCTCGCGCGCGGAAGTGGTGCGCCTGCGCGATGCTTCCAGCGGCGGCCTGCACGAACTGCTGCGGCGCTGCGCGCTGGCGGTGCTGACCAGCGGCAGCGCGTCCGACGATCCGCGCGCCGCGCGCGACCTGTACCCCGACTTCGATATCCAGGTGGTCCAGCGCGACCGCGGCGTGCGCATCGACCTGTTCAATGCGCCGGCGATGGCGTTCGTGGACGGGGAGATCATCAACGGCGTGGCCGAACTGCTGTTCGCCGTGGTCCGCGACCTGGCCTACATGGCCATCGAACTGGGGCCGGAATCGGCCGCCGACCTGGAGTCCAGCGAAGGCATCACCAGCGCCGTGTTCGGGCAGTTGCGCAACGGGCGCATCCTGCAGCCGGCCGATCCCAACCTGGTGGTGTGCTGGGGTGGCCATTCGATCTCGCGCGACGAGTATCTGTACACCAAGCAGGTCGGCTACGAGCTGGGCCTGCGCGGGCTGGACATCTGCACCGGCTGCGGCCCGGGCGCGATGAAGGGGCCGATGAAGGGCGCCACCATCGCCCACGCCAAGCAGCGCAAGCACGACAACCGCTACATCGGCATCACCGAGCCGGGCATCATCGCCGCCGAGTCGCCGAACCCGATCGTCAACCACCTGATGATCATGCCGGACATCGAGAAGCGCCTGGAGGCCTTCGTCCGCATCGGCCACGGCATCATCGTGTTCCCCGGCGGCGTGGGCACCGCCGAGGAGATCCTGTACCTGCTCGGCATCCTGCTGCGCGACGAGAACCGCGCGCTGCCGTTCCCGCTGATCCTGACCGGCCCGACCATCGCCGCCCCGTACTTCGAGCAGATCGACCGCTTCCTGCGCCTGACCCTGGGCGAGGCGGCCACCTCGCGCTACGAGATCGTGGTCGGCGATCCGATCGCGGTGGCGCGCAAGATGGCGGCCGGCATCCAGCAGGTGCGCACGTACCGCAAGGAGCAGAAGGACGCCTTCTACTTCAACTGGTCCTTGCACATCCCGCTGGAGTACCAGCGCCCGTTCGCGCCGACCCACGAGGCGATGGCCGCTCTCGATCTGCACCACGGGCGCCCGCCGCACGCGCTGGCGGCGGACCTGCGCCGCGCCTTCTCCGGCATCGTCGCCGGCAACGTCAAGGAAGACGGCATGCGCCGCATCGAGGAGTTCGGCCCGTTCGAGATCCACGGCGACGCGGACATGATGCAGGCCCTGGACGAACTGCTGCGCGCCTTCGTCGAACAGCGGCGGATGAAGATCTCCGGCGAGTATCGGCCTTGCTATCGAGTCATGGCCTGAGCGAGAACCGGCGGCCGCCGGAATGGCGGCCGCGAGAGCGGCATCACTGCGGGCGGGGCAGTTCCAGCAGGCTGACGAAGCTGTCTGTCCCATGCCGGGTGCTCAGCTTGCCATTGCCGGTGCTTTCCACCCGCGCGCGGACCGAGTCCAGGCCGATCCTGTGGCCGCCGCTGGCCACGTTTCCATCGGTCGGCAGGGAGTTGACGATCTCGATCGTGATCCAGTGGCTGTCCTGTCCGACTCGGATGCGGACGTACCCGCCGATGGTGCTGGGCTCGATCCCGTGTCGGATCGCGTTCTCCACCAGTGGCTGGATCGAGAGCGTCGGCACCTCGATCTGCGGCAATGGATCGGGTAGCTGCCACTCGGTGGTCAGGCGCTCGCCGAGGCGCATCTTCTCGATGTCGAGATAGCGCCGCACCAGCGACAGCTCCTCTTCCAGGCTGAGCCGTTCCGGTCCTGCGAGCGCTGCCCGGAACAGATCGGCGAGATCCAGCAGCAAGCGCTCCGCCTGCGCTGGCTGGAAGCGTGCCAGTGCCGCCCCGGTGTTGAGCGTGTTGAACAGAAAATGCGGACGGATCCGTGCACGAAGTGCTTCGAGCTGTGCCTGTTTGGCCTGCACTGCCAGTTGTTGCACGCGCCAGTGGTTCTGGAACGCCAGTAGCGCCATCAATCCCAGGGTGAGGGCGATGGCGGCCACCTTGAGCAGGAACGTGTGCCAGCCGCCATGGAGCAGGGTGAGCTCTTTCAAGATAGCCCACGCAACGGCATGCACGGCCACGGCGATGATCACCAGCAGCGCCACGGCGAGGTAGGCGACCTGCTGCGGACGGCAGCGTTCGAGAGGAGCCCGCACCAGATAGAGTATTGCCAGCGTGGTGAACGCGGTCCATTGCAGCAGCAACGAGGCCAGGCCGAAATGCACCCATCCGGCGGTCGCCTGGCCGGGTGCCAAGGTCAGGATCGTGGCGACGGCTTCGCCCGCCAACAGCACCCAGATCAGGGTGGCGGGCTGCCACAGGATGTCGAGCGGCGTGTGCCGGGCAGTTGCGGGGCGCATGGGTGCGGGTGTCGGAAGATGGCGCATGATGCCTCGAATCCTCTGGCCCATGTCGCCCAGGCTGCCGTTCAGCTACGATCTTCCACCGCCTATCGGACCTCGCTGGCATTGGCCTGGGCAGGGTTCTAATTTAGGGGCGGGAAAAGGGGATACGACATGCAACGCTTTCATGCCGGGCGGCCGCGCGACTTCGGACGGCGCCGACGGATCGGTGGTTTCAGCCTGATCGAGGTGATGGTGACGGTCGTCGTGCTGGCGATCGCCATGAGCATCGCCATTCCGAGCTACACCTACCTGATCAACACCAGCCGGCTGACGTCGGCGTCGAACGAAATGGTCGCATCGCTTCAGCTCGCGCGCTCGGAGGCGATCCGTCTCAATCGAAACGTCGCGGTGTGCCGCAGCGACAACGGCACCACTTGCGCAGCGGGTAGCGGCTGGAACCAATGGATCACGATCGTCTTGACCGGATCCAACGCCTTACGCGTAAGTGCGGTAAAGACCCCGGTCCAGATGAGCGTGAGCGCGGCGGTCAGCGGCAACAACGACCGCATCGTGTTCAGTCCGGACGGGTTCGCCCGCAGCAGCACCGGCATGTTGCTCAATGCGGGGTTTTCCAGTTGTATCGCGACGACGCGCCCGAACGACAATCTGCGGGTCGTGTATGTCGTGGGCGGCAGCCGTATCGGATCCGCCACTACGCCAGGCGACGCTACATGCCCTGCGCCATCAGACTCTCCACCTCCGTGAATTCTATGCATATGTCTTCTTCGCGCCCGGCATCACCGGCGTCGCAACGTGGGATAAGCCTCATCGAGGTGCTGATCTCCGTCCTGATCATGGGCATTGGCATGCTGGGGGTCGCCGCATTGCAGGCGACCGCCCTGCGCAACAACCAGAGTTCCTTCGAGCGTAGCCAGGTGGTCGTGGGTACTACCGGCATCCTCGATGCGATGCGCGCCAACGTGGCGGCGGCCCGGGACGGCAACTACAACATGAGCATGACCTGCGTCGCGCCGACAGGCACGTCGCAAGTGGTGGTCGATCAGCGCAATTTCCTCAACTCGCTGCAGGCGATCATGGGCGCTTCCGCGTGCGGTTCGATCAATTGCAGCGCCGCTGCATGTCAGGTGACCGTGCAATGGGATGACAGCAGGGCCAGCCATGCCGCGGCCGATGCCACCGCGGCGCAGACGCAGCAGTTCCAGACGGTGACCCGGCTATGAGTCGCATGTGGCGGAGTGGGGCGCCAGGCAGGCGCCACAGCGCGGGCATGAGCCTGATCGAGCTGATGATTTCGCTGGTACTGGGGTTGCTCGTGGTCGGCGCCGCCATCGGCATCTTCATCACCAACCGGCGTACCTATGCCGCGACGGAAAACCTGGGGCGCGTCCAGGAAAACGTGCGAACGGCGTTCGAGCTGATGACGCGTGACATCCGCGAGGCGGGCGGGAACCAGTGCAACAGCAGCGACAACATGGGCATGTCGAACGTCATCAACAATCCCGCGTCGCGCTGGTGGACGAATTGGTCGGGCAACCGGCTGGTGGGGGTGTCGGCCAGCGGCAGCTTCCCCGATACGGTGTCAAATCGTGTGGCCAACACCGAGGGGCTGATGCTGATGTCGTCCGGTGATGCGACCGCGATCGTCACCGCGCATACGCCCGCCGCTGCGCAGTTCACGGTCAACACCAACGCCCACGGTTTACGCAACGGCGATCTTCTGATCGCCTGCGGTCCGAACTCCCAGGCGACAGGCGTGTTGCGCACCGGCGCGCTGTTCCAGATGAGCAGCGGGGCGGGCACGACGACCATCGGCCATGCCGTGGGCGGGTCGCCTGGCAATTCCAGCAGCAACCTCGGCATCAACGGTTCTGTCTTCACGTATGGGCCGAACACGATGCTCAGCCGCTTGAACGCGTCGCGCTGGTTCATCGGCACCAACTCTAGGGGCGGACGCTCCTTGTATCAGGGGGTGTTGACGAACACCGCCGGTACGCCGGCAATCCTCAATCAGGAAGTGGCCGAAAACGTGCAGAACATGGTCATCACCTATCTCGTACCCAGTGAAGGTGGCTATGTCAGCGCCACGACCGTCGGCACGCGCTGGGATCAAGTCACCGCGATCAACCTGTCGCTGACGTTCCAGACCCAGGATGCGATCGGGACGAATGGCTTGCCGTTGACGCGCACGATCAGCAACGTCGTGACCTTGCGGAATCGCAACCAATGATAAGAACCTCAGATCGGCCGCGGGTTGCGCGGCAAAGCGGCGTGTCCTTGATCGTCGTGCTCATGCTGCTGCTGGTGATGACCCTCCTGGGCCTGGCGGTCGTGCGCGGCACGCTGATGCAGGAGCGGATGAGCGGCAATCTCCTCGATCGCAGCGTGAACTTCCAGGCCGCAGAATCGGCATTGCGCGAGGGCGAGGCGCTTGCGCTGGCTCAAACCGCGGTGCCGACGGGCAATGGATGCAGTGGAGGTGTCTGCGGCCAACCTCTGGCGACCCAGACGGAGCGTTGGCGTGACGCCAGCTTCGCAGGCTGGGTGGACGCGTCCACCACGACGCGCAGCGCTTCCGCATCGCGAACCCAGTTCTACATCGAATACATGGGCACTTCCGAAGCCTGGTTCGAATGCAACAGCGACGAGAAGTACACGGGACAGCCGATCTGCGTGCGCCCGATGTACCGGATCGTCGCGCGCAGCGAAGCGCCGGGTCGTGCCAGTGTCATCCTTCAATCAAGCTATATCGCGCCGTAAGACGGAGTCACCATCATGAGCCAGTTCCACGACGTTCGTCTGCGCAGGCATAGCTTCTTGCCTCGTCTCAATGCGTTCGCAGCCGCTTTCGCTTGCACCATGCTCTCGCTGCCCGCCAGCGCCGGTATCGTCGTGCCGAGCTATCCGTTGCAATCGGGTGGGCGCATCGCGCCCAATGTGTTGTTCATCCTGGACGATTCGGGTTCCATGGAGAACGCATATATGCCAGACGCCGTGCCGCAAGTATTGGTTACCATTGATGGTAACAACTTGAATATTGGCAATAGTACTTATGCGCGCAATACCATCTATTACAATCCTGCTGTCAATTATGAGCCATGGGTGGATGCTGCTGGTGCCCCCATGACCGGCGGGATGGACTATGGTAGCGTTTATAATAATGTTGAGTTTTTGACGGATAATGTGAGTCTTTCCGGCTCGGATAGATCATTTTATGTCCCCAAAGACCTCTCCAATACCGCCGAGAGCTATCTCTCAAATGCTGTAAATTATTATCGTTACCAAATTCGTACGGATCTTACGGTCATCCGCAGTGAGTTGATGTTTGGTGTGTCTGGTCAGCAAGGGTTGACTGGAAGCGGATGTAGCAACTCAAATGCCGGCTGGCAATGGAAGAATTGCACCCGGGACACTCCTGTTACTCCGGTCCCTTCTCCGGGTTTGCCCATTCACAGGAGCGAGGCGGAGGAGCGTAGGAATTTCGCGACCTGGTGGTCTTACAGTCGTACTCGAATGAAGGTGGCAAAAGGAAGCGCTGGCCGCGCCTTCAGCGATCTTGGTACAAACATACGTGTCGGGTTCCGCACTATTTGGCGAAAGGAGCTTGCAGGGAATCTGATCACTCAGGCGGCTCCCATTCCTGTCGGTCGGAATAATGGATTTTTTGATAATCCGAATGGCGTGAATGGCGCGGACAACAATCGGACGCTTTGGTATCAGCGGTTGTATGGAGCCGATGCAGGAGGGGGTACGCCGCTCCATGGAGCGCTGAACGATGCTGGGCAGTATTTCAGCAGCAGTGCGGCTGGCGGGCCTTACGGCCCGCAAGTCGGGGCTGCCCAGTTTGCTTGCCGACAGAATTTCACGATTTTGACGACGGACGGCTATTGGAATGGCAAGGATAACTATGCAACTCATGTCAATGAACAGGATAACGTTGCGGGTTCCGAGATAACCAGGCCTGTTGGCGATCCCTACACCTATACGCCTGCCCGTCCTTACAGCAGTTCCGACTCGGACACGCTGGCCGACGTCGCGATGCGCTACTGGAAAACCGATCTTCGAACGGATTTGGTGAACAGGGTGCCTAGTAGCGCCTCGGATCCTGCGTTCTGGCAGCACATGACGACGTTTGCTATTTCTATCGGCGCCAAGGGAACGCTCGACCCGAAAACGGACCTGCCTGCAATAACCTCGGGGGCGAAGAATTGGCCCACGCCGGTCAATAACAGTATTCAGAACGTCGACGATTTGTGGCATGCAGCGGTCAATGGTCGCGGCAGCTTCATTGTCGCCAGCAATCCTAACGAGTTTACCCAGGGACTGAAGGCTGCACTGGGGGAAATCGTGAAGCGTACCGGTACCGGCGGCAATCTTGCCGCCAATTCCAGTAGCCTTACCAGCGATACGCATGTCTATCAGGCGACCTTCGTGTCAGGGATATGGACGGGCGAAATGAAAGCCGTCCCGGTCACGAGCACGGGTGTAGATACCACTGCTCCAACATGGCGCAGCAGCATTCCCAGCACAGGCCGCAATATCCGTACGTGGAGCGGTAGCACGGGTGCGGCGTTTCCTACCTCCGCACAACAGACGGCATTGACACGTGCGGTGACGGCGACCGCTGCGGCGGTGACGGGTGCCGACAACGCCGCCTATATCGCGGGAAGCCAGGATCTCGAGCTGAATCGCACCGGCGGGTACCTGCGCACGCGCAGCACCCTGCTCGGCGACATCGTCAATTCTTCTCCGGCCTACGACAGCGTCAGCGGCACCATCTATGTCGGCGCCAACGACGGCATGATGCATGCGTTCGATGCGAGCAATGGCGTGGAGCGCTTTGCCTACGTGCCTGGCAGCCTCAACTTCACCGACTTGGCTACCCTCAGTGCGCCGGACTACGACCACCGGTTCTTCGTGGATGGTCCGATCAGTCTTTCCCGCAAGGATCAGTTGAGCAATCAGACGATCCTGGTGGGCACCCTCGGGCGCGGTGGTAAGGGCATTTACGCGCTGGATGTCACCAACCCTGGCAGCTTCTCCAACAGCAATGTGCTCTGGGAAAAAGCGGGCGACAATTTGGCGTCCACTGCTGCGGACAACAACATGGGCCTGAATCTTGGCGCGCCCGTCATCGCCAAGCTCAACAACGGCGAATTGGGCGTGATCGTGGCCAATGGTCCCAACAGCACCAGCGAGCGTGCGGTGCTGTTCGTGTACCGGCTCAGCGACGGCGCGCTGCTCTCCGAAATCGACACCGGCGTCGGATCCTCGACGTCGCCGAACGGACTGTTTGCGCCGGCCGTTCGCGACATCGACGGCAACGGTACCATCGACTACGCCTATGCCGGCGACTTGCAGGGCAACCTCTGGCGCTTCGATCTTTCCGCATCGACGACATCCAGCTGGAACACTGCATCCAATCGCCTGCGCATGTTCACCGCGACAAATTCCGCCGGTACTGCGCAGCCGATCACGTCGGCGCCGGCGATAGCGCGCGATCCGGCGACCTTCAATCTATGGATATTCTTCGGCACAGGTCGGTTCCTCACCGCCGACGACGTGACCAATACCACTGTGCAGACTGTCTACGGCATCAAGGACTCCACAACCGCAGTTGCCAAGGCCGATCTGCAGCGCCGGAAATTCGCTGCCAAGGGCGTGGTCAATAATCAGAACGTGCGGGTCATGGAAGCCAACAGTGCGTTGGGTACAGGCAAGAAGGGCTGGTATCTGGACTTGATCGATCCACCAGTTGCAGATCCAGCGCCGGCAACGGCCAATGGCGAGCGGGTCTACACTGGTGTGAACGTCATCTCAGGCGTTCTGACATTCACCAGCAATATTCCCGATGACGACCCGTGTCTGCCCGGTGGTAAGGGTCAGGACAATGCAATTGACGCTTTTACCGGGTCAAGCCTCGGCCAGTCGTTCTTCGATCTCAATCAGGACGGTTCCTATGCCGACGAGACACTGACGGTAAATGGCGTGAAAATTCCGGTGGCATCGGTCGCGTTGGGTGGATTGGGCAGCTCGAGCAACTACTTCACCGGGGGCGGTTCGGGCAGCAGCGGCGGCCTGGCTTGCCTCAACATCAACGATGGCAGCGCGGTCTGCAAAAAGATCCGCGAGATCCGCAAGGTCGGGCGTGTCCAGTGGCGGGAGGCGATCCAGGAATGAGTGCGCCCACTTCAATCGTCCTTCACCCCCACCGGAGTCATGGCATGCGTAGTGGCAGTCGATTTTCTGGGCAGCGTGGTTTTAGCTTGATCGAGATCATGATCACGGTGGTGATCATCGCCATCCTGGCCGGTATCGCCATGGCCAGCTACAACTGGGCGATGATCAAGGCGCGGCGTTCGGCGGCGGCTGGATGCGTGCAGGAGGCCGCGCAGTACATGGAGCGTTTCCACACCACGTCCATGAGTTACGTGAATGCAGATGACAGCGCCCCAGCGCTGCCTGCGTGCAGCGCCGACGTGACCCGCTTCTATACGGTGAGTCTTGCTGCCAGCGATGCTTCCAGCTTCAGGATCACCGCAGTGCCGATCGCGGGTAAGGCGCAAGCGAAGGACACGGAGTGCGCGACGCTGCAGATCGATCAGCGCGGTACGCGTTCGGCCAGCGGCACTCTGTCCTCCACGCCTGCACAGTGCTGGTAAGGCAAAAAAAAACCGCCGATAAACGGCGGTTTTTCTTTAATGCGTGGCGCCCGAAGTTGGACTCGAACCAACGACCCCCTGATTAACAGTCAAGTGCTCTAACCGGCTGAGCTATTCGGGCGAGGCGCGTATTGTAGGCACATCTTTTCTGGCTGGCAAGCGTCCGTCCGCATCCCTCATTGTGCGCATGCTGGCCGATCCGCCAGGCGCGCCGAGCGCGCTCGCCCGGTGGCGCTGACGATCACTTCGGCCGCGACGGCCTGATTGCTGCACAGCCGGAGGGTGAGGTTGCTGCCTGCGGCCCTGCCGCTGGGAAGATAGCGCAGCTGCGTGCGGCCGGCCGAGGACAGGATGCGAAGCCTGTCGCCGCCCGGCGCCGGTGAGAGGGTCAGGACATCGCTGCTCGCGTCCGGTTGCCGGTTGCCGTCCGGGTCGGCGTAGATGATCCAGTTGCCGCCCCATTCCACGGCTGGGTGGCACTGTTGCCGATCGATCGACGGGCAGAGCGCAACGGGCTGCCCTCTGGAGATGGCCCACGTCCGGGCCAGGGCGAGCTGTGCGAGCATCTCGTTGGTCGCCGCGAGCTCCTGGTGCCTGTTCAGCATTTGGCTGAAGCTGGGGAGCGCGATGCCCAGCGCAACCACCGCGATGGCCATGGCGGCCAGCGCTTCCGTCAGTGTGAAACCTCGCATCCTTCCGTTCATGGCGCCTCCTCGACTGGCATTGCCAGCTTGGGCGAGGCCGCGCGGGGAGGGGATCGCCGGGATGCCGGCTGGCTTGTAGGAATTTTCCAGACGTGGCTGTCATCCAGCGCTCGCTATACTCATCTGTCGTCTCAAGGTGATGATCCATGTCCGACCGTTTCCAACTCGTATCGCCATACTCGCCCGCCGGCGACCAGCCGCAGGCGATCGAGAAGCTGGTGGCCGGCTTCGAGGCCGGGCTGGCCAAGCAGACCCTGCTCGGCGTGACCGGTTCGGGCAAGACCTACACCATCGCCAACGTGGTCGAGGCGATCCAGAAGCCGACCCTGGTGATGGCGCCGAACAAGACCCTGGCGGCGCAGCTGTACGGCGAGTTCAAGGCGTTCTTCCCGAACAACGCGGTCGAGTACTTCGTCAGCTACTACGACTACTACCAGCCCGAGGCCTACGTGCCGTCGTCGGACACCTTCATCGAGAAGGACAGTTCGATCAACGAGCACATCGAGCAGATGCGCCTGGCCGCGACCAAGACGCTGCTGTCGCGCCGCGATGCGCTGGTGGTGGCGACGGTCTCGGCGATCTACGGCCTGGGCGCGCCGGAGGACTACCTGTCGCTGCGCCTGATCCTGTCGATCGGCGAGCACATCGAGCAGCGCCAGCTGATCAAGCACCTGACCGATCTGCAGTACACCCGCAACGAGTACGAACTGCACCGCGGCACGTTCCGCGTGCGCGGCGAGGTCATCGACGTGTTTCCCGCCGAGTCGGACAGCGAGGCGTTGCGCATCGAGCTGTTCGATGGCGACGTCGAGAACCTGACCCTGTTCGATCCGCTGACCGGCGAGACCCTGCGCAAGCTGCAGCGCTACACGGTCTATCCGAAGACCCATTACGCCACCACCCGCGAGCGTACGCTCAGCGCCGTGGATACGATCAAGATCGAGCTGAAGGAGCGGCTGGAGCAGCTGTATGCGCAGAACAAGCTGGTCGAGGCGCAGCGGCTGGCGCAGCGCACCCAGTTCGACCTGGAGATGATGGCCGAGGTCGGCTACTGCAACGGCATCGAGAACTACTCCCGGCACCTCACCGGCAAGGCGCCTGGCGAGCCGCCGCCGACCCTGTTCGACTACCTGCCGGCCGACGCGCTGCTGGTCGTCGACGAGTCGCACGTCACCGTCCCGCAGATCGGCGCGATGTACAAGGGCGACCGCTCGCGCAAGGAGACGCTGGTGGAGTTCGGTTTCCGCCTGCCGTCGGCGCTGGACAACCGGCCGCTGCGCTTCGAGGAGTGGGAGGCGCGTTCGCCGCGCAGCATCTACGTGTCGGCCACGCCCGGCCCATACGAGCTGCGCGAATCGGCCGGCGAGATCACCGAGCTGGTGGTGCGCCCGACCGGGCTGATCGATCCGGAAGTGGAGATCCGCCCGGTCGGGACTCAGGTCGACGACCTGCTGTCGGAGATCGGTCTGCGCGTGGCGCTGGGCGACCGCGTGCTGGTCACCACGCTGACCAAGCGCATGGCCGAGAACCTCACCGAGTACCTGGGCGAGCACGGGGTCAAGGTGCGCTACCTGCACTCGGACATCGACACGGTCGAGCGCGTGGAGATCATCCGCGACCTGCGCCTGGGCAAGTTCGACGTGCTGGTCGGCATCAACCTGCTGCGCGAGGGCCTGGACATGCCCGAGGTGTCGCTGGTGGCGATCCTGGACGCGGACAAGGAAGGCTTCCTGCGGTCCACCGGTTCGCTGATCCAGACCATCGGCCGCGCTGCGCGCAACCTGCGCGGCAAGGCGATCCTGTACGCGGACAGGATGACCCGCTCGATGCAGGCGGCGATCGACGAGACCGGACGGCGTCGCGAGAAGCAGGTGGAGTACAACCTGGAGCACGGCATTACGCCGAAGTCGGTGGCGCGGCCGATCGTGGACATCCTGGAGGGCGCGCGTGGCGACGCCGCCGTCGAGGCCAAGTCGGGCAAGGGCAAGGGACGCCGGGTGGCGGAGGAGCCGGCCGACTACCGCATGCTGGATCCGGCCGAGGTCGCATCCCGGCTCAAGGCGCTGGAACAGAAGATGTACCAGCACGCCCGCGACCTGGAGTTCGAGGACGCGGCGCGCGTGCGCGACCAGATCAAGAAGCTGCGCGATGCCAGCCTGGTCAGCTAGCCGCACGGCAGCTGGCCTGGTCCTCGCGGCTATTGTTCTTGGCCGCAAGGTGGGCTAAGATTCGCGCCCCTGCAGCGGTATGGCCGCAGCAGCGATGGGCGGTTAGCTCAGCGGTAGAGCACTACCTTGACATGGTAGGGGTCACAGGTTCGAACCCTGTACCGCCCACCACGACATGCGGACAACGCACTCGCGGACAATGCACTCGTGGAACACGACAAAGCCGGCGCCTGCCGGCTTTTTTGTTGGCCGTCGTGCAGGGCGGTCGGACCGCCTCCGCTGGCGGCGGGTGGCCCTGGCGCCCGGCTTGCTTTAGCATCCAGGCGACGATCAGGCGAGGAGGCCGTGCGCATGATGGAATATCATCATACGATTCAAGTCAAAGGACGCTACCAACTCGTGGCGTTGACACGCGAACCCGAATACAGCCCGGCCAACGTGGTCGGCTATACCGTGACCACCGAGGGCGGCGCGCGCCTGGATTCGCACGACATGTCCTTGGACGAGGCGCGGGTCTGGATGGACAACCTGGTCGAGCAGGACGGCGGCGGCGTCAGCGTCGAAAAAAAGCCGTCGAAGAGCAAGCCGAGTACCCGGCGCCGAAGCTAGAATAGCCGCCACGGTGCATCAGGGAGGATAGGGGCTTGTCGAATCGTAAGGTCTATGCGGCTGTGGCCGTCGTCGCGCTCACGGCCGTTGCCGGCTATTTCCTGTCCGGCTATCTGGTGCTGCTGCTGCTCAAGCTGGACACGGGCCTGCTCGGGCTGAGCACCTACTACGAATACGTGCATGCCATCGGCTTGCCGCAGGTCGCGCCGTTCGTCGGCAAGATCAAGTGGGCGGGCTATCTGGGCTTCGGCTTGCCCGGGCTGCTGTGCCTGTTGACGCTGGTGCTGATGTTCAAGCCGCGCAAGCAGGCCCTGCATGGCGACGCCCGTTTCGCCGGTGCTGCCGATCTGGCCAAGCATGGCCTGTTCAAGCAGAGCGGCAACGGCATCGTGGTCGGCAAGTTCCGCGGCAAGCTGGTGCGCCTGAGCGGGCAGCAGTTCGTCATCCTGGCCGCGCCCACCCGTTCGGGCAAGGGTGTCGGCGTGGTGATCCCGAACCTGCTCGAATACCAGGAATCGGTGGTGGTCCTGGACATCAAGCAGGAAAACTTCGATCTCACCAGCGGCTGGCGCGCCAGTCAGGGGCAGGAGGTCTTCCTGTTCAACCCGTTCGCCGAGGACCGGCGCACGCATCGCTGGAATCCGCTCAGCTACGTCTCCGACGATCCGGCATTCCGCGTCTCCGACCTGATGAGCATCGCCGCGATGCTGTACCCGGATGGGTCGGACGACCAGAAATTCTGGGTCAGCCAGGCGCGCAACGCGTTCATGGCGTTCGCGCTGTACCTGTTCGAGAACTGGGACGACGAGCGCAACATCGGCTTCCCGGGCGGCCTGGGCACGCCGACGCTGGGGGCGATCTACCGGTTGTCCTCCGGCGACGGCAGCGACCTGAAGAAATACCTGAAGTCGCTGTCGGAGCGACGCTTCCTCAGCAGCAACGCCAAGTCGGCGTTCTCCAACATGCTGTCGCAGGCCGAGGAGACCTTCGCCTCGATCCTGGGAACGCTGAAGGAGCCGCTCAACGCCTGGATCAACCCGGTACTCGACGCGGCCACCAGCGACAACGACTTCCTGCTGACCGACCTGCGCAAGAAGAAGATGACCATCTACATCGGCATCCAGCCCAACAAGCTGGCCGAGAGCCGCCTGATCATCAACCTGTTCTTCAGCCAGATCATCAACCTCAACACCAAGGAACTGCCCAAGAGCAATCCGGCGTTGAAGTACCAGTGCCTGCTGCTGATGGACGAGTTCACCGCGATCGGCAAGGTCGACATCATCGCCTCGGCGGTGTCATACATGGCTGGCTACAATGTGCGCCTTCTGCCGATCATCCAGAGCATGGCGCAGCTGGATGCGACCTATGGCAAGGACGTGTCGCGGACCATCATCACCAATCACGCACTGCAGATCCTGTACGCTCCGCGCGAGCAGCAGGATGCCAACGACTACTCGGAGATGCTCGGCTACACCACCTTCCGCAAGCAGAACGTCACGCGCGGCAAGGACGTGACCCGCAGCGTATCGGAGGAGAGGAGGGCGCTGATGCTGCCGCAGGAACTCAAGGCGATGGGGAACGATCACGAGGTGTTCCTGTACGAGGGCATCCCGCATCCTGTGAAGTGCGACAAGATCAAGTACTACAAGGACCGGCACTTCACGTCGAGGCTGCTGCCCAAGGTCGATGTGCCGATGCTCTCGCTTTGAAAAAGCGTGATGTGGTTTGCAAATTTATTGGCGGTCAAGCAGGATTGAACGCTTTTTTACCAAACGCTTGACGTGAGCAGTGCGCTGCGGCACATTCTCGCGATGCTGGTGCTGGACAATTGGCAATAGGAACAGGGGGCGTGGGTTCTTACGACACACGCAAGGGTGACATGGAAAGTTTTCTGGCAAATTCCGTTTTTCTCAGTGCTGAAAGCCTGTCCCTGGACGCCGTTCGTCTTCAGGGGCGCTTGCCTGCGCCAGGCTTGCGTAGCCCCGGACGCTGTCGCCAAGCGCACGCGTCGGCGCGGCGTCGCGCTGTGACCTCCCTGTGGCGAAACCCGAAGTTCTCAGGCTGCCGACCGTGTGTCGGCCGTCCATCAAAACATGTTTCCGCAATTTAGAGGCTCGCGTGAAAAGAACGCATATGTTTCGGCTGATCGCCACTCTGAGCACCGTTGCGCTGTTGAGCGCCTGTGCGAGTTCGCCGGCGCCTGATTTCCGCGGCAGGTGGAAGCCGGTCAACCGGTTCTCCGAGTCGACGATGGAGATCCCACTGTATTCCTCGTACGTGTACCAGGCCGTGCCGATGGACGGCACCCTGAAGACGATGCTCGAGCGCTGGGCCAAGGACTCGAACATGGAACTGGCGTACAGCATCCAGTCCGATTACACGCTCTATGCGCCGGTAGCGAAGATCAACACCACGAGCATCCAGCAGGCCGTCGCGGAGCTCAGCGTGGTCTATGCGCAGGAGGGGGTCACGGTGTCCGCCGCGGGCAACCGCATTCTGGTGCAGCCGTCTTCTTCGTTGAGCGGGGCCGCATCGCCGGCCGCCGACGGCGGCGCGAAGTGACTTTACTTTACGGGGGCCGTTCGCGTGTCTCCGCAGCCACATTACGTAACTTGGTGAAGTCTGATGTTCGGTAAAAAACCAGTTGAGAGCGAAAGCGTCAACAAGGCGGTCGCAAAGGCTGTCAACTACGAAGTCAGCATTGCGGATCTCGCCCGGCGCAGCGAGCGCCGCGCATGGTGGGTCGCGTTCGGCGCGATCATCATGTGCCTGCTGCTGGGTGGCGGTTACTACTACATGCTGCCGTTGAAGGAGAAGGTGCCGTACATCGTGATGGCCGATGCCTACACCGGCAATACATCGGTCTCAAGGCTTCAGAACACCGCGGATATTCGCAATATCACTGCGAGCGAAGCGCTGGCCCGGAGTAATGTGGCGCGCTTCATCATCTCGCGCGAGTCCTACGATTTCGCGATGATGGGGCTCAGGGATTGGAAAACGGTGTTCGCTCTGGCCGATGGTCCTGTGGCAAACGAATATCGTCAGTTGCATGCGCCCAACAATCCTGCCGCCCCCTACTTCACATATGGCAAGACACGGGCCATTCGGATCAATATCCTCAGCATTACCCTGCAGGGTGGCAACGGTCAGCCATATACCGGCGCCAACGTTCGCTTCCAGCGCAGCATTTACGAAAAGAGCACGGGGCAAACCACGCTGCTGGACAATAAGTTTGCAATTCTTGGATTTCGTTATAACAGTAATCTAACGATGGCCGATGATCTGCGCGTGGAGAACCCGCTCGGCTTCCAGGTTACCGATTATCGGGTTGACACGGATTATGTTGGCACGCCGACACCACCTCCGGCAGCCTTCCAGGCGCCGGCAGCTGCGCCTGTTGCGCCTGCAGCTGCGCCCGCGAACCAACAACTCTTGCCGGGTCAGTCACCCGGTCAGGTCCAGGGGCAGCTTCCTGGTCAGCCGATGGCGCAGCCGGCAACGCCTGGCGTGAACGGCGTAGCCCCTGCTCAGCAGCAGTTGCCGGTGACGAATGCGATGGAGGCGCCCACTTACCAGGGCGTACAGCCCGCTCCGATGGCGCCTGCGCCCAACGCTGCACCTCAGAACAATGGAAATGGAGCGAACGTTAGATGAGTTTCATGACTAAAAATGGCTCGGCGCATCTGGCGCTGCTCGCCTTGGCTTTGGTTGCGCCGCTCGCGTCCGCTCAGGTTGTCCAACAATACGAGTACGAAGCGGACAAGATTTACCAGGTGCGTACCGGCCTCGGTATCACGACCCAGGTCGAATTGAGCCCCAACGAAAAGATCCTCGACTACAGCACCGGTTTCACGACCGGCTGGGAGTTGAGCCGTCGTGAGAACGTCTTCTACCTGAAGCCGAAGAACGTCGACGTCGACACCAACATGATGATACGGACGGCGACCCATTCCTATATTTTGGAATTGAAGGTCGTCGCAACGGATTGGCAGAGGCTGGAACAGGCAAAGCAGGCCGGCGTCCAGTACAAGGTGACCTTCGTCTATCCGAAGGACACCAGCTTCGCCGCTGCCAGCGAAGAGGTGAAGGACGAGTCGCAGATCGATACCAGGATGTCCAAGGATCGGCGCTATTACTTCGACTACGACTATTCGACGCGCTCGAAGCAGACGTGGATCGTGCCCAATAGCGTGTACGACGACGGCAAGTTCACCTACATCAAGATGGATCTTACGAGATTTCCCACAGGCAATTTTCCGGCCGTGTTCGCGCGCGAGAAGGAAAACGAAGAGGATTTCTTGGTCAACACGACGGTCGAAGGCAATACCCTGATCGTCCACGGGACCTATCCTTTCCTGGTTGTCCGCCACGGCAAGAATGTTGTCGGCTTGCGTAGGAATAAGCAAAAGTGAACTCGAACATACCTCCGTCTGACGAAAACAACGGTCACAACGATGGCCAGTCTCCTCGTTCTCCGCAAAACGGAGATGTCGGCAAGGAGAATCCTTACTTTGCCCGGCAACAGCAAACGGCGGATCCCGATCTCGATGCCAACGAGCCGGTCCTGAGATCCAGCGAGCTGCAAAAGCTCAACCGGAAGGCGTTGCTGTTCCTTGGCGCTATCGCGTTGCTGCTGATCGTGGCCATTTTTTGGCTGGTTGGTGGAAGCGATACGAAAGAGCCGCCGCCGAAGCCGCGTCAGGAAGCCGTGGTGGCGCCCGCGCTCCCGCAGACTGCGGCGCCGTTGCCGACGCAGCCCGCCGAGCCTGTGCCTTTGGCGCAGGAGAGCCTGCCGCCGTTGCCGCCGATGCCGACCGACAACGATATCCGGACGGCGCCCGTCGAGCAGCAGGAGCGTGGCCCGTCGCTGCTCGAGCGGCGCATGGCCGGCATGCAGGACGATCCGGCGCAGGTGGGCGGCGGCCAGCCGGGATTCGGCGGCATTCTGCCTCCTGGCGGACAGCAGCCTGGTGCGGGCCAGGAGCAGGAAACGTCGGCGAAGCCGATTGCGAATCCTGACGGTTTGCTGGTGCGCGGTACCTATATCCGGTGCGTGCTGGAAACGCGGATCATCAGTGACTTTGCGGGTTTCACCTCCTGCATCATCACCGAGCCGGTCTACTCCATCAACGGCAGACGTTTGCTGTTGCCGAAGGGTTCCAAGCTGTTGGGTAAATACGATTCGGTCGAACCGACTGGACCCCGCATGGAGGTCATCTGGGATCGAATCACCACGCCGACCGGTATCGATGTATCGCTTGAGGCGCCGGGTATCGACAACCTCGGCAGTGCTGGCCATCCAGGCAAGTACAACGCGCATTGGGCAAGCCGTATCTCTTCTGCTCTGATGATCAGCATGCTCAGCGATGCGTTCAAATGGGCGGCCGCCGAGAACGGGCCCAAGACCACTACGGTTGGTCTCAACTCCGGATTGGTGACCGAGCAGCCGTTCGAGAGCAACACGGCACGAACGGTGCAGCGTATGGCCGATCAGGCATTGGAGCGCTCGGGGCGTCGTCCTGCGACCGTGACGATCAATCAGGGTACTGTGGTCAACGTCTATGTCGCAAAAGACGTGGATTTCACTGCTGTACTTACCCGTTGATAGCAGCGAGATAATTACGTGACGCTGGACGACTCGCCAACTGCGCAGATATCTTCGGATTTCCTGGATTACCAGTACTCGGTGCTGGGAATCCTGGATTATCTGAATTCGCCGGAGGTGACGGAAATATGCATCAACCGGCCTGGCGAGCTATATCTGGAGACGCTGCGCGGCTGGCAGAAGTTGGATATCCCCTCGCTGACGTTCGATCGTGCGCGCCAGTTCTGCACCGCGGTGGTCAACGAGAGCAATACGGGGCAGCGCATCACCGATACCGATCCAGTCGTGTCGCTGACCTTTCCGACCGGACAACGTGCCCAGTTCGTCATTCCGCCCGCTTGCGATGCAGGCAAGGTCTCGATCACGATCCGTTTGCCTTCCAAGCACACCAAGACGCTGGAGCAGTATCAGGAGGACGGCTTTTTCCAAGAGATCCTGGAGCAGGAAGCGGGCGTCAGCGAACAGGATCGCGAGCTGTTGGAGCTGCGCAGGCAGCGGAACTACTCGGAGTTCTTCAAGAAGGCCGTATTGTTCAAGAAGAACGTCGTCGTCGCTGGCGCTACCGGCAGCGGCAAGACCACGTTCATGAAGTCGTTGGTGAACCACATTCCCAACGAAGAGCGCCTGGTCACCATCGAAGACGCGCGCGAGCTGTTCATCAGCCAGCCCAATACCGTGCATTTGCTCTACTCGAAAGGTGGACAAAGTGCGAGTAACGTAACGGCCAAAAGCTGCATGGAGGCATGCCTGCGCATGAAGCCAGATCGCATCATCCTGGCGGAATTGCGAGGCGACGAGTCGTTCTATTTCATCAGAAATTGCGCGTCCGGCCACCCAGGTTCGATCACGAGCTGTCATGCGGGCAGCATCGGTCAGACATGGGATCAGCTTGCGTTGATGGTCAAGGCCTCGGCGGAGGGTTCAGGGCTGGAGTTTGCTGTCATCAAGCGTTTGTTGATGATGACGATTGATATCGTGGTCCATATTAAATCGCATGCGGGGCGGCGCTATATCACCGGTATCGATTTCGACCCGGAGCGGACTTTGCATGGCAGCAAGTGAATTTGTTCACGAAGGTGATCGCTGAAGCTGTGCCAGATTGACTTCGATTTTGTCTTCAGGCACTATTAATTTGCGCGATCTGCGACTTTAAGGTTCTCAGGCCGATAGTCGACGGATATAGGAGGAACAACGGCATGTTGCCAGGCATGGAACTACTGAGCTGTCCTGAAATGGCAGTTCCGGCTGAAGTGATGCAGCACGTCGTGCGCGTCGAATCGTCGCACAATCCGTTTGCGATTGGTGTCGTGGGTGGCCGCCTGGTGCGTCAGCCGCAGAATCTGTCCGAAGCTGTCGCTACAGCGCGGATGCTTGAGGACAAGGGCTACAACTTTTCTCTCGGTCTGGGCCAGGTCAACCGCTACAACCTCCTCAAGTACGGGCTCGACTCGTACGAAAAAGCATTCAAGACTTGTCCCAATCTGCAGGCCGCCTCGAGGATCCTGGCCGAATGCTATGGCCGCTCGGGGGGCAATTGGGGCAAATCTTTCAGTTGCTATTACTCTGGCAACTTCGAGACTGGCTACAAGCACGGCTACGTGCAGAAGGTCTACGCATCCATCAATCAGGGCCGGGCTATTGCCGCCGCCCCTATTGGTGCTATCCCGGTCGTGCCGAATGGCGTCCGTCGCCCGGCGCAGGCCGCCAAGGCATCCGTGGTGCGCGAACTCGATTCGGTCGTCTCGCGCCGCATCGCAGGTGCCAACCAACTCGCTAATGGTTTGGCGACCCAGATCCCGCCGTCTGCGTACTATCCGGCCGCAGTCTCGGCTCCTGCTCAGACACAAGGCAATCCTGCTGGCCAGCTTCCCAGTCCCGCATCGATGACCTCCGCAGGACGAGTAGGTCAAGCGGCTGGTGCCGATGCAGAGCTATATGTAGTACGTCCGACAAGCGCCGGCAAAGGAGTGGCGGTGCCTGCTGGCGGCGGAGCCGATCCAGCTTCGCAAGCATCTGTGACCAGGGGTTCGGCCCTTGGTGGTTCCGCAGAGCCGGCCGTCCCGAGCTCGAATTCGCCGCCGCTGCCCCCCGGCGACGGCGCTTTTGTCTTCTAGCGTAGGGAAGCAATACCGCCATGGGAATGGCGTTCCATCACAACCCCTCTGTTCCAATCAGGAGATACACCATGATGTCCAAGAAGAGCGAAATGACCGCGGGTGCCAAGGTTGCCGGCTTGGCCGCGCTGAAAGCTGCCATTTTCGTAGGCTCGTTGCTGGTCGCCGGTTCGGCGATGGCAGCTGGCGGCGACTACGCCGGCACCGATGGTAAGGTCTGCGGCTTCCTGTCCAATACCAACGGCTTGCTCAACATGGCCTCGGTTGCCGTCGTGACCATCGCCGTCATCATCGCTGGCTACCAGATCGCGTTTGCCCACAAACGCATTGCTGATGTTGCTCCGCTTCTGATTGGCGGCTGCCTGATCGGTGCGGCCGGCCAGCTGGCGAAGATGCTGATCGGCGAGACTGGTGCGACCTGCAGCGGCGGCGCCGCCGGCGGCACCAGCATGTTGATCCAGATGATTCAGCACTATGCATAAGAACGTACTTTTCCGCGGCTGTACGCGCCCAGCCATGTTTTTGGGGGTGCCCTACATTCCCTTCTTCATCGGTGCGGGTAGCGGCTTGCTGGCGGGAATGTACTTCAATCTCTGGTACCTGTTGTCGATTCCGGTAATCATTTTCGCAATGCAGCAGGTGACCAAGCGGGACGAGATGATATTCAGAATGCTTGGGTTGCGTTGGATGTTCAGGGTGCGCGTGCGCAACCTGCAGCGCTACTCAGGCGCATGGGTATTTTCTCCTAACGAATATCGGAGAAACGTGCCTGGCGCCAAGCGTTAAGTTCGGCTTAGCGCCAGTGCCTTGACCCCATGCACGAACGATTCGTTTCGTGCATGGGGTTGTTCGGTTTTATCGTGGTGCCTAACTGGTTGTTGTTGTGTAGTAGGCAAGCATTCGACTACTCCCGATTCGTCCGAATCGGGCCTTGGCAAGACGAAATGGATTCAGAGTAATTCCCTATGTTCATCCCAGACACTTCGATCAGCGAGTTCATTCCTATCTCTACGCATGTAGCGCCGTCGGTGCTCAAGACGACGGGTGGAGACTACATGTTGACCTGGCACCTGGGTGGACTGCCGTTCGTCGGCCGCGAGGAATGGGAGATCGAGCATCGCCACAACACGTTCAATCGGATGCTTCAGACCTTGCGCGCGCCCGATTTCACCAATGTGGCGTTCTGGGTCCACGACGTGCGTCGGCGCCGCGGCATCAAGTCGCGCGGCAAGTTTCAGCAGACGTTCAACCAGGAATTGTCGAATCAGTATTACAGCGCGCTTTCGTCGCAGAAAATCATGCAGAACGAGCTGTATCTGACCATGCTGTATCGCCCGGTGGTCACCGGGAAGCGCTTGATGGAAAAGTCCGCCAATCTGGCGCAGCTGCAGTCCGAGCAGGACCAGTCCATCGCCAAGATCATCGAGTTGGCTGGCAATGTCGAAGCCGTGCTCAAGGACTACTCCCCCTATCGGTTGAGCATGTATGAGGCCAGCAATGGCGTCGTATTTTCCGAGGCGCTCGAATTTTTCGGCTATCTGATCAACCGGATCGACGAGCCGGTGCCGGTCCTGCAGGCGCCGGTGCCTGCATATCTGCCGGTAAGCAAGCATATGTTCGCCAACAAGACCGGCGACTTCGTCATCAAGACGCCCGAAGGTACCAATCATTTCGGCGGCATCCTGAATATCAAGGAATACACCGACGGGACTTATCCGGGCATCCTGAACGGCTTGAAGTATCTCGACTTCGAGTACGTGGTGACCCATTCCTTCAGCCCGATGGGGCGCCACGATGCGCTGAAGGTGCTGGATCGGACCAAGGGCATGATGATCTCGTCTGGCGACAAGGCGGTCAGTCAGATCCATGAGCTGGATCTGGCGATGGATCAGCTGTCGTCGGGCAGTTTCGTATTGGGCGAATACCACTTCACCATCGCGGTCTATGCAGATACGCAGGAGAAGCTGTCGCAGCAGATCGCGACTACGCGTGCGGAACTGTCCAACGCCGGCTTCGTTTCATCAAAGGAAGACTTGGCCATCGCGTCGTCCTTCTATGCTCAGCTTCCCGGCAACTGGCGCTATCGCACCCGTTTGGCGAACGTGAGTTCGCTGAACTTCCTGGGCCTGTCGCCGTTGCACAACTTTGCCCAGGGGAAGCGCGACAACAATCCGTGGGGAGAGTGCGTCACCACGTTGCAGACCACCAACGGACAACCGTACTACTTCAATTTCCATGCGACGCACCCAGCGGAGAATTCGCTGGGCGAAAAAGCGATCGCCAATACGATGGTCATCGGCAAGTCCGGTACCGGCAAGACGGCGTTGATCAACTTCTTGCTCAGCCAGGTTCAGAAATTCAATCCTTCGCCGACCATCTTCTTTTTCGACAAGGACCGCGGCGCCGAGATCTTCGTTCGCGCCTGTGGCGGCAATTACCTTGCCCTGGAGAATGGCCGGCCTACCGGCTTCAATCCTTTCCAGTGCGAGCGTAGCGAAGCCAACGTGCAGTTCCTGGCGGACCTGATCAAGGTGCTCGCCGGCAAAGCCGAGTACAGCTCACGCGACGACGAGGATATCTTCCGCGCCGTCGAGGGCATGCTGGATACGCCGATGCAGCTGCGCAGCATGACCAACTTCCGCAAGAGCCTGCCCAACATGGGCGATGACGGCCTCTATGCGCGTATGCGCAAGTGGACGACCGGAAACTCGTTGGGCTGGGTGTTCGACAATCCGGTCGACACCATCGACCTGGAAAAAGCCAACATCATCGGCTTCGATTACACCGACGTCATCGACAACCCGGAAGTTCGCGTACCGGTCATCAACTATCTGCTCCATAAGCTGGAAGCCTTGATCGACGGACGTCCGCTGATCTATGTGATGGACGAGTTCTGGAAGATCCTGGACGGCAAGGGTGGCCTCAAAGAATTTGCCAAGAACAAGCAGAAGACCATCCGTAAGCAGAATGGCTTGGGCATTTTCGCCACCCAGAGTCCGGAAGACGCACTGGCCAGCGACATCTCGGCGGCACTCGTCGAGCAGACTGCCACGATGATCCTGCTGCCCAACCCGAACGCGAGCAAGGAAGACTATATGGAAGGCCTCAAGCTGACCGAAGCCGAGTACCAGGTGGTGGTGAGCCTGGATGAGCGCTCGCGCTGCTTCCTGGTCAAGCAAGGCCATGGCTCATCGGTGTGCCAGCTGAATCTGCGCGGCATGGACGATGCGCTCGCGGTCATTTCCGCGTCCACCGACAACATCGAGATCATGCATCAGGTCCTCGAGCAGAAAGCTGCCCAGCACGGAGTAGCGCCGAATGACCTGACGCCCGAGCAGTGGCTCAGCGAGTTCTATGCCAAGCGCAAGGGTTCGGGCAAGTCCGCGTCCAAGCCTTCGGCATCGGATAGCAAGGGCGCCGCGGCGCTGGCTTGATCGTTGTATTCCCTGAAAGATCGTTTCGTTCTACATGACTAGCTGTGAGGTCTACATGGACAAGAATATGAAATCCTTCGCTCGATTCCGACTGCTGGCGGTTCTTTGCGTCCTGTGCGTCTCGGTACCGTCTACTGCGTTCGCACAGTGGAAGGTGCGTGACGAGAAGCAAATCAGCGAGAACAAGACCAATACGAACACGCTCGACAAAAAGCTCGACAAGATCCGCGACGACAACAAAATTGGTGCCAAGAGTTCCGGTGAGAAGCCGAGCGGCACAGAAGTCGAGAAGTTGAGCGACGAAATGAAGCCCAAAAAGATCGATGCGAACTATGGCATCGCGGCATGCGGTGCCACCAAGGGCACGCCGGTCACCGATGGGCAAAAGACCAACTGCGAGCTCATTCAGAAGACCAAGAACGCCCAGTTCAATTACATGGTCGCGATGTATGAGATCACGACGAAGCGCCTGGAGCGTCTGCGCGATCTGGAGAAAGAGCGCAATAACATCGCAGAGAACGAGATTGGCAAGTTGGAGGACAACACCAACAAGTTGATCGCGCTCAAGACCTTGATGGACATCGATCGCCAGCAGATGGAGTCGGCGATGTTCGCTTACGACATCCGTCTCAAGTACTTGCAGGCGCAGCAGTCCAACGAGGCCGAGTCGGCGATGAAGGGCAAGAAGAGCAATCCTGACGGCGGTGGCCTGCTTGGCGATATTGTCGGGACGATCACCGATATGGCGCAAGCAGCCGTGGCTGGTGCGGTTATGAAGACGGCGCTCGAGGGCGTCAAGACGGACAAGCCGTCTGACATGAGCCGGTTGAGCTACGAGAAGTAAGGCGGACGCCACGAGCGGCTTTGCTATGAGTTGCCGAGCGTTTTCTGGTTGCCTTCTTTCGAGGGCGGCCTCCGAAAAAATATCCGGGTGCGCTTCACCCGCATGGAAGATCCAATATGTTTAATGTGATTGCCGGCTTGATGGACTCGACACTCGGCGGGGGAGGGCAGGTAGGCTTAGGCTCTTTTCTGGGCAACATGGCCAACTATGCGTTCTTCTCGCTGATCAACGATTATCTGCGAGACGAAATCGATATCTTCCAGTGGACGCTTCTGCAGCGCACCACCATGTGGATGGGCGCGATCGCGCTCACGGTGCTGACACTGTGGATATTGATTCAAGGCTATCGATTGGCAACGGGCCAGATGCGCGAATCCGCGATGTCCTTGGTCGTCACCGCCTTGCGGGCTACGCTGATCATTGCAGTCGCAACCAGCATGGCGACCGGGTCTTCCAAGCTTTACTGGACATTGACGGACGGCCTGAGCAAGGAGATCACTGAGGTCGTCACCGGCGACGATGCGAGTCCATACAACAAGATCGATGAGAATCTGCTGATCATGCAGACCGCGCTGGCGAGCATCGATGCATTGCAGGCAGGAGGCAGCGAGGAGCGCGAATCCGACAAGACGCGTGCACGCTGGTTCATGGGCCTGGGCATCGCAGGACCAGGCGTGGTTGCCGGTTCGATGCTGCTGCTGAATAAGATCGCGATGGCGTTGTTTGTTGGTTTTGGGCCGCTGTTCATCATGTGTCTGCTATTCAATGCCACGAAGCAGCTGTTTAGCAAATGGTTGTACTACGGCATTGGAACGGTGTTTTCGTTGGCGGTGTTGAGCGTCA
Source organism: Xanthomonas sp. 1678 (assembly GCF_031455575.1). Taxonomy (NCBI): domain Bacteria; kingdom Pseudomonadati; phylum Pseudomonadota; class Gammaproteobacteria; order Lysobacterales; family Lysobacteraceae; genus Xanthomonas; species Xanthomonas sp. 1678. The sequence continues at coordinate 62,348 of NZ_JAVDSZ010000005.1, read as the reverse complement.
TGGTGGCGATCACCACGAAGGTGGTAGGCGCCGTGGCATTGGCCTTCGTGACGAAGTGGGCGATGAGCACTGCCTTCAATTTCAACGGCGAAGGCGTCAGCAGCATGGCTTTGCAGCAGGGAGGATTGGGCTTGGTAATGACAACACTAGTGGTGACCGCGCCCCCGATGGCAGCAGCGTTCTTCCAGGGTGTGCTGGGCCAGTTCAGTCCGTACTCGGCGATGGGTGCTGGTGGTGGTGGTGCGGCTGCTGTGCCGGCTGGGCCTGGTGGCAGCTATGTGCCTCGACAACAGGCTCTCGATGATAAGAGCGCCAACGTAAACGTTGGTGGTAGTAGTGGTAATTTCTACGGTGCTCAGTCTGCTCCTGCGGATTTGGAGACCGGTAAGTTAGGTAAAGCCAAGACTACTAACGGATAGTGTGAGCTGAACCCTTTGTATATTTGCGGGGCTTTTTATGAAAATAAAAATGTTTGTGGCTGCTTTGTTTTTTGGCCATTCGATGCTGGGATATGCTCAGACTGCATGCCCTGTAGGTACAGCCCCGGGTTCTGCTACATGTGGTCCGTCTCCTAATCAGGAAGTTGCTGTCCCGCCTCCCACACCGTCTGGCGAGTGGATTAAGACGTGGGGCGGTATTGCTACTTCTTCCAGTGGGGGAGGCGGAGTGAGTTCGGGACGGCTTTCCAAGGAGGAAGCGGAAGATGTTGCTTTGCAAAACTGCAAAGCGTCCGGGGCAAAGAACTGCAAAGTTGAATTTGTTTACAAAAACCAGTGTGTTTCTTTGGTCTACCCGATTAATCAAAATGGAGGAATGATTTCAACTGCAGCAACTGTGGAAAGTGCATCAAGGAGGGCTTTAGAGAAGTGTAGGGTTGAATCAGGTGGCAAGCAATGTAAAGTTGCCGTTTTAGAATGTTCAAATCCTATTTTTAGAAAGTTTTGACTTGGTGGGGATGCTGTAGTACAGCAATTTTTGGCTTTTTTCTCCTCTCTGGTTAATAATTTAGTGCGGACAAGTGCTAACTTGGCAATGCATGTGAGTCATCTGGATTGGTTCCTAGCGCCGACGAACGGTTTTTAGTAAATTTGCATGAGATATTTCCTCGCAGTTTTTTTATATTTCCCCGGTTTTTTTTCTGAAAGTGCATTGGCACAAACCGCATGTCCGGTCGGTACTGCTCCAGGAAGTGCAACGTGCGGGCCTTCGGCTAGCTATGTAGAACCGCCGCCTCCTCAGCCTGTTGGAGAATGGGACAGTAGATTTGGTGCGGTTGCTGCCGATATGTCTACATCGGGAAATACAGGGGTGGCCGCCAACAAGATTTCAAAAGAAGATGCAATAAATGATGCATTGGAGAAGTGCCAGTCTTTGGGTAGCGCTAACTGCGGTATTGTGATGTCTTATTCTAACCAGTGTGTCGCCATACTTGCACCAGCAGTGAACGGGGTAGAGCATGGTGGTTCTCCTGTGACGCGACCAGGGAAGAACGTAAAAGTAGCAACTGCGTTAGCTGAGAAGGATTGTAAAAAGGCCAATAAATCACTGGAATGTATTGTGATCTATTCGGCCTGTAGCGTGCCTGTGTTTCGGCGCTATTAGTCAATATTGATTAGTTGCCTCGCACCAATGATCGAGTGTTTTTGCGGCCTCATCAAGAATAGGGATGGCTTGGCAAAGCCAGCATTCCGCCGGTTAATTCGGACTGGGTTTGTTTCGAGGTTTGTAGTATGCGATCTAAGTGTATCTATATTTTTATTGCTGGGGCCTGCGGCTTGCCCTCTTATTCATTTGCGCAGACCGCTTGTCCTACTGGAACGATTGCAGGGTCGGCTACGTGCGGCCCTGCTCCCACTAGTGAGATTATTTCGCAGCCGCCGACCCCAACTGGAGAGTGGATAAAGACTTGGGGGAGCATAGCAACGTCTCCAAGCGGAGACGGTGGAGTAAGTTCAGGTAGGCTATCAAAAAAAAAAGAGGCTGAAGATGTTGCATTGCAGAACTGTAGGAATATGGGTGCACAAGGTTGCAAGGTAGAGTTGTCTATAAAAATCAATGTGTGGCTGCAGCTTATCCTCCTGGTGGCAAGGGAGGGATGATATCTACCTCGGCTACTATTGAAGAGGCAGTGAATAGGGCGAAGTCTAAGTGTGAATCGTCTTCACAAAGCGAATGTAAAATTGCTATATCGGAGTGCTCTGAGCCTGTATTTAGGAAATATTAACTCTAGTTTTAAGCATCTTCGTGGCAATAATTTTAATGGGCAATGATTTTCTCTGCTTCTAATGAGTATTTGAAAGCCTTGTAAGGCTTTATGGGCGCCTAGCCAAGGCGTGACAATCCTTATTGTGATTGCTTGGCTTGTTGCTGTTAGTGCCGGCGTTCTGTTGTGCCGGAGTCGCCCCACGAGGCGACAAGTAGCGGTGCCTGCAATTGCTATTGAGCGTTTGTCTCTGCATCGTGCGAGCTTGCGCTGAATACGTATGCAAGCGTCCGTGCAGTCCCCGCATCGACGTTACCCTAACGCAGCTTTCCGCGTGCCCATTGCGCACGCGATTTCTGCCCGAAGGGGGGCGTTGCATGACTCAGGTTCCATGGTGGCGCGGTGCCGTCATCTATCAGATCTACCCGCGTAGTTTTCTCGATGCGAACGGCGACGGCGTCGGCGATTTGCCGGGCATCGTGCGGAAGTTGGACTACATCGCCGCGCTCGGGGTGGATGCGATCTGGGTTTCGCCGTTCTTCAAGTCGCCGATGGCCGATTTCGGCTACGACATCGCCGACTATCGCGAGGTCGATCCGCTGTTCGGCAAGATGGAGGACTTCGATCGGTTGCTGGCCAAGGCGCATGCGCTGGGCTTGAAGGTAATGATCGATCAGGTGCTCAGCCATACGTCGGTGGAGCATGCGTGGTTCAAGGAGAGCCGCCAGAGCCGGGACAATCCCAAGGCCGATTGGTACGTGTGGGCGGATGCGCGCGAGGACGGGACGCCGCCGAACAACTGGATGTCGATCTTCGGTGGCGTCGCCTGGCAGTGGGAGCCGCGGCGCGGCCAGTACTACCTGCACAATTTCCTGTCGTCGCAGCCGGATCTGAACTTCCACAACCCAGAGGTGCAGCAGGCCACGCTGGACAACGTGGAGTTCTGGCTCGCGCGCGGGGTGGACGGATTCCGGTTGGATGCGATCAACTTCTGCTTCCACGACCCCTTGCTGCGGGACAATCCGCCAAAACCAGCGGAAAAGCGGGTGGGGCGGGGCTTCAGTCCCGACAATCCGTATGCGTTCCAGTACCACTACTACAACAATACGCAGGCGGAGAATCTGCCGTTCCTGCAGAAGCTGCGCGGCCTGCTCGATCGCTATCCTGGCACGGTGAGCCTGGGCGAGATCTCGTCGGAGGATTCGCTCGCGACCACCGCCGAATACACGCGGGCCGGGCATCTGCACATGGGCTACAGCTTCGAGTTGCTGACCGACGATTTCAGCGCGGCCTACATCCGCGAGACGGTCGCGCGTCTCGAGGTGGCGATGACCGAGGGCTGGCCGTGCTGGGCGATTTCCAACCACGACGTGCAGCGGGCGGTGACGCGCTGGGGACGGGGCGCAGAAACGCCGGCGTTCGCGCGCCTGCTGACTGCGATGCTGTGCTCGCTGCGCGGTTCGGTGTGCGTCTACCAGGGTGAAGAGCTGGGCCTGGGCGAGGCCGAGGTGCCGTTCGAGGCGTTGCAGGATCCGTATGGCATCGCGTTCTGGCCGAGCTTCAAGGGCCGCGACGGATGCCGCACGCCGATGCCGTGGGACGGCAGCGCGCAAGCGGGATTCAGCGAAGGGACCCCTTGGTTGCCGGTGGCGCCGGCGCATCGCGCGCAGGCGGTGGCGGCACAGCTGGCCGATCCGCAGTCGGTGTTGATCGCGTTCCAGCAGTTCCAGGCGTGGCGCAAGCGACAGGTCGCTTTGCGCGAAGGCGATATCGTGTTCGTCGAGACCGAAGAGCCGGTGCTGATGTTCCAGCGCCGGCATGCGCAGCAGACGCTGTTGCTCGCGTTCAACCTTTCTGCGCAAGCGGCCGAGGTGGCACTGCCCGAGGGGCAATGGCGAGCTCTGGCGGTGCCGGGCGTCGATGCCGGGGAGGTCGATGGCGGCCTGCGCCTGCCTGGTTACGCGATGGTGTGCCTGGAAAGCGCTTAAGCGTCTCGACTCTGTGGTTCCGCCGCTGTTTCGCCAGGCAGCGGGACGCAATGCGCCGGTCCAAGGGCGAGTTTCCGACCTCGTGACCGAATGCCAGAACTGCCGTTGGCATTGAAGATCTGAACGTCCTGCTTGTCGGACGTTCACAGTGTTCCTACTAACCAACTGTTTCTGGGACTGCAATCTCTAGCTGACGCGAACGTGGATATCCTGCGTGATCGTCGCGCTGCATCCACGGACGCTGTCAGGCACCGACAGCGAGCAGCGCCGCGAGTATTCCTCCAGCCGTAGGTCGGCATCGGCGAGCGACGCCACGAGCGGGCCCGCAATCTCGCATCCCCGCTGGCTCTGCTGCGCCAGCCAATTGCGGCGCTCACGTCAGCACGGATCAGTGCGCTGCGGGTGCTCAGCGACACTGCCGCCACCAACGCGATTCTGCTGGCGAACAGCACGAAGGCACCGACAGCGAGCAGCGCCGCGAGTACTCCGCCAGCCGCAGGTCGGCATCGGCGAGCGACGTCACGAGCGGGCCCGCAACCTCGCATCCCCGCTGGCTCTGCTGCGCCAGCCAATTGCGGCGTTCACGTGAGCACGGATCAGTGCGCTGTGGGTGCTCAGCGACACTGCCGCCACCAGCGCGATTCTGCTGGCGAACAGCGCGCGTGCCGCCATCGACACCTTCGCGGTCCACGCAGCGGCGTATTGGCGCGGCCCTCCAGTCCCTGGCGGTTGGCAAACGGCAGCCGCGCACGAGGCTGCTGCTTCAATGCGTCCGCATCGCGTTGTCTTGCTTCGTTCAGTGACAGTGCCCAGATCGAGCGCAACGCGCGCCGCCATGCGCTTAGCGCCGCACGCCATGGCTCGCCAATTGAATGCAAAAAAAAGCCCGCCGGCATGGGCCGACGGGCGTGTTGCAGGCGGGAGGGGTTGGCCTAGAACTTGTAATTCACCCCGAGCACGTAGGTGCGGCCCCACTCGGTGTACTCAAGCGGGCGGTCCTTGCGGCCGGCATAGGTGCGATACGCTTCGTTGGTCAGGTTGCTCGCCTGCAGCAGCAGGGTCAGCCCGCTCAAGGTGCTGCTGTCGCCGAAGCTGTAGCTGAGCTGCGCGTCGGTCACGTTCTCGCCGACCACGTAACGCAGGGTACGGTTGCCGTTGAAGTTGCCGATCTCGCCGATGAAGTCCGAACGCCGGCGCTGGCTGACGCGCGCTTCGAAGCCGTTGCGCTCGTAGTAGGCGGTGAAGTTGTACACGCGCTTGGACAGGCCCGGCAGGCTGATCGGATCCGAGCCCACGCTGGACGCGCTTTCCGGGTCGAGGATCTTGATGTCGCTGTCGTTGAACGTGGCGCTGGCCTGCACGCCGAAGCCGCGCAGGCTGTCGGTCAGCATGTCCAGCGGCAGCGAGGCGGTGAGCTCCAGGCCGCGCAGGGTGCCGCCCTTGCCGTTCTGCGGCGAGGAGAAGGTGCCGATGGTCTGCACCGGGGCGGTCATGCCCGGCGGCACCACGTAGTTGGCGAGCAGGCCGGAGAAGTCGTAGTCGTCGCGCGACTGCGTGTAGACGTAGCTCTTCAGGTCCTTGTAGAAGATCGCCGCGGCCACGTAGGCCTTTTCGTCGAAGTATTTCTCGTACGACAGATCCAGTGCGGTCGCGCGCCACGGATCCAGCAGCGGGTTGCCGCCGCTGCCGCCGGGCCTGCCGGTGGATGTGTCGACGCCGAAATCCAGGCCGGCGCGCATCTGGTCCACACGCGGGCGCGCGACCTGCTTGGCGGCGGCGAAGCGCAGGGTCTGCTGGTGCGGGAACGTGAAGGCCAGGTTCAAGCTCGGCAACCAGTCGTTGTAGGTCTTGCCGGAATCGATCGGCAGCACGTTCTGGCCCGCCGGGCGCGAACGGTCGAAATAGTTGGACTGCGAGCTCTGGTCGGTGTGCTGCATCTGCACGCCGATGTTGCCGCGTACGCTCACTTCGCCGATATCGGTATTGATGTTGGCGCGCAGCCAGGCGGTGGTGATTTTTTCCTGCACGGTCCACGACTTCGGGATCAGATAGTCGAGATCGGTCACCGGATTGAACGTCATGTAGCGCCCGACCGCAGCCGGCACATTCCAGGCCGGAATGTAGCCGATGCCGGCGAAGCCCAGATTCACCGGATCGTACTGCAGATCGTTGGCGATGCTGGTTTCGCCCTGCACGCCGAGCAGGATGTTGCCTTCGGCCTGGGTCTTCTGCTTTCGCCGGTCGGCGTAGTTCACGCCCACGTCGATATCCGAGAACCACGACAAGGCCTGCGGCGCCGGTAGTGTCGCCGACAGGCGCCCGCCCTTCAGGCGGTCCTCGATCTGCGGCACCTTGCCGTAGCCGGAACCGTAGATGGTGTTGGTCAGGAACAGCGCATCGGGGTTGGAGTAGTCCAGCCCGGGTGCGATCTGCGAGAAGCCGTTGGGGTTGACGGTGACGCCGACGGTATCCAGTTGCGGCATTGGGGTCAGCTGCAGGTTGTTCTCCAGGTTCAACTCGTCGCGGGTGGCCTTGGAATAGTTCAGGTCGGCGACGAGCCTGACATCGCCGACGTTGATCTCGTTGTTCCAGCCGAACGCGTCGATCTTGTCCTTGCGCTTGTTGTACATGCCGCGCACCAGCGGATAGACGCCGCTGGCGTTGCCGCCGGTGAAGGTGTTGTCGGCATTCAGCTGCGGATTGCCGATCAGCAGGCCGGGGGTGTAGTTGCCGTTGTAGTTGCTGAGGTTGACCTCGAACTGGTTGGCGGTATCGATCTGTTCGGCTTCGGTGTGGAACGCATCGAAGGTGCTGGTCCACGTGCCGGACGGGCGGAATTGCACGGTAGCCATCACGCCGTCGCGCTTGTTGTTGCCGGTGCGGCGCAAGGCCTTGATGCCATCGGAGAAGTAGGTGCCCGGGGCCAGGCCAGGGCGGTTGCCGGCGTCGGTATGCTCGGTGGTCCACGGCTCGTACAGGCCGACCTGGTTCTCCTGGATCGGGTTGTCGCTGTGCGCGTAGCCGATCGAGATGCCCAGGGTCTTGTCGAGGAACTGGTCGATGTAGCTGGCGCTGAAGCGGTTGCCGTACGCGTCGACATCGGCCGCCTCACCCAGCGAAGTCTTCTGCAGGCGGCCGCTGACCGCGATCACCCGGTCCGGGAAGCTCAACGGGCGCACGGTCTGCATGTCGATGGTGCCCGACAGGCCCTGGCCGACCAGCGCCGCGTCTGGGGTTTTGTACACGGTCACGCCGTTGACCAGTTCCGAGGGGTATTGGTCGAACTCGACGCTGCGGTTGTCGCCGGTGCTGACCACCTCGCGGCCGTTGAGCAGGGTGGTGGCGAAGTCGGGCGACAGGCCGCGGACGCTGATCACCTGAGCGCGACCGGCCACGCGCTGCGCGGCCAGGCCCGGCAGGCGGCCCAGCGATTCGGCGATGCTCACGTCCGGCAGCTTGCCGATGTCCTCGGCCGAGATCGCCTCGACGATGGACGTGGCGTCCTGCTTGACCGCGATCGCGCTCTCGATGCCGCGACGGATGCCGGTCACCTGGACCTTGTCCAGTTCGGTGACCGGATTCTGCGCCGGCGCGGTGGCGGTGCCGGTCTGCGTTGCGGACTGTGCGGTAGCCAGCATCGGCGTCATGGCGATGGCCAACGCCAGCGTCAGCGCATTGCGCTTGTGGTTCAACATTTTCCCCTCCCAGGCAATGTTGTCTTGCGAATTTTCTGGCCCGGCCAAATCGCCGGATGTAGGTATCGCGCTGCCGACGATGCGGTGACGCGACTGCGACGTATGGTAGACACGGCAGTCCAGCGCGAACGTCGGCTGCATACGTATTCACTGGGTTTCATCACGGTGGAATCGATTCCACGATTGCGATGTCTTGTTTGCGGTGGCCACGCGCATGCGTGCTCGGTATCGCAGGGTCGTCATGCGGAAGGTGCCATCGACAGAGCGCGGTCCAGGCGTCCGTCGCGCAACTGGAAGCCCAGCCTGGAATCGCCGATCACCGGGTCGCCGAGGCGCTGCACGCGGTAGCTCGGCTTGCCGTCGTCCAGCTGCAGCGCGACCTGCAGCACCTTGCTCGGGGAGTTCACGCTGGCCACGGTCCTGGATTCTGCGCGCAGCAGCGGTGCAACGCACAACAACACCACTGCAAAAAGGAGCGGCAGGCGCGGCGCGCGGCGCACGCGTGGCATGGCATGAAGCTGCGGCATGTCCCCTCCCAAGGCGGCCGTGGCACGTGCGGCGACTATAGCGAGGCGCTGCGGCGCCGCTGCGGGGTGGGCGATGAATACGTATGCAGATGTGCGCGCCACGGTGCGGCGCGTCTACCATGTCTGCAGCGCTTCTCGAAGAAGAGGCCGCGACCGCGGCGCCGGCATGCCGGTGCTGCGAACCCACAATGCAGGCAAAGAGGGAGGGAGGCCGACGGGCGCGAGCCGGTCCGCCGCTTCGATGCTGAAGATGATCTGCTTGGCCGCCACCTTGGGTGCCGCGGTGTCGGCGTCTGCGTGGCAGACGTCGTTGCAATGGCGCGGCCAGACTGCGCAGGCCGCGACCGCTGCCGACGGCGGCTTCGTGCTGACCTCGGCGCAGGGCACGCGCACGCTGGTGGCGCAGCCGCTGCGCAGCGAAACCGCCAGTCCGCTGTTCGATGCGCTGTTCGCGCTGGCGCAGCAGGAACTGCGCGACGACCAGGTGGACGCGATCCGCGATCCGGCCTTCGACCACGGCAAGCCGTTGCCGTGCGATTGCTATCAGACCGGCGAACGCTGGCCCTACGTGTGGACCCGCGACGTCAGCTACGCGGCCGATCTCGCGCTGGCGCGGCTGGACCCGCAGCGCACGCGGCGTTCGCTGCGTTTCAAGCTGTCGGCGATGCGCGGCGCGGACGCGCGGTCGGGACTGTTCGTGGCCCAGGACACCGGCTCCGGCGGCAGCTGGCCGGTGAGCAGCGACCGCGTGGTCTGGTTCCTGGCCGCGCGGCATCTGCTCGACGACGCGGCGTTCGCGGCCGATACCCGCGCCGCGCTCGCGGCGACCCTGGCGCAGGACCGCGAATTCGCATTCGATTCGCGGATCGGCCTGTACCGCGGCGAGACCTCGTTCCTGGACTGGCGCGAACAGACCTATCCGGCCTGGACCCGCAACGACGTGCGCTTCATCGCCGAGTCGTACGCGCTGTCCACCAACGTGCTGCACTATCAGGCGCTGCGCCTGGGCGAGCGGCTGGCGCGCGAGCAGGGCGACGACGTGCCCGCGGCGCGCTACGCCGGCTGGGCTGACGCGCTGAAACGGGCGATCGCGCAGCGCTTCTGGCGCGAGGACCGCGGCACCTACGTTAGCTATCTCGGCAGCGCCGCGCATCCAGTCGCCTACGAGAGCTACGACCTGCTCGGCCTGTCGCTGGCGGTGCTGGCCGACGTGCTGCCGCGCGAACGCGCGCGCCAGGCGCTGGCGCGCTATCCGGCGGTCGAGGCGGGTAGTCCGGTGGTGTGGCCGCAGCAGCAGGACGTGCCGATCTACCACAATCGCGCGATCTGGCCGTTCGTCAGCGCTTATGCGCTGCGCGCGGCGCGGCATACCGACGACAGCGCGCGCATCGCCTTCGAAGTGCGCTCGCTGCTGCGTGGCGCCGCATTGGCCGGTTCGAACATGGAGAACTACGAATTCCTGAGCCAGGCCGCGCACGTGGACGATGGCCCGCTCAGCGGACCGGTGGTCAATTCGCCGCGCCAGCTGTGGTCGGTGGCCGGCTATCTGGCGATGGTGATCGAAGGCGTGTTCGGAGTCGAGGACGACGGCAAGGTCGCGCCCAAGCTGCCGGTGAGCCTGGTGCCGATGCTGTTCGGCGACAACGACGAGATCGCGCTGCAACTGCGCGACCGGCGCATCGTGCTGCGGCGGCCGGCGCAGCTGCACGGCGACCTGCTGGTGGCTGGCGACACGCACACCCATGACGGCGTGACCACCGTGCAACTGGTCGCGCGCGACACGGCGAGTGCGCCGGTGCCGCTGCTCGCGGCCAAGGATGCATTCGCCCCGCCGACGCCACCGGCGCCGCGCGTCGACCGCGACGCGCAGGGCTGGCGCGTCGCGGCGGCCGCCGACACGGTGCTGTACGTCGATGGCCAGCGCCAGCCGGGCGCTGCCGACGGTGCGCGTCTGCCGCTGCGCGAGCAGGTGCAGTGCCTGAGCCTGACCCGGCGCGGCGCGCAGTGGGAGTCATTGCACAGTCCCAGCGTCTGCGTCGGCGACGTGGTGCGCCTGGCCGGTGGCGACGATTGGCGCTGGACCGCGCCGCGCGATGGCGACTACCGGCTGCGTCTGCGCTACGTCAATGCGCATGGCCCAATCAATACCGGCGTCACCGCCGCGGTGAAACAGTTGCAGCTGCAGTGCGGCGACGCCGCGCCGCAACGCATGCCGGTGGTGATGCCGCACAGCGTCGGGGAACAGGAATCCACCGCGGCGGTGTTCGCGCTGAAGACCGGGCAGGCCTGCCGCATCCGGGTGGTGCCTGCGGCGAACATGAGCGCGCTGCAGCACTTCGCCCGCTACACCGGCGGCCAGGGCGGCGCCGACGGCGTGGTCAACGCCGCGGACGTCGCCGCACTGCTGATCGCGCCGGCCGGCGCAGCGCAGGTGCGCCGATGAGCGCCATGCCCATGCCGCGCACCAAGCCGGCGCTGTCGTTCTGGCAGATCTGGAACATGTGCTTCGGCTTCCTCGGCATCCAGTTCGGCTTCGCGCTGCAGAACGCCAATGCCAGCCGCATCTTCCAGACCCTGGGCGCGGACATGGAGCAGGTGCCGGGCCTGTGGATCGCCGCGCCGCTGACCGGCTTGATCGTGCAGCCGATCGTCGGCCATCTGTCCGACCGCACCTGGAACCGCTTCGGCCGGCGCCGTCCGTATTTCATGGTCGGCGCGCTGTTCACCACGCTGGCGCTGCTGGCGATGCCGAACTCGCCGGCGCTGTGGGTGGCCGCGGGCACGCTGTGGATCCTGGATGCGTCGATCAACATCTCGATGGAGCCGTTCCGCGCCTTCGTCGGCGACCAGTTGCCGCAGCGCCAGCGCGCCAGCGGCTATGCGATGCAGAGCTTCTTCATCGGCGTCGGCGCGGTGGTGGCGAGCATGCTGCCGTGGCTGCTGGCGCACTGGGGGGTGAGCAATACCGCCGCGCCCGGCCATGTGCCGGCCACGGTGCGCTATGCGTTCTACCTGGGCGGCGCGGTGCTGTTCCTGTCCATCGGTTGGACCGTGCTGCGCACCCGCGAGTATCCGCCCGAGACCTTGCAGGGGTTCGACGACGCAGCGCCAGCGCTTGTCGCCGAGCATGCGGCGACCATGCCGCGTTCCGATGGCGTCGCGGCGCTGTGGCTCGCGCTCGGCCTCGCCGGCGCGGCGGCGATCTTCTGGAGCGGCGGCGATCGCATGCCGTACGTGCTGGCCGGTCTGTTCGTCGGCTATGGGCTGTTGCGATGGCTGGCGCCGCGGCTGCGCCCCGAGCACATGCTGGCGGCGATCATGCGCGACGTGCAGGCGATGCCGCAGGCGATGCGGCGCCTGGCCTGGGTGCAGTTCTTCTCGTGGTTCGCGCTGTTCGCGATGTGGATCTACACCACCGCGGCGGTGACGCAGACGCACTACGGCGCCAGCGACGTCACCTCGGCGGCGTACAACGACGGCGCCAACTGGGTCGGCGTGCTGTTCGGCGCGTACAACGGCTTCGCTGCGCTGGCGGCGATCGTCATCCCGCTGCTGGTGCGCGCGTTCGGCCTGCGCGTCAGCCACCTGCTCAACCTGTGCCTGGGTGCGGCCGGCCTGCTGTCGTTCCTGTGGATCCGCGATCCGCAGTGGCTGCTGCTGTCGATGCTCGGCGTCGGCTTCGCCTGGGCCTCGATCCTGTCGCTGCCGTACGCCTTGCTGTCCGACAGCGTGCCGGCGGCGAAGATGGGCGTGTACATGGGCATCTTCAATTTCTTCATCGTGATCCCGCAGCTGGTTGCGGTCAGCGTGCTGGGCTTCGTGCTCACGCACTGGCTCGGCGGCCGGCCGCTGTACGCGCTGGGCATCGGTGGCGCCAGCCTGCTGCTGGCGGCGCTGTGCGTGCTGCGGGTCCCCGCCGAACATGGAGCAAGACAATGACCTATCGGATGTCGCTGCTGGCGCTGGCGCTGCTGGGCGCCTGCGCGCCGCCTGCGCGGGCGCAGTCGGCGGAGTACTACGGCACGCTGGAGCCGTTCGCCAGCGAGGCGGTGTATTTCGTGGTCACCGACCGTTTCGTCAACGGCGATTCCGGCAACGACCATCGCGACCAGGGCGGGGCGCACCGCACCTTCGACATCCCGCTGCCGGCGCCGCCGGGCGAGAGCGACAACATCGGCTACCTGGGTGGCGACTTCAAGGGCGTGGTCGACAATGCCGGCTATATCCGCGGCCTGGGCTTCGGCGCGGTGTGGATCACGCCGATCGTCGACAACCCGGACGAAGCCTTCACCGGCGGCAAACCGATCACATGGGGCAGCAACCTGAGCGATCGCGGCAAGACCGGTTACCACGGCTACTGGGGCGTCAATTTCTACAAGCTGGACGAGCACCTGCCCAGCCCGGGCCTGGATTTCGCCGGCTTCACCCAGGCGATGCACGCGCAGCGCCTGAAGGTGGTGCTGGACATCGTCGGCAACCACGGCTCACCGGCCTATTCGATGCCGCAGCGGCAACCGCTGTTCGGTCAGGTGTTCGATCGCGACGGCACACTGGTCGCCGACCACCAGAACCTGCCACCGGCCAAGCTGGACCCGGCGCGCAACCCGCTGCATGCGTTCTACAACACCGGCGGCGGCCTGGCCGAGCTGTCGGACTTCAACGAACGCAATCCGGCGGTGATGGAGTATCTGGTCGGTGCCTATTCGCAATGGCTGGGGCAGGGCGCCGACGCGTTCCGCATCGATACCATCGGCTGGATGCCGGACAGCTTCTGGCATGAATTCGTGCGCCGCATTCGCGCGCAGCGGCCGGGCATGTTCATGTTCGGCGAGGCCTTCGATTACGACGCGCTCAAGATCGCCGGGCACACCTGGGCGCGCAATGCCGGGGTCAGCGTGCTGGATTTCCCGCTGAAGCAGGCGCTGGCCTCGGTGTTCGGGCATGCGCGCGGCGGCTTCGAACAGTTGCAGGCGCCGCTGTACCTGGAGCGCGGCCCGTACGCCAATCCGTACGAGCTGATGACCTTCTACGACAACCACGACATGGCGCGGCTCGACGCCAGCGACGCCGGCTTCATCGATGCGCACAACTGGCTGTTCACCGCGCGCGGCATCCCGGTGATCTACTACGGCTCGGAAACCGGCTTCATGCGCGGCCGCGCCGAGCATGCCGGCAACCGCAACTACTTCGGCCAGGAACGGATAGACGCCGCGCCGCAGAGTCCGATCTTCGCGCCGTTGCAGCGCATCGCGCAGCTGCGTCAGCGCAGCCCGGCATTGCAGCGCGGGCTGCAGCTCAACTTGCGCCTGGCCGGCGACGAAGCGGTGTTCTATCGCGTGTACCAGCACGCCGGCAGCACCCAGACCGCGCTGGTGTTGCTGAACAAGAGCGATGCGCCGAAGACGCTGGAGGCGAATCGCTACCTGCAGCCCGGCACCTGGCGCGACGGCTTCGACGGCAGCGCGATCGAGGTCGCGGACGCCTTGCGTGCCGAAGTGCCGGCGCATGGCGTGCGCGTGTTCCTGTCCGATGCGCCGATCGTGCGCCCTGATTTGCGCGCACGGCTCGCTTGGCTGATGGCGGCCAAGGACGGCGTGGCGCCGCCGCAGTAGCTTGATGCTTGCCCTTGTAGGAGCGGCTTTAGCCGCGACACTCCATCGGGTAGAGCGTCACGGCTAGCCGCTTTTTACGGGAAAGCCGGTGCACTGCAGGAGAGGCTTGAGCCTCGACGCGGATTGCCGCGCCGTTGTGGTCTCCAACTCCGTTCGTCGCGACTGAAGTCGCTCCCACAGTGACTTGCGGCGAGGTCGCTGGGTGCACTGTGGGAGGGACTTCAGTCCCGACTGCTCCAAAACTGGATAACAGGACTGGCCGTTCATCGCGGCGAATACGAACGGCATGCGCGGGTCTGCAAGGCACGCCAGAGCGGGACGCCACGGGGCCTGCCTGCCCGCAGGCCGCCATGCCGTCAATTGCGCAGCGACGAGCCGCGCAACGCCAGCGTCACCGGCAGGGTGCGGCTGTCGACCGGCTGCCCGGCGATCTGCGCCAGCAGGGTCTCGACCAGCACCGCACCGGCCAGCTTGGTGTCCTGCTGCACGGTCGACAGCGCAGGCGCCACGCAGGCAGCGACGGGGATGTCGTCGAAGCCGGCCAGGGCTACGTCCTCGGGCACGCGCAGGCCGTGTTCGCGCAACGCCTTCAGTGCGCCGATCGCGATCAGGTCGCTGGCGGCGAACACCGCGTCGAAGCGTTCGCCGCCGCGCAGCAGCGCCTGCGCCGCCTCGTAGCCGGACTGCTCGGTGGTGATCGCGTCCACCTGCAGGCCGGGCACGAGGTCAGACCCGGCCGCGCGCAGGGCCTGGGCATGGCCGCGGTAGCGCTCGAGGAATTCGGGATAGTGGTTCGAGGCGTCGCCGAGGAAGGCGATGCGCCGGCAGCCCTGCTCCAGCAGGTGCGCGGTGATGTCGTGGCCGCCCTGGAAGTTGTCGCTGCCGATCGACACCCCGGGCTGTCCGGGCAGCACCGCGCCCCAGCGCACGAAGTGGGTGCCTTGCTCGACCAGATGCTGCAGCCGCTGCTGCGCCTGCAGGTAGTCGCCGTAGCCGAGCAGGATCAGGCCGTCGGCCTTCTGGCTGTCGCCGTAGTCGGCGCGCCAGTTGTCCGACAGCTGCTGGAACGACACCAGCAGGTCGTAGCCGTGGCGCGCGCAGGCGCGGGTGATCGAGCCCAGCATCGCGT
The DNA here is from genome assembly GCF_031455575.1 of Xanthomonas sp. 1678. NCBI lineage: Bacteria > Pseudomonadati > Pseudomonadota > Gammaproteobacteria > Lysobacterales > Lysobacteraceae > Xanthomonas > Xanthomonas sp. 1678. The sequence continues at coordinate 47,194 of NZ_JAVDSZ010000005.1, read as the reverse complement.
GGAAGAACGGGTTGATCAGCGAATCGTCGGTGGTCGGGTCTTCGAAGAACAGCAACGCCAACGTGCCGGCATTGCGCAGGCGCAGGCTGGAGGCGTGCTTGTCGACCTTGTAGTTCAGCTCGTTGGCGATCGCCAGGATCTTGCGCCGGGTCTGCTCGTTGACCGCCGGGCTGCCGCGCAGGGCGCGCGACACGGTGGGCTGCGACACGCCCGCCAGATAGGCGATATCGAGCGATGTGGCCTTGCCTTTGATGACGGCGCTCGCATTGCAGGAAAACAGCCCGAAGCATGCCATGGCGTACGGGATAGCACTTGCTGCGGCGCAGCGTTGGGTGGCGGGACCAGGGACCGGGGACCGGGGACCCGGAAGAGCGCAGGGCATGCAACTTTCGCTGCTATCGTTCTGGCAGGAGGCTTTCATGATCGATGCGATGCATGCCGTCAGCCCCCAGCCAAGCGCTTGTCGGGTCCCTGGTCCCCGGTCCCGGGCGTGCAGACAGGCAAATCCCCAACGCCGCCGAATTGGTTTACCATTCCACAACTATTCAACGCGGAATGACGGGTGGCCCGCGGCAACGCCGGCCGAGCGTGCGACATGAGCACTACCATCGCCCCAGCATGAAACCCGCCCAAGGCTGTCCGAGCAGGCGCCCTTGTGGCGCCTTCTTTGTATCCCGCGCCTAGCGCCGCCGGCTTCCGGCGCGCGGCGGGAAACGCCCGCTCCGCATCGCTTTCCTTCTTGCCGACTCCCATGATCACGATCACGCTTCCCGACGGCAGCCGCCGCGAATTCGAACACCCCGTCAGCCCCATGGACGTGGCCCAGTCCATCGGCCCGGGCCTGGCCAAGGCGACCATCGCCGGCCAGGTCGACGGCCGCCTGGTCGACGCCAGCGACCTGATCGACCACGACGCCAGCCTGCGCCTCATCACCGCCAAGGACGCCGAGGGCGTGGAGATCATCCGCCACTCCTGCGCGCACCTGGTCGGTCACGCGGTCAAGCAGCTGTACCCCGAGGTCAAGATGGTGATCGGCCCGGTCATCGCCGAAGGCTTCTACTACGACATCTACAGCGAGCGCCCGTTCACCCCCGAGGACATGGCGGCGATCGAGCAGCGCATGCAGCAGCTGATCGCGCAGGACTACGACGTGGTCAAGAAGGTCACTCCGCGCGCGGAGGTGATCGAACTGTTCCGCCAGCGCGGCGAGGACTACAAGCTGCGCCTGATCGAGGACATGTCCGACGACATCACCGCGATGGGCTTGTACTACCATCAGGAATACGTGGACATGTGCCGCGGCCCGCACGTGCCCAACACGCGCTTCCTCAAGGCGTTCAAGCTGACCCGCATCTCCGGAGCCTACTGGCGCGGCGACGCCAAGAACGAGCAGCTGCAGCGCATCTACGGCACCGCCTGGGCCGACAAGAAGCAGCTCGACGCTTACATCCTGCGCATGGAAGAGGCCGACAAGCGCGACCACCGCAAGATCGGCAAGGCCCAGGACCTGTTCCACCTGCAGGAAGAGGCGCCCGGCCTGGTGTTCTGGCACCCCAAGGGCTGGTCGCTGTGGCAGGTGGTCGAGCAGTACATGCGCAAGGTCTACCGCGACAGCGGCTACGGCGAGGTGCGTTGCCCGCAGATCCTGGACGTGTCGCTGTGGCAGAAGTCCGGTCACTGGGACAACTACCAGGACGCGATGTTCTTCACCGAGTCGGAGAAGCGCACCTACGCGGTCAAGCCGATGAACTGCCCCGGCCACGTGCAGGTGTTCAACCAGGGCCTGCACAGCTACCGCGACCTGCCGATCCGCTATGGCGAGTTCGGCGCCTGCCACCGCAACGAGCCCTCCGGCGCGCTGCACGGCATCCTGCGCGTGCGCGGCTTCACCCAGGACGACGGACACGTGTTCTGCCTGGAGTCGCAGATCGAGGCGGAGGTCACCGCGTTCCACCAGCAGGCGCTGGCGGTGTACGCCGCGTTCGGTTTCGACGACATCCAGATCAAGATCGCGCTGCGCCCGGAAAAGCGCCTCGGCGACGACGTGACCTGGGACAAGGCCGAAGCGGCGCTGCGCAGCGCCCTGGGCGTGTGCGGGGTGGAATGGCAGGAGCTGCCGGGCGAGGGCGCCTTCTACGGCCCCAAGATCGAGTACCACCTGAAGGACGCGATCGGCCGCACCTGGCAGCTGGGCACGATGCAGGTGGACTTCATGATGCCCGGCCGCCTCGGCGCCGAATACGTGGACGAGAACAGCCAGAAGAAGCACCCGGTCATGCTGCACCGGGCCATCGTCGGCTCGATGGAGCGCTTCATCGGCATCCTGATCGAGCACCATGCCGGCGCGTTCCCGGCCTGGCTGGCGCCGGTGCAGGCGATGGTGATGAACATCACCGATGCACAGGCCGACTACGTAGACAGCGTGCGGAAACTCCTTGCAAATCAAGGCTTCCGCATCGAGGCCGATTTGCGGAACGAAAAAATCGGCTATAAGATTCGCGAACACACGCTGCAGCGGGTGCCGTACCTGTTGGTGGCGGGCGACCGCGAGAAGGAAAACGGCGCCATTGCAGTACGCACGCGATCGGGGGAGGATCTGGGAACCATGTCGGTTGCCGCCTTCGCCGAACGGCTGCTCGCCGAGCAGCTGGCGTAAGACAACCCCGATGCGGGCGGAGCCTCCGTCCGCGTCGGTCCGATTCCCCTGGGAGATTGCAACATCAGTACCCCTGACAACAAACAGAACCGCAAGAACCAAGAGATCCGTGTCCCGCGCGTTCGCGTGATCGGCAAGGACGGCGAAATGGTCGGCGTGCTGACGCGCGACGAAGCGTTGGCGCTGGCCGAAGAGGATGGGCTCGACCTGGTCGAGATCCAGCCGCAGGCCGATCCGCCTGTCTGCAAGATCATGGACTTCGGCAAGTTCAAGTTCGAGCAGCAGAAGAAGGCGAACGAAGCCAAGAAGAAGACCAAGCAGGTCGAGATCAAGGAAATCAAGTTCCGTCCGGTCACGGACGAAGGCGATTACCAGATCAAGCTGCGCAACATGCGCCGCTTCCTCGAAGAGGGCGACAAGGTCAAGGTCAACATCCGCTTCCGTGGCCGCGAAATGAGCCACCAGGAACTCGGGCGCGAAATGGCGTCGCGGATCGAAGCCGACCTCGGCGAAGACATCGTCATCGAATCGCGTCCGCGCCTGGAAGGCCGGCAGATGGTGATGATGATCGCGCCGAAGAAGCGCTGACCGCAGCAGCTCAGGATCGCGCCCCCGCCCATGTGCGGGAGCGCGGCCGCTGCCGGGCGCCTGCTGGCGCCCTTCGCGTTTTCCGATGTCGCTTGCCGCCGCCGTCAGGCGGTGGAGGGGCGTGGCTGCCCGCTGTCCGGGGTAAGTCGCCTGCTGCGCCCATCGGGTGTCGCGCGCAGGGCGGGGCCAGTATCCGCTCGAGACAGCAGCGCACTGCGAGCACTCCCTGTCCGATGGTGCGCAAGCACCCGCCGATGCCGCAGCCTTTCCGAATCCCGAATCCCGAATCCCGGGCGCCAGCGCCCAGATCGAAATGCATGATTTGCAAGGCATTCCAAGCCCTGGCATAATGCGCGGCCCAGTGCATCGGGTTTGCCGTTCACGCGGCAATAGGACCCGCCCTGATTCTTTGAGGATCAAGGGCTTACAAGCCGGTACGGGCACGGATGGAAAGCGTGGCGCAAGCCACCGCCCTGACCAGTGACAAAACACCATCAAGGACATTGCAATGCCCAAGATCAAGACCAACCGGGCGGCGGCCAAGCGTTTCCGCAAGACCGCCTCCGGCAAATACAAGTGCGGCCACGCCAACCGTAGCCATATCCTCACCAAGAAAGCGACCAAGCGGAAGCGCAACCTGCGGCAGACGAACCATGTTCGTGCCGAGGACGCTGGCCGTCTTGACCGTATGCTGCCTTACCTCTGAGGACTGAACCATGGCTCGAGTAAAACGTGGCGTCCAGGCACGCCGTCGTCACAAGAAAGTTCTGAACCTGGCCAAGGGCTACTACAACGCCCGTCGCAAGGTCTTCCGCGTCGCCAAGCAGGCGGTGATCAAGGCGCAGCAGTACGCCTACATCGGCCGCAAGCAGAAGAAGCGCGTGTTCCGTTCGCTGTGGATCACCCGCATCAATGCGGCGGCCCGCATCAACGGCCTGAGCTACAGCCGTTTCATGAACGGCCTGCTCAAGGCCGGCATCACCCTGGACCGCAAGGTGCTGGCGGACATCGCCGTGCACGACGCGCAGGGCTTTGCCGCCCTGGCGGAGAAGGCAAAGGGCGCGCTGGCGGCATAATGCAGGTCCCTCTGCAACGGCCCGCACATCCATGTGCGGACTGTTGAACAACAGCAGGGAAATAGCAGACATGCAGGGGAAGGGCGCGAGTCCTTCCCCTTTTTGCGTTTTGTGCATCCCGATAGCGAGTGTTGCTCGCGATCGGGTGTCTCCCGAGCACCGTATCCGGATCGGGTGGTCGGCTGAATTGAGGCGCGAGTGCAATGAGTGAAATCGAATCCCTGAGCGGGAAGGCGCTGGCGGACATCGCCGCCGCGCAGAGTCCCGAGGCGCTGGAGCAGTTGCGGGTCGCGCTGCTGGGCAAGAGCGGCAGCATCACCGCGCAGCTGAAGCAGCTCGGCGCATTGCCGCCGGAGCAGCGCAAGCTGGCCGGCGAGGCGATCAACCAGGCGCGCGATGCGGTGTCCGCGGCGCTGGCCGAACGCCGCGCGCTGCTGGAAAGCGCAGCGCTGGACGCGCGCCTGGCGGCCGAGCGCATCGACGTGACCCTGCCGGGCCGGCGCGGCGAGCGCGGCGGACTGCATCCGGTCACGCGCACGCTGGAGCGCATCACCGAGATCTTCGCGCGGCTGGGCTACGAGCTGTCCGACGGCCCGGAGATCGAGGACGACTGGCACAACTTCGAGGCGCTGAATTTTCCGCCGCACCATCCGGCGCGGGCGATGCACGACACCTTCTACTTCGGCGACGGCCGCCTGCTGCGCACGCATACCTCCGGGGTGCAGGTGCGCTACATGGCCGAGCATGCGCCGCCGCTGCGCATGATCGCCGCCGGCAAGGTCTACCGCAGCGACAGCGACCAGACCCATTCGCCGATGTTCCACCAGGTCGAAGGCCTGCTGGTGGACGAGCATTCGACCTTCGCCGACCTCAAGGGCACCTTGTCCGAGTTCGTGCGCGCGTTCTTCGAGCGCGATTTCGAGATGCGCTTCCGTCCCAGCTACTTCCCGTTCGTCGAACCCGGCGCGGAGGTGGACATCGCCTGGCAGCAGCCCGACGGCAGCACCCGCTGGCTGGAAGTGCTCGGTTGCGGCATGGTCCATCCGAACGTGCTGCGCAGCGTCGGCATCGATCCGGAACGCTATACCGGCTTCGCCTTCGGCATGGGCGTGGAGCGCTTCGCGATGCTGCGCTACGGCGTCAACGACCTGCGCGCGTTCTTCGAGAACGATGTGCGGTTCCTCAGGCAGTTCGCCTGAGGGCCGGGATTGGGAATTCGGGATTTGGGATTCGCGAAAGCGGGTCCGTCCTGGTTTCTGGTCCCGCATGAAGCCGCTGTTACGAATCTCCAATCCCGAATCCCAAATCCCGGCCTCTCAATGAAATTCAGCGAAAACTGGCTGCGCAGCCACGTCCCCACCCAGGCCTCGCGCGACGAACTGGCCGCGACCCTGACCGCTATCGGTCTTGAAGTCGAAGAGGTCACGCCGCTCGGCGAGTCGCTGCAGCAGGTGGTGGTGGCGCGCATCGTCGAAGCGGCGCGGCATCCGGAGGCCGATCGGCTGCAGGTATGCCAGGTCGATGCCGGGCAGGGCGGCTTGCTGCAGATCGTCTGCGGCGCGCCGAACGCGCGCGCCGGGCTGGTCGCGCCGCTGGCGCTGGTCGGCGCCCAGGTCGGCGGCATCGCGATCAAGGCGGCCAAGCTGCGCGGCGTGGAATCCAACGGCATGCTGTGCTCGGCCAAGGAACTGGGCCTGGACAGCGATGCGTCCGGCCTGTTCGAACTGCCCGACGACGCGCCGATCGGCCAGGCGCTGGCCGAGTACCTGGGCCTGCCCGACGCCAGCATCGAGATCAAGCTGACCCCGAACCGCGCCGACTGCTTCGGCGTACGCGGCATCGCCTACGACGTGGCTGCGGCCTGCGCCAGCGAAGTGCTGCCGTTCGCGGCCGAGCCGGTCGCCGTCGCCAGCGAGCGCCGCCTCGAGGTGCGCCTGCAGGCGGGCGGCGATGCGCCGCGCTATTGCGGCCGCGTCGTCGAGGATCTGGACCCGGCGGCGAAGACGCCGCTGTGGATGGCCGAGCGCCTGCGCCGCAGCGGCGTGCGCCCGGTGTCGCTGCTGGTCGATGTCACCCAGTACGTGATGCTGGAACTGGGCCAGCCGATGCATGCCTTCGACCTGGACACGCTGCACGGCCCGGTCGGGGTGCGCCGTGCGCGCGCCGGGGAGACGCTGAAGCTGCTCGACGGCCGCGACGCGACGCTCGACGATGGCTTCCTGGCCGTCACCGATGACGACCGCGTGGTCGCCCTGGCCGGCCTGATGGGTGGCTACGACACCCGCGTCACCGATGCGACCCGGCACGTGTTCCTGGAAGCGGCGCATTTCGCGCCGGCGGCGATCATGGGCCGCGGCCGCAAGCTCGGCCTGCACACCGATGCCGGCCACCGCTTCGAGCGTGGCGTGGATCCGGCATTGCCGCGGCAGGCGCTGGAACTGGCGACGCGGCTGGTGCTGGAACTGGCCGGCGGCCGTGCCGGCCCGGTGGTCGAGGCCGAGCTGCCCGACTACCTGCCGGCGCCGGCGCCGATCGCGCTGCGCCGCGCGCGCATCGTGCGCGTGCTCGGCATCGAGATCGCCGACGCCGAGGTCGAGCGCATCCTGCGCGCGCTGGGCATGGCCGTCGCCGCCGCCGCCGACGGTTGGCAGGTCACCGCGCCGAGCCGCCGCTTCGACATCGCCCTGGAAGAGGATCTGATCGAGGAACTGGCGCGCATCCACGGCTACGACCGCTTGCCGACCACGCTGCCTGGCGGCGCGTCGCGCATCGCCATGGGCAGCGAGACGCAGCTGGACGAACTGAGCGTGCGCCGCCAGCTGGTCGCGCGCGAGATGCTGGAAACCATCAACTACGCCTTCGTCGATGCCGGCCTGCTGGACCAGTGGGGCCTGGACGCCGGGCGCGTGGCGCTGGCCAATCCGCTCAGCGCCGAACTGGCGGTGATGCGCCCGGCGCTGCTGCCCGGGCTGGTCGCGGCGCTGGGCCGCAACGCCGCGCGGCAGGCCGGGCGCGTGCGCCTGTTCGAGCTGGGCAAGGCGTTCGAGGCGGCCGCGGCGGCCGGCGCGGCGCCAGCCGAGACCCAGCGCGTGGCCGCGGCGGTGTGCGGCGATGCCGACGCGCTGCAGTGGGGCCTGCCGGCGCGCAAGGTCGACTTCCACGATCTGAAGGGCGACCTGGAGGCGCTGGCCAGCGCCGCCGGCGCGCGCCTGGACTACCGTCCATCGGCGCGTTCGTTCGCGCATCCGACCCGCTCGGCCGACGTGTATCGCGACGGCGCCCTGATCGGCTGGATCGGCCAGCTGCATCCGCGGGTGCTGCAGGCGATGCAGATCGACGTGGACGTACTCGGGTTCGAGCTGGACCTGGCGCCGCTGGCCGCGCGCGCGCTGCCGCGTGCCGCCGAGCTGTCGCGGTTCCCGTCGGTACGCCGCGACCTGGCGTTCCTGGTGCCGGAGGCGGTGGCCTGGTCGGCGCTGGCCAGCAGCGTGCGCGGCGCGGTCGGGCCGCTGCTGCGCGAGGTGGTGCTGTTCGACCGCTACGTCGGGCCGGGGGTCGAGGCGGGTTTCAAGAGTCTCGCTATGGGCTTGATTTTGCAGGACAACTCGCGCACTCTGACGGATCGCGATGTGGATGCCGTGGTCGCCGATGCAGTGGCGGCGCTGGCGCGCGAACACGATGCGCGGATTCGCGGCTGAGACGTACGGGGATAGCAGGGCAATGGCGTTGACCAAAGCGGAAATGGCCGAACGGTTGTTCGACGAAGTCGGGCTGAACAAGCGCGAGGCCAAGGAATTCGTCGATGCTTTCTTCGATGTGCTGCGCGATGCGCTGGAGCAGGGACGGCAGGTGAAGCTGTCCGGCTTCGGCAACTTCGATCTGCGCCGCAAGAACCAACGGCCCGGTCGCAATCCCAAGACCGGCGAAGAAATTCCGATCTCGGCACGGACGGTGGTGACCTTCCGCCCGGGACAGAAACTCAAGGAGCGAGTGGAGGCTTATGCTGGACCCGGGCAGTAACCGCGAACTTCCGCCGATTCCGGCCAAGCGCTACTTCACCATCGGTGAGGTCAGCGAGCTGTGCGACGTCAAGCCGCACGTGCTGCGCTACTGGGAAACCGAATTCCCCAGCCTGGAGCCGGTCAAGCGCCGCGGCAACCGCCGTTACTACCAGCGCCACGACGTGTTGATGGTGCGGCAGATCCGCAGCCTGCTGTACGAACAGGGTTATACCATCGGCGGTGCGCGGCTGCGCCTGGAAGGCGAGGGCGCGCGGCAGGAGTCGGCGCTGAGCAACCAGATCATCAAGCAGGTGCGGCAGGAACTGGAAGAAGTGCTGCAGTTGCTGCGGCGGTGAGCGCAGCGGCGCAACCGGCTAGGAATGGCCGCGCCAATCCCGCTATAATCGCCAGCTCGCCGCGAGGCGGGACCGCCGCAACGGCGGACGTTTTTACCGGGGTATAGCGCAGCCTGGTAGCGCACTAGTCTGGGGGACTAGTGGTCGTCGGTTCGAATCCGGCTACCCCGACCATCTTCGAAGGCCCATGTCAGCGACATGGGCCTTTTTCGTTTGCGCCCAGTCGGCGGCCCGCCTTGTTCTGAACATTGGCCATGGCCTCAGCGAGCGGATGAACGGTAGGCCGGAGGGGTATGTGCCGCAGTGCAGCGCCGAATCTGCGCGCCGGAATGGCCGTCGCGGACGCTGTGGCGCTGGGGAGCAGGCCGGGTGCGATACGTTTTCGGTCAGGCGAGCCGCGACTGAAGCCGCTTCCGCTAAATGGGCCGATGACCGGCGCAGGGCACTGCCGCGGCTGGAATCGGGCGGCGGTGTAGACAAATGCGCCGACGCCGGTTCAATTTCGGCTCATCCAATCCACGCACCGGGAAGGCAGACTGCCGGCGACGCCGGGAAGCCGGCGCGGAAGTGCGGAGGAGGGCCGTCAAGGCTTTGACATGCGTCACGTTAACGTCGTGTCTTTTGCTGCACTGCGTCGTTCGCATTGCTGAATATCCGGACATGTAGTTGAATCCCTCCGGTATGGCGTCAAAAAAATGTCGGATGACGTCTTGGTGAGGGCAGACAGCTGTGCCATAGTGCACTGCAACACGAGGCTTCACTGTTGGCCCGGGCAGTCGCCCGAGGCTGGAAATGACACTGCAATCGTCTTACCCGACCGGTGATGGAGCATCGGCCGGTGGGGAGAGTGCGGCGTTCTCAAAACCACTCGACAGAGGGCATCGGCATCGCGCATGGGTAAACTTTTCGGCACGTTCAACTGGGCACTGTGCTTGGCCCTTTCCTGTCTGGTCTTCCTGTCCGCCTGCAGTAGCGGACCGAAGCTGCGGACGGACTTGCCTCCAGGCGATCCGCTGGCAGGTTCGATGGGGCAGCCGGAATACCTGCTCGGCCCCGGCGATCTGCTGACGGTCAAGGTGTTCCAGATCGACGACCTGGAACGCCAGGTGCGGGTCGACAACGAGGGCCGCATCTCGCTGCCGCTGATCGGCGACGTCAAGGCGGCCGGGCTCAGCGTCAACGCATTGCAGAAGGACATCGCCCAGCGCTATCGCAACGGCTATGTGCAGAACCCGCAGGTGTCGGTGCTGGTCGACGAATTCACCGGCAACCGGGTCACCGTGAGCGGCGCGGTCACCGAGCCGGGCATCTATCCGATCGCAGGTTCCGCGCTGACCCTGCAGCAGGCGCTGGCGCTGGGCAAGGGCGTCAACAATGTCGCCAGCCGCGGCAACGTGGTGGTGTTCCGCAACGTCGGTGGGCAGAAGATGCTGGCGCGGTTCGACCTTGGCGATATCGAGAAGGGCGCATCCCCCGATCCTGAAATCTACGGCGGCGACATCGTCGTGGTGTATCGCTCCGATGCGCGCCTGCTGTTGCGCACGTTGGTGGAACTGACGCCGTTCGTGATGATCTGGCGGGCCTACCGATGAGTACCCACGGCATGCATCACCGCTCCTCCTCGGCATCGGCACCGCTGAGCCCGGCCGACATCAGCCTGCTGGACTACTGGAACGCCCTGTACCGGCAGCGCTGGTTGATCGTCGGCATCACCGCCGCGGTCGTGCTGCTGGCGCTGCTGGTCACCTTGCTGATGACGCCCAAGTATCGCGCCACCAGCGTGCTGCAGATCGAGCGCGAGGCCTTGAACGTCACCAACGTGGCGAACCTGATGCCGGTGGAATCGCCGCAGGATCGCGATTTCTACCAGACCCAGTACGAGCTGCTCGGCAGCCGTTCGCTGGCCCGCGCGGTGATCCGCGAGGCACGGTTGACCCAGGAGCCGACCTTCAAACCGTTGGTCGACGAGGCGCTGGAGAAGCTGCAAGGCAATGGCGATGGCCGCGCGCCGTCGCCGCAGGCGCGCGCCACCGCGGCCGAGAACGCGCTGGTCGGGCCGGTGCTTGACGCGCTGCAGATCGAGCCGGTGCGCGACTCGCGGCTGGTGCGGATCAACTTCGATTCGCCCGATCGTGCGCTGGCCGCGCGCGTGGCCAACACCTACGCCAAGATGTTCATCGCCTCGACCCAGGAGCGGCGCCTGCAGGCGTCCTCGTTCGCGTCCAAGTACCTGTCCGAGCGGCTGGAACAGCTGCGCGACAAGGTCGAGGAGTCGGAGAAGAACACGGTCGACTACTCCAGCAAGGAGCAGATCGTGTCGCTGGGCGACGACAAGCCGTCGCTGCCGACGCAGAACATGAGCGAGCTCAACGTGCGCCTGGCGGCCGCGCAGGATGCGCGGATCAAGGCCGAGTCGGCCTGGCGCCAGGCCGGGATCGGCGACGGCCTGGGCCTGCCGCAGGTGATCAGCAGCCCGCTGATCCAGAACCTGCGGACCGAACAGGTGAGGCTGGCGACCGAGTACCAGCAGAAGCTGGCGACCTTCCAGCCCGGCTATCCGGAAATGCAGCGTTTGCAGAACCAGATCGCGGAGACCAAGCGGCAGATCGCCAATGAGATCGCCAACATCCGCACTGCGCTGAAGAACGATTACGAGGCGGCGCGGCAACAGGAGACCTTGCTGTCCGAGCGCATCTCCGGCCTGAAGAACGAAGAGCTGGATCTGCAGACCCGCAGCATCCGCTACAACATGCTCAAGCGCGAAGCCGACACCAACCGCCAGCTCTACGACGCGCTGCTGCAGCGCTACAAGGAGATCGGCGTGGCCGGCAACGTCGGCACCAACAACGTGTCGATCGTGGACCGGGCCGACGTGCCGGGCCGGCCGAGTTCGCCCAAGACCTTGCTGAACCTGGCGCTGGCCTTCGTGTTCGGCCTGTTCATGGCGATCACGATCGCCCTGATCCGCTATTTCCTGCGCGAAGCCAATGCGGCGGCCGCGGCATGAACGGCGCGACGCCATGCGGCAGCGTGACCGCGATCGCGGTCGCTGCGCCGATGCAAGCACAGGTCATTTTTTCTACGCAAATTCTTCAGCGAGGTGATACGTGATTCAGCTAAGAACCAAGGCGATCGATTATTTTCCTGACCGGTTGTACGCAGTCGTCGTTCTGTTGAAGTAACACGGGCTGCCGTGGACCTGGGGTCGGTGAGGAAGGCACCGCAGCGGTCCACTGGCAGATGAGATCGAGGCTCGACGACGTCGCATGTTCCCCCGCATGCCACCGACCCGAGTTTGGATGGGAATCCCGACCATGCTTTTGGCAGACCTGAGTAGCGCCACCTATACAACTTCGTCCCCCCGCCTGCTGTCCAAATATGCGGCCGCGGCGGATATCGTGCTCCGCGTTTCGGATCTGACGGTCATCGTCGCCGCGGCGCTGGTCAGCCACCGCCTGCTGTTCGGCAACTGGTTGCCGGAAGCGTCCTACCGGGTCGCGATCGGCACCACGCTGCTGTACGCGGTGATCTGTTTCGCGCTGTTCCCGCTGTACCGCAGTTGGCGCGGACGCGGCCTGTTGCGCGAAATGATGGTGCTGGGCCTGGCCTGCAGCGGCGTGTTCGCGCTGTTCGCGGTGCACGCCTTCGTGGTGCAGTTCGGACAGCAGGTGTCGCGGCTGTGGATCGGGCTGTGGTTCACCAGCAGCCTGGCCACGTTGCTGGTCTCGCGCACCATGGTTCGCGGCGTGCTCAACCACCTGCGCTCGGAAGGCGTGGACGTGCAGCGCGTGGTCGTGGTCGGCCTGCGCCACCCGGTGGTCAAGATCCACAACTACCTGAGCCGCAACCCATGGGTCGGCATGCAACTGGTCGGCTATTTCAGCAGCGACTACGATCTGTCGGTGGCCGACCATCCGAAGAAGCTGCAGTGCCTGGGGGCCGGCACGCCGGAATCGCTGATCGAGTACCTCAACAATAACGAGGTCGAGCAGGTGTGGATCTCGCTGCCGCTGGGCGAACGCGACCACATCAAGCAGCTGCTGCAGCAGATGGACCGCTATCCGATCCAGGTCAGGCTGATTCCCGATCTGTTCGACTTCGGCATGCTCAACCAGTCCGGCGACCAGATCGGCAACGTGCCGGTGATCAACCTGCGCCAGGGCGGGGTGGACCGCAACACCTACTTCGTGGTCGCCAAGGCGCTGCAGGACAAGGTGGTGGCGCTGGCGGCGCTGGCGGTGCTGTGGCCGGTGATGCTGGCGGTGGCGGTGGGAGTGAAGCTGAGTTCGCCGGGTCCGGTGTTCTTCCGCCAGCGCCGTCACGGCCTGGGCGGGCGCGAGTTCTACATGTACAAGTTCCGCTCGATGCGCGTGCAGCAGGAACCCAGCGACGTGGTGGTGCAGGCCAAGCGCGGCGACAGCCGGGTCACGCCGTTCGGCGCGTTCCTGCGCCGCACCAGCCTGGACGAGTTGCCGCAGCTGTTCAACGTGCTCGGCGGCAGCATGTCGGTGGTGGGGCCGCGTCCGCATGCGGCGCAGCACAACACCCACTACGAGAAGCTGATCAACCATTACATGCAGCGGCACTACGTCAAGCCGGGCATCACCGGCTGGGCCCAGGTCAACGGGTTCCGCGGCGAGACGCCGGAGCTGCGGACGATGAAGAAGCGCATCCAGTACGACCTGGACTACATCCGGCGCTGGTCGCTGTGGCTGGATACGCGGATCATCGTGCTCACCGCGGTGAAGGTGCTCGGGCAGAAGACCGCCTACTGATGCGCCCGATGTACCGTTACTCCGCCGACCGTCCCCGCTGCCGGCGCCGCCCCGTCGTCGCCGTCGGCAGCGGGGACGGCGGCGGCCGGGGCGCATGCCGCCGCGCGATGAGGGAGTCGGCCAACCGTCGCCTGTGTATTCGCGGCGCCGTCGTTGTGCCGCTTTTTGCCGTCTCGCGAGGCGGCGCGTGCTGACCGCGCCGGTGATGACGCTGCGCGAGCGGCGCCGCAACCTGCTGATCGAGCTGTTGCTGTTGTTCGCCATCGGCTACAACTTCCTGCTCGCGCTGGTGAACGCCAAGGTGTTCCGGGTCAGCCCGGCCATGACCTATGTCGCCGAACTGGGGGCCTACGGCGCCTGCTTCGTGATCGGCCTGTGGGCGCTGGACCGCAAGCGCACCGCCCTGGTGTTCACCGGGCTCGCGGCGATCGTGCTGCTGATGCTGGCGCGGCTGTTCCTGGTCTGGTCGATCGATCCGAAGTTCTTCCGTGATGCGCTGATCCCGTTCGCGTTCCTGGTGCTGGGCGCGGCCTATACCGGGTCGCTGCCCAAGCTGTTCCTGCGCATGGCGCTGATTGTGTCGCTGGTGGCGCTGTTCGAGCTGGCGCTGCCCAAGCTGTACGGCGACGTGGTCAATCCGAAGAGCTACTTCGTCAATGCGCGCGGCGCCGCGGCGTCCAGTTTCTGGAACGCGGACAGCAACCTGTTCGTCAGCGCGACCCGGCCGGGCGCGCGCAACTTCCTGCCGTCCTCCAACCTGCCGCGCGCCTCCTCGGTGTTCATCGAGCCGGTGACGATGGGCAACTTCATCATCTTCTTCACCGCGATCCTGCTGACCTTCTGGCGCTGGATGCGGCCGCTGGCCATCGCCGCGTCGGTGGCGATGATCGGTTTCCTGATCGTGGCCTCGGACGGACGCCTGGCCGCCGGCACCTGCGTGATGATGGTGCTGCTGACCCCGCTGCTGCGGCGCATGGACCAGCGCCTGGGCTTTCTGATCTTCTTCGGCGTGCTGCTGGGTGCGTGGCTGATGGTGTGGGCGTCCGGCATCCAGAGCTACGAGGACACCACCCTGGGGCGGGTGTTCTTCACCGTCTATTCGATCCGCAACATGACCCCCGAATCGTGGCTGGGCCTGGATTCCCAGTCGCCGTACACATATTTCGACAGCGGCATCGCCTATTTCATCTCCTCGCAGTCGGTGGTGATGGTGCTGGCGTTCCTGGTCGCCTATTCGTTCGCGATGCTGATGCGCACGATCGAGGGCCAGCTGTTCAAGAATCTGCTGATCTTCGCGTTCGCGCTGAGCCTGCTGGTGTCCAACGGCTATTTCTCGATCAAGACCGCGGCGCTGTGGTGGTTCGTCTGCGGCTGCCTGTGGCAGATGGTGCCGCGGCGGCGCGAACTGGACGCGCTACCGCCAGCCACTGATACGCAACGACCTGAGGCGGTGGCGACATGAGCGCAGCGACGCAGCCGTTGCAGACGGTGCTGGCCGAGGAGCCGACCAAAACCGGTGTGCGCGGGACCCGCGGCCCGCGCGATGCGCGCATCGACGCGGCCAAGGCGCTGGCGATCGTGCTGGTGGTGTTCGGCCATGCCAAGGGCATCCCGCAGGCCTATGTGATCCTGGCCTACAGCTTCCACGTGCCGATGTTCTTCGTGCTGTCCGGCTGGGTCGGGGAGGCGTTCGGCAAGCGGCCACTGGGCGTGGCGACCTGGACCAAGCTGGCGCGCAGCCTGCTGTTGCCGTACCTGGCGTTCTTCGTGGTCGCGTATGCGTATTGGATGCTGACCCGCAACATCGGCTCCAAGGCGCAGCTGTGGGGCGACCGGCCATGGTGGGAACCGTTGCTGGGCCTGGTCAGCGGCATCGGGCCCAAGCTCTACGTGATGCCGGCGCTGTGGTTCCTGCCGGCGCTGTTCGTGACCACGCTGGCCTATCTGTACCTGCGCCGGCGCCTGTCGCTGGATGTGCTGGCGCTGCTGTCGCTGCTGCTGGCCTGGGGCTGGGCGATCTGGTTCCCCACCCAGGACTACCGGCTGCCGTTCGCGCTGGATGTGCTGCCGGTGGCGTTGTGCTTCTTCGCGGTCGGCGCGGCCGCGGCCAAGCGCAGCGCGCGCCTGCCGCGTAGCCGCATGGGCAATGCGCTGGCGGCGTTGCTGCTCGGCGCGGCGTGGTACGCGATCGCCTGGAACAACGGCCGGGTGGACGTGAACATGATGAAGTTCGGCCATTCGCCGCTGGCGTTCCTGGCGGCGAGCCTGCTCGGCAGTGCGATGGCGCTGTGCGCGGCGCGACTGGTGCAGGAATGGGCCTGGGTGCAGTGGATCGGGCGCAATACCTTGCTGATCCTGTGCACGCATACGCTGCTGTTCTCGGTCATGGCCGGCGTCGCCAGCCGCACCGGCCTGGTCCGCGGCGATGCCTGGGGACCAACCTGGGCGGTATCGGTGGGCGTGCTCGCGGTGATCGCCAGCGTGCCGATCCGCGCGGTGATCGTGCGCGTGGCGCCGTGGATGATCGGGCTGCGCCGCGAACCGGCCAGACAGGAGGCGCCCTGATGGCGCCATCGCAACAACGCTGTGCGCTGTCGCACGGGAGCGCTCAATGAAAGTGGTACATGTCGTGCGCCAGTTCCATCCGTCCGTTGGCGGCATGGAGGAGGTGGTGCTGAACATCGCGCGGCGGCATCTGCAGCAGGGCCGCGATCAGGTCGAGGTGGTCACCCTGGACCGGGTCTTCACCCGGCCGCAGGAGCGGTTGGCGCGACACGACGTGTACCAGGGCGTGCCGATCGTGCGCGTGCCGTTCCGCGGCTCCTCGCGCTATCCGTTGGCGCCGCAGGTGCTGGCGACGCTGCGCGGCGCCGACCTGGTGCACGTGCACGGCATCGATTTCTTCTACGACTTCCTGGCCTTGACCCGCCTGCTGCACGGCACGCCGATGATCGTGTCCACCCACGGCGGGTTCTTCCACACCACCTATGCCTCGCGGTTGAAGATGCTGTGGTTCAAGACGCTGACCCGGGCCTCGGCCTGGGCCTACGCGCGGGTCGTGGCGACCAGCGAGAACGACGGCCAGGTGTTCTCCGCGGTGGTCGCGCCGCAGCGGCTGCGGGTGATCGAAAACGGCGTGGACGTGAGCAAGTTCGCCGGGCAGGGCAGCGCCTCGCCCGGACGCACGCTGATCTATTTCGGGCGCTGGTCGGTCAACAAGGGCCTGCTGGAGACGCTGGACCTGCTGCGCGCGCTGGCGGCGCAGGATCCGGCGTGGCGGCTGATCGTGGCCGGGCGCGAGTACGACTTCACCCAGGCCGACCTGCTGCAGGCGATCGCTGAGCGCGGCCTGCAGGAGCGCGTGCAGCTGCACGTGGCGCCGTCGCAGGAGGAACTGGCGCAGCTGCTCGGCAGTGCGCAGTATTTCGTGTGCCTGTCGCGGCACGAGGGTTTCGGCCTGGCCGCGGTCGAGGCGATGAGCGCCGGCCTGCTGCCGGTGTTGAGCGACATCCCGCCGTTCGCGCGGCTGGTGCGCGAATCGGCGCAGGGCGTGCTGGTGGATCCGGCCGATGCGCAGCGCGCCGCCGACGCGGTGCAGGCCTACGCGGCCGCCACCGACGCTGCGTTCGCCGCGCAGCGGCAGGCGGCCATGGCCTATGCGCAGCGCTACGACTGGGAGCAGGTGGTCGGCGCCTACCTGGACGAGTACCGCGCGGCGCTGGGCACTGCGGAGGGCGTGCGATGAGCGTGGAACCGCGCTGCAGCGGCGATGCGCGCGTGCCCGGTCCGTCGATCACCGTGTTGCTGTCGACCGAACGGCCGGCCGCGACCACCAACCCATACCTGACCCAGCTGTACGCCGCGTTGCCGCAGCAGGTGCAGCTGCGCTTCTTCTCGATGCGCGCGGCGCTGCTGTCGCGCTACGACGTGTTGCACGTGCACTGGCCGGAATACATGATGCGGCACCGCAGCGGCCTGGGCACGCTGGCCAAGCAGGCGTGCATGGCGCTGCTGCTGCTGCGGCTGTGGCTCACCGGCGTGCCGCTGGTGCGCACGCTGCACAACGTGGCCCCGCACGAGGACAAGGGCTGGCGCGAGCGCCAGCTGCTGCGCTGGACCGATCGGCTGACCGCGCGCTGGATCCGCATCAACGCCACCACGCCCGAGCGCGCGCCGGCTACCGACACCATCCTGCACGGCCACTACCGCGACTGGTATGCGGCCATGCCGCAGCCGCCGCGGGTACGCGGGCGGCTGCTGCATTTCGGCCTGCTGCGCCCGTACAAGGGCGTGGAAACGCTGGTGGCGACGCTGCAGGCCTTGCCCGATCCGGCGCTGAGCCTGCGCATCGCCGGCAATCCGATCAATCCGCAGATCCGCGCCGTGGTCGAGCAGGCCTGCGCCGCCGATCCGCGGATCAGCGCGCGCCTGCAGTACGTGGAGGACGAGGTGCTGGCGCGCGAGGTCGGCGAGGCCGAGCTGGTGGTGTTGCCGTACCGGCAGATGCACAACTCCGGCACGCTGTTGCTGGCCTTGTCGCTGGCGCGGCCGGTGCTGGCGCCGTGGAACGAGGCCAATGCGGCGATCGCCGCGGAGGTCGGGCCGCAGTGGGTGCTGCTGTACCGGGGCGAGCTGGATGCGGCGCAGCTGGCGGACGCGCTGGCGCAGGCGCAGCGGCTGCCGGCCGATGCGATGCCGGACCTGTCACGGCGCGACTGGAGCGCGATCGGCGTGCAGCACTACCGCAGCTATCTGGACACGCTCGGCCAGCGCGTCGAGGCGCTGGCATGAGCGTGGCCGGAGCGCCGCCGCCCGCCGCGCCGCCGGAACGCAGCCTGGGGTCGCGCGCGGCCGGCGGCGCGGCGGTGACGATGGCCGGGCAGCTGGCCAAGATGGTGGTGCAGTTCGGCGGCATCGTGCTGCTGGCGCGCTTGCTCACGCCCTACGACTACGGCCTGATGGCGATGGTCACCGCGATCGTCGGCATGGCCGAGATCCTGCGCGATTTCGGCCTGTCCTCGGCCGCGATCCAGGCCAAGCACGTCAGCCGCGAGCAGCGCGACAACCTGTTCTGGATCAACAGCGGCATCGGCCTGGTGCTGGCGGTGGTGGTATTCCTGTCCTCGTCGTGGATCGCGCACTTCTATCGCGAACCGGCGCTGCTGGGCATCTCGCAGGCGCTGGCGGTGACCTTCCTGCTCAACGGCATGACCACCCAGTACCGCGCGCACCTGAGCCGCGGGCTGCGCTTCGGCCAGGTATCGCTGAGCGACGTCGGTGCGCAGGTGCTGGGCCTGATCGCCGGCGTCGGCGTGGCCCTGGCCGGCTACGGCTACTGGGCGCTGGTCTGGCAGCAGGTGGTGCAGGCGCTGGTCAACCTGGCCATCGCCGGCGCCTGCGCGCGCTGGCTGCCGCGCGGCTACCGCCGCGATGCGCCGATGCGCGCGTTCCTGAGCTTCGGCTGGAACCTGATGGCCGCGCAGCTGCTCGGCTACGCCAGCCGCAACGTCGGCCAGGTGATCATCGGCCACCGCATCGGCGCAGAAGCGCTGGGCCTGTACAACCGCGCGTTCCAGCTGCTGATGATGCCGCTGAACCAGATCAACGCGCCGGCCACCTCGGTGGCGTTGCCGGTGCTGTCGCAGCTGCAGGACGATCCGCCGCGCTTCGGCAGCTTCCTGCTGCGCGGGCAGACGGTGATGGTGCACCTGATCGTGGCGCTGTTCTCCTTCGCCTGCGCGCTGGCGCTGCCGCTGATCGTGCTGGTGCTCGGCGAACAGTGGCGGCCGGCGGTGCCGCTGTTCCAAGTGCTGACCCTGGGCGGCATCTTCCAGACCGCGTCCTACGCCACCTACTGGGTGTTCCTGGCGCTGGGCCTGATGCGCCAGCAGCTGGTGTATTCGGTGGTCGGGCGGGTGATGCTGATCGCCTGCATCTTCGCCGGTTCGATCTGGGGCGTGATGGGGGTGACCGTCGGCTACACCCTGGGCCTGCTGGTGATGTGGCCGCTGTCGGTGATCTGGATCGCCAAGGTGGCGCCGCAGGTGCCGGCGATGGAGCTGTTCAACAACGGCCTGCGCGCGATCCTCGGCTATGGCGCCTGCGGCGTGGCGGCGTACTTCGCCGCGCAGCAGTGGGGCGGCGGCTCGCTGTGGCAGCAGCTGGCGGTGGGCAGCGCGGCGATGGCGCTGGGCTGCGTGCTGGTGTTCGCGCTGTGGCCGGCGTTCCGCCACGACGTGATGGCGATCCTCAACATGCGTACGCTGCTGCGCGATGCCAGGGCCAAGCGATGACCCGCGGCCAGGCGACATTTCCCGAAACCCCTTCCCGCAAAGGAGCGATGCCATGAGCGATTCTTCCGCGTCGGCGACGCTCGCCGCGGCACCGGCCGCGGCCATCGCCGGACGCCCGCCGTGCTACCTGGTGCTGTCGGCGCACGACTACCGCACGCCGCGCCGCGCCAACATCCATTTCATTGCCGACGAGCTGGCCAAGCGCGGCACCACGCGCTTCTTCTCGCTGCGCTACAGCCTGCTGTCGCGGCTCAAGGGCGACCTGCGGCTGCCGCTGGACGCCACCGCCAACACGGTGGTCAGGCACAACGGCGTGGACTGCTACCTGTGGCGCGCGCCGCTGCACCCGTTCAACACCCGGCGGCGCTGGCTGCGGCCGCTGGAAGACCTGATGTTCAAGCTGTACGCGGCCAAGCCGCCGGCCACGCTGCTGCGCTGGATGCAGGAAGCGGACGTGATCGTGTTCGAGAGCGGCATCGCGGTGGCCTTCATCGAACTGGCGGCGCGGATCAACCCGACCGCGCGCAAGGTCTACCGTGCCTCCGACGGGCTGAGCACGATCAACGTCGCCGACTACATCGAGCGCGAGTTCGAGCGGGTGGCGCCGAGCCTGGACGTGATCGCGCTGGTGTCGCCGGCGATGGCCGACGAGATCTCCAGCCGCCACAACGTGTTCCACGTCGGCCACGGCGTGGACCACAACCTGGACACGCTCGGCGATCCGTCGCCGTACGCCGAGGGCATCCATGCGGTGGCGGTCGGCTCGATGCTGTTCGATCCGGACTTCTTCGTCGCCGCCAGCCGCGCCTTCCCGCAGGTCACCTTCCACGTGATCGGTTCGGGCATGGGCCGCGCGCCGGGCTACGGCGACAACGTGGTGGTGTACGGCGAGATGAAGCATGCCGAGACCATCCGCTACATCAAGCACGCCCGCTTCGGCATCGCCCCGTACGCCTCGGAACAGGTGCCGGTGTACCTGGCCGACAGTTCGATGAAGCTGCTGCAGTACGATTTCTTCGGCCTGCCGGCGGTGTGCCCGAACGCGGTGGTCGGCCGCTATCCGTCGCGTTTCGGCTACACGCCGGGCGACGAGGCCTCGATCGTCGCCGCGATCGGACAGGCGCTGCAGGCGCCGCACGAGCGCCATCGCCAGTGCCTGAGCTGGTCGGACACCACCGACCGCGTGCTCGACCCGGCGGCCTATCCGGAAACGCGGATGTTTACAGATAGCCCGGCCTGAGACGCCGGCAGTCCGCCACTACCGAACGAATACCGTATGCGCATCTGGAGGAGGAGCCCGCATGTCCGCACTGCAAAAATGGATTGACTACGAAGAACGGCGTGCGCTGTTCTGGTGGAAACCGAAGAACGGGGAGATCAATGTCGGCGATCACCTGTCCAAGATCATCGTCTCCAATGTCCTCGGCCAGCGCGACCGCACCCTGCTGGACAAGCGCGACAAGCGCAAGCGCCTGATCGCGATCGGCTCGGTGCTGCATTTCGCCAGGGATGGCGACACGGTGTGGGGCAGCGGCGTCAACGGCAAGATTCCGGCCGACCGGCACACCTTCCGCAGCCTCGACGTGCGCGCCGTGCGCGGCCCCAAGACCCGCGCGTTCCTGCGCGAGCGCGGGCTGGAGGTGCCGGAGATCTACGGCGATCCGGGGCTGCTGATGCCGCTGTTCTTCCCGCGCGAGGCGCTGGCGCCGCCGGCCACGCGGCAGCCGTTCCTGATCGTGCCGCACTTCAACGAACCATCGGACAAATATGCGCGCTACAAGGACCAGCTGGTGTTGCCGAACCGGCAACCAGCCACGTTCGTGCGGCAACTGCTGGGCGCGGAACTGGTGGTGTCCAGTTCCTTGCACGGCCTGATCCTGGCCGAGGCCTACGGCGTGCCGTCGGTCTACCTGGATTGGGGCAATGGCGAGGACCGGTTCAAGTACGACGATTACTACCACGGCACCGGACGCATGCAGTGGCATGCCGGCCACAGCGTGGAGGAGTGCCTGGCCTTGGGCGGCAACGCGGGTTTCGATCTGGACAGCGTGCAGCGCGGTCTGTTGGACAGCTTCCCCCATGACCTCTGGTGACCGCCAGCCCGAAACCCAGGAGGTGATGGCGCTGGGCGGCTATCCGATCCTGCGCACCACCGAAGCGGCGTTCGCGCATGCGCTGTTCCAGGCGCGCGCGCGCGGCGAGCAGCGCCAGGTGTTCTTCGCCAACACCAACTTCGTGGTGCAGTGCCAGGCGTTGCGCGCGCGGTTGCGCGCGCCGGACGTGCGCATCGTCAACGACGGCATCGGCATGGACCTGGGCGCGCTGCTGGTGCACGGCCGGCGCTTCGCCGGCAACCTCAACGGCACCGACCTGATCCCGTACCTGTGCCGGCACAGCCCGCGGCCGCTGCGCTTCTTCCTGCTCGGCGGCCGTCCGGGCGTGGCCGAGTCCGCCGCGCAGATGCTGCGGCAGACGCTGGGGCAGGACGTGGTCGGCACCTGCGACGGCTACGCCGAGTTCGCCGCCGCCGGCGCCGGGTTGACCGATCGCATCAACGCCAGCGGCGCCGACGTGGTGCTGGTGGCGTTCGGCAATCCGCTGCAGGAAACCTGGATCCTCGACCATGCCGCGCAGCTGCGAGCGCCGTTGCTGTTCGGGATCGGCGCGTTGCTGGATTTCCTGTCCGGCAAGGCGCAACGCGCGCCCGAATGGGTGCGGCGGCTGCACATGGAGTGGATGTACCGGTTGCTGCGCGAGCCGCGCCGCCTGCTCAAGCGCTACAGCTGGGACCTGCTGGTGTTCTTCGGCGTGTGCCTGCGCAATGGCCGGCACCTGGACCAGGGGATGGCGGTGCCGGGAAGCCAGCGCATGCCCTGAACCGCGCGCCGCGGCGATCACGCATCGGCGCGTGCACGGAGGGAAGTGCCGGCGCATGCGGCCGGATCGAGCCGGCACACAGTGCCGCGGGCGATCGGTTGGCACAGCTATGGATGGGCCAGGCGACCGTGCGCAATGGCCTATTCCAATCGCGCTGGCGAACCCTAGACTGACGCATGGCCACCGCATCCTCCTCCCGTATCCAGACGTTGCTGCGCGACCTGTCGCTGCAGCCGCATCCCGAAGGCGGGCACTATGCCCGCGTGCATACCTCCACGCTGCAGGTCCAGCACGAGGCGACGACGCGTCCGGCCTGCACCGCGATCCGCTTCCTGTTGGTGCACGGCGAACACAGCGACTGGCACCGGATCGATGCCGACGAGACCTGGCAGTGGGAGGAGGGCGGCGCGCTGGAACTGCTGAGCTTCGATCCGCGGCACGGCCTGCAACGCCATCGGCTGGACGCCAGCGAACGCGGCGGCCTGTCCGCCGTGGTGATCGCCGCCGGCAGCTGGCAAGCGGCGCGGCCGCTGGACGACTATTGCCTGGTGCGCTGCGTGGTGGCGCCGGGCTTTCTGTGGGAACGCTTCGAACTGCTGTCCGCCGCCGATCCGTTGGCCGCGAAACTGCCCACGCTGGCAGTCTGAACAACGTCGCGCCGGGTTCGGCGCCGATCCAATTGCTGGAGTGTGGCCGGATGCGTTTGGCGAATGCGGTACGGGGCGGCTGTGCCGCAGTGTTGTTGGCATGCGCGGCGTTGGCCGCGGCGCAGCCGGGTCCGCCGCCGGCAGTGCAGGCCGCCGCGCCGCCGGTGGTCGACCTGGATGCGGTGCTGGTCACCGGCCGCCAGCCTGGTCCCGGGCTGTGGCAGGTGCGCCGTGGCGAGCATGTGCTGTGGATCCTGGGCACGGTGTCGCCGTTGCCCAAGCGCATGCAGTGGGAATCGGGCGAAGTGGAACGGGTCATCGGCCAGTCGCAGCAGGTCATCGCCGCGCCGACGCTGTCGCTGTCCTCCGATCTGGGCGTGTTCCGCAGCATGCTGTTGCTGCCGTCGCTGCTGAAGGCGCGGCGCAACCCGGACGACAAGACCCTGCAGCAGGTGCTGCCGGCGGATCTGTATGCGCGTTGGCTGCCGCTGAAGGCGCGCTACCTGGGCCGCGACGGCAGCGTGGAAAAATGGCGCCCGGTCTTCGCCGCGCAGGAGCTCTACGAGGCGGCGATGCGCAAGTCGGGGTTGAGCATGGCCAGCGTCACCGAGCCGGTGATCGCGCGCGCGGCCAAGCGCGCCAAGGTGCCGATCGTGCCGGTGGTGGTGGAAGTGAAGGTGCCCGACGCCAAGCGCGCGCTGCAGGAATTCCGCGCCACCTCGTTGAATGACAGCCGCTGTTTCGCGCGCACCCTGCAGGTCATCCAGGGCGACCTGGAGACGATGCGCCAACGCGCCAATGCCTGGTCCGAAGGCGATCTGGACGCGCTCGCCGGGTTGCCGGGCAACGACCAGTACCGGGTGTGCGTGGATGCGGTGGGCGAAGCGGCGATCGCGCGCAAGCTGGGCCTGGGCGACGTGCGCCGGCGTGCGCGGGACAAGTGGCTGGAGACGGCCGAGCGGGCCCTGGCGCAGCACCGTTCCAGCTTCGCGGTGTTGTCGATGCAGACCTTGCAGGAGGCCGACGGCCCGCTGGACCGGCTGCGCGCGCGCGGCTACGAGGTGATCGCGCCCTGATGCGCCGACGTGCGGCGCACGCTACTGGCCGCGCCGCACCTGCCGCTCCCGGCATGCCGACCCTCGCCGGCGGTCAGCCGGCCGCGGTGCGCGGCGTGCTGGCGCCGGCGGCCAGTTGCGGCCAGCGCGCCAGCACCGCGGCGCGGATGCCGGCGGCGTCGATGCCGGCTTCGGTCAGCAACTGCTCGCGGCTGGCGTGGTGCTGGAAGGCGTCGGGCAGGCCCAGGTGCAGCACCGGGCGCAGCACGCCTTCCGCATTGAGCAGTTCGGCCACGCCGGAGCCGGCGCCGCCGGCCACCACGTTGTCCTCGATGGTCACGAAGCCGTCGTGGCTGCGCGCCAGTTCCAGCAGCAGTGCGCGGTCCAGCGGCTTGACGAAGCGCATGTTGACCACGCTCAGGCCCAGTTCGCGGCCGACCTGTTCGGCCGCCGCCACGGTCGCGCCGAACGCCAGCAGCGCCAGCGTGGCGCCCTGCAGGCGCAGCTGCGCCTTGCCGATCGGCAGCGTGTCCAGCGCCGTGCCGGGCGCCACGCCGGGGCCGGTGCCGCGCGGGTAGCGCACCGCGGCCGGGCCGGCATGCTGCAGGCCGGTGCTGAGCATCTGCCGGCACTCGGCCTCGTCGGCCGGCGCCATCACCACCAGGTGCGGCACGCAGCGCAGGAAGCTCAGGTCCAGGTTCCCGGCGTGGGTGGCGCCGTCCGGGCCGACCACGCCGCCGCGGTCGATCGCGAACAGCACATCGAGTTTCTGCACCGCCACGTCGTGCACCAGCTGGTCGTAGCCGCGCTGCAGGAAGGTCGAGTAGATCGCCACCACGGGTTTGGCGCCCTGGGTGGCCATGCCCGCGGCCAGCGTCACCGCGTGCTGCTCGGCGATCGCCACGTCGAAGTAGCGCTGTGGGTATTCCTTGCTGAAGCGCACCAGGCCCGAGCCCTCGCGCATCGCCGGGGTGATCGCCAGCAGCGCCGGTTCGGCGGCGGCCATGTCGCAGATCCACTCGCCGAACACGTCGGTATAGGTCGGCGCCTTGGCCCCCGGCTTGGACACCAGGCCCTTGCTCGGGTCGAACGGGCCGACCGCGTGGTAGCCGATCTGGTCGCCCTCGGCCAGTTCGTAGCCCTTGCCCTTGGTGGTGATCACGTGCAGCAGCTGGGGCCCCTTCAGCGTCTGCAGGGTCTTCAGTGCGCCGATCAGCGCCGGCAGGTCGTGGCCGTCGATCGGGCCGGTGTAGTGGAAGCCCATCTCCTCGAACAGCGTGGACGGCACGAACATGCCCTTCCAGTGCTCTTCCCAGCGGCGCACGAAGCGCGCGGTGGGATTGCTCTTCTTGTCGCCGAGGATCTTCTTGCCGCCCTCGCGGATCGCATTGAGGGTCTTGCTGCCGCTCATGCGGCCGAGCATCTTGGTGACCCCGCCGACCGCCTCGGAGATCGACATGCGGTTGTCGTTGAGGATCACCAGCAGGTTCGGCTCAGGCTCCATGCCGCCGGCGTGGTTCAAGGCCTCGTAGGCCATGCCGGCGGTCATCGCGCCGTCGCCGATCACCGCCACCACCTTGCGTTCGTCGCCGGCGCGCTGCAGCGCGATGGCCATGCCCAGCGCCGCGGAGATCGAGGTGGAGGAATGGCCGACGCCGAAGGTGTCGTAGTCGCTTTCCTCGCGCTTGGGGAACGGCGCCACGCCGTCGGCCTGCTTGACCGTATGGATCTGGTCGCGGCGCCCGGTCAGGATCTTGTGCGGGTAGGTCTGGTGGCCGACGTCCCACACCAGCTGATCCACGGGGGTGTCGTAGAGGTAGTGCAAGGCGACGGTGAGTTCGATCACGCCCAGGCCGGCGCCGAAATGGCCGCCACTCTTGCCGACGCACTCGATCAGGTAGGCGCGCAGCTCCTCCGCGATCGCCGGCAGCTCGGATTCCTCGAAGCGGCGCAGTTCGGCGGGGATCTGGATGCGCGAGAGGCGCGGATAGCGGGTGGGATCGATCATCGGAATCTGGATTCAGCGGACCGATCATTTTCCTCCCCATTCCGAAGACGGGCAAGCAAACCGGTTCAGCTGGGCGCAGCGCGGGCCGTTGCGGGGACCGGGTGCGGCAATCCGTCGCAGGCAAGGGCGCCGACTGCGCCGCCGTGGCGGGTCAGACCGACAGCTTGGAGCGCTTGGGCAGTTGCGCCTTCAGGAACGACATCTGGTCGGCCAGGATGTTGCGGTTGGACAGGATCAGGTGCTCGATCCAGCTCGGCCGGTAGGGCACCGCCAGCAGCGGCATCGACGCCTGCTGCGGGGTGCGGTTGCCCTTGCGCGAGTTGCAGTGGAAGCACGCGGTGACCACGTTCTCCCAGGTGTCGCGGCCGCCCTTGGACACCGGCAGCACGTGGTCGCGGGTCAGTTGTGGGCGGCTGAACTGCTGGCCGCAGTACAGGCACAGCTGCGCGTCGCGGGCGAACAGCGCGGTGTTGGTCAGGGTCGGGGTGGGGTCGAGCGCGCGCGAACGGGCATGGCCGCGCGCGGCGATGATCGGATGCAGGTGCAGCACGCTGCGCTCGCCGCTGGCGCGCGACATGCCGCCATGGATGTGCATGCACGGCTCGCCCAGGGTCCAGGCCACCGCGCCGCGCGCATACAGGCAAGCGGCCGATTGCCAGTTGATCCAGTCCAGCACCCGGCCGTGCGCGTCGAGCGACAGCAGGCGGACCGAAGGCAGGTGGGCGGGGGGCGGCGGCAACGACGCGCCGCCGGCCGAAGCGGCGAAGGCTCCGGTATCGATCAGACCAAGCGTTGTTGTGTCTGTCTCCATCGGGAAAACAGCTTATACCCGATTGTTGACGATTTGTGTATCGCACCGGGACGGATCTGCGCGACCGGCGCATGCGCTGCCGGTCGCGCCTTGCGCAGGGTTCAGAAGTGCGCGTCGGCCATCGCCATCAGCGGTTCGGCGCCGGCCTCGATCACCGCGGCGTGGGTCAGCGTGCGCGGCAGCAGCTTGGCGTAGTAGAAGCGCGCGGTCTCGCGCTTGGACTGCTTGAACGCCTCGCTGTGCGCCGATGCCTCGGCCGCGGCGACGCTGCGCGCCCACCAGTAGGCCAGCACCACGTAGCCGGAATAGAACACGTAGTCGTAGCTGGCCGCGCCCAGCTCGTCGGCATTGCCGGCGGCGCGCTGCAGGATGCGCTTGGTCAGCGCCGCCCATTCGCCGGCCTTCTCGCGCAGCGGCGCGATGAACTCGGCCACCGCCGGATTGTCCGCGTGCTCGCCGGCGAAGGCCTCGATCTGCGCCAGGAACAGCTTCAGCCCGGCGCCCTGGCTGGACGCGGTCTTGCGCCCGATCAGGTCCAGCGCCTGGATGCCGGTGGTGCCTTCGTACAGCGTGGTGATGCGCGCATCGCGCGCCAGCTGCTCCATGCCGTGCTCGTGGATGTAGCCGTGGCCGCCGAAGCATTGCAGCGCGTGATAGGTGTTCTCTACGCCCCATTCGGTCTGGCAGGCCTTGGAGATCGGGGTCAGGAAACTGACCAGCACGTCGGCCCGCTCGCGTTCGGCCGGGTCCTGCGCATGGTGGGCGACGTCGATCAGGGTCGCGGCGTGCAGCGCCAGCAGGCGGCTGCCTTCGGTCAGCGCCTTCACCGTCAGCAGCATGCGGCGCACGTCCGGATGCACCAGGATCGGGTCGGCCGGCTTGTCCGGCAGCTTGGCCCCGGTCAGCGAGCGCGACTGCAGGCGCTCGCGCGCATAGCGCAGGGCGTTCTGGTAGGCGCGCTCGGACAGGCCGATGCCTTGCAACCCAACGCCCAGGCGTGCGGTGTTCATCATCGTAAACATGGCCTGCAGGCCCTTGTGCGGCTGGCCGACCAGGTAACCCTGCGCGCCGTCGAAGTTCATCACGCAGGTGGCCGAGCCGTGGATGCCCATCTTGTGCTCCAGCGAGCCGCAGCGCACCGCGTTGCGCTCGCCGACGCTGCCGTCGCGGGCGACCTTGAACTTGGGCACCACCAGCAGCGAAATGCCCTTGGCCCCGGCCGGCGCGTCCGGCAGCCGCGCCAGCACCAGGTGCACGATGTTGTCGGTGAAGTCGTGCTCGCCGGCGGTGATGAAGATCTTGGTGCCGCTGACCGACCAACTGCCGTCGGCGTCGGGTTCGGCGCGGGTCTTGAGCAGGCCCAGATCGGTGCCGCAGTGCGGTTCGGTCAGGCACATGGTGCCGGTCCAGCGGCCGTCGACCAGCGGCTTCAGGAACACCTCCTGCTGCCAGGCCTCGCCGTGCTGCTTCAGCGCCTCGACCGCGCCATGCGACAGCAGCGGGAAGTTGCCCCAGGCCAGGTTGGCGGCGTTGACCATTTCGTTGAGCGGCACGCCCAGCGTGTGCGGCAGGCCCTGGCCGCCGAATTCGACCGCGGCGGTCAGGCCGGTCCAGCCGCCGTCGGCGAACTGCCGGTAGGCCTCGCGGAAACCGGGTGCGGTGGTGACCGCGCCGGTGGCCGCGTCCAGCGTGCAGCCATGCTCGTCGCCGACCCGGTTCAGCGGCGCCAGCACCGTGCCGGTGAAGCGCGCGGCTTCCTCCAGGACGGCATCGACCACGTCGGCGGTGGCGTCGGCGTAGCCCAGGCGGGCGAACAGGGCCTCCACCTGCAGCACGTCGTGCAGCGCGAAGCGCAGGTCGGTCAGCGGGGCTTGGTAGGTGCTCATGCGGTCGCTCGGAACAGAGGCCGCGGCGCGGCCGAGATGCGCAGGATACTACGGCGTATGGATGTGGGGCCGGATTGGGGATTGGAGATTCGGGATTCGTAACGGCGATCGCGCGGTGTGGATGGATCGAGGCCCGCAGCTGGCTTTTACGAATCCCCAATCCCGACTCCCGAAGCGCTCCACAACGGCCGAAGGCCGGTCATCACGGCTTTCCATGCACCGTGACTGTCGCAGTCATGCCCGCGGCCAGGATGGTGCCCTCCGGCACGCTGGCCGGGTCGATGCGCACCCGCACCGGCACCCGCTGCGCCAGGCGGATCCAGTTGAAAGTTGGGCTGACGTCGGCGAGCAGCGAGGCGCTGGTCGGGTTGTCGCTGTCGGCGATGCCGCGGGCGATGCCTTCGACCCGTCCATGCAGCAGCACCCCGCCGCTCATCAGGCGGATGTCGGCGCGATCGCCGACGTGCACCTGCGGCAGTTTGGTCTCCTCGAAGTAGCCGTAGACCCACATCGCGTCGTCGCGCACCAGCGCCAGCCGCGCGCCGCCGGCCTGGGCGTAGTCGCCGACGCGCACGTCCAGGTTGGTGACGTAGCCGTCGGCGGTGGCGCGGACCTGGGTGCGCTGCAGGTCCAGCGCGGCCAGGTCGACCGCGGCCTGGGCCTGCTCCACCGCCGCCAGCGCCTGCGCCTGTGCGGCGCTGGCCTGGCCGCGCACGGCGGCGGTGCGGTGCACGTCGGCCTGCGCCGAGCGCGCGGTGGCCTCGGCGTCGGAGCGGGCCTCGGCCGAGATCACCGCCGCGGCGCGGGCGCGGCGTTCGGCCTGCGCGCGGCGCATCTGGAATTCGGCCTCGCTCGCCGCCTGGCTGGCGGCCGCGGCGGAGATGCTGGCGCCGGCCGAGCGCGCCTGCGCCTGCGCCGCGGCCAAATCGGCGCGGGCCTGCGCCAGGGCCAGCTCGAAGCGCCGCCGATCGACGCTGAACAGCACGTCGCCGCGCTTGACGTGCTGGTTGTCGGTCACCGCGACCGCATCGACCAGGCCGGACACGTCCGGGGCGATGCGCACCACTTCGGCGCGCACGCGGCCGTCGCGGGTCCACGGCGACAGCATGTAGTGGCGCCACAGCGCATGCGCGAGCAGGGCGGCGATCAGCACGACCGCGGCGGTCAGGGCGAAACGGATCAGGGCAGGGGTCTTCATGGCGGGACTCACGGCAAAAGGAGCAGGCCGCACGCGGCGAACACGGCGACGTACAAGGCCAGGCGGAACAGCGGCGGGTGCCAGGCGTAGCGGTACAGCCCGGCGCGGCCGGCCAGCGCGTCGACCGCCCAGGCGGCGAACAGCAGCAGCACCGCCAGCACCAACAGGCCGGGCACGTACACGCCGGCGATCGAGATTTCAGCGGGCAGCGACATCGGCGGCTCCTGGCGAGGGCGGGGCGGGCGGGTGCCCGCTGGCGAGTGCGGCAAGCACCGAGTCGGCATCGAGCAGAGCGCCGCGCAGCAGGTGCAGGTGCTCGCGGGTGCGTTTCCAGCGCAGCGGCACCTGGCCGTCGACCCGGCTCGCGGCCAGCGCCGCGTCGATGCGCTGCAGCGCCAGGCGGTGCCGTGCCGGCGAGGGCGCCAGGTACAGCGCGGCCAGCGCCTGCACCGCGGCGTCCACGTCGGCCGCCAGCGCGGCCGGCAGGTCGCCGTCGGCGGCGTCGCGGCGCAGCTCGACCAGGGTGCGCCCGGTCTCGTGCACCGACAGCGCCCAGCCGAGCAGGTCGCGCAGTTCGTCGCTGCCCGGCGGGGTATGCGCGACGATCTGCTGGAACAGGTCGCGGTTGACGCTTTCCAGGCGCAACTGCAGGCCGGGCAGCGGCGCGCGCGCGGCCAACGTGGTCTGCCGCCGCAGCTGTTCCAGCAGGCGCCGGCGATGCCAGCGAGTGCCGATCACCGGCGGCACGAACACGAACGCCACGCTTACCGCCAGCGTGCCCAGCAGCAGCGGCACCACGCTGTTGAAGGTGGCGACGGCATCGAAGTGCGGCGTGGGCTGCACCGCCAGGATCGAGATGAAGGCCAGGTTGGTGCCGGTGGCGAAGCCGAACAGCGCCGGCTTGGAGGCCAGGTACAGGGTCAGCAGCAGGAACGGTGCGGTGCCGGCGACGAACAGGACGTAGCCGTCCATCTGCGGCAGCACCAGCAACTGGCAGACCGCCCCCAACGTGGCGCCGAACACGAAGCCCTTGAACAGCGAGCGCGCCGCCGCCGGCGCGTTGGCGCTGGACGACAGGATCGCGCTCAACGCCACCGCCTGGAACACCGCGGTGGCGCCGCTGATCCAGCCGGCCTGGATCCACAGCCAGCACATCGCCGCCACCAGCAGCGCGCTGCGCAACGCGGTCAGCGCCGCCGCCGCGTAGTCGTTGCCGCGCAGGAACACCGCGGTGTCGCCGCCGGCCTGCGGCGTGCGCCACTGCTGCGGGGCGACCAGCGCGGCTTCGGCGGCGACGTAATCGTGCAGCTCGCCGAAGAAGCGCCGCAGCAGCGACACGCCGGTATCAAAATCCTCATAGCGCGCGCTCGGCAGGGTGTCGCGTACCGCGGCGGCGCGAGGTGCCAGCGCGTCGCGGCACTCGGCCAGCCGGCGCGCGGTCTCGGCGGTGCGCTCGCGGCCGCCGCGCTCGCTCAGCGCCGCCTTCAGCGGCCGGTACAGGCCGATCAGCGCATCGGCGACCTCGCCCTCGGCCTGGCGCAGCAGGCGGTTGATGTAGTGGTGCAGCGACTGGAAGCTGGTGGACACGGCCATGAAGCGCTGGTTGAGCAGGCGCAGGCGGCCGCTGCGCACGCGCGCCTCCGGGTCTTCGAACACCACCGAGCTGCGCAGGTCCTCGATCTCCACCGCGTCGCGGACGAAGCGCAGGTGCGCCTGCTCCATCGCCGCGCGCGGCAGCTGGCCGCCGGTGGCGTCGCGGACGAAATCGAGGAAGCCGTCGTAGGCGCGGCGCACGGTGTCGCGCAGGGTCTGGCGCAGGCGGCTGGGGAACACCACGTCGCTGACCACGCCGGTCACCAGCAGCCCCAGCAGCACCTCGGTCACGCGCGCGACCACCAGCGTGAACACGTTCTCCGGCTGGTTCACCGCCGGCAGCGCGATCAGCGCCACGGTATAGCCGGACAGCACGAACGCGTACGCCTTGAAGTTGCGGTACAGCAGCGCGCCACCGGTGCACAGGCCGATCCACAGCGCCAGCGCCAGCACGAACAGCACCGGCTCCTGCGGAAACAGCGCGACCATCGCCAGCGCGGCGACGCTGCCGATCAGTGTGCCCAGCACGCGATAGAACCCCTTGGCGAACACCATGCCGGTCTGTCGGTGCATCACCACCACCACGGTGATCATCGCGGTCATCGGCGAGGACAGGTCCAGGCGCAGCGCGATCCAGCCGGCGAGGTAGATCGACAGCAGCGTGCGCAGCACGAACAGCCAGGCTTCGCCTTCGCCGCGCAAGGCCTCGGCCAGCAGCGTGCGCAGGCGCTGCGGCGCCGCCGCGCCTGCGGGCGCGCCGGTGCCGACATCGGCGCGGTGCGCGCTCATGCGTCGCGCTCCACGCCGCGCAGCAATGTCTTCAACAGGGCTTCCAGTTGTGCCAGTTCGGCGCGCTGCAGGTGCTGCGCATAGCCGCTGAGCTGCGCGAACACGTCGGGCATGAACGCCGCGATCAGGCGCTCGCCCTCGGCGGTCAGGCGCAGCAGCAACATGCGCCGGTCCTCCGCGCTGGGGCTGCGCTGGATCAGGCCCTTGTCGACCAGATGGCTGGTCAGGCGGGTGATGTTGGCCGATTTCTCGCTGGCCGCGTCGCTCAGCTGCGACGGACTCAGGGTTCCGTCGGGACTGGCGTCGATCATCATCAGCACGTTGTATTCGGAGTAGTTCAGGCCATAGGCGCGCAGCAGGTCGTTGCCCTGGTCCAGGATCAGCTTGTGCAGCAGCTTGATCAGGCGCACGACCGTGGCCGCGTCGCGCGGGAAACCCGGATGCTTGCGGCCGGTGACGTCCAGGCGCTGTTCGGTGGCACCGAAGCGGCTCATGCGTGGCTGCCTATTTTGTACATATGTATATATTACATTTATGTATTAATTTGGCGGTAATGACAGCTGAACGTGCCCAGGCTCTTGTGGAGCGACGTTCTGGACTCGTCGATGCACCCGGCGCTGGCGCGATGGCGCAGACCCACCGGAGGCGGGTGCGTGGGTCAGTGGGGCGCTGGCGATGGCCAGTACAGCAGCGGGCCCGCGAAGGTCGTGGCTGCGATCGGTGAAGCGCCGGTCGACGGCATGGCGTCGGCCCTCGACGTTTTGGGCGAGTTACTGGGGCGGTGATGGCGCTTCGGGCAGTGCGAGCCGGCAGGGTTGCCGGGTTCAGCGAAGGTCTTGGCGATGTCGATACAGCCGCGAGCTGCGGCGCTTCGCCGCGCTATGACGAGCAATCGCTGCGGAGCAAGTTCAGGCTATTTCTTTGTCGAGGAGACATTCTGCCCAGGCGGCAGGCAGGCGCAGGTCGCCTGCCGACTACCGGTACCGCAGTGCCCGCGCCGCAGCGCCGGCAGCGCGGCGGCGGTTGGCGTCAACGCAGGACGCCGTCCAGTCCAGGCGCCGGGCTGAGCATGTTGCGCGTGTCGATCTCGAAGTTGCGCTGCTTCTTCTCTTCCGGCGTCGCGTCGATGCTGCCCTTGAGCGTGTACTCCAGGCTGCGGCGCCCGGCCAGCGCGTCGGCGACCGCGATGCGGGCAGCCGAACTGGGGCGCAGCGCGATGCTGACCACGTCCGCCGTTTCCGGTCCGATCGAGATCCCGGGCGCGGTCTGCACGGTCCCGGCGGCTTCGCCGCCCACGCCCAGTTCCAGGCGCACGGTGTCGTAGCGCATCGGGATGCTGCTGTAGTTCTGCAGGCGCAGGTCCACCTTCCAGCTGCCGTCCATGTTGACGGTGAGTTGCTGCACGCTGGCGGCGGGGTCGGACACGCGGCGCACCATGCCGTCGCCGCAGCCAGACAGCAGCGCAGTGCACAACACGAGCAAGCCGAAGCGAAGCCGCTGACCCATAACCGAATTCCAAGACGTGAAGATCGGCGAAGAATACTACGGCGCCTGGGCACTGCGTGGTGGGGCGGGCACGCCGAAGGCGTGCGCGTGGACGCTGGACATTCCTGTCGGCAGGAGGTTCCGGCAGAGGCTCGCCGTCTCGTGGCGTCCCGTCGCCATGCGCGCCGTGTCGCGGTACCGCAGCGCAGCCATGCCGGGCGCGGTCTCGATCGGCGGCGCGCGCTACAGCATGGGCGGGCAGATCGGCGCCGCAGGCTCGCTGCACCTGCACCTGCACCTGCGCGAACTCGTCGGCTTGGTCAGCGCCGCAGCGCTGGTCGCAGCGCCACCGCTCCTGCGAACCGGTAGCGCGGCACCCGCATGTGCAGTGCGATCCCACCTGCAAGGCAGATCATGCGTCTCCGGTAGCAGATGCGGCAGTAGTCCTTCATAGCGCGCCGGCTGAAACAAAGGATCTGACGTGCCACCGCCAGCGGCACAGAACGCTCCGGTGGCAGAGGCTTAGACGCCGGTGGCGCGGGATCCTTCCACGTCGCGCTGTCCTCGGCGACCTGGTCCATGACCATTGCCAGCGGCATCCGTGCCGTGCATGGACCAGGCACCGAGGACGCCCGCAGCATGGCGCGCGCCGCCGTCCGGCACAGTCGGCGCACGCCCTGCCGTGCGGTAGGGAAATTCCGGAAACACCACACTTGCCCAATTCCGACAGCATCGCTATGATGCGCGTCCTCGCACCGGTCCTGCCGCGTTGCGCAGTGGCCGAGTAGCTCAGTTGGTAGAGCAGGGGATTGAAAATCCCCGTGTCGGCGGTTCGATTCCGTCCTCGGCCACCATTACACCAAGGGCCTGCAGAAATGCAGGCCCTTTTCTTTGCGGCAAGCGCTGCCGCACGATTGCGTCGTGCCGCCGCATACGCGCCGAGGGCTGCGACCGCGTTGCCCGGGCTTCCGCGGTACATGCCTGCGCGGGCGCCAGCGCTGAGCGACACGATATGCCGATTTCCGCACGTCACTCATGTTTTGTCCGATGCCGTTGCCCCGCCTTTCTGCCTCAGACGCGACCATTTACAGGACGTCGCACGTACGGGGGCGCATGTTCACGCGCCGTAGACAAATGATGGGATGCGGCCTTTTTTCGGGATATACCGCTCAACTACTGGCCGCGGCTGTCGCAATCATTGGGTACATGGCCAACAGGGGAAGCCAATGAACAGCGGATTGTTGCGGTTTTGCTTGTGTGTCATGGCCTGGGCGTTTGCGGGAGCTGCGAGCGCCGCTGCAACAGCGGATGTTTCCGATGCGGATGCCGCCTCCCAGGCGGGTGTCGGCAACGGCGCGCCGTACATCGAGCAGATCGGTGCCGAATGCGTGCAGGTCAACGTGTACCTGCATCACCGCGATGGTGTCGCCGAGCAGGTCGTCCTGCGCGAGCCGGTGGAGTGCGGCGGCCACAGCGAGGATCTCGCAGTCGCCGATCTGTTCCCCTGACGCCTGGTGGCGCGTCGATTCTGAGTTCCGGTCCGGCGCCAGCGGTTCAAACAGCGCCAGCGTCTGCCGGTCCGTCGCGCTGAGCTAGCGGCGCCAGCGCGACCCACCCGGATGCCATGGCGTGCGGAAGGCGCGCACGCATCGCGCGCGCAGTCGCAGCGGACAACGCGCGCATGGCAACTTTGCGCCGCGGCCAATCGCCTGCCGCATCGCCGCGCGCGGTCGCGCCGCGGCTTTACATCGTTGCCGCGCTGCTGCATAAGGCTGTCTTCTCCCCTTGCTGGATCGCGCATGCGTCATTCATCGATCGCGATGCTGCTGGCCTGTGTGCTGTGCCTGGCGCTGCCGGCGCGGGCCGCGCAGCCGGTGAGCTCGGTCGCCGAGTTCGACCTGGGCCGCTACGCCGGGCAATGGCACGAAATCGCGCACCTGCCGGTGTCGTTCCAGAAGAAATGCACCGGCGACATCACCGCCGCCTACATGCTGCGCGACGACGGACTGGTCGGCGTGCGCAACGCCTGCCGGACCGGCAAGGACGGCGTGCTCGCCGCCGAGGGCGTGGCACGGCGGGTCCAAGGCCATCCCGGACGGCTGCAGGTGCGTTTCGCGCCCGATTGGCTGGCCTGGGTGCCGATGGTCTGGGCCGATTACTGGGTGATCGCGCTGGATCCGGACTACCAGTGGGCGCTGATCGGCGAACCGGACCGCAAATACCTGTGGGTGCTGTCGCGTTCGCCGCGGATGCCGCGCGCGCTGTTCGAGCAGATCAAGGCCAGGGCGGTGGCGATGGGCTACGACCTGGATCCGTTGCTGGTCGTCGCGCCGCTGGACTGAGCCCGCGCGCCGGTCCGCGGGCGACTGCGCGCGGCACATCGCCGCTAAGCGGCGAAGGCCACGCGGGCTGCGGCGAGCAGCCGGGCGCTGGCGCCGTCCTGCAGCAGCTGACGCGGCGTATGGCCGTCGAGCTGCGCGTGGCGGCCGTTCAACCACTGCGACAGCGCGGCATGGTCGCCACCGCAGCCGTTCCAGACGATGCAGATGGTCTCGCCGACATCGGCCAGGTGTTCGGCACGCAACTGCGGCAGCGTGTGCGCATCGCGCGCCAGCCAGTCGATCACGCGCTGCGCGTCGCCGGCGGAGCCGTAGGTGGCGCCGCCGATCAGGGAGAGCGTGTCGTTCGTGCGCGACAATTGGCCGGCCCTGTCGCGCTCGGCGCGGCGCATGCCTTGCAGCACCGCCTTGATGCGTTGCTCGTTGGAAGTCTGTTGTGGCATGAGGGGGGCAACGATGAGCAACGGTCGCGACAGGTTGCCGCAGTCATTCTGTACGTAGCGTCACCTCACCGTCGGCCAGCCGCGCGCGCAGGCGGTCGCCGGGCGCGAGTTGCGTGGTCGAGCGCACCAGCGTGCCGTCGTCGACCCGGGTCAGGATCGTGTAGCCGCGCGTCACCGTGGCCAGCGGGCTGACCGTTTCCAGCGCGCGGGCCAGCGCGCGCAGGCGTTGCGCGTCGGCCTGCAGCTGGCGCGCCATCGCCGCTTGCGGGCGCCTGCCGAGCGCCAGCAGGCGCTCGCGCAGGGCCGCCAGGCGCCGTTGCGGTTGCGCCGTGCGCAGCACCGCGGCGGCATGGCGCAGGCGCGCGCCGCGGCGTTCTTGCTGCTGCCGCCACAGCGCCAGCAGGCGGCGCGCGGCATCCTGCTGGCGCCGTCGCAGCAATTGCAGCTGCGCTTGCGGGCTCTGCGCCTGCAGCCGCAGCAAGGCGCGATCGGCGCGTTGCATCGCCTGGCGCAGGCGGTGCTGCTGCCACTGCAGCAGCCGCGCGTGCTGGCCGCGCAGGCGCGCGGCGAGATCGCGCTGGTCGGGGGCGAGCAGTTCCGCGGCGACCGACGGCGTCGGCGCGCGCAGGTCGGCGGCGAA
This sequence comes from Xanthomonas sp. 1678, assembly GCF_031455575.1. Taxonomy (NCBI): domain Bacteria; kingdom Pseudomonadati; phylum Pseudomonadota; class Gammaproteobacteria; order Lysobacterales; family Lysobacteraceae; genus Xanthomonas; species Xanthomonas sp. 1678. Next base: position 9,678 of record NZ_JAVDSZ010000005.1, on the reverse strand, counting down.
GTCGGCCAGGGTCACGTCGGTCTCGTGGCCGACCGCCGACACCACCGGCGTGGCCGCGGCGGCGATCGCCCGCGCCAGGCGTTCGTCGTTGAACGCCCACAGGTCTTCCAGCGAGCCGCCGCCGCGGGTCAGCAGGATCGCGTCGTAGCGGCCGCTGGCATCGGCGCGCTGCAGCAGCGAGGTGAGTTGCGCCGCGGCGCTGTCGCCTTGCACCAGGCTCGGCAGGATGTCCACCTGCAGCAGCGGCAGGCGCCGGCCGAGCACGCTCAGCACGTCGCGCACCGCCGCGCCGCTGGGCGAGGTGATCACCGCCAGGCGGCGCACGAAGGCGGGCAGGGCGCGCTTGCGCTCGCTGGCGAACAGGCCTTCGGCGGCCAGTCTGGCCTTGAGTTCCTCGAAGGCGCGGCGCAACGCGCCTTCGCCGGCTTCCTCCAGATGATCCAGCACCAACTGGTAGTCGCCGCGCGCCTCGTACAGGGTCAGGCGGCCGCGCGCGAGCACGCGCAGGCCCTCGCGCGGCACGAACTTCAGCCATTGGCTCTTCGGCTTGAACATCGCGCAGCGCACCTGCGCCCGCGCGTCCTTCAAGGTGAAGTACAGATGGCCGGACGAGGGCCGGGTGACGTTGCCCAGTTCGCCTTCCACCCAGGCCAGCGGGAACGCGCTTTCCAGCAGATCGCGCGCCAGCGTGTTGAGCTGGCTGGGGCTGAGGATCTGGTCGTCGCGATCGGGCATGCGGGCGTTGCGATGGGTGCGGGCGTCTATCGTCGCACGTCGGCGTGATCGGCCGGTCGCGGCGTGGCGCCGTCGCTTGTGGACGCTGCGTCTGCATGCCGCGCCAGCGCCCATTGCACATGCTCGCGGACCAGCGGCGAAGCGTGCTGTGCGCGCGCGCCGAGCGCGGCCAGCACCTGCGGCGTGGTAGGCGCATTGCCCAGCGCCACGGCCAGGTTGCGCAGCCAGCGCTCGTGGCCGCTGCGGCGGATCGCGCTGCCTTCGGTGCGGCGCAGGAACTCGTCTTCGTCCCAGGCGAACAGCTGCGCCAGCGTGGCCCGATCGAGGTCGTTGCGGGCGCGGAAGTCGGGTTCGTCGCTGCGCTTGGCGAACTTGTTCCATGGGCACACCAGCTGGCAGTCGTCGCAGCCGAAGATGCGGTTGCCGATCGCCGGGCGCAGTTCCTCGGGAATCGCGCCGTCGTGCTCGATGGTCAGGTAGGCGATGCAGCGGCGCGCGTCCAGCCGGTACGGCGCGACGATCGCCTGGGTCGGGCACACGTCGATGCAGCGCGTGCAAGTGCCGCAATGCTCGCTGGCCGGCGGGTCGATCGGCAGCGGCAGGTCGACGTAGATCTCGCCGAGGAAGAACCAGGAGCCGCCGTTGCGGTCGATCAGGCAGGTGTGCTTGCCGATCCAGCCCAGGCCGGCGTCGCGCGCCAGGGCGCGCTCCAGCACCGGCGCCGAATCGACGAACACGCGATGGCCGAAGCGGCCGATCTCGGCCTGGACGCGCTCGGCCAGCTTCTGCAGGCGGTTGCGCATCAGCTTGTGGTAGTCGCGGCCCAGCGCGTAGCGGGCGACGTAGGCGCGCTCGCCGTCGCGCAGCGTGTCCCAGGCCGAATCGTCGTCGTTGCGGCCGTAGTCCAGACCGACCGAGATCACCCGCAGCGTGCCCGGAATCAGTTCGGCCGGGCGCGCGCGCTTGTCGCCATGCTGCGCCATCCACTGCATCGTGCCGTACAGGCCTTGCGCCAGCCAGTCGCGCAGATGTGCCTCGTCCTGTTGCAGCTCGATCCCGGCGATGCCGCAGCGCTGGAAGCCGAACTCGCGCGCGAGCGCGCGAATGCGCGCGGCGGCGGCATGGGGATCGACAGGAGCAACGTTGCTGGACATGGTGCAAGTATAGAATCTCGCGCATGTCCGACTCGTTCGATCTCTACGCCACCGCCGCCGCGCGGCGCCTCGACGCGCAGGCCACGGCCTTGCTAGGTGGCGACGGCTACACGCTGATGCAGCGTGCAGGCCAGGCCGCCTGGCAGGCGCTGCTGCAGCATTGGCCGCAGGCGCAGCGCATCCTGGTGGCCTGCGGCACCGGCAACAACGGCGGCGACGGCTACGTGCTGGCGCGGCTCGCGCATTGCGCCGGACGCCGCGTGCGCGTGCTGCATCTTCCCGGGCGCGGCCCGCAATCGGCGTTGGCGCAGCGCGCCTGCACCGACTACATCGGCGTCGGCGGCCGCATCGAGGTGTTCGATGCCGCGCTGGACCAGGCCGACGTGGTCGTCGACGCGCTGCTCGGCATCGGCCTCAATCGCGCACCCGACGCCGAACTGGCCGCCTTGCTGGGCGCACTGGCCGGGCTCGGTGCGCCGGTGTTGGCGCTGGACGTGCCCAGCGGCGTGGATGCCGAGCGCGGCAGCGTGCCCGGCGCGGCCTTGCCGGCGACGCTGACCGTGCAGTTCATCGTCGCCCATGCCGGATTGCACACCGGTGCGGCGTTGAACCATGTCGGCGACGCCACCCTGGCGACGCTGGACGTGCCGGCCGCCGCGTTCGACGGCTGCACGCCGCAGGCGCAGGCCTGGACCGCCGCGGCGCTGGGCACGCGCTTGGCGCCGCGCCGGCGCGACAGCCACAAGGGCGATTCCGGCCACGTGCTGTGCATCGGCGGCAACCTCGGCAGCGGCGGCGCGGTCATGCTCGCGGCCGAAGCGGCGTTGCGCGGCGGCGCCGGCCTGGTCAGCGTGGCGACGCGCGCACCGCATGTGGCGCCGCTGCTGGCGCGGTGTCCGGAAGCGATGGCGCACGCGGTCGAGGACGGCGCCGCGCTGGCGCCGCTGCTGCGCAAGGCGAGCGTGGTCGCGCTCGGTCCAGGTCTGGGCCAGGACGAGTGGGCGCAGGGCCTGTGGCGGCTGGCGCTGGCGGCGGAGTTGCCGATGGTGATCGATGCCGATGCGCTGAACCTGCTGGCGCAATCGCCGCGCGCATTGCCGGACGCGGTGCTGACCCCGCATCCGGGCGAGGCCGGGCGCCTGCTCGGCATCGCCACCGCCGAGGTGCAGCGCGACCGCTTCGCCGCCGCCGCGGCGCTGGCCGAGCGCTACCAGGCGACGGTGGTGCTGAAAGGCGCCGGCAGCATCGTCGCCGCGCCAGGGCGAGTGCCGCGGGTCATCGCCGCCGGCAATCCGGGCATGGCGGTTGGCGGCATGGGCGATCTGTTGACCGGGGTGATCGCCGCACTGCGCGCGCAGGGTCTGGACGCGTTCGACGCGGCCAGCGTTGGTGCGCTGCTGCATGCCGCGGCCGGCGATCGCGCCGCCGCCGCCGGCCAACGCGGCTTGCTGCCGTCCGACCTGCTGCCGGCGCTGCGCCACCTGGCCAATCCGGAGGCGGAGCGATGATGCATCTCCATCTGCACGACAGCGACGCCACCGAGCGCCTGGGCCAGATCTTGGCCGCCACCCGCCCTGCGCTGGCGACGGTACACCTGCATGGCGATCTGGGCGCCGGCAAATCGACCCTGGCACGGGCGCTGCTGCGCGCGCTGGGGGTGCAGGGCGCGATCCGCAGCCCGACCTACACCCTGGTCGAGCGCTATCCGCTGTCCGACGGCGAAGCCTGGCATCTGGACCTGTACCGCATCGGGGCCGCCGGCGAACTGGATTTCTTGGGGCTCGACGAAGCCGCGGCGACGCTGTGGCTGGTGGAATGGCCCGAACGCGGCGGCGACATGCTGCCGCCCGCCGATCTGGCCGTGGCGCTGGCACTGCACGATGCCGGACGCTCGGTGCAGTTGCGGACCGGCACCGCGGTGGGCGAGGCGTGGCTGGCGCGGGTCGCAGAACGGGACGACTTGCACGGTCTTTCTGTCGGCTGACACTAGGAAGTGCAGGCAGGTTATGGATTATTAAGGGAAAACCGCTTGTGTTTATGGCGCGGTGATGCTTGAATCGCCCCCATGCGCCTGGGGATCCGATTTTTCGCCTGTTCCGCCATCGCCGCAGGCTGGTGCCTAGCGGCGCAATCGGCGTTTGCGGGCCAGGTGCAGGCGGTGTCGGTCGGCAATGGCGCCACCGGCACCCGCGCGGAGATCCGGCTGCAGGGCAGCGGCGGCTTCACCACGCTAACCCTGGCCAATCCCAACCGGCTGGTCGTCGATCTGCCCGAATCCTCGGCCGCGCAAGGCCTGAAGCTGCCCGCCGGCAACGGCGTTGTCACCGCCGTGCGCACCGGCCATCCGGTTCCCGGCACCTTGCGCATCGTGTTCGACCTGAGCAGCCCGGTGGTGGCGTTCAAGCCGCAGATGCAGACCGTCGGCGGCAGTTCGGTGCTGGTGATCGAGTGGCCGGGCGATGCGTCGTCGGCCAAGCCGGTGGTCAGCGCCAGTGCCGCCGCGCCGGCATCGACCGCGTCCAGCAATCCCCAGCCTGCCGCCGCCGCGGATGCGGTCGCGGCCAAGCCGACGCCCGATCCACGCCAGGAAGCGGCACGCGCGACCGCGGCCTTGACCTCGTCGGTGGTGCAGCGTGCGGCGCCGGCGCCCGCACCGGCACCCACGGCGCCGTCCAGCGCAGCGCCGACGCCGGCGCCGATGGCCGGTGCGATGGCGGCACCCGCTGCGGCCCAGGCCGCGGTGGCGGCGACCGGAACTCTGGTGCCGGCCCCTTCGACCAGCAGCACCGTGCCTGGCCAGCAGGGCGTCGCGGCAGCGCCGGGGCCGGCGAAGCCCGATGCCGTGGCCAGCGCCGACGACGCGGCCGTGGCTGCCGCGGCCGAAGCGCGCCCGGTGATGCCGAGCGCGCCGTCGCGGGTGGCGATGAAGCCGGGCATGCGGCCGTTGATCGTGGCTATCGATCCCGGCCACGGCGGCCAGGATCCCGGCGCCACCGGCCCGACCGGCAAGCGCGAGAAGGACGTGACCCTGGCGATCGGCCGCGAACTGGCGCGGCAGATCAACGCAACGCCAGGCATGAAGGCCTACATGACCCGCGACAGCGACGTGTTCATCCCGCTGCCGATGCGCGCGCAGAAGGCGCGCGCGGCCAAGGCCGACATCTTCATCTCGATCCACGCCGACGCCGCCGAGAACCGCAGCGCGACCGGCTCCTCGGTCTACGTGCTGTCGACCAAGGGCGCCTCCTCGCAGCGCGCACGCTGGTTGGCGGACAAGGAAAACGCGGCCGACCTGGTCGGCGGCGTGCGCCTGCAGAAGACCGACAGCACCCTGGCCAGCGTGTTGCTGGACCTGGCCCAGAGCGGGCACATGAAGGCCTCCGAAGACGCGGCCGGACACGTGCTGGGCGGGCTCAAGCGGATCGGCAACAACCACAAGCCGGAACTGGAGCGCGCCAACTTCGCGGTGCTGCGCACCTCGGACATGCCGGCGATGCTGGTCGAGACCGCCTTCATCTCCAATCCGGACGAAGAGCGTCGGCTGACCGATCCGGGCTACCAGCGGCGCCTGGCCGGCGCGGTGCTGGACGGGGTCAATACCTTCTTCACCCGGCAGCCGCCGCCGGGCACGCTGTTCGCGGCGCGCGCGCAGGCCGAGGCCGAAGCCGCCAGCACCGTCGCCGGCGGCAGCCGCTGAGGCGCTCGGCTATCATCGCCGGCTGATCCTCATGACGGCGTCCGCGCCGTGAGCCGTGCCGATGTTCCGTAACCGTTGCTGTTCTCCCGTTTCCGAATCCGGCGCGATCGCGCGGCGTCTGAATTGCGCGTGCGCGCCGCAGTGCGCGCAGGAGCCGACATGAGCATCCGCCAGTTGCCCGACATCCTGATCAACCAGATCGCCGCGGGCGAGGTGGTCGAGCGTCCCGCCTCGGTGGTCAAGGAACTGGTCGAGAACGCGCTGGATGCCGGCGCACGCCGCGTCGACATCGACCTGGAAGAGGGCGGCGTGCGCCTGATCCGGATCCGCGACGACGGCGGCGGCATCGCGCCGGAGGAATTGCCGCTGGCGGTCTCGCGCCACGCGACCAGCAAGATCGCCTCGCTCGACGACCTGGAGTCGGTCGGCACGCTCGGTTTCCGCGGCGAGGCGCTGCCGTCGATCGCCTCGGTCAGCCGCTTCACCCTGGCCTCGCGGCGTCCCGGCGACGAACATGGCGTGGCGCTGCAGGTCGACGGCGGCAAGGTCGGCCAGGTGCAGCCGCGCGCGCAGGCGCCGGGCACCACGGTCGAGGTGCGCGAGCTGTTCTACAACGTGCCGGCACGACGCAAGTTCCTGCGCGCCGAGCGCACCGAGCTGGGCCACATCGAGGAATGGCTGCGCTCGCTGGCGCTGGCGCGCCCGGACGTGGAGCTGCGCGTCTCCCACAACGGCAAGCCGTCGCGGCGCTACAAGCCCGGCGACCTGTATTCGGATGCGCGGCTGGGCGAGACCCTGGGCGAGGATTTCGCGCGGCAGGCGCTGCGCGTGGACCACAGCGGCGCCGGGCTGCGCCTGCACGGCTGGATCGCGCAGCCGCACTATTCGCGCGCCAGCGCCGATCAGCAGTATCTGTACGTCAACGGCCGCTCGGTGCGCGACCGCAGCGTCGCGCATGCGGTGAAGATGGCCTACGGCGACGTGCTGTTCCATGGCCGCCAGCCGGCGTACGTGCTGTTCCTGGAACTGGAGCCGTCGCGGGTCGACGTCAACGTGCATCCGGCCAAGCACGAGGTGCGCTTCCGCGATGCGCGGCTGATCCACGACTTCGTCTATCGCACGTTGCAGGACGCGCTGGCGCAGACCCGCGCCGGCAGTACGCCGACCGCCGGCGATGCCGCGCAGGCGCCGCCGATGGCGTATGCCGGCGGCGCGCTGCCGATGTCCGGCGCGGTGGGCAGCGGCACCGGGGGCGGCGGCTACGGCGCGCAATGGCGCCCGGCGCAATCGCCGCTCGGCCTGCGCGTCAACGAGGCCCCGGCCGCCTACGCGGCGCTGTATGCCGCGCCCGCGGGGAGCGCCGATGGGGCGGCGGCGACCCTGCCGCTGCAGGCCCAGGATGCGGCCGGCGGCCTGCCGCCGACCTCGCCCGACAGCGGCGTGCCGCCGCTCGGCTATGCGATCGCGCAGCTGCACGGCATCTACATCCTGGCCGAGAACGCCGAAGGCCTGATCGTGGTCGACATGCACGCCGCGCACGAGCGCATCGGCTACGAACGGCTGAAGAACGCGCACGACGGCATCGGCCTGCATGCGCAGCCGCTGCTGGTGCCGATCACCCTGGCGGTGGGCGAGCGCGATGCCGACACCGCCGAGCGCGAGGCGGACACGCTGGCCGCGCTGGGCTTCGAGATCACCCGCAGCGGCCCGCAGTCGCTGCACGTGCGCAGCATCCCGGCGCTGTTGGCCCAAGCCGAACCGGAAGCTCTGCTGCGCGACGTGCTGACCGACCTGCGCGAGCACGGCCACAGCCGCCGCGTCGCCGGCGCGCGCGACGAACTGCTGTCGACGATGGCCTGCCACGGCGCGGTGCGCGCCAACCGGCGCCTCACCGTGCCGGAAATGAACGCGCTGCTGCGCGACATGGAAGCCACCGAGCGCTCCGGGCAGTGCAATCATGGACGCCCGACCTGGGCGCGCTTCACGCTGGGCGAGATCGATCGATGGTTCTTACGGGGGCGCTGATGGGCAAGTGGGGAAGAACGACGGCGCTGCTCGTCGCGCTGCTCGCGTTGGGCGCATGCGGCAAGCAGGCGCCGGCACCGGCCGCGCCGGCGCTCGCCGACAAGGCGTTCCTGGCCGATCAGCAGCGCTGGCGCGAACAGCGCAGGCAGGAACTGCAGGCGCCCGACGGCTGGACCAGCCTGGTCGGCCTGCACTGGCTGGAACTGAAGGAACACTACATCGGCAGCGGTCCCGGCAGCGGCATCCGCCTGGCGGTGGGACCGGCGCGGATGGCGCTGGTGTCGCGCGTGGACGGGCAGGTGTTCCTGACCCCGGAGCCCGGCGCGGCGCTGCGCATGGACGGCAAGCCATTGCAGCGGCGCACGCGCCTGTACAGCGACCACGACGCCACGCCCAGCGTGGTCGAGTTCGACGACGGCAAGGGCAAGCTGAGCCTGATCGCGCGCGGCGGCCGCTATGCGCTGCGGGTCAAGCACGCCGACGCGCCGACCCGGCTCGGCTTCGCCGGGTTGAGCGACTGGCCGCCGGCCGAATCCTGGCGCATCCGCGGCCGCTTCGTGCCCAACGCGCCGGGCAAGACCCTGCCGATCGTCGACATCATCGGCGTCACCACCGAATCGCCCAATGCCGGCGCGCTGGAGTTCGAGCGCGACGGCAAGCGCCTGCGCCTGGAAGCGATCGGCGAACCCGGGCGCCCGCTGTTCGTGGTGTTCGCCGACCGCACCAGTGGCCGCGGCAGCTATCCGGCCGGTCGCTTCCTGGACGTGCCGGCGCCCAACGCCGACGGCAGCGTGGTGCTGGATTTCAACCGCGCCTACAACCCACCGTGCGCGTTCACCCCGTTCGCGACCTGCCCGCTGCCGCCGCCGGAGAACCGGCTGGACCTGGCGGTGGAGGCCGGCGAGAAGAGCTACGCCGCCGCGCACTGACTGACCCGAGACTCCGATGACGCCGATTCCGCGCCTGCTGCGCTGCCTGCTGTTGTGCCTGACCCTGTTCGTCGCCGCACCGGCGCCGGCGCGCGCACCGCTTCCCGTCGCTACGCCCAGCGCCACGCCAGCGCCGCCGACGCCGCTGCTATGGAAGGTCGACGGGCCGCGCGGCGCGCTGTACCTGCTCGGCTCGTTCCATCTGCTCAAGCCCGACGACTACCCGCTGGCGCGCGAAGTCGATGCGGCGTACGCGGCGTCGCCGCGGCTGCTGTTCGAACTGTCGCCGCAGGACGTGGACGCGCCGCAACTGGGCGCGCAGATGCTGCAGGCGGCGCAACGCCAGGACGGCAAGCGCCTGCAGGACGACCTGGATGCGGCCACCTGGCAGCGTCTGCGCCGCTACGCCGATGGCCACGGCCTGCCGCTGCAGCAGATGGGCGGATTCGAGCCGTGGTTCGTCGGCCTGAGCATCAGCATCGCCGAGATGAAGGCGCAGGGCCTGCAGGCCGACGCCGGCCTGGACCGGCATTTCATGGACATGGCGGTGCAGGCCGGCAAGGCCGTGGAAGGCCTGGAAACCGCGCAGACGCAGATCGCGATGCTCGACGGCATGGAGCCGGTCGAGCAGCGGCAGATGCTGGTCGAAGCGCTGGACGATGCCGAACAGGGCGCGGCGCAGACCCGGCGCCTGCACGACACCTGGCGCCGCGGCGACGAGCGCCAGCTGTGGCAGGAGATCGGCGTGGAGATGAAGCGCGACTATCCGCGCCTGTACCAGCGCATCAACGTCGATCGCAACCAGGCCTGGCTGCCGCGGCTGGAACAGCGCCTGCGCGATGGCCAGGGCGACACCCTGGTGGTGGTCGGCGCCTTGCATCTGCTCGGCCCCGACGGCGTGGTCGAAGCGCTGCGCGCGCGCGGCTACAAGGTCGAGCGGATCCGTGCGTCGCCAGCGCCGCGTTCGCGCTGAGCAGCGACAACAGGATTGCAGCGCCGAGCCAATGCAGCGCCGTGTGCGCCGGTTAGGAGTAGGGACATTTTTGTAGGAGTCAACTGTCATGCAGAAGCGATCTCCGGAGGAGCGTAAGGCGCCTGGTCTCGAGCAATGGCATTGAGCCATCGCAGGTACTTGTGC
>NZ_JAVDSZ010000004.1:0-361328 GCF_031455575.1 Xanthomonas sp. 1678 | reverse complement strand
GGACCCAGGGCCGGTGTTTGGCCCTGTTGGGGCCATTTTATGTTGGGGTTACCGCCGCCCCGGGGGTCCCCCTGAAAAGCCCGGTCGCGGCTGAAGCCGCTCCTACAACACACTGCACCGATTGCAAGAAAACGCGCTAGCGGAAGCGTCGCTCCGTCGCGATATCGTCGTAGAAGGAACGCTCGCTGGCCGCGCGTGCGTCGGCCTGTCAGCATCTGCCAGCGCCAATCCGCTACGGCGCGCGACGCCTGCGCCGATAATCCACGAACTCGAACGCCAGCGCATGCTTGGCATCGGCCGCGTGCGCCTGCCGCGCCACGACCTCCCACTGCGCCGGATCGAACGCCGGGAAATGCGCATCGGCGCGCTCGACCAGCGTGTCCACGTGGGTCAGGTACACCATGTCGGCGTACGGCAAGGCCAACGCGAAGATGTCGCCGCCGCCGATCACCGAAAGTTCTTCCGCCCCGCTCGCCCGGACCACTTCGATCGCCGCCTGTAGCGAATCGACCGCCTGCATGCCCTCGAACGGCACCTGCCCCGAGCGCGTCATCACCAGATTCAAGCGCCCGGGCAGCGCGCGGCCCAGCGACTGCGCGGTCTTGCGTCCCATCAGCACCGGCTTGCCCAGGGTCAGCGCCTTGAAGCGCTTCAGGTCGTCCGGCAAGCGCCACGGCAGGTCGTTATCGCGGCCGATGGCGTTGGCGCGGTCGAGCGCGGCGACCAAGTTGAGCCGGAGCTCGGGACTTCTGAACTGGAACTCGTCAACATCCGTCCCCGCCGATACCACGGCTTTTTCCGAGTCCCGAGTCCCGAGTCCCGAGTCCCGGCAATTCATACCGCCACCGGCGCCTTGATCGCCGGATGCGGATCGTAGCCCTCGATCGCGATATCGTCGTAGGTGAAGCCGAACAGGTCGGTGACCGCGGGATTCAGGCGCAGCGTCGGCAACGGCCGCGGCGTGCGCGCCAGCTGTTCGCGCGCCTGCTCGTAGTGGTTCGAATACAGGTGCGCGTCGCCCAGCGTGTGCACGAAATCGCCCACGCCCAGGCCGGTGGCCTGCGCCACCATGTGGGTTAGCAGCGCGTAGCTGGCGATGTTGAACGGCACGCCGAGGAAGATGTCGCCGCTGCGCTGGTACAGCTGGCAGCTGAGCTTGCCGTCGACCACGTAGAACTGGAACAGGCTGTGGCACGGCATCAGCGCCATCTGCGGCAATTCCGCCACGTTCCAGGCGCTGATCACCAGCCGCCGCGAATCGGGGTTGCGCTTGATCTCGTCCACCAGCCATTGCATCTGGTCGATCTCGCGGCCGTCGGCGCCGGTCCAGCGCCGCCACTGCTTGCCGTACACCGGGCCGAGCTCGCCCTGCGGGTCGGCCCACTCGTCCCAGATGCTGACCTTGTTGTCCTTGAGGTAGGCGATGTTGGTCTCGCCCTTCAGGAACCACAGCAGCTCGTGCACGATCGAGCGCAGGTGCAGTTTCTTGGTGGTCACCAGCGGGAAGCCGGCGTTGAGGTCGAAGCGCATCTGCCAGCCGAACACGCTGCGCGTGCCGGTGCCGGTGCGGTCGGATTTCTCCGCGCCATGCTCGAGGACGTGGCGCAACAGGTCCAGGTAGGCCTTCATGGCGTCGCGCCCGCCACCACCGGCACCGGCTGCAGCACCGGCGCGCGGCGCGAGCGCCACAGCAGGAACAGGCCGAGCAGGATCAGCGGCGTGCTCAGGATCTGGCCCATGGTCAGCCACTGGAACGCCAGGTAGCCGATCGGCGCATCCGGCACACGCACGAACTCCACCGCGAAGCGGAACACGCCATACAGCAGCGCGAACATGCCGGACACGGCATAGCGCGCGCGCGGCCGCAGCGAGAACGCCCACAGCACCACGAACAGCACCAGGCCCTCCAGCACCGCCTCGTACAGCTGCGACGGATGCCGCGCGAACCTGTCCAGCGCGCCGCTGGCGTACTGCGCCTGGATCTGCGCCAACGGCACGTCCTGCAGTTCCGGCGTATGCGGGAAGATCACGCCCCAGCCGGCGTCGGTGAACTTGCCCCACAGCTCGCCGCCGACGAAATTGCCGACGCGGCCGAAGCCCAGGCCCAGCGGCACCAGCGGCGCGACGAAATCCATGGTGTCGAAGAAGTGCAGGCGCGACTTGCGCGACCACCAGGCCGCGGCCACCAGCACGCCGATCAGGCCGCCGTGGAAGCTCATGCCACCGTCCCAGACCTTGAAGATCAGCAGCGGGTTGGCCAGGAAATCGCCCAGCGCGTAGAACAGCATGTAGCCGATGCGGCCGCCGAGCACCACGCCGAGCATCGCGTAGAACAGCAGGTCGGAGAACCCGTCCATGTCCACGCCGGGCAGGCGGCCGGCGCGGATGCGGCGGCGTCCCAGCCACCAGGCCGACGCAAAGGCGGCCAGGTACATCAGCCCATACCAATGCACCTTCACCGGGCCGAGCGAGAAAGCGATGGGGTCGATCTGGTGGAGATAGGTCATGCGGAGGACGTCGGCCGGAGGGCGAAGGTCGCCTATTCTGCCATCGGCGCCGGTCACTACCGTGGTCTGGGTCGACTTGGACTGCACTAGGCTTCATCTGCCGGCAGGCGCAAGCGTCTGCCATCGGCGCCGGCTACTACTGTGGTCCAGGTCGACTTGGACGGCGCTCCCCTTCATCTGCCGGCAGGCGCACGCGTCTGCCACCGGCGCCGGCCACTACCGTGGTCTAGGCCGACTTGGACTGCGCCAGGCTTCATCTGCCGGCAGGCGCACGCGTCTGCCATCGGCGCCGGCCACTACCGTGGTCTGGGTCGACTTGGACTGCGCCAGGCTTCATCTGCCGGGAGGCGCACGCGTCTGCCACCGGCGCCGGTCGCTACCGTGGTCTGGGTCGACTTGGACTGCGCCAGGCTTCATCTGCCGGCAGGCGCGAGCGTCTGCCATCGGCACCCACTACTGGCGCGGTCGCGATCGACACGGACGGCGCCACGCTTCATCTGCAGACAGGCGCACCACCGCGGCACGTCGTGCCCCGCCGGCGCTCAATCCAGCCGCTGCGGCCGGTTCGGCAGTTCGTCGTGCCCGGCCTGGCCGGGCTGCGCCGGAAAATGCGCGGCCAGCAGCGCCGACACCGCCGCCACCCCGGCGATCACCGCCTGCTCGGGCTGGCCGGCGCGCATGTCGCGTTCGATCAGTGCGCAGACCTCGCGCCATTGCGCCTCGTCCACGCGCGCGCGCAGGCCGCGGTCGGCCACGATCTCGATGCGGTGGTCGGCCAGCAGCAGGTAGATCAGCACGCCGTTGTTGGCCTCGGTGTCCCAGGTCCGCAACTGCGCGAAGACCTGCTCGGCGCGCGTGCGCGGCGCCATGCCGCGCAGCAGCGCCGCCGGCGCCAGCGCCGATTCGACCGCGAACATCACCTGCCCGCGATGCAGCCGCTCGCCGTCGGCGATCGCCGCGCCGATGCGCTCCAGGCTGGCGTCCGGGAACAGGCTGCGCGCCGCCGGCGCGAACAGATGACGGAGCAATCGCATCACCAACTCCCCGAGGCGCCACCGCCTCCCGAACTGCCGCCGCCACCGCCCCAGCCGCCGCCACCGCCGCCGAAGCCACCACCACCACCGAAACCGCCACCGCCGAAACCGCCGAAGCCGCCACCGAAACCGCCGCCACCCCAGCCACCGCCACCGGCAGAGCGGCCGGGAGAGACGCCCGACAACAGCCCCAGCACCAGCCCGATCGCGCCGGTCAGCGCGCCGACGAACAGCGACAGGCTCAGCAGCAGGCCCACGCCACCGCCGGCGACCGCCGCCAGCACGCCGCGCAGCGGCCGCGGCGCGCGCGCGAACAGCAGCTGCGCGACGATCGCGGCAAACAGACCGGCGAAGAAGCCCAGCGGCAGCCTGCCGCCGGAGCGCGATTCGGACGCGTGGGTGCTCACCGGTGCCGGCAGCTGTTCGCCATCGATCAGCTTGACCAGCATCGCGGTGGCTTCGGCGATGCCGCCGGCGTAGTCGCCGGCGCGGAACCGCGGCGCCAGGTACTCCTGAATGATGCGGTTGGCGGTGGCATCGGGAATGGCGCCTTCCAGGCCGTAGCCGGGCTGGATGCGCACGCGCCGGTCGTCCTTGGCCACCACCAGCAGCACGCCGTCGTCCACGCCCTTGCGGCCGATCTTCCACGTGTCGAACACGCGCTGGGTGTATTGCTCGATCGTCTCCGGCGCGGTGCTGGCGATCACCAGCACCTGCAACTGGCTGCCCTTGCGCTGCTGCAGCTGCACCGCCTGCTGCTCCAGCGCAAGGCGCTGGGTCGGCTGCAAGGTACCGGTGGTGTCGACCACCGGCGTGTTCAGCGGCGGGATCGGCGCCTCGCCGGCCGCCTGCGCCCAGGCCAGCAGCGGCAGCAGCAGCGCCAACAGCAGCACCCTGATCCAGGCAGGCCAGCCGCGGCGCGCATGGCGCTGGCGGATCGTCGCATCGCTCATTGCAGACTCCTGCCGGCGCGATCGCGCGGCGGCATCGAAGGGAGGGAACCGCAGCGGCGGCGCGACCAGGCACCCGGCGGCCGCTGCGTGCGGCCAGTCTCGCTGCAGCACTTGGCCGCAGGCCGCAACCCGGGCCGGCGTGCAGCGCTGCCCGGTCGGCGGCGCTGCACGCTGCGCTTACTGCGCCGGTGCCGGCTGCGGCGCCTGCTGCGGCTGCGCGGGCTGGCCACCGAAATTCACCGCCGGCGCCTCGGAGATCTGCGCCTCGTTGGCCACGGAGAAGTTCGGCTTTTCCTTGTAGCCGAAGATCTTCGAGGTGATCACCTGCGGGAACGAGCGGATGAAGGTGTTGTAGTCCTGCACCGCCTGGATGTAGCGGCCGCGGGCCACGGTGATGCGGTTCTCGGTGCCTTCCAGCTGCGCCTGCAGATCGCGGAACGACTGGTCGGACTTGAGGTTGGGATAGTTCTCGGTCACCACCAGCAGCCGCGACAGCGCGCTGGACAGCTCGCCCTGCGCCTGCTGGAACTGCTGCAGCGAGGCCGCGTCGTCGGCATTGACCTGGACCTGGCCGACCCGCGAACGCGCATTGGTCACGTCGGTCAGCACCTGGCGCTCCTGGTCGGCGTAGCCCTTGACCGTGTTGACCAGGTTCGGGATCAGGTCGGCGCGGCGCTTGTACTGGTTCAGCACCTCGGACCAGCCGGCCTTGACCGCCTCGTCCTTCTGCTGGATCGCGTTATAGCCGCAACCGGACAACAGCGCCGCCACGGCGACGAGGAACAACGAGCGGGACAACAGGCGCATGGCGCTCTCCGGCGTAAAGACAGGGCGCAGCTTGCCACGCCCTCCGTGAAAACGCAGCGTCTGCGGACGCGTCAGCCGCTCACCACCTGCCGGCACCGGGCACGTGATGGGCCGCCGCGCGGCGGCGCATCAGCAGGTTCAGCCATTCCACCAGCACCGAGAAGCCCATCGCCGCGTAGATGTAGGGCTTGGGCACGTGCACTTCGAAGCCGTCCAGGATCAGCACCACGCCGATCATCAGGATGAACGCCAGCGCCAGCATCTTCACCGTCGGGTTGGCGTCGATGAAACGGCCCAACGGGTTCGCCGCCAGCAGCATCACCGCCACCGCCAGCAGCACCGCCGCGACCATCACCGGGATGTGCTGGGCCATGCCGACCGCGGTGATCACCGAGTCCAGCGAGAACACGATGTCGATCACCGCGATCTGCGCGATCACCATCCAGAACACGCCCGAGGCCTTGCTGGTGGTGGGATCGGCGTCTTCGCCGCCGGTGATCATCTCGCGGATTTCCATCCCGCCCTTCACCAGCAGGAACAGGCCGCCGACGATCAGCACCAGGTCGCGCACCGAGAAGCCCATGCCGGCCACGCTGAACAGCTCGCCCTGCATCCGCGCCAGGAACGCCAGCGACACCAGCAGCGCGATGCGGGTCAGGCATGCCACCGCGATGCCGAACTTGCGCGCCGCCGGGCGTTGCGCTTCCGGCAGCTTGCCCACCGCGATGGAGATGAACACCAGGTTGTCGATGCCCAGCACGATTTCCAACGCGCTCAGCGTCAGCAGCGTCAGCCAGGTGTTGGGATCGGCGAGAAACTCAAGGGCCATGGAGTCGAATCCTTAATCGGTCAAAAGAAAAGCGGTGGTCACAGCACGCGCGGCAGCAGGATCAGGCCCCAGCACAGCACGACGTTGGCCAGCATCAACAGCACCGCGGCCGAGCCCATGTCCTTGGCGCGACCGGCCAGTTCGTGGTGCTCCGGCCCGTAGCGCTCGATCACCGCCTCGATCGCGGAATTGAGCAGCTCCACCGCCAGCACCAGCAACAGCGAGCCGATCATCAGCGCCTGCTGCACCGGCCCCTGCCCCAGCCACAGCGCCAGCGGCGCCAGCAGCACGAACAGGCACACCTCCAGCCGGAACGAGGACTCGTGCAGCCAGGCCGCGCGCAGGCCCTGGTAGGACCAGCGCAGCGCCATCAGCATCCGGCGCGGTCCGCGCGGCAGGTGCCCGAATTGGTCGGCCATGCGTCAGGCCCGGCCTGGGGAACGAAGACGCGACGGCGACGGCCGGAAGGGAACGGTCATGGGCGATGGCGAAGCGGGCTAGGCGCCAATTTTGCCACAAGCCCCCGTCCGCCGCTGCGCGCGGCCGCGGCAGGCGCCGGATTTGCCTGCGGCGCGGCGCCTGCGGCACCATCGCCGCTCCCGTCGCAATTGGAGGCGCCCTCATGCCCCGTTCGCCGCTGCGCGCTGCGCTGCTCGCCACCTGCCTGTTCCTGCTGGGCCTGCATTCGGCCCTGGCGCTCACGCCGGCCGCCACGCCGAAGATTCCCGAACAGGTCTCCAACCCGGCCTGGGAAGAGGACATGCAGCGCTTCGCCCAGGCCGACGCCGCGCATCCGCCCAAGCCCGGCGGGGTGCTGTTCGTCGGCAGCTCCTCGATCCGCTTCTGGCAATCGCTGGCCAGCGATTTCCCCGGCGTGGACACGCTCAACCGCGGCTTCGGCGGCTCGGAGATCCGCGACAGCACCTGGTATGCCGACCGCGTCGTGGTGCCGTACAAGCCGCGCCTGATCGTGTTCTATGCCGGCGACAACGACCTCAACAGCGGACGCAGCCCGCAGCAGCTGCACGAGGACTTCCTCGCCTTCGTGACGCGGGTGCGCCGCGATCTGCCGGGCGTGCGCATCGCCTACCTGGCGATCAAGCCCAGCCCGGCGCGCGCCGCGCTGCTGCCGAAAGTCACCGAGGCCAACGCGCTGATCCGCAAAGCGGCCAAAGGGCTGAAGCAGGTGGAGTTCATCGACGTGTACACGCCGATGCTCGGCAAGGATGGGCAGCCGCGCGCCGAACTGTTCGGCCCGGACCAGTTGCACATGAACGCGACCGGCTATGCGCTGTGGCGCGACATCGTGCGGCCGTACCTCAAGCGCTGAGCGCGCTGCACTGACGCCGACGATTCAGGCGAGGCGATCCGGCCGCTCACTTGACCGGATCGAACCTGACCGTGGCAGTGGTGCCACCGCCCTCGGCGCTCTCCAGCCCGATCCGCCAGCCGAAGCGCTCGCACAGCCGGCGCACGATCGACAGGCCCAGCCCGGTGCCCTGCGGGCGGTCCGGTTCGGCGCGGAAGAACGGTTCGAAGGCGCGCTGCAGCGCTTCGGCGGACATGCCGATGCCGGTGTCGCGGATGCTGATGCGGTCGGTGCCGATCTCGACCTCGATGCTGCCGGCGTCGGTATAGCTGCAGGCGTTGCGCAGCAGGTTGCTGACCACCACGTGCAGCACCCGCGGCGGCGCATGCAGGCGGGCGACGGTGAGTACCTTGACGGTCAGGGTCACCGGCTTGCCGGTCAGCAGCTCGCGCGCGTTCTCGGCCTCGTACTCGACCACGTCGGCGACCTCGAAGGTCTCGCTCTGCGGCACCACGTCCGCTTCGCGCGCCAGGATCAGGAATGCGTCGATCACCGCCTCCATGTCGCGGCCGGCGCGCTGGATGCGCTGCAGGCTGCGGCCCAGCCGCGGCGGCAGGTCCGGATCGGTCATCGCGATGTCGCTGGCGACGCGGATCACGGTCAGCGGCGTGCGCAGTTCGTGGCTGGCGTCGCGGGTGAAATTGCGCTCGCGCGAGACGTGGTCGGTGACGCGCAGGGCCAGCGCATGCAGCGCCGCAGCCAGTTGCCGCGATTCGCCCTGCACGTCGGCCGGCAGGTTTTCCGGCGCCAGGTCGGCGGTGGACGGATGCCGCGGATCCCATTGCGACACGCGCCGCGCCAGCCAGTTCACCGGCGACAGCAGGCGCCGCGAGGCGCGGTGGGTCAGCCAGCCGACCACCACCACCGCGATCAGGGTCAGCAGCGCCGGCACGATGCCGAACCAGAAGGCCAGCCGCTGCGCCTGCGCCCGCAGGAACACCAGGTACAGACGCCCCTGCTCGGTCTCCTCGACCAGCACCATCTCGCCGCCGGGGCGGTTCTCGTGCATGCCCGGGGCGAGGCCGCGCAGGTTGGCCGGCAGCGCGGCGTCCGACTGCCCGGGCGACACCAGATAACCGCGCAAGGTATGGCTGTTGGGCGGCGGCTGCGACGGCGTTTGCGCATGCAGGCGCCAGTAGTGCGCGGCTTCCTGGCGCATCACCGAGCCCACCAGCGAATGCTGCACCACCGCTACCACCAGATAGCTGCCCAACGCGACGATGCATCCGGCGAACAGGATGCGGGCGATCAGGGCAAGGCGGATTTTGCGCGGCAAACCGTGCGGCATTACAGCTTCCGTGTTCTTTCGCCGCGATTATAGGCGGGCGGATCGTGAATCCGCCGTGCAAGCAGGCCCCGTTCCTGGGGCCTGTCGCGTGGCAAACCAGGGACCGCTCAACTCATCGGTTGCGCGATGTCGGCGATGCGGTAACCGGCGCTCTGCACGGTGTGCAGCAGCGGCCGGTCGAACGGCTTGTCGATGATCTTGCGCAGGTTGTACAGATGGCTGCGCAGCGTGTCCGAGTCGGGCAGGCCGTTGCCCCAGATCTCGCGCTCGATCTCCTGGCGGGTGACCACGCGCGGCGATTCGCGCATCAGGATGGTCAGCAGGCGCAGGCCGATCGGCGACAGCTGCAGCTCGGTGCCGGCGCGGGTGGCGCGCATGCTCACCGGATCCAGCACCAGGTCGGCCACCTTCAGCACTTCCGAGCCGACCTGGCGGCGCTCGCGGCGGATCAGCGCACGCAGGCGCGCTTCCAGTTCCTGGATCGCGAACGGCTTGGTCAGGTAGTCGTCGGCACCGAAGCCCAGGCCGGTGAGCTTGTCGTCGAGCGTGTCGCGCGCGGTCAACATCAGCACCGGCGTGGACTTGCGCGCGTCGTTGCGCAGACGGCGGCACACCTCGATGCCGTCCAGGCGCGGCAGCATCAGGTCCAGCACCACCACGTCGTAGCTGTTCTCCGCGGCCAGGCGATACCCGTCCAGGCCGTCGCAGGCGTAATCCACTTCGAATCCGCGGCCTTCCAGGTACTCGCCGATCATCTCGGAGATATTGCGGTTGTCCTCGACGACCAGAACGAGTCCGGAGGTTTCCTTGGTCTGACGCATAGAGCTTCCTCAGTCTTCAGCTTTGTGAAACATGCCGGAAGCGAAGTGGTGATGGCGTGAAGAGCGCTTCATCTGCCTGACCGGCGCGAAAATCACCCGCCGATCAAGGGCTTGAGCTTGGGCCACACGTTGTCCAGCACCTTCGGCTGGCCGGCGGCGGTGGGATGCAGGCCGTCGTCCTGCATCAGCGCCGGGTTCAGCGCCACGCCCTCCAGCAGGAACGGCAACAGCCCGGTCTGGTACTGCTTGGCCAGGTCCGCGTAGATCGCGCGCAGCCGCTGCCGGTAGGCCGGCCCGTAGTTCGGCGGCACGTCGATGCCCAGCAGCAGCACCTTGGCGCCGGCGTCGCGGCTGAGCACGATCATCTTTTCCAGGTTGCCGCGCAGCTCGGCCGGGGTCAGTCCGCGCAGCGCGTCGTTGCCGCCGAGTTCGATCACCACCACCGCCGGCCGGTGCTTCTGCAGCAGCCCCGGCAGCCGGGTCAGCGCGCCCGAAGAGGTCTCGCCGCTGATGCTGGCATTGACTACGGCCGGTGGCGCCTGCATCTGTTGTTGCAGGCGGCGCTCCAGCAGCGCCACCCAGCCGGACTGGACCGGGATGTTGTGCGCAGCGCTGAGGCTGTCGCCGACCACCAGAATCGGGCCCGTCGCACCTTTGGCACAGGCGATGGCGGGCAACAGCAGACACCATGCCAAGCAGGCCAGGACCCAGGCGCTGCGCGCCCAGGCCGGCGTTCCTTTCGTATCGTTGCCACGCATCCGGAGATTTCCTCATCGACAGTCTGGCCCCCACTCCCCGCACCGGCATCGCGATCGACGTACGCGATGTCGGCAAATCCGTCAGCGGACCGGAGGGCACGGTCCACATTCTCGACAAGGTCGGATTGACCGTCGGTGAAGGCGACAGCGTCGCCATCGTCGGCGCCTCCGGTTCCGGCAAGACCACCCTGCTCGGCCTGCTCGCCGGGCTGGACCTGCCGACCCGGGGCGAGATCGTCCTGGCCGGGCAGTCGCTCAACGCGCTGGACGAGGAAGCCCGCGCGGCCTTGCGCGCGCGCGAAGTCGGCTTCGTGTTCCAGAGCTTCCATCTGCTGCCGTCGCTGACCGCGGCGGAAAACATCGCGCTACCGCTGGAACTGGCCGGGCGCGAGGATCCGGCGCGGGTGCGCGAGGTGCTGGAAGCGGTCGGGCTGACCGCGCGGGCCCGGCACTACCCACGGCAGCTGTCCGGCGGCGAGCAGCAGCGCGTGGCGCTGGCGCGCGCGTTCGTGGCGCGGCCGCGGATCCTGTTCGCCGACGAACCCACCGGCAGCCTGGACCAGGCCACCGGCCAGCAGATCAGCGACCTGCTGTTCGCGCTCAACGCCGGCAGCGACACCACCCTGGTGCTGGTCACCCACGATCTGCGCCTGGCGCAACGCTGCGAGCACCGCTACCGGCTCGACCGCGGGCGCCTGGGCGTGTCCGAAGCGGTGGCCGAGGCATGAACGTACTGCGCCACGCCGCGCGCGCGCTGCGCCGCGAACTGTTCGCCGGCGACCTGCTGACCGTGTTCGCCGCGCTGGTGCTGGGCGTGGCGGTGATGACCGCGGTCGGCACCCTGGTCGATCGCGTGACCCTGGCGCTGACCGGCAGCGCCGCCGAGGTGATCGGCGGCGATCTCGGCGTCACCGGGCGCCAGGACATCCCCGACGCGTTCGCCGCCGAAGCGCAGCGCCGCGGCGTGCGCCATACGCGCCTGGTCAGCTTTCCCAGCGTGCTGTTCCATGGCGACGCCAGCCAGATGGCCAACATCAAGGCGGTCGCCGCCGGCTACCCGTTGCGCGGCGAACTGCTGGTCGCGCGCGACGCCGCCGGCGCCGGCAGCGAGCGCGCCGGCCCGCCGCCGCGCGGCCAGGCCTACGCCGACCCGCGCCTGCTCGAGGCGCTGGGGCTGAAGCTCGGCGACGACCTGGAATTCGGCGCCGGCAGCTTGCGCGTGACCCGGGTGCTGCGCGCCGAGCCGGACGCATCGGGCGAGCTGATGCAGCTGTCGCCGCCGCTGCTGGTCAACCGCGCCGACGTCGACGCCGCCGGCCTGCTCGGCCCCGGCAGCCGCGCCTCCTACAGGCTGATGTTCGCCGGTGCGCCGGGCGAGATCGCCGCGCTGCGCGAATGGCTGGCGCCGCGCGCCAAGGCGTTCCGCCTGGTCGGCATCGAGGACACCCAGCGCGGCGTGCGCGGCGCCTTCGACCGCGCCGGCCGCTTCCTGGCCCTGGCCGCATTGCTGGCGGTGCTGCTGGCCGGCGTCGCCACCGCGCTGGCGGCCAACCGCTTCGCGCTGCGCCGCATCGACAACGTCGCCGTGCTGCGCTGCCTGGGCGCGCGCCAGCGCGACATCCTCGGCGCGCTGGCGCTGCAGTTGCTGCTGCTGGCGATCCCGGCCTGCGCGCTCGGCGTGGGCCTGGGCATGCTGGCGCAGATCGGCCTGGTCGAGGCGCTGGGCAGCCTGATCCCGAACCGGCTGCCACTGCCGCAGGCGACCCCGGCGCTGGCCGGCGCCGGCATCGGCCTGTTGCTGCTGCTCGGCTTCGGCCTGCCGCCGCTGCTGCGGCTGCGCAACGTGCCGCCGATGCGCGTGCTCAACCGCAGCTTCGCCGCGCTGCCGCCGACCTCGCTGCTGGTCTACGCCGCCGCGCTGGTCGCCACCGTGGTGCTGGCGGTGTACGCCACCGGCGATGGCCTGCTCGCGGCCTGGGTGCTGGGCGGGCTGACCCTGCTGGCCGCGCTCGCCGCGGCGGTCGGCGGTTTGCTGCTGGCCCTGCTGCGCAGGCTGCAGTCGCGCCTGCGCGGGCCGTGGAAGCTGGGCCTGGCCGCGCTGACCCGGCGCCGCGCGCTGAGCGTGGTGCAGTTGGTCGGGCTGTCGCTATCGCTGTGCGCGTTGCTGCTGCTGGCGGTGATCGGGCCGGGTCTGCTTGGCCAGTGGCGCGACCGGCTGCCGGCGGACACGCCGAACTACTTCCTGATGAACATCCAGCCCGACCAGGCCGAGCACGTGCTCGCCACGCTGCGCGGGCTGGGCGTCGCCGACGCGGCGGTGGAGCCGTTCAGCACCGGCAAGCTGGTGGCGATCAACGGCAAGCCGCCGCAGCGCCAGGACCAGGGGCCGGACGACGCCGGCGATGGCGACGGCGTCGACCGGCCGATCAACTTCTCCTGGCGGCACGAATTCCCCGCCGCCAACCGTTTGCTGTCCGGACGTTTCTGGGCTGCCGACAGCACCGCGGCGGAAGCCTCGGTGGAGGAAGCCTGGGCGCAACGCTACGGTCTGAAGCTCGGCGACCGCATCACCCTGCTGCTCGGCGAACAGCAGCGCAGCTTCACCGTGACCAGCATGCGCAAGGCCGACTGGGATTCGTTCCGGGTCAACTTCTTCCTGTTGCTCAACGCCGGTGCGGTGCAGGACGCGCCGTACAACCTGATCTCCGCGTTCCATCTGCCGCGCGGTTCCGCCACGCAGCTGAGCGGGCTCAGCCGCACCTATCCGAACGTGTCGTTGCTGGACATCGACGCGATCCTGGGACGGGTGCGCGAAGTGATCGACCGCGTGGCGCAGGCGGTGCAGCTGGTGATGGGCTTCAGCCTGCTGGCCGGTGCGCTGGTGTTGCTGGCGGCGCTGCAGGCCACCGCCGGCGAGCGCCGCTACGACAGCGCGGTGCTGCGCACGCTGGGCGCGCGCCGCGGCCAGTTGCGCGGCGCGGTGCTGGTCGAGTTCGGCGCGCTCGGCCTGCTCGCGGCGATCCTGGCGGTCGGCGCGGCGGCGGGCATCGGCGTGGTGGTGGCCAGGCAGGCGTTCGAACTGACGCTGTCGCCGCAGTGGCCGGCGCTGCTGCTGGGCGGGGTCGGCGGCGTGCTGCTGAGCCTGCTCGCCGGTTGGTCGGGCACGCGCCGCATCCTGCGCACGCCGCCGGCGCTGGCGCTGCGCGAGAACTGAGCGCGCCGCGGCCGTGTCCGCGGGCCGCGGGCCAGGACGCGCGTGGCCCGCCACGGCAATGCCGGCCACTGCAACGCCGGCAACTTGCCGGCACACGCGGCGCTCCCGTGCACGACGCGGCTGGCCGATGAGCGACACCCGCTGCGCAACGGCGTGCCGTATCTGGCCTGCATCCTGGCCGAGACCCGCAGCGGCCCGTCCTACATCGCGAGCGCGCCGACGCCGCAGGCGCTGGATGGCGTGGGCCGGCGCCTGCGCGAACGCAACAGCGTGCGCGGACACCGGGAAGCTCCAGTCGCGATTCTGGCGGTGCGGTACGAGGAGTGCGAGAACGAACTGGCCGCCTTGCTGCGCGCCGCGGAGATCTCTCGGCTCAGCCATTGCTGGCAGTGCGGCTGATCGAGTCGTTCCATCCGCAGTGGCTGGACCTGAGCGGCATGTCGATCGACTTCCCGCTCATCGTCACCTTGCCCGAGCGCAAGGGCCTGGCTATCACTTGGTGACCAACCTGTAGCTGTCGCCGCCGTGCATTGCCGTGCCGGGTCGTCTATGCCAGACAGCAAAAAGGAAGGCGCCATGCCGGCCGCCTTCCCTCTCCGGCTTCATCGGTGCGCGCGCTCAGCGTTCGGCGGGCGCCGGCTCCACCCACTGCGCGAACACCGCGGCGATCTTGGCATCGGCCACCGGCTTGCCCTGCTGCACCGCCTCGGCCTGCTCGAACAGCGGCATGATCATCGCCATGCCGTCTAGCTTGGTCTTCAGGTGCACGCCAGGCGGCTTGCCGAGGAACGCGTCCCAGTGCGCGCGCACCTTGGCCCAGTAGCCCTGCGTCGCCTTCCAGTAATCGTAGGCCGGCTTGAAGTCGACCTCGCCGGTCTTGGCGTAGTCGTTGAAGCCGAATTCGCGTGCGATCGGCTGCTGGCTGCCGTCGGGCTTGCGCAGCACCTTGGTGTTGAACTGCTCGTGGGTCCAGCCGGCCGGGGTCAGCGTGTGCCGGTTGATCACCGCCAGCGCGTTGTAGTCGCTGCGCTTGGTGTATTCGCGCCGCGGCAGCGGACGCCAGCTCAGGTCGCTGGTCCAGGTCGGATGGCCGTCGGCATAGTCCCAGCGGCCGGTGCCGCAGTAGCGCGGCGCGTCGCTGACCTCGTACACGCACTGGGTCCACGCGCCGCGGGTGGCCGCGGCGGCGAGCGGGCGCACCTGCCAGGTCTGGTCGGCGCTGAACTCGAAACGCTGCGGCGCTTCGTAGCTCCAGTCCTGGCGCCAGTGCTTGGTCACGTGGCCGCTCTTGGTGTCGACCAGCAGATGCTGCAGCACCACCTTGCGCGGGCTGTCCTCGACCACGATCACCACTTCGTTGGCGCCGCTGCGCATCGCCGGCGCGCGCTCGTAGCCGGGCTTGAGCAGCACGGTCTCGTCGAAGGCGAAATCCACCAGGTACTCGCCCTGCATCGCCAGGATGCTGGCGCGGTCGCGTTGCGGATCGGCGTCCTGGGCTTGGGCCAGGCCGGTAGCGGCGAGCAGGAGCAGCAGAAGCGGTGATTTCATCGTCGTGGTCGGTCGCGGTAGCTGAGAAAGAGAGGAGGAAACGCGCCCTAAAGGCGCAGCACTGGCCAAGGCCGTTGTGGATCATGACGCGTGGTCGGCAGGCCGGCGCGGGCGCAGCAGCAGTCGTCGACCAGCACTTCGCCCTCGGCCGCTTCCAGCCGCGCGATGCGCCGGGCGATGCTGGCGCCCAACGGCGACACGCTGGCGACGCTGGCCGCCAATTCGCCGTCGCTGGCATGCAGGCGCAGCGCCCGCGCGCGCCAGCTGTCGCCGCTCAGACGCCCGGCCACGCGTCGCCACAGGCGTTCGGCGACGCCGCCGTCGGCGCCGCCGCTGTGGACCGCGGGCAGCGCCGACAGCAACGCGTCCCAGGCGACGAAATCGCTGTCCGGCAGCAGGTACAGGCGCCAGCAGCAGCGTTCCTGGCGATCGTAGAAGCACAGGCTTTCGAGCAATCCGTCGCTGTCCACGCCGAGCTGCGCGCCGACGCGCAGCGCATGGTTCCAGCCCATCAGTTCCGTGCCCAGCTGCGCGCGGTACAGGCACAGCACGGTACCCAGTGCGGCCAGCTGCGCCGGGCGCGGCAGCGGCGCGGATGCGGCGATCCGGGTCGCGTCGGTGATCGCTGGCGCCGCCTTGCCCATGCGCCGCTACCAGTCCAGCGCCAGGCTGACCGAGACGTTGCGCCCGGCGCCGGTATAGCGGTCGAGCACCGTGCTGCTGGCCAGCGTCGCGCCGGGCAGCGCGTTCCAGTCGATGTAGCGGCGATCGGCCAGGTTGAACACGCCGACGTTGAGCTTGGCGCCGGGGGTGAAGTTCCAGTGCGCCAACAGGTCCAGCGTCGCATAGCCGGACGGCGTGTAGTACGTGGCCAGCGCCGGGCGCTTCTTCTTCGCCACGACGGTGCCGACCAGTTGCGCGCCCCAGGTGTCGCGGTCGTAGGCCAGGCCGACCACGCCGCGCAGCGGGTCGATCGCGTTCAGCGGCGCGTCGTCGGTCTTGTTGTCGCCGCGCGCATACGCGGCGCTGGAGTGCAGCGACCAGCCGGCCCAGCGCGCGGACAACGCGCCGAAATCGACACCGGCCTTGGCCTCCACTCCCTTGATCACCACGTGGTCGACGTTGCGCGACTGGTACAGCATCAGGCCGTCGGCGTTGAAGCCGACGAAGCTGTAGGACTCGATGAAATCGCGGTAGTCGTTGTAGTAGCCGCTCAGGCCGAAATAGCCGGCGGCGGTGGCGTAGCGCAGGCCCAGTTCGCCGCCCTTGCTGGTTTCCGGCTTCAGGTCGGGATTGGCGATCGCGGTGTAGCCGACCACGAGGTTGGTGAAGCCGATATTGACGTCGTTGTACGGCGGCGCGCGGAACCCGTGCGCGTAGTTGGCGTACAGCGACCACGCATCGTCGATGCGCCAGATCGCGCCGAGCTTGGGCGAGACGTTGCTGTCGGTGACCTTCTTCGCCGCCACGCCGGGGTTGTCGTTGGCGAAGATCGCATCGACCTGCGGCGACAGCCGGTAGTAGTCCACGCGCAGACCCGGGATCAGGCTGAAGCGGCCGTCGGCCAGGCGCATCTCGTCCTGCAGGTAGGCGCCGGCCTTGGTGGTCTCGGTGACCGGGAAGTCGCGCACCGGGAACGTCTCCAGGCCCACCGTCTTGCTGATCGCGCCGCTGCCCAGGTTCTGCGTGTAGCCGTCGCGCTTCTCGTGGGTATCGTTCCACGACAGGTCGATGCCGTAGCTGATGTCGTGGACCACGCTGCCCTGGTCGACGTGCTTGTGCAGGTTGGCCTGCAGCCCGTACAGGCGCTGATCGAAGTTGTGTTCGGTGTGGCGCAGGGTGTTGTTGCTGCGGCGCTCGTCGGTGCGCTGCAGGCTCTCGCTGTCCTGCCGGTACAGCTGCCACTGCAGGTCGTCGGCGAGCAGCGTGTCGAGCTGGTCCACCTCGTGGGTCAGCGACACGCGGGCGCGGGTCTGGTGGTCGCGGCCGCGCTGCGACAGGATGCTGGAGGTGACGCTGCTCAGCGCGTCGATGCGGCCGTAGTCCTCGTTGCCTTCCACGGTGAGCTTGAAGCGCTGGTTCGCGCTCGGCGCGTAGACCAGCTTGCTGAGCAGGCTGCGGCCGTCGCTGCTGAGCGGATTGGGCGCGGTGCGCGCCGCGCCGGTGCTGCGGTTGTCGCCCTGGGTCTCGCTTTCCTGGCCCTGGCGGTGGCTGACCGCGGCCATGCCGCTCCAGCGCTCGCCGCCGAAGGCGACCAGCGCGCCGCCGAACAGGCCGTCCCACTCGCTCTCGTAGCCGAACTTCAGCCCCACGTAACTGTGCTTGCCCGGCGCCAGGTAGTCGGCCGGATCCTTGGTCACATAGGCGACCACGCCGCCGAGCGCGTCCGAGCCATACAGCGAGCTGGCCGGGCCGCGCACGATCTCGACCCGCTTGAGCGTTTCCATGTCGACGAAGTTGCGGTTGGCGTTGAGGTAGCTGCCGAAGCTGAAGGTGTCCGAGACCGGGATGCCGTCGGTCTGGATCAGCACGCGGTTGCCGTCCAGGCCGCGGATGCGGATGCCGCCGACGCCACTGAAGCGGCCGCTGTTGCCGGTGACCGACACGCCCGGGGTGTAGCGCAGCAGGTCCTTCAGGTCGTAGACCAGTTCCTGGTCCATCTGCTCGCGGTCGATCACGTCGACGCTGCTGGGCACGTCCACGATCGCGCGCTGGGTGCGGGTGGCGGTGACCTGCAGGCGATCGAAATCGCGCGGGGTGGCGGCATCGGCTGAAGCGGCGGACGCGGCGTCGGAGGCGGGGGCGGCATGTGCGCAGGCGGCCAGGGCCAGCCACAGCGCACCGGTGAGCGGAGCGGTACGGAGCATAGGAGTCATCGGGTGGGTCGCGAAAAGACCTCGGCCAAGCCGGCCCAGGGGCCGGCGCGCGGGCCGAGGGGGAGAAAACGATCGCGACTGCGGGGCGGCCGCGGCGGGACCATGGGTCCGGCCAGGTGGCGGCAGTGTCGAGCGGTGGCCCGGCCGCGCATCGCGCGACCGGGCGGGGATCACTTGGTCAGGATCAGCTTGTCGTTGCTGGTGTGGCGCAGGCGATAGACGCGGTCGCCATGCTGGATCAGCACCTCGCGGCGCCCTTTCAGCAGCGCCTCGCTGCTGATCGTCTCTTCGGCCGGAACCGCGCGCGGCAGCGAGCGCTCGCGCAGGCTCAGGGTTTCGGGGTGACGCAACAGGACGGGTTGAGCGGTCATGGTCGGGCTCCGTACACAGGGGTCGATACGGATGATAATGATTCTCAATAATTAAGCAAGAGCCGTTCTCGTTTGTAGATATTCAAGCTGCCAAAGGCCGCGCCGGCATTCGATCCGGTCCCCGACTCAGGCCACCGCCGCCTCGACCTGCGCCCACCACGCCGGGTCCTCGCGCGCGGCCAGCGGCAGCGCGTCGAAGTTCTCCAGCAACTGCGCGACGCGGCTGGCGCCGAGGATCACCGTGGACACGTGCGGATTGCGCAGGCACCACGCGATCGCCAAGGCCGCCGGCGCCACGCCTTCCGCGGCCGCCAGCGCGGTGAAGGCGCGCGCGCGCTCCACGCGGCGCTGCTCCGGCGGGCCGATCACCTCGTCGTGCAGCCAGGCGTTGCCGGCCTGGCCCAGCCGCGAGGCCGGATCGATGCCGTCGTTGTACTTGCCGGTCAGCAGGCCCGAGGCCAGCGGCGACCAGATCGTGGTGCCCAGGCCCAATTCGGCGTACAGCGGCGCGTATTCCTGCTCCACGCGCTGGCGGTGCAGCAGGTTGTACTGCGGCTGCTCCATCGACGGCCCCTGCAGGCCCAGCGCCTGCGCCAGCTGCGCGGCCTCGCGGATGCGCGCGGCCGGCCATTCGGAGGTGCCCCAGTACAGCACCTTGCCCTGCCGGACCAGCGCGTCCATCGCGCGCACGGTCTCCTCGACCGGGGTGTCGGCGTCGGGGCGGTGGCAGTAGTACAGGTCCAGGTAGTCCACCCGCAGCCGCTTCAACGCGGCGTGGCAGGCGTCGGTGACGTGCTTGCGCGACAACCCGCGCTGGGTCGGGCGCGGCGCGTCGACCGCGCCGAAGTACACCTTGCTGGACACGCAATAGCCATCGCGCGGCAGCCGCAGGTCGGCGATCACGTCGCCCATCACCTGCTCGGCGCGGCCCTGCGCGTAGACCTCGGCGTTGTCGAAGAAGTTGACGCCATGGTCCCAGGCGGCGGCGATCAGGTTGCGCGCTTCGTCGCGGCCGATCTGTCCGCCGAAGTTGATCCAGGCGCCGAACGACAGCGCCGACAGCTGCAATCCGGTGGCACCGAGGCGACGGTACTGCATGGCGTTTTCCTCCTGCTGTGCAAGCCCGCGGCGTGGCCGGCGGGCGGTCGCACAGTGTAGCGAGGGGGCCGACGTGTGGCGGCACGCTGCGGCCGGGCCGGGTGCGCGGAAACCGCTCCCAAACTGGAACGCTGGCCCAAGAACGCGCCCGCGGTCGGTTCGCCCGAACGGCCACGGCACCTGCCCGGATGCCCGGCGCGACCCGCATCTGGAATGGCCGACATGCTCCAGCGCCAGGTTTTCCGGCGCTGAACGGGGTTTACCTTGCCGCCCGTCACCCCCTGCACTAGGCTTCCTCTCTTTGGTCCGGCGATCCAGGGGAAGCAGATGGTCGAGGGTTTGGGGAGGATCGGCTTCGGCCTGTTCGGGTTGGCGGTGTTGATCGGGATCACCTGGCTGTTCTCGAACAACAAGCGCGCGGTCGATTGGAAGCTGGTCGCGACCGGCCTGATCCTGCAGATCGCCTTCGCTTCGCTGGTGCTGCTGGTGCCGGGCGGACGCGAGGTGTTCGACTGGCTGGGACAGCTGTTCGTGAAGGTGCTGAGCTTCGTCAACGAAGGCTCCAACTTCATCTTCGGCAGCCTGATGGACACCACCAGCAACGGCTTCATCTTCGCCTTCCAGGTGCTGCCGACGATCATCTTCTTCTCGGCGCTGATGGGCGTGCTGTACCACCTCGGGGTGATGCAGGCGGTGGTGCGGGTGATGGCCTGGGCGATCACCAAGGTGATGCGCGTGTCCGGCGCGGAGACCACCAGCGTCTGCGCCAGCGTGTTCATCGGCCAGACCGAGGCGCCGCTGACGGTGCGGCCCTACATCCCGAAGATGACCGAGTCCGAACTGCTGACGATGATGATCGGCGGCATGGCGCACATCGCCGGCGGCGTGCTGGCCGCCTACGTGGGCATGCTCGGCGGCAGCGATCCGGCGCAGCAGGCGTTCTACGCCAAGCACCTGCTGGCGGCGAGCATCATGGCCGCGCCGGCGACGCTGGTGGTGGCCAAGCTGCTGATCCCGGAGACCGGCACCCCGCTGACCCGCGGCACGGTCAAGATGGAAGTGGAGAAGACCACCAGCAACATCATCGACGCCGCGGCCGCCGGCGCCGGCGACGGCTTGCGCCTGGCGCTGAACATCGGCGCGATGCTGCTGGCCTTCATCGCGCTGATCGCGCTGGTCAACGCGCCGCTGACCTGGCTCGGCGACGCCACCGGCCTGGCCGCGGCGATCGGCCGCCCGACCAACCTGTCCACCATCTTCGGCTATCTGCTGGCGCCGATCGCGTGGGTGATCGGCACGCCGTGGGCGGATGCGACCACGGTCGGCTCGCTGATCGGTCAGAAAGTGGTGATCAACGAATTCGTGGCGTACAGCGAGCTGTCGAAGATCGTCAAGGGCGAGATTCCCGGCATGCAGCTGAGCAGCGAAGGCCGGCTGATCGCCACCTACGCGCTGTGCGGCTTCGCCAATTTCAGCTCGATCGCGATCCAGATCGGCGGCATCGGCGGCCTGGCCCCGGAGCGCCGCCAGGACCTGGCGCGGTTCGGCCTGCGCGCGGTGCTGGGCGGTTCGATCGCCACCTTCATGACCGCCACCATCGCCGGCGTGCTGTCGCACTTCGGCTGATGCAGTCCCCCTTTCCCCAGTTCCCGTTGAGAAGCAGCACATGCCTATGAGTTCGGTCATCGTCGTCGGTTCGTTCAATGTCGACCACGTCTGGCGCTGCGAAACCCTGCCCGCCCCCGGCGCCACCATCGCCGGCCGCTACAGCACCGGCCCCGGCGGCAAGGGCTTCAACCAAGCGGTGGCGGCGGCGCGCGCCGGCGCCCGCACCACCTTCGTGTGCGCGCTCGGCGACGACGCCGGCGGCGCGATGGCGCGCGCGCTGGCGGCGCAGGACGGGATCGACCTGGCCGCCGAGGCCAGCACCGAGCCGACCGGCACCGGCGGCATCTACGTCGATGGCCACGGCCGCAACACCATCGTCATCGGCGCCGGCGCCAACGCCGCGCTGAGCCTGGACTTCGTGCAGGCGCAACGCGCGCTGCTGGGTTCGGCGCGGGTGCTGCTGGCGCAGCTGGAATCGCCGATCGAGACCATCGAGGGCACCCTGGCGCTGGCGCGCGAGACCGGCCTGACCACGGTGCTCAACGCGGCGCCGGCCAATGCGCAGACCAGCATCGGCCTGCTCAAGCTGGCCGACGTGCTGACCCCGAACGAGACCGAGTTCGCCGCGCTGCTGGCGCGCCACGTCGGCGAGCGCGTGGAGGCCGACGACGTCGCCGCGGTCGACGGCGGCAGCCTGCACGCGCTGTGCCGCAAGCTGCTGCCGGGCGGCACCGTGGTGGTGACGCTGGGCGCGGTGGGCGCGTTCATCTCGCATCCCGACGAGCGCATGCGCGGCGACACCCAGCCGTACTACCGCATCGGCGCCGAGTCCGCACAGACCGTGGACACCACCGGCGCCGGCGACGCCTTCAACGGCGCGCTGGTGGCCTCGCTGGCGCAGTCGCCGAACGCCAGCTTCGCCACCCACGTGCGCTTCGCCAACCACTACGCGGCGCGTTCGACCGAGGCCGAAGGCGCTGCGGCATCGATGCCCGCGCTGGTGCCCGAGATCGGCTGAGCCGCCGGCAATATCCACCCAGGTCCCGCCAAAGCGCCCGTCGCCGCGGCGGGCGCGCATCCGACAAGGAGTTCCCGATGCCACGTTGTTCCTTCAGATCGTTCATCGCGCTATGCGCCTTGTTGGCGCCGCTGTCCGCGGCCGCCGCGCCACGCTGCGACTGGAACAGCATCGCTGCCGACGCCGACCGCGCCACGGTCACTGCGTCGGTGCGCACCCTGCAGCAGGCGATCGCGCCGCGCTACGAGGAGGCCGATCTGGAAGCCGGCGCAGCGCTGGCACGCGGCCTGCTGCAGCGCGCGCAGACGCCGCAGGCGTCGGGCAAGCTGGAAGGCCGCTGGAAAGTGCGCTCGATCCAGGTCGATCGCGGTTTCGCCTATGCCTATCCGTACTTCAAGGCCGAGATCGGCGCCGATCCGTGCGGCTACCGCCTGAGCAAGACCAGCGGTTCGCAGCGAAGGAGCGGCACGCTGTATCCGTTGGCCAGCGGCAGCCCCGCATTCGCGTTCCTGGGCGCCAGCACCGTCAACGACGAGCCGCAGGGCCGCTATGCGCCCGGCAACGTCTCCGACGGCACCCATGGCAACAGCGTCGGGCGCCTGGTCGCGCTCGGACCGGACGAACTGCTGCTGATCCTGGACGGCAACGCCGACGGCTTCGAGCTGTACCAGCTGATCCGCTGAGCGGTTGCGCCGGCGCCGGCCGCGCAGTTGGCAGCGGCCGCGGCGGCGGCGACAATGGCCGCATGCGCATCGGCCCCTACACGATCGAACCGAAGGTGATCCTGGCGCCGATGGCCGGGGTCACCGACAAGCCGTTCCGGCTGCTGTGCAAGCGCCTGGGCGCCGGCCTGGCGGTGTCGGAAATGACCATCTCCGACCCGCGCTTGTGGCAGACCCGCAAATCGCTGCAGCGCATGGACCACGCCGGCGAACCGGACCCGGTCAGCGTGCAGATCGCCGGCACCGAGCCGCAGCGACTGGCCGAGGCGGCGCGCTACAACGCCGACCACGGCGCGCAGCTGATCGACATCAACATGGGGTGTCCGGCGAAGAAGGTGTGCAACGCCTGGGCCGGCTCGGCGCTGATGCGCGACGAAGCGCTGGTGGCGCGCATCCTCAGCGCGGTGGTGAACGCCTCGCCGGTACCGGTGACGCTGAAGATCCGCACCGGCTGGGATTGCGACCACCGCAACGGCCCGGCCATCGCCCGCATCGCCGAGGACTGCGGCATCGCCGCGCTGGCGGTGCACGGCCGCACCCGCGACCAGCACTACAGCGGCCAGGCCGAGTACGCCACGATCGCGCAGATCAAGGCCGCGCTGCGCATCCCGGTGATCGCCAACGGCGACATCGACTCGCCGCACAAGGCCGCGCAGGTGCTGGACGCGACCGGCGCCGATGCGGTGATGGTCGGCCGCGCCGCGCAAGGCCGGCCGTGGATCTTCGGCGAGATCGCGCACTACCTGGCGAGCGGCGAGCTGCTGCCGGCGCCGCCGCTGCAGTTCGTGCGCGACACCCTGCTCGGCCACCTGCAGGCGCTGCACGATTTCTACGGCGAAGCGCAGGGCGTGCGCATCGCGCGCAAGCACCTGGGCTGGTACGCCAAGGACCGCCCCGAAAACGCGGCGTTCCGCGCCGTGGTCAACCGCGCCGAGACCGCGCAGGCGCAGCTGGCGCTGACCGCCGACTATTTCGACGCGCTGATCGCCGGCGTGCCGCCCGCCTTGCCCGCCTTGCCCGCGGCGGCCTGAGCGCCGCCAGGAGCACGCCATGAGTACGCCCACGCCGCCCACCTATCTGCATGGCTTTTCCGGCACCGAGCAGGCGCGGCTGCTGAAACAGGCGCGCCTGCTCGAAGCCACGCTGTTCAACCAGATCGACTACACCGGCGCGCGGCGCCTGCTGGAAGTGGGCAGCGGCGTCGGCGCGCAGACCGAAGTCCTGCTGCGCCGCTTTCCCGACCTGCACGTGACCGGCGTGGATCTCAGCGAGGTGCAACTGCAGGCCGCGCGCGACAACCTGCAGCGCATGCCGTGGTGCCGCGAACGCTACACCCTGCAGCAGGCCGATGCCGGCGACCTGCCGTTCGAGCCGCGCAGCTTCGATGCCGGATTCCTGTGCTGGGTACTGGAACACGTGCCGTCGCCGGCGCGGGTACTGAGCGAAGTGCGGCGCGTGCTGGCGCCGGGGTCGCCGGTGTACGTGACCGAGGTGATGAACGCCTCGTTCCTGCTGCATCCGTATTCGCCCAACGTGTGGCGCTACTGGATGGCGTTCAACGACTTCCAGTACGACCACGGCGGCGATCCGTTCGTCGGCGCCAAGCTGGGCAACCTGCTGCTGGCCGGCGGTTACCGCGACGTCAGCACCGAGATCAAGACGCTGCACCTGGACAACCGCGAGCCGGCCCGGCGCAAGACCATGATCGCCTTCTGGGAAGAAGTGCTGCTGTCGGCCGCCGAGCGGCTGCTGCAGGCCGGCGCGGTCGGCGAGGACACCGTGGCCGGCATGCGCCGGGAGATGGCGCAGGTGCAGAGCGATCCGGACGCGGTGTTCTTCTATTCGTTCGTGCAGGCGCGCGCGACGGTCTACTGACCGCCGCCGCGGTGCGCCCGCGGGACCAGGTGCACGCCCGTCGTGCTCAGTGCGCGGCAGGCGGCGCCGCGCCGACCGGCGTGGCCGCCGCCGGTTCGGTCCAGATCCGCCGCCACATCTTCGCCAGCGCGGTGCGGATCTGCCCGCGCGCCACCGGCGCGCGGTACGCGGCCTGCAGCTGGCGCGGTTCGATCGCCTGCCAGCCGCTGCCCTGCTGCCGGGCCACCGCGAAGTTGAAGTTGTAGTCCGGCTCCAGGCCCATGCGCAGGTCGCTGAGGACCAGCTCGCCGTCCTTGACCTGGGCGCGCATGAAGCCGCGGTTGAACCAGCTCAGCCGCTGCACCGCCGGCAGCGCGCGCACTTCGCCCAGCGCCTGGGCGTTGGACGGAAAGCCCTGGAAACGCATCGGTCCGTTGTCGGCGACCAGCGAGCGTTCGCCGATCACGTAGCCGCCCGGGGTCATCGCCACCACCCGCCACAGCAGCGTGTTGAACGGCATCGGCACCGAGAAGCGCGGCGCGTGCTGCAGGCCCATCGCCGCCAGCGCACGGTCGGCTTCGCGATCGACCATGTGCTTGGCCAGCAACGACCAGCCCAGGTAGGCGCTGCTCAGGATCAGCCCGGCCAGCAGCGCCTGCTGCGCGACGCGCCGCGTGCGCCCCCACCAGGCGACGGCGCAGGCCAGGATCAGCCACAGCGTGTAGCCCGGATCGATGATGAAGACGCTGGACCACATCGCCGGCGGCGGCCGCAGCGGCCACCACAGCTGGGTGCCGTAGACGGTGAACGCATCGAGCAGCGGATGGGTGATCAGCGCCAACTGGATCGCCCAGAACCAGCGTTGCGGGGCTGCGGCCACGCGGCCATGGCCGAAGCGCCGGTACAGCCACCAGATCAGCCAGCCGAGCAACGGCAGCACGAACAGCGAATGGCTGAAGCTGCGGTGCACCGTCATCAACGTGACCGGGTCGCGGGTCAGCGGCAGCAGGAGCAGCGAATCCAGGTCCGGCACGGTACCGAGCGCGGCGCCGGCGAGCAGCGCGGCGCGGCGATGCGCCGCGGGAGTGATGACGGCGGCGACGGCGGCGCCGAGCACGATCTGGGAGAGGGAGTCCATCGGGCGATGCTAGCAGGCGATGGGGCATCCGCGATCTGAAGCAACCGCGAGACCGCCGCTGCCAAAGGACTGCTGCCGATCAGTGTGGTGCACTCCGCTTGGCCTCGGGCCATCGGCCCGGAGCGCTTCCAGGACGAGCCTGCTTGCTGGCTTCGCTTGTCGCGGTTGAGAACGCTCCTACAGAGGCTTGCGGCAGGACCGCTGCATTGTGGAAGAGGCTTCGGCCCGAAGGGCATACGACACCGCAAGGCCTATCGCTCCGTTCGTCGCGACTGAAGTCGCTCCCACAAGGAGCGCTCCGCGGCGAACCCAGCATTTGTGGGAGGGACTTCAGTCCGACTGCATCCAGGCTGGCAAGCATTGCCGCTTCGTTCGTCGCGGCTGAAGCCGCTCCTGCAGGGATTGCGAAGACGGCTGGGTGCACTGTGGGAGGGACTTCAGGCCCGACTGCATCCAGGCTGGCAAGCATTGCCGCTTCGTTCGTCGCGGCTGAAGCCGCTCCTACAGGGATTGCGAAGACGACTGGGTGCACTGTGGGAGGGACTTCAGGCCCGACTGCATGCATGCTGGCATGCATTGCCGCTTCGTTCGTCGCGGCTGAAGCCGCTCCTACAGGTGAAGCCTGGCGCGAGTGGGTGGAAACGTCGCCGTCGCAATTCGCGCGCGATCAGGCCGCCTGCGGCAGGCGCAATATGCGTGGCGCCAAGGTCTCCAGAACCTGACCGGTATGCGACAGCAGCTGCAGCCGGCCCTGATGGTCTTCGCTCAGCGCGGTCAGGCTCTCGACCCAGTCGCCGTCGTTGGCGTAGACCAGGCCGTCGCGCTCGAACAGGCCGGCGCGGTGCACGTGGCCGCAGACCACGCCGTCCAGGCCGCGGCGGCGTGCGTCGTCCAGGCCGGCGTCGACGAAGCGTTCGATGTAGCGCTCGGCGGCGCTGCTCTGCCGCTTCAGGTAGTCGGCCAGCGACCAGTAGCGCATGCCGAAGCGGCGGCGCACGCGGTTGGTCAGTTGGTTGCCGGTGAGGATGCGGTAGTACAGCCAGTCGCCGAACTTCTCCTGCAGGCCGCCGAACTGGGTGACCGCGTCGTAGTCGTCGCCGTGCACCACCAGCAGCCGGCGCCCGTCGGCGGTCACGTGCACCGCGCGCCGGCGCACCTGCATCGCCGGCAGCGCCAGGCCGCAGAAACGGCGGATCGGGCGGTCGTGGTTGCCGGGCACGTAGATCAGCTCGGTGCCGCCGCGCGCCAGCGCATGCAGCGCATCGATCACGCGCTGGTGCGCCGCGCCCCAGACCGCGCGGCGTTGCGCCATCCACCAGAAATCGACGATGTCGCCGACCAGGTACAGCTGCTTGCAGTGCAGGCCTCCGAGGAAATCGGCCAGTTCGCGCGCATGGCAGTGCGGCGCGCCCAGATGCACGTCGGACACGAACACCGCGCGGCGCGGTGGGGACAAGCTGCTCACCTTGTTCATGCCATCACCTCTGCTTCGCTGCGGGGCCGTTCCAGGTAGCGCATGCGCTTCTTGCTGCGGATGCGCTGCAGATCCAGTTCGATCAGGCCGTCGACCGCGTCGTTGAACGCCGGGTCCACGCCGAAGGCGAGGAAGCGCGCGCCGCCGGGCTCGCACAGTTCGGTGTATTGCTTGTAGAGCATCGGCACCGCCGCGCCGAGCGCGTCCAGGTTGCCCTTGAGCACCTTGAACGCGGTGTCCGCGTCCAGCGCGTCGAACGCCGGCGGCGCCTGCGAATAGTCGAACGGCCGCGCCGAGGCCGCTTCGCCCAGCGCATCGCCGTAGTAGTGCGCGTAGTAGGCCACGATCTGCTCGCGCGCCTGCCGCGGCAGTGCCGCGCTGATCGAGACCGCGCCGTACAGGTAGCGCACCTGCGGGTAGTCGCGCAGGTAGGCGCCGATGCCCTGCCACAGGTAATCGATGCTGCGGCTGCCCCAGTAATCGGGCACCACGAAGCTGCGGCCCAGCTCCATGCCCGCGGCGATGCGCGGCAGCAGCGCTTCGCCGTAGCGGAACAGCCCGGCGGTATAGAAACCGGCCAGGCCGCGCTCGGCCAGCACCGGTGCGCCGCGGGCGACGCGGTAGGCGCCGACCACGCGCGCGGCGGCGCCGTCCCACAGCACGATGTGCTCGTACCAGGTGTCGTAGTCGTCCAGGTCCAGGCGCCGGCCGGTGCCCTCGCCGACCGCGCGGAAGGTCAGCTCGCGCAGGCGCCCGATCTCGCGCAGCAAGGCCGAGCCGGCGCGCAGCCGGCCGACCCGGATCTGCTTGCCGTCCACGGTCTGGCCCAGGCTGCGCAGCGCGGCCAATTCCGCCGCCACCGCGGCCGGGTCCTCGGCCTCGACCAGCGGCTCTTCGCTCGGCGCAGGCGCGCTGGCGCCGGCACGACCCAG
This sequence comes from Xanthomonas sp. 1678, assembly GCF_031455575.1. Lineage (NCBI taxonomy): Bacteria > Pseudomonadati > Pseudomonadota > Gammaproteobacteria > Lysobacterales > Lysobacteraceae > Xanthomonas > Xanthomonas sp. 1678. The sequence continues at coordinate 333,109 of NZ_JAVDSZ010000004.1, read as the reverse complement.
CGCATACAGCTCGCGGCGCAGGCCGCGCATCAGGTCGGCGTCGGACTGATCCGGCGGCAGCGTGCGCGCATGGCCCAGGCTCAGCGCGATGCGGCGCTCGCGGCGGGCGAACATCTCCCGCGCCAGCAATGCGGTGCCGGCCGGCTTGAACAGCGCGGAGGCGCCGTAGAACAGCGCCGAGTTGCGCGCATGGATGCGCACCGGCAGCACCGGCGTGGCGGTGCGCAGCGCGAAGCGGGTGAAGCCGCGGCGCCAGCGCCCGTCGGCCACCCCGCCCCAGCCCAGCCGCGACACTTCTCCGGCCGGGAACACGATCACGCACTGCTCCTGCTCCAACGCCTGCTCGATCGCGCGCACGCTGGCCGGCGACGGCGCGCCGCCGAGGATGCGCACCGGCAGCAGCAGCTCGCGCAGGCCTTCCAGCGCCCACAGGAAATCGTTGGCGACGATCTTCACGTCGCGCCGCACCTGGCCCACGCAATCCAGCAGCGCCAGCGCATCCAGCGCGCCTGACGGATGGTTGGCGACGATCAGCAGGCGCCCACGCGCCGGAATGCACTCGGCGGGAGTCGGCGCGACCACGTAGCGCGCCTGCAGGAAATCCATCCCGGCCTGGACCAGGGCGAAGCCGCGCAGTTCATGGCTGGCGTCCAGGAACGCGTCCAGCGCGTCCAGGCCCGACCACTTCTGCAGGCCACGCAGCAGCGGCCGCACCAGCCGCGAGCGGCGGCCGGCGAACCAGTGCGGGTAGCGATCCTGCAGACGACGTTCGAGTGCGAGCACGGCAAGCCCCCTTGCTGACTGCGCACAGCTTCGGCCCCCGCGGCGACACCGATCTTGCAATATGACTACGGCAAGGTGACGGCGGGGGCCCTGCCGGCTGACCGGTTAACCTTGCCCAACGCCGCCAGGGGCACAATGCACAGCACCGCGCGCCCGTGTATCATGCGCGTCCATCTTTTCATCCGAATACAAGGATATAGCCGCGATGTCCAGCTATCTCTTCACCTCCGAGTCGGTCTCCGAAGGCCACCCGGACAAGATCGCCGATCAGATCTCCGACGCGGTGCTCGACGCCATCCTGACCCAGGACAAGCGCGCGCGCGTGGCCTGCGAGACGCTGGTCAAGACCGGCGTGGCGATCGTCGCCGGCGAGATCACCACCAGTGCCTGGATCGACCTGGAAGCGGTGACCCGCAAGGTGATCCTGGACATCGGCTACAACAGCTCCGACGTCGGCTTCGACGGCGAGACCTGCGGCGTGCTCAACCTGATCGGCAAGCAGTCGCCGGACATCAACCAGGGCGTGGACCGCAAGAAGCCCGAGGAACAGGGCGCCGGCGACCAGGGCCTGATGTTTGGCTACGCCACCCGCGAGACCGACAGCTTCATGCCGGCGGCGATCCACCTGTCGCACCGCCTGGTCGAGCAGCAGGCCAAGATCCGCAAGAAGAAGAACTCGCCGCTGGCGTGGCTGCGCCCGGACGCCAAGAGCCAGGTCACCCTGCGCTACGAAGACGGCGTGGCGACCGCGATCGACGCGGTGGTGCTGTCCACCCAGCACGACCCGGACATCAAGCAGAAGCACCTGATCGAGGCCGTGCGCGAGGAAATCCTCAAGCCGGTGCTGCCGGCCAAGTGGCTGCACAAGGGCACCAAGTTCCACATCAACCCGACCGGCAAGTTCGTGATCGGCGGGCCGGTGGGCGACTGCGGCCTGACCGGGCGCAAGATCATCGTCGACACCTACGGCGGCTGGGCGCGCCACGGCGGCGGCGCGTTCTCCGGCAAGGATCCGTCCAAGGTCGACCGTTCCGCCGCCTACGCGGCGCGCTACGTGGCCAAGAACGTGGTCGCCGCCGGCCTGGCCGACCGTTGCGAAGTGCAGGTCTCCTACGCCATCGGCGTGGCCGAGCCGACCTCGATCTCGGTCACCACCTTCGGCACCGGCAAGATCGCCGACGACAAGATCGAGAAGCTGATCCGCAAGCACTTCGACCTGCGTCCGTTCGGCATCATCCAGATGCTCGACCTGATCCACCCGATGTACCAGCAGACCGCCTCGTACGGCCACTTCGGCCGCACCCCGAAGGCGTTCACCTACACCGACGGCACCGGCGCGCAGCACAACGCCACCGCGTTCTCGTGGGAAAAGACCGACCGCGCCGACGCGCTGCGCGCGGACGCGAAGCTGAAGTAAGCCCGGTTCGACCGCGCTTGCACGAAAACGGGCCGCATCGCGGCCCGTTTTTTTTGGTCCGTCCCGGCGGCGATGACGCCTGCGTCGCGGTCGGAAGGCACTATCGCGACGGTATGCGGATTTCCACTGTGGGAGCGACTTCAGTCGCGACGGGCTTTATCGGTAAGTCCCGTCGCGACTGAAGTCGCTCCCACAATGTCCCCTGCACCGAATGCAGACATAGGTTTCGGGTCGCCGCCCCAACCGACTCAGCCGCGCCGCTGCAACGACTCCTGCAACACCTGCTGGAACTGCTGCAGCGTGCACAACCCGGTCTTGGCATCGCTGCAGCCGGGCACGCGCAAGGTCTGCAGCAGCGGTGGCGCGTGCAGGTTCAGCGGGGTCAGTTCGCGCAGCTGGTCCAGCGATTGCGCCTGGTAGCGCAGGCGCACGTAGCGCTGGCCGCTGCGTACGTCGCGCACCTGTTCCAGCACCAGCGCGCCGCCAGGCGGCGAATCGTCCAGGCCGAAGCCGGGCAGATGGAAGTGCAGGTCGAGCAATCCGCTGAGCGCGGCGATATGGGTGTCGCTGGCGACCAGCACGGTCAGTCTCGGCGCGTCCGCCACGCCCAGCGTGTCCAGCACCCGCTGCGCCAGCGGCGCGCCGGCGCGCGCGGCCATGTACTGCGGTCGCGCGTAGATCTCGAACAGCAGCGCATGCAGCCGCGACACCGCGCCGATGCGCGCGCGGGTGGCGCGGCCCCAGCCGACCTGGTCCAGCGGCAGGCCTTCGGCGTATTGCAGGATGAACACCTCGGCGGTGCCGGAGGTCAGGTCCAGCGGACCATGCAGGGCGATGCCGCGGCCGTCGGCGCCAGCGCTCAGCGACGACGGCATGCGCGCGAAATCGCAGTCCCTGGCGCTGCAGCCGAGGATCTTGCGCATCGTGCGCAGCTCCTTCGCATAGGGCGCCAGCACCGCGCCGGGACCGCCGGTCTGGCGCTGAATCGAAGCCACCGCGGCGGCGGCATCGAAGTCCACCGCGCCGGCCTCGACCGGACGGAACAGCGGATCGTCGCTGCCTTGCGCCCGATGCCCGGCCTGCAGCCCGCAACCGGGCGCCAGCGTCTCGGCCAGGACCTGCGCACTGGCGATGGTGCGCTGATCGGTGTTGGCGTAGACGCTGACCGCGCCGGCAGCGGGACAACCGCTGGCCGGCAGCACGCCGTCGCGAACCAGCCATTGCCGGGTGTAGTCGCCGCTCAGTTGCACGGCGACGCGGCCGTGCTCGGTGAGCAGGCTCGCCGGCGTGTTCCACACCGGCCACGGACGGTCGGCCAGCGCCGCCGCCGCGGCCTCGCCTTGCAGCGGCGCGCGCACGCCGTGGCGGAACAGCATCAGCACCTGCTCGACTTGCAGCTGTGGCGCCGTTGCCGCCTGCTGCGGTTGCCGCGCCTGTGCGCCCGCCGCCGTCGCCAGTACCACCCACAGCATCCAGCGCATGCGCTTGCTCATCGTCGTTCCAGGAAAAGGGAAAAGGAAACCGCTCACGGTCCGCCGCCATCGCAGCGCGCGCTGACCCGGTCGCAGCGCAGGCCCGCGGCGATGCCCAGCTGATAGCCCAGCCGCAGCGGGTCGGGTGCGCCGGCGTAGTAGTCGGTGCTGATCCATTGCGCGCCGGCGTCCAGCGCCGCCTGCGCGCGCCGCCGATCGTGGGCGCGCGCCTGCACGCCGTCCACGTCGGCACGGGTGCGCACGATGTAGCCCTGCGCGACCCGCGTGCGGATCAGCGCCGCATCGGCCTGCGGATCCTCGATCGACAGCACCGCGGCCTCCGCGGCGTCGGCCGCATACCAGCCGAACATCATGCGTCCGGCCAGCGAGGGATGGCCCTGCCGGTACAGCGCCTCGTGCCGCGGGTTGCCGTCGAGCACGAACAGCAGACGCCCGCGCGCCTGCGCCAGGGTCGGCCAGCGCCTGTCCAGCACCGCCGCGCGCAGACTCGGCGCAGTGCCGCGCACGTCGTCGGGCACGATCAGCCGCGCGCGGCCGAGGACCTCGGCGATGTCGCGGTCGAGCGCGTCCAGGCCGGCCGCATCGAACGCGGCGCGGTGCGGCCACACGCCCGGCGACGGATCGAAGTCCACCGCATTGACCAGCACCACCAGCGGCGCGTGCCGCGGATGCGCCTGCGACCAGCGCGCGAAGATCGCCAGGCAGTCGCGGAACCGCAGGCAATGGCTGGCGTAGTCCAGGCCCGGCTGGTGCAGCACCTTGGCGCCCGGCATGCGCATCTTCGCCAGCGTCGCCGCCGCGGCGCGGCCATGCGCATACGGCGCCGCGTACAGGCCGCCGTGCGGATCGGCGGCGACATCGAGTTCGAACTGCAGCAGGCCCAGCGCCAGTTGCGCCTGCAGCGGCGGATGGCCATAGGCCAGCGCCGGCCATTCGGATGGCGCATGCGCCTGCAGCCGGCGCTGCACCTGCGGCGTTGGCCACGGCCGGTAGCTGTTGTGCGACCCGAGCAGTTGCAGTTGGTCGAGCCGCAGCGATTCGGGCGGCGCCGGACGTTCCCGGGCACCGCCGTGCATGGCCGGCATCGCCAGCAGCGCGCCGATCCATGCGAGCCGCCGCACGCGCCCCGGCAGCATGCCGCGACGCGCGAGGGAAGCGGGCCCGTGCGAAGGCCGCCGGTTCAGAACGTGTACTTCACGGTCAGCAGGCTGGTGCGCCCGGCATCGACGATGTCCGAGATCGCGGTGCTGTTGCGGCCGACGTGCGCCCAGTAGCTCAGGCGGTTGGTCAGGTTGGCCACCGACAGGTCGGCGCGCAGGTGCTCGTTCACCGCGTAGCCCACGTGCAGGTCGACGCGGGTGATCGGCTTCACCCACAGGTCGTCCCAGCTGGCGCCCTGCTCCAGGTAGTCGTAGACCGACACGTATTCGCCCGAGTAGTGGTAGCTCAGGTTCACCGACAGCGGCCCCTTCTCGTAGAACAGCTCGGCATTGGCCATCAGGTCCGGCGCGTTCTGGATGCGCTCGTCGCGGAAGCCGGCCATGCCCAGGTCGACGCGGGTGGACTGGCGGGTGACGTTGGCGCCGATGCCGAAACCGTCCAGCGGCGCCGGCATGCCCTGCAGGGTCTGCCGCACCGCCGCTTCCACGCCCAGCACCTTGCCGTCGCCGCCGTTCTGCGGGCGCACGTAGCGCACGTTGCCGCTGCCGCTGCCGCTCGCGCCGGCATTGGCCGCGTCCGATCCGTTCTCGTAGATGTAGTCGGACAGGCGCTTGTAGTAGCCGGCCAGCATCGCGTGGCCGCCGGCGCCGTTGTCCCATTCGCCGGACAGGTCAACGTTGAGCGCCTTGATCGGCTTCAGGTCGGGATTGCCTTCGGTGATGGTGGTGACGCCGTCGCTGGACACGTCGTAGTTGGAACCGCCGCCGAGCTGCACGAACGCCGGGCGCGTGTAGCTGGTCCAGACCGAGGCGCGGTACACGGCACGGCCGTCGCCGGGGCGGTAGTTCAGGAACACGCTGGGCAGCGGTTCGTCGTAGGTGGTGTGGTTGTTCTGGAAGTAGCCGGCCAGCTCGTTGCCGCCGCTGTCCTTGGGCATCGTCCAGAACGTGTTGCGGATGCGGGTCTGCTCGAAGCGCAGGCCGGGGATGATCTCCAGGTCGCCGGTCTTGAACGTCGCCATCGCATACGCCGCGGCCACCGCCTCGGTGCCGCGCATCGTCGCGCAGTTCTGGTTGTTGATCGCCAGGCTGCCGCAGGTGTCGAAGGCCTCCGGGGTCATGTACTGGGCGATCGAAGCCTTCAACGCCGCATTGCTCAGCTTGACCGTTGGGTAGTCGTACTTGCCCGGATACACCGCATCGTATGCGCCGTTGACCAGGCCGGTGTCGGCCAGCAGGGTGCCGTCGGTGAACTTGGCGGTGGTCCAGTCGCGCGAGGTGAACTCGCGCGAGCTGTCCACGTACTTCACGCCGAACTGCAGGCTGCTCAGCGCGCCGTCGTCGAAGTCGTAGCGCGCGTCGAACTTGGCGCCGCCCTTCTTCTGCCCGCTGTAGGACTTGGTCAACTGGCCATGGCGGCGCGCGTACAGGCTGCCGATGTCGTTGGCCTGGTTCTGCATCGCCGCGGTCAGCTGCGGCACCGGGAAACCTTCGCTGTCGTAGCCGATGAAGCTGTTGGCGCCGTACGGGAACTGGGTGGAGGTGTACTGGTCCACGCGCGCGGAGACTTCGATGTGGTCCGGGCGATCGTTGTCGCCATAGCCGTAGAACAGGTTCGGCGACAGCGTCCAGTTGCCGAGCTGCTTGTCTGCGCCGAACTGGAACGTGGCCAGGTCCGCCACTTCCGGGTTGGTCTCGTACCAGTAGCGCAGGGCGACGCGGTTGATCTGCGGCTGGTACACGCCGCTGCTGCCGATCTGCGTGTAGCTGACGCTGGCCGGCACGAACTGCGTATAGCCGGTGTTCTGCTCGGTCTTGGCGTAGGCGTAGGTCATCCGCGCGTACAGCTGCAGGCTCGGATCGACATGCCAATCGAAGGAGACGTTGCCGCCGTAGCGCTTGGTGTCGCCGCCGGAATAGCCGATGTTGGTGCCGGTGGACTGCAGCGCGTCTTCCGGGTCGACGCCGGCGGCCAGCTTGCCGACGGCGGTAGTGCGGGAGAACTCCCACGAACCGTCGTTGCGCGCGGCGGAGGCGCTGGCCACTTCGCTGTTCACGTAGTGGCGCTCGTCGTAGTAGGCGCTGGCGTAGAGGCCGAACTGGCGTTCGCTGCCGAACTTGGCGTGGAATTCCCCGGCCGCACCCTTGCCCAGACCGCTCTGGTCGTAGTCGCGGGCGCGGCTTTCCATGCGCCCGCTGGCGGTGACGCTGCCGCCGATCGCGTCGCTGTAGTCGAAGCCGCTGGGCGTGCGGTAGTCGATGGTGCCGCCGATCGCGTCGCCGTCCATCGCCGCGGTGGAGGTCTTGTTCAACACGATGGTCTGCAGGCCCGAGGGCGGCAGCAAGCTCAGCTGCACGCTGCGGCTGTACGGCATACCCTGCGCGACGTTGACGCCGTTGATCAGGTTGACGTTGTATTCGGCATTGAGGCCGCGCACCGAAGCGAACATGCCCTCGCCGCGCGCGGCGCCGTCGACGCCGCCGAAATACGACTGCCCGGTGTTGACCACGTTGACGCCGGGCAGCAGGCCCAGCGCCTCGGCGATGTTGTGCACGGCGGTGTACTTCAGGTCGTCGGCCGACAGCACGTTGGCGGTGTTGCTGGCCGCCATCTGCATGTCGGCGGCGTTGTAGCGGTTGGCGGCGACGGTCACCGCCGACAGCGTCGTGGCGTTCCTGGCCGCGGCCGGCGCGGTGTCGTCGCTGGACTGCGCCTGCGCCTGTGCCTGCGCGGCATCTTCGGCGTGGGCGGTGGCGGCGACGGTCAGGCTCAGCGCCAGGGCGATGGAACCGGCAAGCCGGTGCGGCCTGGCGCGGTGCGATGCGTGGTTCATGGGGATTCCATCAGGACGTGGGGGTGTGACCCGGCGCGCAACGGCGTTGCGGCCGGGAAGGCAAAGCAGCGCCCGTATCGCCGGATTCGAGCCGGCAACTGGGCGAATATCTGGGGGAGGTTCCGTGTCGGAGCCGGACCGTGCGACTGACGGGCCGTTAGCAACTGCGGCGCATTGTGTGCGCCGATGTTTGCAGGTGCGTGACGGGGTTCATAGATGAACATGCGCGCACTGCTGGGCGATGCGTGCGTGGTGACATCGCGACCGCAGACGAGCGCAACGGTAAAACCAGCGGGGTCGCGTCGGGGCTGAAGCCCCTCCCACAGTGCACCCAGCCGACGTGCCGCACGGTCCTGTGGGAGCGACTTCAGTCGCGACGAGCGAAGCGGTGGATCTAGCGGCTTCGGATACGGTCAGGGGCTGAAGTCCCCTCTACAGTTCACCCAGCCGGCTTACCACAAGTCCCTGTGGGAGCGACTTCAGTCGCGACGAGCGAAGCGGTGGATCTAGCGGCTTCGGATACGGTCGGGGCTGAAGCCCCTCCTACAAGTACACCCAGCCGGCTTGCCACAAGTCCTTGTGGGAGCGACTTCAGTCGCGACGAGCGAAGCGGTGGATCTAGCGGCTTCGGATACGGTCGGGGCTGAAGCCCCTCCTACAGTGCATCCGGCCGGCCCGTCGCCGGACCGCGCCTCACTCCGCCGCGATCTCCGCGTGCAGGATGCGGCGGATCTCCAGGATCGCCTGCGGCGTCTCCTGCACGCTGTGCCCGGAGGTGATCACCAGTTCCGATTCGGCTCCATCGAGATGCGCGCTGCGGTACGGCACCAGCCCGTCGTCGGCGTCGGCCAACGGCACCGCCGGATTGCGCCGGGCGACGATCGAGTTGTAGCGCACGGCTGGCGAAATCGGGAGCTCGGCGGCCGCACGCACGAACGGATCGGTGTCGCGCAGGTTGTCGATGCCGTTGGGCAGGCGTTGCGGCACGCGGTCGTCGTCGCCGATATCGCGCATCACCTCGGTGAAACGCGCGAGCAAGGTCACCGGCAGGCGGATCAGCCCACCGACCAGGCGGCCGATGCGGCCCTCGGCGAACGCCGTCCCACGGTGCGGCGCGGCGATGAAGATGGCGCGGTCCACCTGCGGCAGCGGCGCGAAGCGCAACAACGGCTGCAGGCGCTCGCGTATCCGCACGCCGCGTTCGCCGCTCAGGTCGCGGCCGGCGAGCAAGTCGTTCCAGATCCGATCGCCGGAGCTGCTGACCAGCAGCCGCGCGATCACTCCGCCCATGCTGTGCCCGACCAGCACCATGTGCCGCGACGCCGGCGCCTGCCCCTGCGGATCGAAATCGTGCAGGGTCCGCTGCAGCAGGGTCTCGATCTGCGCGCGGTTCCAGGCGATCGGCATGTTGGTCGGGTAGTAGACCTGCCAGATCTGGTAGTGGCGGCGCAGTTGCTCGTCGCCCATGATCTCGTTGGCGACGTTGACCCAGGCTTCGGGACTGCTGGCCAGGCCGTGCAGCATCAGCACGATGCGTCGGTTCGGGTCGTAGGGCTGCATCAGGTACAGGTGCGGTTGCTCGATGCCGTGTTCGCGCCCGAGCATCGAGCGCAACGACTGCTCGGCGAAACCCGAACGCGCCAGCCACAGGCCGTAGGCGGCGGTGAAATTGGCCGCCAGCGGCAGCCGCTGGCCGTGCACGACGACCTCGTTGTCGCGATACGGATCGTAGGGCGCGATCACCACGCTGCGCGTTTCCAGCACCTGCGCCAGGCTGTCGCCGTCGAAGCGCAGCAGCACCGTGGTCGGCGCGTACGACAGTTCGCTGTAGCCGGCGGTGTCGGTGGCTGCTTGCCCTGGCTTCGCACCAGCCACGATCGCGGTCGGATCGCCGACCTGCGCCGGCGACACTTCCGCCACCAGCTCGGCGCCGAACCCGTCGCGGCGATAGGTGCTGCGCAGGCCATCGAAGCGCAGCGAAGCGGCAGGCACCATCGCATTCGGCCGCGCCACTCCGCCCGGCAGGCGGAAACTGTCCAACTCCGCGCGCACCTGCCAGCCGGCAGCGGCCTGCGTGTCGTCGTCGCGCAATTCGCCGCTGGGGCTGCGCGCGCGCCAACGCTCGAACATGGCGCCGACCACGTGCTGCACCGCGTAGTTGTAGTAGTCGCGCACCTGGGTCTGCCGGTCCTCGAAGGCGCGTGCACTGGCCGGGCGCTCGGTATAGAACAGGTAGGCATAGGCGTAGCGCGCCGTTTCCAGCCATGCCTGCAAGGCCGCATCGTCGAGCGTGACGATCGCCTTGGGCGTCCGCGTCGTCGCCGCGCGCAACCACAGCTCCGACAGCGTCGCCAGGCGCCGTTCCTCGTCCAGTCCCTGCACCGTGCGCAGCTGCGCGGCGCAGGCGGGGATGTCGGCCTCGCAGGGCTTGCGCTCGATCGCCACCACGCGCAGTGTTTCCTGGCTGGCGTCGCTGAGTTCGCCGGTGCTGAGCACGTCGCCGCGCTTGGTCGCGATGTAGTCGCCGGCCGCGCGCGACTGCACGGTGACCATGGCGCAGCCGGAGCCGGCGAGCAGGCCCACCGCCAGCAGCGCACGCGCCCCCAGCTGCCGTGCGGCCTGCGCGGCGCGCATCAGCGCGGCGCTCCGGGAAGCGCTTCGCCGGGAATGCCTTCGCGGATGCGCTGCGAGAAATCGGCGCCGCTGCCGGCCTGGCGCGCGCGTTCGCCGATGCGGCCGCGCGCCTGCAGCGTGGCCAGCGCATAGCCGGGCATGAAGCCGTGTTGCGCGTACACGTAGGACGGCAGGTAGCCGGACAGCAACAGCCGGTAGTCCAGCGGCAGCTGCGGATCGAGCTTGCGCACCAGTTCGAACACGATGGTGGTGCAGTTGCTGGTCGCGGTGTTGTAGAACTTCGGCCGATGCAGCAGTTGCTGCGCGTTCGCCACGTAGCCCAGGAACAGCTGGCGCAGCTGCGCGCGCGGGATGTTCAGCCGGTACAGGTAGACGTCCTCGCCGCGCACGTTGCTGCGCACCGCGAGGATGTCGCGCTCGTCGGCGGCGATCATCACCTGCTCGAAATTGCGGAAGAACCCGGCCAGCGCCGAAAACGATTCGCCGCGCTCCCGGCGGATCTCCAGCGAGAACACCACCCGGCGGCCATCGTCGAAACCGAACGAGACCAGGGTGTGGGCGATCGCCGGCCCCATCCAGTAGGACAGCGCCAGGTCCGCCGAGACCAGCCGATCCAGGTCGTACTGGCGGGTTTCCCAGCGCGGCGTGTAGTCGCTGTCGCTGCGCCAGGCGAAGTTGCGCACGTTGTGCAGGGTGACGATGTGGCCGTCGACCTGCGGCTGCAGCGGCTGCGCCACGTCGTCGGCCCAGTCGCGGTCCTGCTCGGGCCGCAGTTGCGACCAGCCGAACACCATGCCGGCGCAGCCGATGGCGAAGATCAGCGGCAGCACGCGGTAGTCGCGGGGGTGGCGCAGGCCCCACAGCGCGGCGCCGCCCATCGCCACCCACAGCAGCGCCGAGGCGTAGCGCACCAGCGCCCCGGTATGCGGCAGGTAGGCCAGGAACAGCGCGCCGCAGACGCCGGCCAGCACGATCGCCAGCGCCGCCGCGGCACGCGCCAGGCGTGCCGGCCAGCGCCGCGGCGCGCTGTCGCGCGCGGCTATGCCAGCGCCGCTGCCGCCCTGCCCTCGCCCGCGCCGCGTGCTCATAGCGCCGCCTCCGCCGCGGGCGTGGCCAGCGCATGGCACAGCAGCCGACAACCGCGCAGCGCCAAGGCCTTGCGTTCGGCTTCGTCGCCGCCGCGCTGGCAGGCGCCGAGCATGTCCATCAACAAAGCGAGATCGTCTCCATCCAGACCTGGGCGGCACAGGCCGGCAGCGGTGGCGCGCTGCAGGAACGGCAGCAGGATCGCCATCAGCCGCGCATGCGCCACTTCGATCTGCGGATGGTCGCGCGGCATCGAGCGCCAATAGTCGGCCAGCGGCGCGGACATCGCGATGTGCTCGGCGACATCGCGCAGCAGCAGGAACAGGCCGTCGGGGCGCTCGCCGATGTCGCGTGCGCAGTGTTCCAAGCCATCCAGGGCGCGCTGCAGCAGCGCGATCATCAGGTCGGTGCGATCGGCGAAATTGCGGTACAGCGTGGCCCGGCCGACGCCGGAGCGCTCGACCACCAGTTCCAGCGGCGCCAGCACGCCGTGCTCGCAGAACACTTCGTCGGCCGCGTCGAGCAGCAGGCGGCGGCGGTGGGCGGCATCGGCGCGGAGGTCCATGGCGGGGATTATCGGACAATTCTGTCCGCTTGCGATAGTGCCGCGGCTGCGGCCGGATTCGGAGCCCGTCCGGCAGCACTGCTGCCGGACGCGGCGGCCGCCGTCAGCCGGTGTTCTGCACGCCCTGGGAGACGCCGTTGACGCAGGCCACCAACGCGCGCAGCAGCTCCTCGTCCTCGCCATCGGTGGCGCGCCAACGCTGCAGCAGGTCCACCTGCAGCACGCTGATCGGGTCGATGTAGGGATTGCGCAGGCGGATCGACAGCGCCAGCCGCGGGTCGTGCTGCAGCAGCGATGCTTGCCCGGTCAGCGCCTTCACCCAGCCCTTGGTCAGCGCCAGCTCGTCGCGGATGCGCGGGAAGAAGCGCTCGTGCAGCGGCCCGGCCAGGCGCGAGAACATCTCGGCGATGTTGAGGTCGCCCTTGGACAGCACCATCGCGATGTCGTCGAGGAAGGTGCGGAAGAACGGCCAGTCGGCGGCCATCTCGCGCAGCGTGTCTTCATGGCCGGCGTCGATGGCCGCGCGCAGGCCGCTGCCGACGCCGTACCAGCCCGGGATCACCGCGCGCGCCTGGCTCCACGCGAACACCCAGGGGATCGCGCGCAGGTTGTCCAGCGCCGCGTCCTGGCCCAGCCGCCGCGACGGCCGCGAGCCCAGGGTCATCCGCTCGATCACGTCGATCGGCGTGGCCAGGCGGAAATAGCGCATGAACTCGGCATCGCCGACGAATTCGCGGTAGGCGCGGGTGCTGTGTTCGGCGACGATGTCCATCACCGGCCGCCACGCTTCCTCGCGCGCGTCAGGGGCGCGCGGGCGCAGGCTCGACAGCAGCACCGCGCCGGTCATCTGCTCCAGCGAACGCAGCGCCAACGCACGGATACCGTACTTGCGATGGATCACCTCGCCCTGCTCGGTCACCCGCAGCCGGCCGTCGACGCTGCCGCGCGGCGCCGCCTCCAACGCGCGCGTGGTCTTGCCGCCGCCGCGCACGATCGAACCGCCGCGGCCGTGGAAGAAGGTCAGGCGGATGCCGAGCTCGGCGGCGGCGTCGAGCAGTTCCACCTGCGCGCGCTGCAGGCCCCAGCGCGAGGCGGCGATGCCGCCGTCCTTGCCGCTGTCCGAATAGCCGAGCATCACCATCTGCACGTCGTCGCGCGCGGCCAGGTGGCGGCGGTAGACCGGATCGGCGAGCAGGTCGCGCAAGGTGTCGGTGCCGCCGCGCAGGTCGTCCACGGTCTCGAACAGCGGCACGATGTCCAGCGGCACCGCGCCGCCCGCGTCGACCAGGCCGCCGCGCCGCGCCAGCGCAAGCACGGTCAGCACGTCGGCGCGGTTGTGCGCCATGCTGATGATGTAGCTGCCCAGCGCATCGGCGCCGTGTCGCGCGCGCGCATCGGCGAGCGCGGCGAACACCGCGTCCAGGCGTGCGTTGCCGGCATCGTCGGGCGCCGCCGGCAAGGCCTGCTCGCCGCCGGCGTAGGCGCCGAGCACGGCCGCGCGCTCCTGCGCCGACCGCGCATCCCAGCCGTCGTCGCCCAGCGCCGTGGCCACCGCGCGCGCATGCACGCTGGACTCCTGGCGCACGTCCAGCCGCGCCAGGTGGAAACCGAAGCTGCGCACCCGCCACAGCAGGCGCCGCACCGCGAACCAGCCGGCGTGCAGGCCCTTGTTGGCCTGCAGGCTGTCCAGGATCAGTTGCAGGTCCTGCTCCAGCTCGGTCGGCGTGGTGTAGGCGCCGGGCGCATCGTCCAGCGTCGCCTGCAGGCGCGCGCGCATCAGATCGTTGAACAGCCGGTACGGCATGTCGCCGTGGCGCGGGCGCGAGTGCGCCGCGGCCTCGGGCAGCAGCTGCCGGTAGCGTTCCAGTTGCGCCAGCAGCGGCGCGCTGACCGCCACCAGCGTGGTCGACTGGCTGAGCAGGCTGGCCAGCTGCCACAGTTCCTTCAGGTAGCGGTCCAGCACCGCGCGGCGCTGCGCGTCGAGCGTGGCGGTGATGGTGCCGGCATCCACGTTCGGATTGCCGTCCATGTCGCCGCCGACCCAGGTGCCGAAGCGCAGCAGCCGCGGCAACGGCACCGGCACGCCGTAGGTTTCCTCGATCGCATGCTCCAGGGTCTCGTACATCACCGGGATCACCCGGTACAGCACCTGGGTCAGGTAGAAGCCGACATGCTCGCGCTCGTCTTCCACGGTCGGCCGCACCGGCGAGGAATCGGCGGTCTGCCACGAGGCGGTCAGCGCCATGCGGAAGCGCGCCGCGTCGGTGGCGCGCTCGCCGGGCGTGCGCATGCCGTCGAGGTTGTCGACCAGGCTGGCCACCATCAGTTGTTCTTTTTCCAGCAGCGCGCGGCGCACCGCCTCGGTCGGGTGCGCGGTGAACACCGGCTCCACGTCGATCCGCGGCAGCCATTCGCCCAGCTCCTGCGCGCTCACGCCCTGCGCCTTGAGCCGCTGCAGCGCATCGTGCAGGCCGTCCGGCTGCGGCGTGTCGGCGCTGTTGCGCTGGTAGTCGCGGCGGCGGCGGATGCGGTGCACGCGCTCGGCGATGTTGACCACCTGGAAGTAGGTGCTGAAGGCGCGCACCAGCGCCTCGGCATCGCGCGGCGCGCGGCCGGAAAGCTGCTCGCTCAGCGAGGACGGCGGCGCATCGCTCTCGCGGCGCGCGATCGCGGTGGTACGGATGGTCTCGATCTCGTCCAGGAACTCCGCAGACACCTGCTCGGCGAGCAGGTCGCCGACCAGCGCCCCCAATCGGCGTACGTCGTCGCGCAAGGGGATATCGGGCGTGGCAAACACGATGCTGCTGCGGTACTCGTTCATCGGAAACGCATGGCTCGGCTGTGGGGGCGCCGCAAGACTAACCCAAAAGTATTAGTCCCCCGCCCGGTCCTGATAACGGTTTCAAAGCGAACCATCGCCGGTGCCGCGACACGGGCACTCCTGTGGGAGCGACTTCAGTCGCGACGACGCCACGCCTGACGCGTCGCGACCAAAGCCGCTCGGCACAAGAGCCGGCCGCACTCGGCAACGCCGCCGGGGAGCCACCGGTCCGGAACGAGCGGCCCCGGCAGGTCTGGTCGCAACGCCGCCGCGGGAGCGGCGCCAACGCGCGCTGCATCCCAGGACGAGCGCCGCCCATTCAAGCAGCGCACGCCGCAGCCGCTATAATCGGCTGTCCCTCCGCCGAGGGGCGCTGCGACCGTGTCGATGCGGGGCTTCCCGCCTCCAGATCCGGCCAGGCTCGGCGGCAGGCTTGAGCGACAACGGCGCCCGGACCTTCGCGAGTTTTCTCGCCATTGACCGGAGCACTACCGATGAACGCTGTACGCAAGAGCTTTTCCACCGAGGGCGACTACAAGGTCGCCGACATCTCCCTGGCCGATTGGGGCCGCAAGGAGCTGGACATCGCCGAGCACGAGATGCCGGGCCTGATGTCGATCCGCCGCCAGTACGCCACCGCCAAGCCGCTGGCCGGCGTGCGCGTGACCGGCTCGCTGCACATGACCATCCAGACCGCAGTGCTGATCGAGACGCTGAAGGACATCGGCGCCGACGTGCGCTGGGCCTCGTGCAACATCTTCTCCACCCAGGACCACGCCGCCGCCGCGATCGCGGTCACCGGCACCCCCGTGTTCGCCTGGAAGGGCGAGAGCCTGGAGGAATACTGGGACTGCACCCTCGACGCGCTGACCTTCACCCTGGCCGACGGCACCCAGACCGGTCCGGAGCTGGTGGTGGACGACGGCGGCGACGTCACCCTGCTGATCCACAAGGGCTACGAGCTGGAGAACGGCTCCAAGTGGGTGGACGAACCGGCCTCCTCGCACGAGGAGCAGGTGATCAAGGACCTGCTCAAGCGCGTGGCCGTCGAGCGCCCCGGCTACTGGACCCGCGTGGTCAAGGACTGGAAGGGCGTGTCCGAGGAAACCACCACCGGCGTGCATCGCCTGTACCAGCTGGCCGAGGCCGGCACCCTGCTGGTGCCGTCGATCAACGTCAACGACTCGGTGACCAAGAGCAAGTTCGACAACCTGTACGGCTGCCGCGAGTCGCTGGCCGACGGCCTCAAGCGCGCGATGGACGTGATGCTGGCCGGCAAGGTCGCCGTGGTCTGCGGCTACGGCGACGTCGGCAAGGGCTCGGCGCACAGCCTGCGCGCCTACGGCGCCCGCGTCATCGTCACCGAGATCGACCCGATCTGCGCGTTGCAGGCGGCGATGGAAGGCTTCGAAGTCAACACCGTCGAAGACAGCCTGGGCCAGGCCGACATCTACGTCACCACCACCGGCAACAAGGACATCATCCGCATCGAACACCTGACGCAGATGAAGGACCAGGCCATCGTCTGCAACATCGGCCATTTCGACAACGAGATCCAGGTCGAGGCGCTGTACAAGTACCCCGGCGTGCAGAAGATCAACATCAAGCCGCAGGTGGACAAGTTCGTGTTCCCGAACGGCAACGCGATCTTCCTGCTGGCCGAAGGCCGCCTGGTCAACCTGGGCTGCGCCACCGGCCACCCGAGCTTCGTGATGTCCAACAGCTTCGCCAACCAGACCCTGGCGCAGATCGACCTGTGGCAGAACAAGGACAGCTACGAGAAGCAGGTCTACCGCCTGCCGAAGAAGCTGGACGAGGAAGTGGCGCGCCTGCACCTGGAAAAGATCGGCGTGAAGCTGACCAAGCTCAGCGACGACCAGGCCGCCTACCTGGGCGTGTCGGTCGACGGTCCGTACAAGCCGGAGCATTACCGGTACTGAGTGGTCGGCGGATTTGCCGCCGGACGCGAAGAGCAGGTAGAACGGGCGCCGAAAGGCGCCCGTTTTTTGTTGGTGTGGGCGCGCATCGTCGCTCGAATATGCAATCAGGCCAAAGCCGTTTCGCAACTGCGTCCAACTCAAGCGCCGGATGATAGGTGCTTCCTGCCCCCGGTATTGGCAGCCGGACCATCTTCGCAGACCGGCTAAACTCCCTCCGAGGGCCGCTCACGTCGGCAGTTCGAGGACTACGATGCCGTACGCGCTGATTCTTCCAATGGCCGCGCAAGTCGCACTTGCTGCATGCCTCTACGTACTACTTACCGTTGTGCGCGCTCCCGCAGTCTGGGGCATCGGCGGCCGCGCGGACGGCAGCAACCCATGGGCCGCCATCGAGCCACGCATCAGCGCCAACCTGTCCAACCAGTTCGAGTGGCCGCTGTTCTTCCATGTCGCCTGCCTGATTCTTCTCCAGCTTCATGCGGCGATCTCGGCCGCCGTGGCTCTGGCCTGGATCTTCGTGCTGGGCCGTATCCTGCACAGCGCCGTGCAGATCTTCACCACGAACGTCCGGCTCAGAGGCGCCGTGTTTACCGTCAATTTCCTCGCGGTGCTTGGCCTTTGGGTCCTGGCAGTGGTGGCCGCTGGCACAGTGGCTGCGAGCTGACATGCGGCCGAAGCCTGCCGTGGGAGCCGCGCTCGGCGCCCTCAGGGCATGCGCGGCGAGATTGCGGATTACGAGCTTGGGATGTGCAGTGGGCTCAGGATCGATTTCGATTCGCTGTATGTGGAGTACGCCGATGGCAACGTGCTGCGGGCTTATCACGTGCAGCACTGAAAGTCCCAACGATTCGTCCAGGCTTGCCTCTGCGAGTGCGAGCTGAAGAGCGAACGCTTGAGCCAACCTAACAATGCGCTTGGGGCCGGACCCTCACCCCAACCCCTCTCCCGGTGGGAGAGGGGCTAAGGCATGGTTCTCTCTGCGGATGCTCGTAAACCGCAGGCGGATCAGAACCGCAGGCTCAGGCCCAGGGTGAAGGCGCGGCCGTAGCGGTTGTAGCCCTGCGACAGCAGCGGGTTGCCGTTGATGCTGTAGGTCTGCTCGTCGTCCAGCAGGTTCTGGCCTTCCAGGCTGAGGCTCAGCATGTCATTGACTTCGTAGGACACGTGGGCGGTCAGCCAGGTGATCTTGTCGGCCTGTTCGTTGTAGCCGGCGCCCAGCACGTTGACCGCGGTGACGAAGCCGTCGGTGTGGTCGGCGGTGGCGCCGATCGACCACGGCCCCTTCTCGTACATCAGCCCGAGCGAATACACCGCCGGCGCGATGCCTTCCAGCGGGCGCTCCTCGCCGTTGACCCAGCTGCGCGACCAGTTGCGGGTGTACTGCGCGCGGAAGCCCAGGCCGTTGTCCCAGAAGTGCTGCAGGCCGGCCTCGATGCCGCGGACCTTGGCGTAGTCGCCGTTGATCGGCCGCATCACGTTGAACAGGTGGCCCGGCACGCCGATGTCCTGGTTCGGCTCCCAACTGGTGGTGATCTGGTTTTCGATGCGCTTGTAGAACACCGCCACGTTGGCGATGGACTGTTCGGCGAAGTACCACTCCAGCGACAGGTCGCCCTGCTTGGCGCTGTAGGGCTTGAGGTTGACGTTGCCGCCGTAGATCTGGGTGAACTCGCCCCAGGACACGCTGGCGGTGGTGTTGGTCGGCGCCAGCTTGTCCACCGAGGGGCGCGCCATGGTCTTGGCCGCGCCCACGCGCAGCAGCAGGTCGTCGCTGAAGCGCCAGGTGAAGTTGCCCGACGGCAGCACGAAGGTGTAGTCGCCGTCCTGCACGATCGGGGTCGGCTCGGCGTATTCGGCGGTGTAGTTGAACGCACCGTTCTCGGTGATGCTGAGGATCTTCGCGTCCCAGGCCTGGGCGCGGGTGCGGGTCTTGACCAGGCGCACGCCGACATCGGCGTTCCAGCGCTCGCCGGACAGGTCGGCCTGCACATAGAAGGCGTTGGTCTTCTCCTCGACCCGGTAGCTTTCCAGCGGGTTCCACTGCGGCGCGGCCAGCGCGTAGTCGTAGGTGCTGCCGTCCTGGCGCGGGTTGCCGTCGTAGGCCCGCAACTGGGCCAGGTAGTTGGGCACGTCGAAGGCCAGGAACGTGCGCGGGAACGTGGAGCCCACCTTGTCCATGAAATGCGGCAGGGCGAAGGTGTGATCGAGCACGTTGCCGCCCAGCGCGCCGACATTGATCGCGTTGTCGCCGGAATAGTAGTCGGCGCCGCCGTTGAGGGTGTTGTTGATCAGGTCGCGGCGCTTGCTGCGTTCGGTGCGGGTCATCCCGAAGTGCAGGTTGTCCACGCCCCACTGGCCGACGTAGAGCTTGCCGCCAAGGGTGCCGCCGGTGATCTCGTCGGCGATGTTGTCGCCGCGCAGCTCCATGTAGTGCGTGTTGAAGTCGGTGTCGGTGAACTGGCCGTTGGCCAGGCCGGTGGCGAGGTCGCGGCCGTCGTCGAAGCTGGCGGTGACGTTGGGCACGGCGTTGCGGCCCAGGGTGATGCGGGTGGTGTTGGGCTGGTTCATGCGCAGCACCACGTAGGTGTCCTGGCCGCCGGAATAGCGCTTGGAGGTGGAGCGGTACAGGTCGCCGGTCAGGGTCAGGCTGTCGCTGGCCTTCCATTGCCCGTTGATGCCGTACAGGTCGGTGTCGACCACCCGGTGTTCGGTCTGATTGAGGATCTCCGGATTCATGCGCAGCTCCGGATCCGGGTTGTCCAGGGTGAGGCCGGTGACGATGCCGTTCTGCACGGTGATGTCCGACCAGCGCCCCGGCGCGAACAACGGGTAGTACGACTGCTGGTAGGACACCTGCGGCGAATCGAGGCGGGTCTTGAGCCCGTCGACGACGATGCGCACGTCGTCGTTCGGCCGCCACTCGAACTTGCCGGAGAAGGCGCGGCGCTTCTTGTCCTCCAGGATCGAGCCGACGCGGAACTGGCCCGGTGCGATCAGCCCGTATTCGTCCGGATCCAGCTCGCCGTTGCCATTGGGATCGATATTGCCGCCCCAGGCGTTGCCGCCCCAGGTCGGGTCGCTCGGGTCGGGATTGCGGGTCCAGCCGCCGTCGTTGCCGGCGATGTCGGTGCGGTCCTTGCGCTCGGCGTAGACCACGCCCAGCAGCACGCCGAACGTGTCGTCGAGGAAGGTGTTGCTGTAGGCCGCCGACAGCTTGCGGCCGTTGAGTTCGGACATCTGGTTGCGGTCGCCTTCGGCGCGGACGATCGCATGCTGGCCCTTCTGGTCGAACGGGCTGGCCGAGCGCAGGTTGATCAGGCCGCCGATCGCGCCTTCGGTCAGCACCGATTGCGCGCCCTTGACCACATCGGCGCCGCTGATCACGTCGGCCGGCAGCACGTCGTAGGCGAAATCGCGCCCGGCGCCGTCGGTGGCCAGGATGCGGCCGTTGAAGGTGGTGAGCGTGTACTCCGGGCCGAGCCCGCGCACGCTGACCTTCTGCCCTTCGCCGCCGGCGGTGCGGCTGATCGACACGCCGGTGATGTGGCTGAGCGAATCGGCCACGTTGTCGTCGGGGAAGCGGCCAAGCTCCAGCGCGCTGATCGAATCCTGCACCGTCGCCGCGTCGCGCTTGAGTTCGGTGGAGCGCGCCAGGGCGGCGCGCACGCCGGTGACCTGGATCGTCTCCAGGTCAACCGGATTCTGGCTGGTCTCGGCGTTGCCGGTGGCGCTGCCCGGTGCCGGCTGCAGTTGCGACGACGACGGAGCGGCGTCCTGGGACCAGGCCGTGGCCGGCATCAGCAGGGCGAGGGCGATGGCATGAAACAGGCTGTGGCGATGCGGACGAACGGCGTTCACGGGCGGTCTCCTGGGGCTGGCGGGCGTAGGACGGCGGTGCGGGGGCCAGATGAAAAACAACGAAACCGAGCCTATAGCAGGTTTCGTTTTGTATCAATAGCGAAATGTAACGAACTGTCGCATACTCTGGACCGTTTGCAAGGAGCCCCCATGTCCGTCACCCGCGACACCAGCCAGCGCCGTCTCCAGATCAGCGAATTGGTTCGCCAGCACGGCAGCGTGCAGGTCTCCGCCCTGGCGCAGCAATTCGGGGTGAGCCTGCAGACGGTGCGCAAGGATCTGCGCTACTTGGCCGAGCGCGGGGTCATGGCGCGCGCCTACGGCGGCGGCATCGACAGCAGCGCGGTCAATGCCGTACCGGCCGAACCGCACTACGACGCCAAGCGCACCGTGCACCTGGAGGAAAAGCGCCGCATCGGCCGGCGCGCGGCGGCGATGGTGCAGCCGGGCAACACCATCGCCATCGATTCGGGCACCACCGCGATCCAGCTGGCCGAAGCGTTGCCGGACATCGACGTGACCGTGGTCACCAACGACTTCGGCGTGCTGACCGCGCTCAGCCCCAAGACCCACATCAACCTGGTGATGCTGGGCGGCGAACTGCGGCGCAAGAACATGGCCTTCTATGGCGGGCTGACGGTCGAAGCGCTGGACGCGCTGCACGTGGATCTGCTGTTCCTGGGCGTGGACGGCTTCGACCTGGAGCGCGGCATCACCACCCACTACGAACCCGAGGCGATGCTCAACCGCAAGATGGTGGAGGCGGCGCGCGCGGTCATCGCCATCACCGACAGCTCCAAGTTCGGCAAGATCTGCCTGCACCGGATCATCCCGATCTCCGAGCTGGACGCGCTGATCACCGATACCGGCGCGCCGGAAGACGTCGCCCAGGCCTGCCAGGCGCTGGGCGTGGACCTGGTGCGCGCCTGATCCCGGCCTATCGCGCAGCGGTCTTGGCCGCGGCGAATTCGCGCAGCGCATTGCGGTAGTAGATCTTGTCGATCACCGCGCGCGGCAGTGCCAGGCCGGGCACGTCGGTCTCCAGCACGGCGATGCGCTGGCTCTCGTCGGTGGCCAGATAGCGCCAGTCCGATTGCCACACACCGTGCGCTTCGGCGCGGAACTGCGCCGGGTCCGCGTCCGGCGCGTAGGTCAGGTCGGTGCCGTACAGCAGGCGGTCCTGGTAGCGGACGAAGAAGTCGCGCACCTTGGCCCGGTCGCGGTTGGACTGGTACTGCACCTGGCTCATGCGCGCGGCCAGGTCGACCGTGGCGTTGGGAAAGCGGTCCAGGAACTGCGCCAGCCGGTCGACGTCGTATTCGAGGCTGGCCATGTGCGCGCCGACCACCCGCAGCTGCGGATGCGCGCCGACGAAGCGGTCGCGCGCGGCCATCAGCGCGGCATGCGAGGGCATCTCCGGGTGCAGGTACATGTGGTACTGCGGATGCTTGGCGAAATACTCGCGGTCGTTGTTGGTGGTCATCCGCTCCAGCGGCAGCCAGCAGTTGTAGGGCTCGCCCTGGTGCGCGATCAGCGGCACGCCCAGTGCGCGGATGTGCTCGGCGACCGGCGCCAGGCCGGGATCGTCGAGCATGATCAGCTTGCCCTGCGCATCCTTCTCCACCATGCCGATGTTCTTCCACACCTTCACCGCGCGCGCGCCTTCGCGCACCGCCTGGTCGAGGCCGGCATCGACGCGCTCGCGCCATCCGGGCGTGGCGTAGCCGCGCATCGAGAACGTCGCCGCCCAGTGGAAGCGCGCCGGATCGGCCTTGGCCAGGGTCAGCGCATCGCGGTGCTGCCGCTCGATGCTGGGGAAATCCGGATAGTCGACGTTGATCGAGAGCAGTTCGAAGTTGTCGGCGCGCGCCTGTTCGAGGAAGGCGTGGTCGGCGCGGTTGGCATGGACATGCGCGTCGTACTTGCGGACCTTGGCGAAATCGGCCATCGCGTAGGGCGCGTCGGCCGCGCTGGCGCGCTTCGCGCCGGATTGCGCATGCGCCGCCGGCACGCCGCCCAGCAGGGCGATGGCCAGCGGAACGCCGAACAGGATCAGGACGGTCTTCATCACTCCACCTCGCGTTATCGAAACAAGTAGCAACATAACGAAACAAAACGCTTGCATCAATCGTCAGGGCGCGCGCAGAATGCCGGCAACGCCACCGGACCCGTTGCCCATGTCCCCGATTGGACGCCGCAGTGTCTTGAAGTACGTCGTCGGCAGCGTGGCCGGCGCTGCCGCATGGAGTGTGGCGCCCTGGGCGCGCTCGGCCGAACCCGTCGGCGCGACCGCCGCCGACGGCAAGCCGGCGATCGCCGATGCGGTGCTGTCCCTCGCCTTCGACCGGCGCATGCACACGCGGCTGTCCTCGCGCGGCAAGCCGCTGACCGCCTACCAGCCCAGCGAAGCGCTGCTGCTGGCCGATGGCAGCGAACTCACCGACTTCGCGCTGACCGGCCAGCAAACGCATGCGCTGGACGATCCGCGCCATGGCCGCGGCCGGCAGACCGTGTTCACCGGCCGCGCGACCAAGGCCGGCGTGGAGAAGCAGGTGGCGGTGAGCCTGTTCGACGCGCTGCCCGGCCTGGCGCTGCTGCAGGTGCGCTATCGCAACCTGGGCACCACCGCGTTGCAGGTGGCCGGCTGGCGCAACGGCGCGCACGAACTGCCGGCCGTCGCCGGCGGCTTCTGGAGTTTCTCCGGCGCCACCCACACCGACCGCCGCGATTGGGTGCAACCGCTCGGCGACGGCTTCGCGCAACGCAACACGCTGGCGATGGAGTCCTCCGACTACGGCGGCGGCACGCCGGTGGCCAATCTCTGGCGCCGCGACGTCGGCATCGCCGTGGGCCACGTCGAGCTGGTGCCGCGGCCGCTGGACATGCCGGTGCGCCGCACCGCCACCGGCGCTGCGATCGCCATCGAATCGGCGCAGGCGACGACGCTGGCGCCCGGCCAGCAACTGGTCACGGAGCGCACACTGCTGGCGGTGCACAGCGGCGATTTCTTCGCCCCGTTGCAGCAATACCAGGCGTTCATGCGCGCCGAGGGCATCGAAGGCCCGCGCCCGCCGGACTCGGCGTTCGCGCCGATCTGGTGCGCCTGGGGCTACGAGCGCGACTTCAACGTGCAGCAGATCTTCGCCACGCTGCCCAAGGCGCGCGAACTCGGCTTCGAATGGGCGGTGCTGGACGACGGCTGGCAGACCAACGAGGGCGACTGGAAGATCGACCGGCGCAAGTTCCCGCGCGGCGATGCCGACATGCGCGCGTTCACCGCCGAAGTGCGCAAGCACGGCATGCGCCCGCGCCTGTGGCTGGCGCCGCTGGCCGCCGATCCCGGCAGCGATGTGCTGCACGACCACGTGGACATGCTGCTGCTGGACAAGGAAGGCGCCTTCCAGACCGTGACCTGGTGGAACGCGCTGACCCAGTGCCCGGCCTACCAGCCGACCATCGACTTCTACGTGGCGCTGGTGAAGAAGGCCATCGGCGACTGGGGCTTCGAAGGCATCAAGCTCGACGGCCAGCATCTCAACGCGGTCGCGCCCTGCTACAACCCCGCGCATCACCACGCCAGCCCGAACGATTCGGTCGTGGGCCTGGCCAAGTTCTGGGATGCGATCTATCGCGCCGCGCACCAGGCCAATCCGCAGGCGGTGGTGGAACTGTGCCCGTGCGGCACCGCCTTCGCGTTCCACAACCTGCCGGCCACCGACCAGTACCCGTCCTCGGACCCGCTGTCGTCGTGGCAGGTGCGCAGCAAGGGCAAGTCGATCAAGGCGCTGATCGGCGCGCGCAGCAGCTACGCCGGCGATCATGTGGAACTGTCGGACAACCGCGACGATTTCGCCTCCAGCGTCGGCATCGGCGCGGTGATCTCCAGCAAGTTCACCTGGCCCAAGGACACCGACCATCCGTCGGTGCCGCTGCCGCCGGGCGGTTTCGTGCTGACGCCCGAGCGCGAAACGCTGTGGCGCAAGTGGGTGGAGCTGTACAAGACCCACATGCTGCCCAAGGGCGAGTACCTGGGCACGCTGTACGACATCGGCTTCGACAAGCCCGAAGCGCATGCGATCCGCAAGGACGGCGCGCAGTACTACACGTTCTATGCGCCGCAGTGGGACGGCAAGATCGAGTTGCGCGGCCTGGCGCCGGGCCGCTGGCAGGTGCGCGATCTGTTCAACGAACGCGACCTCGGCGTGGTCGATGCCGCGCATGCGTTCCTGCCCGCGCGCTTCGAGCGCTTCTTGTTCCTGCAGGCCACGCCGGCCAGGGATCCGGCATGAGCGCGGAACCGACGCCGACCGCGCGGCACCGCCCCTGGCTGGTCTTCGCCCTGACCACGGTGGTGCTGTGGGGGTTTTGGGGCGCGCTGTCGCCGCTGTCGGCGGCGCACGGCTTCCCCGACACGCTGGTGTACTGCGTGTGGGCGCTGACCATGCTGCCGCCGGCGCTGTACCTGCTGTGGCGCAATGGCTGGCAGCTGGAGCGCTCGCCCAGGGCGATCGGCTACGGCCTGACCATCGGCCTGCTCGGCGCCGGCGGGCAGATGCTGCTGTTCCACACGCTGACCATCGGCCCGGCGTACTTCGTGTTCCCGATCATCTCGCTGTCGCCGGTGGTGACCATCGCGCTGTCGTTCCTGCTGCTGCGCGAGCGCACCGGCTGGCAGGGCACGCTGGGCATCGTGCTGGCGCTGCTGGCCCTGCCGCTGCTGGACCTGTCGTTCGGCCGCGGCAGCGGCGGCGGGCTGGGCTGGTTCCTGCAGTCGCTGCTGATCATGCTGGCGTGGGGCGTGCAGGCCTTCTTCATGAAGCTGGCCAACGACAGCGTGCGCGCGGACAGCATCTTCGCCTACATGACGCTCGGCGCCCTGCTGCTGGCGCCGGTGGCGCTGGCGATGACCGACTGGCGGCAGCCGATCAACACCGGGCTGGACGGGCCGTGGATGACCGCCGCCATCCAGTTGCTCAACGCGGTGGGCGCGGTGACCCTGGTTTACGCCTTCCGCTACGGCAAGGCCATGGTCGTGGCGCCGCTGAGCAATGCCGGCGCACCGCTGGTCACCGCGGCGCTGGCGCTGCTGTTCGCCGGCGTCGTGCCCGGTCCGCTGAAGGCGGTCGGCCTGGTGCTGGCGCTGGTCGCCTCGCTGCTGCTGGTGCTCGAACCCGAGCGCGCGCCGCAACCGCAATCGCCCTCTCCCCCCTGACTGGATTTTCCATGCACGCTCTGCTCGACCTGATCGCGCGGCATCGGCAAGGCCACGCCATCGGCGTGACCTCGATCTGCTCGGCCCATCCCCTCGTCGTCGAAGCCGGACTGCGCCACGCGCAGCGCAGCGGCCAGGCGCTGGTGCTGTTCGAGGCGACCTGCAACCAGGTCAACCAGGACGGCGGCTACACCGGCATGCGCCCGGCCGACTTCGTCGCGTTCGTGTACGCCATCGCCGACCGCGTCGGCTTCGAGCGCGGCCGCATCGCGCTGGGCGGCGACCATCTCGGTCCCAACCCGTGGACGGCGCTGGACGCGGCCGCGGCGATGGACAAGGCCGAGGTCATGGTGGCCGCGTATGTCGCCGCCGGCTTCCGCAAGATCCACCTCGACTGCTCGATGGCCTGCAGCGGCGATCCCGAGCCGCTGCCCGAAGCGGAGATCGTGCGCCGCGCGGTGCGCCTGTGCCGCGCCGCCGAAGACGCCTGGTCGCAGGCGGGCGGCGAAGCGCCGGTGTACGTGATCGGCACCGAGGTGCCGGTGCCCGGCGGCGCCACCGAAGCGATCGACGGCCTGGCGCTGACCACGCCGGACGCGGCGCTGGCCACCATCGAAGCGCACCGCAGCGCGTTCGCACAGGCCGGGCTGGACGATGCCTGGGCCCGGGTCATCGCCTCGGTGGTGCAACCGGGCGTGGAATTCGACCACCACGCCGTCATCGACTACGACAGCGGCAAGGCGCGCGACCTGAGCCAGGCGGTGACCGCCGTGCCGGGCATGGTGTTCGAGGCGCACTCCACCGACTACCAGACGCGCACGGCGCTGGACGCGCTGGTGCGCGACCACTTCGCCATCCTCAAGGTCGGCCCCGGGCTGACCTTCGCCCTGCGCGAAGCGCTGTGGGCGCTGGACGCGATCGAGCGCGAATGGATCGACGCCACCCTGCGCGCCAACCTGCGCGAGGTGACCGTGCGCCGCATGCAGGCCGCGCCCGGCTACTGGCAGCGCTACTACCACGGGCAGGGCCGCGGCCTGGCCATCGACCTGCAGTACAGCCTCAGCGACCGCATCCGCTACTACTGGCCGGATGCGGAGATCGAGCAGGCGCGCGTGCGCCTGTTCGACAACCTGCGCGCTGATCCGCCGCCACTGCCGCTCCTCGGCCAGTATCTCCCCCACGCATTGCACGCCATCCGTACCGGGACCGCGACGCGCGATCCGCAGTCCCTGGTCATGGCCCACGTCAGTGCCGTTCTCGACGACTATCACCATGCATGCCATGCCCATGACCCCTCCTGATGCCCTCGGCATTGCCGAATCCGAACTGGACGCCAGCGGCGCGCTGTGGACCGCGCGCGAGATCGCGCAGCAGCCGCGCATGCTCGAACGCACCCACGCGCTGGTCGCCGAGCTGCACGCGCAGCTGCAGGCCTTCGCCGCGCCGATCGCCGACGACCCGCGCGCGCGGGTGATCCTCACCGGCGCGGGCACCTCCGCCTACATCGGCCAGTGCCTGGCCCCGCTGCTGGACCGCGTGCTGGCCGCGCGCGTGGACGCGGTGCCCACCACCGACATCGTCTGCGCACCGCAGCTGTATCTGGATCCGGCGCAGCCGCTGCTGCTGATCTCCTTCGGCCGCTCCGGCAACAGCCCCGAGAGCCTGGCCGCGGTGGACCTGGCCGAAGCGTTGGTCGCCGACGTGCGCCACCTGGTGGTGACCTGCAACCGCGACGGCGCGCTGGCGCGCGCGCCGGTGGCCAAGGCCATAACCCTGTTGCTGCCGCAGGAAACCCACGACGTCAGCTTCGCGATGACCTCCAGCTTCAGCTGCATGATGTACGCGACCCTGGCCGCGCTGCTGCCGGCCGGCGCGCTCGATGCCCGCATCGCCCCGATCGGCCGCGCCGTCGACGCGGTGCTGCTGCACGCGCGGCCGTTGCTGGAAACGCTCTCGCGCGGCGGCTTCGAGCGCGTGGTGTACCTGGGCAGCGGCCTGCTGCAGGGCCTGGCGCGCGAGGCCACGCTCAAGCTCGGCGAGCTCACCAACGGCGCGGTGGCCACCTGCTACGACTCGCCGCTGGGGTTTCGCCACGGGCCGAAGACCTTCGTCAACGAGCGCACCCTGGTGGTGGTGTTCGTGTCCAACGACCCCTACACGCGCCGCTACGATCACGACCTGCTCGACGAACTGCGCCGCGACGGCTGCGCCGCCCGCGTCGTGGAGATCACCGCGCAGCCGCGCCCGGGCCTGGACGCGGACACGCTCGCAGTTGCCGGCATGCACGCAGCCGCGGACGCGGACCTGCTGTGGCCGTACATCGCCGCCGCGCAGCTGTTCGCGTTCCTGACCTCGCGCGCGATGGGCGTGACCCCGGACAACCCGAATCCATCCGGGGTGGTCAACCGCGTCGTGCAGGGCGTGCGTCTGTACGCGTTGGACGCATGAGCGCAGCGCTCTACCTCGGCGTCGACGGCGGCGGCAGCAAGACCCGCTTCGCCGCGATCAACGCCAACGGCGTCTTGCTGGCCGAGGCGCAGCTGGGCACCACCTATCACCCGCAGGTGGGCCTGGACGGCGTCCGCGCCACCCTGGCCGACGGCATCGGCCAGGTGCTCGGCCAATTGCAGCGCAGCCCGGCCGATATCGCGCAGGCCTTCTTCGGGCTGCCCGCCTACGGCGAGGACAGCCGCGCCACCGCCGCGCTGCAGGGCATCCCGGCGCAGGTGCTGGGCCACGACCGCTACGCCTGCGACAACGACATGGTCTGCGGCTGGGCCGGCTCGCTGGCCTGCGCCGACGGCATCAACATCATCGCCGGCACCGGCTCGATGGGCTACGGCCGGCGCGGCGCCGCCGCCGCGCGCTGCGGCGGCTGGGGCGAGGCATTCTCCGACGAAGGCTCGGCCTACTGGATCGCGATCCAGGGCCTGAACGCGTTCTCGCGCATGAGCGACGGGCGTCTGCCGCGCGGTCCGCTGCATGCGCTGCTGCGCGAGCATTTCCAACTGGGCGGGCACGACCTGGACATCTGCGCGCACGTCTATGGCGAAGGCGTCGGCACCCGCGGCGACCTGGCCAGGCTGTCGCCGCTGGTCTCGCGCGCCGCGCAGGCGGGCGACGCGGTGGCCGCGGCGATCTTCGAACGCGCCGGCCGCGAGCTGGCGGCGATCGCGGTGGCGTTGCACGGCGCGCTCGGATTCGACGCAGGCGAGCCGGTGCCGGTGTCGTATTCCGGCGGCGCGTTCAGCGCCGGCGATCTGTTGATGCGCCCGTTCCGGCTGGCGCTGGGCGCGGCCGCTCGCGGCTTCGAACTGCGCGCGCCCTTGCACGCACCGCACTACGGGGCCGCGCTCTACGCGCGGCAACTGGCCGCCATTCCATCCCGCTGAAGCACCGCTGCGGACGCCGACCGCGTCCGCCAAGGACACGCCGATGAAACGCCCGCTGCTGGCCGCCCTGCTCTGCACCCTCGCCGCCGCCGCGGGCGCGGCGCAGCGCCCCGACGCCCTGCAACCCAGCGGCCGTTTCAGCGTGTACGGCCACGGCGCGGCCGCCACCCCGCCGATGGGCTGGAATCCGTGGAATGCCTTTCGCACCGACGTCGACCAGGCGCGGATCCTGTCGGTGGTCGACGCCATCCAGCGCCGCGGCCTGCAGCAGGCCGGCTACCGCTACATCAACATCGACGACGGCTGGTGGTTGCAGCGGCGCGCCAGCGGCGAGATCGCGATCCGCACCTCGATGTTCCCCATCGCCAGGACCGGCGACGGCGGCACCAGCTTCCGCGCCTGGACCGATGGATTGCATGCCCGCGGCTTCAAGGCCGGCCTGTACACCGACGCCGGACGCAACGCCTGCTCGCAGGCGTTCGACCGCACCAGTCCCAACCTGCCGGTGGGCAGCGTGGCCGAACGCGAGATCGGCCTGCAGGGCTTCGAATCCTCCGACCTGAAGACCATGTTCCAGGACTGGGGCTTCGACTACCTGAAGGTGGACGCCTGCGGCCTGGCCGACTTCGCTGCCGACAGCGTGCCGGTGCGCGATTCCGGCCAGCGCGCGTTGCGCCCGCTGATCGTGCGCGGCGACGCCGTGCGCAGCGACCGCGATGCGGTGGAGACGCACTACGCGCGCATCGGCCGGCTGCTGGCCGCGTTGAATCCCGACAACGACTACGTGCTGTCGATCTGCCCATGGGGCGAGGCCGGCGTGCGCGACTGGGGCGGCAGCCACGGCCACCTGTGGCGCACCAGTCCGGACATCGAGCCGACGTGGGATAGCATGCTGCACAACTTCGATTCGGCCTCGCGGCGCGAGCTGTACGCCGGCCCGGGCCGCTGGAACGATCCGGACATGCTGGCGGTCGGCCTGGGCGCGTTCGACGCCGCGCACCTCACCGAAGCGCGCACCCATTTCTCGCTGTGGGCGATGCTGTCCGCGCCGCTGCTGCTGGGGTTCGACCTGACCCGCGCGCCGGACCCACTGATCGAACTGCTGCGCAATCCCGAGGTGATCGCGGTCAACCAGGATGCGGCCGGCAACCAGGCCACGCTGGTGGTCGACGCTGCGCCGGTGCAGGTGCTGGTCAAGCCGTTGACCGCACGCGGCGAACGCGCGGTGCTGCTGTTCAATCGCGGCGACACCGCGGCCGTGGCGCAGGTCGATGCGCGGCAGATGAAGCTGGCCGCCAGCACGCCTCTGGCGGTACGCGATCTGTGGCGCCGCCGCGACTTGCCGTCACACCAGGGCCCGCTGCGCTATTCGCTGGCGCCGCATGCCGCGGTGATGCTCAAGGTCAAGGGCACGCCGGTCGAAGCGGACGCGACCCTGCTGAGCGAAATGACCGCGCGCATCCATGTCGCCGCCGACGGTCTGCCGAGCTACGCCACCGTGCTGAACGCCGCCTCCGGCACGCCGCGCGCCGACGTCACGCCGTATGGCCAGCCGCTGAAGATCGGCGGCAGCGCATACGCGTATGGCATCGGCGCCCATGCCGATTCGCGGCTGGAAATCCTCACCCGGGGCGAGTTCTCCAAGTTCAACACCTCGCTCGGGCTGCAGGACAGCGCCGCGCGCGGTACCGGTACCACCGTGTTCCGCATCTACGGCGACGCCAGGCTCCTGTACGAAAGCGCGCCGATGCGCAGTGGCGATGCGGCAGTCGCCGTCGAACTGCCGCTCGGCAACGTCAGCGTGCTCGAGTTGGTCGCCGCTGCCGACGCAGTGCCGGCCGGCGAGTTGCCGCCGCTGGTGGTCTGGGCGAATCCCGTGCTGCGCTGAGCGCGCATGCGGCGAGCTTGCGCCTGTCGACGGCGGGCCGCTGGCAATCACACACCCGCTCGCTACTGCGACGCCGGCGCGTGGCTACGGCCGCCAGTTCGCGTTGCGCTCCCAGAACGCCACGCTGCGCCGATAGGCCTCGCGGTCCAGCGCCACGCCCGAGCCGCCCTCCTCCACGCCCAGCGCGTTGCGCAGCATGGTGATCGGCGCCATCGGGATCTCCTGCGGCTCGGCCGTATAGAGGCAGCCGACCACGCCCCACTCGGCCTCGATCGGTGCGCCTTCGCGCGCCAATTGCTCGCGGCTGTAGAGGATCGGCAGCAGGTACGTGGCGACCGGCGGCTCGACGCCTTCGAACCAGCGCACCAACACCGGCAACTCCTCCCTGCTGCGCGCTTCGTAGCCGGAACGCAGCAGGTGGCGATTGGCCTCGGTGATCGGCACGGTCAGGCAGCGGGTGGACGTCCAGTTGGGATGCACGTGCAACTTGCAGAACGGCGCGTAGCCGTCCAGCACCTGCAGCGGCGCGCTGTCGTTGAGGTGACGCTCGAACTGCTCGGGCGCGCAATCCTGGATCGCGTTGCGGCGGCGATCGCGCGGGAACAGACGGGTGCGGGCGAAGGGCGTGAGGACGATGGACATGGCGGTGACGGACGCGAGGAGCGGGCAAGCGTAGCGCGCCCGGCAGGCGATGGACACTGCGGACGACTTCGGCTGTGCAGCCGAAGAGCATGGCATTGCGCAACGCCGACCGTTCACGCTGTTTCTGCAGGAGGAATGCCAATTCCGACGCGCTGCCGGCAAGGCATTGCGCTTGAATCCGTTCCACCCAAAAGCCGGCGTGGCGCTGCGACGTCCGCCATCGCGCAGGCAAGCAACGTACTCATCCGCCACATGCCTCGTCTATTGCAGCCCCCTTGTGGGAGCGACTTCAGTCGCGACGCGACTCCGCTGGATGCGCCAACGCATAGTCGATCGCCGCACGAACCGCCGCCACCTGTGCGGCATTGCACTGCTCGGGCGTGGCGCTCGGACTGTCGGGATAGACCTCGGTGGTCGTGGTGTAGCGCGCGTCGCTGATGCCCGCACACAACCCCAGCTTCTTCATCGGGTAGCGGATGACGCCATGCGCCACCACCGGCGAGCCGATGATCTTGCCCTCGGCATCGGCCGGCGCGATATGCGTCACCTGCTCCACTGCCGCGATCACCGCCTGCTGGAACGCCGGTTGTGGATTCTCGCTGTCGTCGACCAGGTAGAAACCGTCGGGAATGCCATCGGGCTCGTAGGCGACACCATCGCGCGCGGCCAGCGCCGGCCGGAATTCGGACTCGTCGCTGTCGGTGGTCTCGTGCAGGTCGATGTGCATCGCGATCCGCCCACGCAGCGGCGCGACCAACCGCAGCAGCGCGGCCGACTCCTGCGCCGGGCTGTCTTCGCGGAACGACCGGTTCGGATCGATCGCGTCCGCGTTCCAGCGGTGGATCCGCTCGTAGGCCCACGGGCTCACGCACGGCGCCACCAGCAGGTTGGCGCGGCCGGCGTAATCGTCCGCGTGGCGTTGCGCGAACTGCAGCGCGCCGTGCACGCCGCTGGTCTCGTAGCCGTGCACGCCACCGGTCACAAGCATGCACGGCAGCGCGTCGTCCCATCCGCGGCTGCGCAGCGCCAGCAGCGGATGACGCTCTTCGGCATACGCCAGCACGCCGTATTCGACGACATCCCAAAGCTCGCGCAGGCGCTCGATCGCCGCCACGACGTCCGCCTGGTAGCTGCGTTGCCGGCGCTGCCGCGAAAGCCAGGCCGCTTTTTCCGCCGGCCCCCACGGCGTGCCAGGCGTACCGATGGGATAGAAGGCATCGAATGTCATGGTGCGGTCCACGTGTGCAGGTGATGCGAGTGACTTTAGCATCGGAAAAACCTGGCCGTCTTGCGCAGCGCAAGGTGGATCGGCGCGCGAGACAACGCATGTCTGCGTTGAGGTGCCGTGGCCGCCGGCGCCGTATCGACCGCAACATGTCGCGCGACGGCCAAGACCACGCGTGCGACCGAATGCATGCAGCCAATCGCATCTCCAACCTTGCCGCAATATGCAGCGCGGCCCATCGGGGAACAGCGCAACGCACTCGCCGGACAGCACGCAAACGTATCCGCCTGCCCATGGGCCCGCGCAGGAACACCGCGCCATGACGCGCAGCCGAACCGACAGAACCGGATACCGATCCCGCTTTCGACCGGCACTGCAATGAATACGTATGTAGCGCATCCATGTTGCGCCGCGATGCGCGCTTAGCATCGCTCACCGCTGCATTCCCAGCGCCGCTGCCGCCGCGATGGGAAGCAGGGCCGACGCGCAGGCACGTCGCCTGCGCACTTCCACCAAGGAGACCCGTGTGATGCGCGACCTGCCCGCCGCTCCGATCGTCCCGCCGCGCCCGCCACGCTGGCGCATGTTGCTTGTCGGCCTGTTGTTGACCCTGGCCACCGCCAGCGCCCAGGCCGACGCCATCCTGCACGCCTTCAACTGGCCCTACGCCACCGTGGAAGCGCGCGCGGCGCAGATCGCTGCCGCCGGCTACCACAAGGTGATGGTGGCGCCGGCCTATCGCTCGCAGGGCAGCGAGTGGTGGGCGCGCTACCAGCCGCAGGACATGCGCGTGATCGACAACCCGCTCGGCGACACCGAGGACTTCGCCAGCATGGTGCAGGCATTGGCCGATGTCGGCGTGGAAACCTATGCCGACGTGGTGCTCAACCACATGGCCAACGAAGCGGCGACGCGCCCGGACCTGAACTACCCGGGCAGCGCGGTGCTGTCGCAGTACGCGGCGAACCCATCGCACTACGCATCGCTGCGGCTGTTCGGCGACCTGTCGGCGAACGTCCTCGGCGCCGGCGATTTCGGCCCGGCGCAGTGCATCGCCGACTACGGCAATGCCTACCAGGTTCGCACCTACCGCATCTGCGGCGGCGGCAGCGATCCGGGCCTGCCCGACCTGGTCGGCAACGCCTGGGTGGTGCAGCAGCAGCGCAGCTATCTGCAGGCGTTGAAGACGCTGGGCGTCACCGGTTTCCGAATCGACGCGGCCAAGCACATGCCCTTCGACCATCTCAACGCGGTACTCGACGCCGGCATCCGTTCCGGCGTGCACGTGTTCGGCGAGGTCATCACCACCGGCGGCGCCGGCACGGCCGATTACGACCAGTTCCTCGCGCCCTACCTGCAGGCGACGCCGCACGCCGCCTACGATTTCCCGCTGTTCAACGCGATCCGCAACGCCTTTGCGTTCGGCGGCAGCATGGACGGCCTGGTCGATCCCGGCGCCTACGGCCAGGCACTGCCCGGTGGCCGCGCGGTGACCTTCGCCGTCACCCACGACATCCCGAACAACGCCGGCTTCCGCTACGCGATCCTCGACCCAGTCGACGAGACCCTGGCCTACGCGTATCTGCTCGGCCGCGACGGCGGCGTGCCGATGGTGTACTCGGACAACAACGAGAGCGGCGACAACCGCTGGGTGAACGCCTACCAGCGCGACGACCTCAAGCGCATGATCGGCTTCCACAACGCCGCACAGGGCAGCGACATGCAGGTGCTGTCGCACGACGCCTGTCATCTGCTGTTCCGCCGCGGCGACTTGGGCATCGTCGGCATCAACAAGTGCGGCACCACCGTCACCACCACCGTGGCGATGAACGGCAGCGTGCTGCGCTGGAACGTGGACTACAGCGACGCGCTCGGCTCGGGCAACGTGGTGCGCATTTCCAGCAGCAGCTACACCTTCAGCCTGCCGCCGCGGCAGGCGCGGATGTGGAAGCGCTGACGTCGGCGGCGCATGACGGCGGGTTCGATCCGACGATCGAATCCGTCATTGGACGGCAAGCGACCGGAGCGTGGAGGCGGCGCAGGCGCGCGCCCGGATGGCGCGCCTGCGCGAGGGGTTCGCTGAGCCCTACGAGCACCGTCGCCGCGGGCACGGCAGCCGACCGGCATGCCGATTGCGCGGCCGCCGGATCATCCCGCCGTGCAGGCCCCGACGCACCGCCGAGGCACACCGGCCACGCCCCGTGAACATCCATCCGGATGAAGAGATATACTCTACGCATCACCTGACGCGCCGCGCCCATGACCGCCATCAGTTTCGAGTTCTACCCGCCCAAGACCGACGAACAGCGCGCGCAGCTGGACCGCACCGCCACGCGCCTGAAGACCTACGCGCCGGAGTACGTGTCGTGCACCTTCGGCGCCGGCGGCTCGACGCTGAGCTACACCTCCGAAACGGTGCGCCACCTGAAGCAGCACCACGGCTTCGAGGCGGCGCCGCACCTGTCGTGCGTCGGCGGCAGCCGCGAAGAGATCCGCGAACTGCTCAAGCTGTACCGCGCGATCGGCTGCCGGCGCCTGGTCGCGCTGCGCGGCGACCTGCCCTCGGGCATGGGCCATCCCGGCGACCTGCGCTACGCCGCCGACCTGATCGCCTTCATCCGCGCCGAGCACGGCGACGCCTTCCACCTGGAGGTCGGCGCCTATCCGGAGACGCATCCGCAGGCCAGCGACGCGTTGAGCGACCTGCGCCACTTCAAGGCCAAGGTCGATGCCGGCGCCGATGCCGCGATCACCCAGTATTTCTACAACGCCGACGCCTATTTCGCTTTCGTGGATGCGGTGCGCAAGCTCGGCGTGCAGATCCCGATCGTGCCGGGAATCATGCCGATCTCCAACTTCAGCCAGCTGCGGCGTTTCTCCGAGCAGTGCGGCGCCGAGATCCCGCGCTGGATCGGCAAGCGCATGCAGGCCTACGGCGACGATGCCGACGCGATCCGCGAGTTCGGCGCCGACCTGGTCGCCTCGCTATGCGAACGCCTGCTCGCTGGCGGCGCGCCGTCGCTGCACTTCTACACGCTCAACCTGGCCAAGCCCACCGTCGGCGTGCTGTCGCGATTGGCGTAAGCGCCGTCCGCCGCTGGCACGCGCATCTGCGCTGCGACGTTCATGGCCATCGGCGAGGCGGCAGGCATCCCGATGGCGGACAGCGTCGGGACTGAAGTCCCTCCCACAAGCCGCCTCGCTGCGGCACCTGGCCGCTTCCCTGTAGGAGCGGCTTCAGCCGCGACGAACGGAGTCGAAAACCTAGCAGGCTTCGGAACCGGGTCGGGGCTGAAGCCCCTCCTACAAAGCCGTGCTGCTTCACCTCGCCGAATTCCGTGTAGGAGCGGCTTCAGCCGCGACAAACGGAGTCGGAAACCTGGCCGGCTTCAAAACCGGTCGGGGCTGAAGCCCCTCCTACAACAGCCATGCTGCTTCACCTCGCCGAATTCCCTGTAGGAGCGGCTTCAGCCGCGACAAACGAAGTCGGCAACCTGGCCGGCTTCAAAACCGGTCGGGGCTGAAGCCCCTCCTACAACAGCCGTGTTGCTTCGCCGTGCCGAACGCACTGTGGGAGCGACTTCAGTCGCGACGAGAGAAGCGGCCAGACCCCCGCCTCGCGAAAGGTCGGGACGATGCACATCCCACAGCACTCGTGCCTCGCCCCACGTTGCCGCGCTTGCGCCCCCCTCTGCGGCAGCTTCCCAGACACCAGGCGTACGGCTAGGCTGACGCGATGCGCGCGCCCTCGTCGATCCTCCTGTTGCTCTGCCTGTGCGCCGCGCCCGCAGCCGCGCAGCAGGTCAATCGCTGCACCGGCGCCGACGGCGCCACGGTGTTCAGCGATCGCCGCTGCGAGGACCTGGGCGCGATCGACCGGCTGCCGCCGCGGGCCGCGCCCAGTGCCGCCAGCGAAGGCGCCAGCGGCCTGTACCGGCCGCAGTGCGTGCGCCGGCTCAGCGAACTGGCGCAGCAGATCCGCACTGCGGTGGACGCACGCGACATCAATCGCCTGTCCACGCTGTATTGGTGGAACGGCGTCTCGGACGAAGCGGCGCGACGCATCCTCGATCGCCTCGACGCGATCGTCCAGCGCCCGCTGGTCGCGATCGTGCCAGTGCTGCCGTCAGCGCCGGCGTCCTTCCCCACCATGCCGGCAACGGCCGACACCGCGCCCGGCGCCGAACCGCAACCCGCAGCCGGCGCCGCACCTGCAGCAGCGCCCACCGCCACCGACGCCGTGCCTGGCGCTGCCGCCACGCCGCCGCGCGCACGCGCGACCGCGTTGCGCCTGGAGCAGACCCTCGGCGGCAGCGCGACGCCGACCTCCACGGTGCTGAGCCTGCGCCGGCAGTACAACTGCTTCTGGATCAGCTTCTAGCGCATTCCCGACTTGGGTTTTCGCAGTCGGCACCCTGATGTGGGAGCGACTTCAGTCGCGACGGGCGTTACCGATAAAGCCCATCGCGAGTGCAGCCGCTCCCACAGTGGCGGCAGTAGCTTGACCGGGCGCTACACGCCGCGCACGCACAAGCAACGGCCGCGATCGGCGCGCACTGCGTCGCCCAACCTTGCACCACGCAACAAGCCGCGACCGCCTCACCTCGCATCGCGCGCGCTGCGGCGCCAGCGCCACCCGATCAGGCGGCGTCCACGTCCACCGGCCACAGCCCGCGGATCGCGGCGATGCCTTGGCCGCCATGGCGGCGCGCTTCGGCAATCTGGGTCGGCAGCAGGCCGCCGATCGGATACAGCGGCAGCGCCACTTCCTCGCGCAGCCGTTCGAAGGCGTCCCAGCCCAGTGCCGCGGCGCCGGGATGACTGGCGGTGGCCGCCAGCGGGCCGACCACCGCGAAATCGCAGCCGAGCCGCTGCGCCGCCTGCAACGCTTCCACGGTATGGCAGGACGCGGCGACGCAGTGCCCCGGCGGCAGCGGACGGGCATCGAACTGCGACAGTTGTTCCGACCCCAGATGCACCCCGACGCCCAGCTCCTGCGCCAGGGCCAGATCGCGATTGACCAGCACCTGCACGCTGCGCGCCGCGCACAGCGCCGCTGCGGCCCGCGCCAGCGGCTGCCAGCGCTCCGCCGGCAGGCTGCGCGCGCGCAGCTGCACGCGTTGCACGCCACCGTCCAGCGCGCGCTCCAGCGCCGCCAGCCAGCGCCCGGGCTCGACCGGCTCCGGCGTCACCAGATAGCGATCGGGCTGGCGCAGCATCGCCACCACCGGCTGGTCGGCCGGCGGCATCGCGTAGCGGCCCAGTTTGTCGGGCGTCACCCAGGTCAGCGCCTGACCCTCGCGGCCGCGCGCGGTGCCCTTCCACGACAGCACCTGGCGCATCTCCAGGCGCAGCCGCTTGTCCGGGTAGCGCTGCGGCACTTCCATCAGCTGCGCGCCGACCGTCGCCTCGATGCCCAGTTCCTCCTGCAGCTCGCGCACCAGCGCCTGCTCGGAAGTCTCGCCCGGCTCGCGCTTGCCGCCGGGGAACTCCCACAGGCCGGCTAGGTCGCGGCCCTCGGTACGCCGGGCCAGCAGGATACGGCCACGGGCATCGGTGATCACCCCGGCGACGACATGAATGGATCTGAGCGGTTCGGACATGGCACAAGCTTGCCGTCTTCGGCGGTGCCAACGCAATGAACCGGCTCACATCGTCGGCGATCCGCGCGTCAGCGCAATGATTCTTACGTTTCGATCCGAACCCGCCGGGCACGGTACAGGCACGACTCAACGGCGAACCCGACCGCATGCGGCCATGTGGGCCCCGACACCATGCGAACGTGAAACGGCGGGCAAACGCGACGGCCTGGCATGGACGGCGCAGCGAAGGCGATGCGCAGCGCTCAGCCCGGCAGATCGTGACCGATCCGCCACAGCACCCCGCCCGGATCGTGCAGGGTGAAGTCGCGCATGCCCCAGGGCCGATCCTCCGGTACGCCGACGCGCGCGCCATAGCGTCCGGCCAGATCGGCGGCATCCAGCCGCCGCCACCAGGCGTCGGCATTCTCCACCCACAGGTGCAGCATCAGGTTGTGCGCCAGCGCCTGCTCGTAGAAATCCTGCAGCAGGAACGCACAGCGCTCGCCGTGACGGAAACAGACGAGCCCGGCGCCAAGCGGCTCGGCCACGAATCCCACCTCGCGATAGAACTCCATGGACAGCGCAAAGTCCCGCGCCGGCACGAACACCTTCAATTCAAGACTGGGAGAAAGCTCCACGGCATCCGTCCAACGGCAATGGCGACACCCGGCACCCTACCCGCAGAACGCGCGATACGCCACGCCGGCAAGTGCTCCATCCGGGGCCTTCCCCAAAACAAAACGCCCCGCACAAGACCGGCTATAGATATAGATACAAGGGTTGACCAACAACCGCACCACGGATGGAGCACAGCCTAGCCCCTCTCCCGTCGGGAGAGGGGTTGGGGTGAGGGTACGGCGCGAAGCGGCTCGTGGTGTTTGGGTGCACGAGGCTACGCCCGTACCCTCATCCGGCCCTGCGGGCCACCTTCTCCCGGCGGGAGAAGGGAACAGCCGCTTAGCCCCTCTCCCGCCGGGAGAGGGGTTGGGGTGAGGGTCCGGCGCGAAGCGTCTCGCGGCGTTTGGGGGGCGCGCCGACAGGTGCGGGGTTATGGAGAGTGATGAGCAGGGCCCGCGTTTTGCGAAGCCAAACGTGGGGCTGTTGCGCGAATGCGCAACAGCGCTCGCCCCTCTTAGCTCAACTGCCCATGGCAATGCTTGTACTTCTTGCCGCTGCCGCACGGGCACGGATCGTTGCGGCCGACCTTGGGCGCCTCGCGCGTGACCTGCGCCACCGCCGGGGCGTTGGCGCCCAGCGCCACCTGCTCGGCTTCCTCGTCGGCGCTGTAGCCGCCGGCGTCCTGGTGCTGGAACTGCGCCTGGCGCAGCTGCGCCTCCATCTGCTGCCGTTCCTGCGCCTCCAGCGCCGCCACCTCTTCCTCGCTGCGGATGCGCACGCGCGCCAGCAGGGTCACGACCTCGCGCTTGGCGTGCTCGAGCATCTCCGAGAACAGCTCGAACGCTTCCTTCTTGTATTCCTGCTTGGGCTGCTTCTGCGCGTAGCCGCGCAGGTGGATGCCCTGGCGCAGGTAGTCCATGCGCGCCAGATGCTCCTTCCAGCTCTGGTCGAGCACGGTCAGCATCACGTGCTTCTCCAGCGCGCGCATGGTCTCGCCGCCGATCGCCGATTCCTTCTCCTGGAAGTGGCGGTCGACTTCCTCGCGCACCTTTTCGGCGATGCCGGCCGCGTCCAGTTCCTCGTGGCGCTTGACCAGGTCGGTCAGCGATAGCGGCAGGCCCAGGTCACTGGACAGGGTCGCTTCCAGGCCCGCCAGGTCCCACTGCTCGTCGACCGAGTTCGGCGGCACGAAACGCGCCACTAGGTCGTAGATCACGTCGTCGCGGATGCCGTCGACGTTGTCCTTGACCGACTCGGCATCGAGCAGCTCGTCGCGCTGCGCGTAGATCACCTTGCGCTGGTCGTTGTTGACATCGTCGAAGTCGAGCAGGTTCTTGCGGATGTCGAAGTTGTGCGCCTCGACCTTGCGCTGCGCCTTCTCGATCTGGCGGCTGACCAGCTTGTCCTCGATGACGTCGTCTTCCTTCATGCCCATCATCCGCATCGCCTTCTGCACCCAGTCCGAGGCGAAGATGCGCATCAGGTTGTCTTCCAGCGACAGGTAGAAGCGCGAGGAACCCGGATCGCCCTGGCGGCCGGAGCGGCCGCGCAGCTGGTTGTCGATGCGCCGCGATTCGTGGCGCTCGGTGCCGATGATGTGCAGGCCGCCGGCGGCCTTGACCGCGTCGTGGCGCTCCTGCCACGCGGCCTTCAGGCGCGCGCGCTCGTCCTCGCTCAGGTCCTCGCCCAGCGCGTGCAGCTCCGCTTCCAGCGAGCCGCCGAGCACGATGTCAGTACCGCGGCCGGCCATGTTGGTGGCGATGGTCACCGCGCCCGGCTGGCCGGCGTTGGCGACGATCTGCGCCTCGCGCTCGTGCTGCTTGGCGTTGAGCACTTCGTGCTTCACGCCCGCCTTGCGCAGGTGCTCGGACAGCATTTCCGAGGTCTCGATCGAGGTGGTGCCGACCAGCACGGGCTGGCCGCGCTTGGCGCAGTCCTCGATGTCGGCGAGCACCGCGTTGAACTTACCCTGGCGGTTGAGGAACACCTGGTCCGGCCAATCCTTGCGGATGGTCGGGCGGTTGGTCGGGATCACCACCACTTCCAGGTTGTAGATGCTCTGGAATTCGTAGGCTTCGGTGTCGGCCGTACCGGTCATGCCGGACAGCTTCTTGTACATGCGGAACAGGTTCTGGAAGGTGATGCTCGCCAGCGTCTGGTTTTCGCGCTGCACCGGCACGCCTTCCTTCGCTTCCACCGCCTGGTGCAGGCCGTCGGACCAGCGTCGGCCCGGCAGGGTGCGGCCGGTGAACTCGTCGACGATGACCACTTCGCCATCGCGCACGATGTAGTCCACGTCGCGCTGGTAGATCGCATGCGCGCGCAGCGCGGCGTTGAGGTGGTGCACCACGCTGAGGTTCTGCGCGCCGTACAGGCGGTCCTCGTCGTTGGTCAGGATGCCGGCAGCGCGCAGCAGCTCTTCGGCGTGCTCCATGCCGGCCTCGGACAGGTGCACCTGCTTGCCCTTCTCGTCGACCCAGAAGTCGCCCTCGCCTTCCTCCGACTCCTGCTTGGTCAGCTGCGGCACGATGCGGTTGACGCGGATGTACAGCTCCGGCGAATCGTCGGCCGGGCCGGAGATGATCAGCGGGGTGCGCGCCTCGTCGATCAGGATCGAGTCCACCTCGTCGACGATGGCGTAGTTCAGGCCGCGCTGGTAGCGGTCGGCCTTGGACAGCGCCATGTTGTCGCGCAGGTAGTCGAAGCCGAATTCGTTGTTGGTGCCGTAGGTGATGTCGGCGGCGTAGGCGGCGTGCTTGTCGCTGTGCGGCATGCCCGGATAGACCACGCCCACGCTCAGCCCCAGCCAGTTGTACAGCTTGCCCATCTGCGCGGCGTCGCGGCGCGCCAAATAGTCGTTGACGGTGACCACGTGCACGCCCTTGTCTTCCAGCGCGTTGAGGTACACCGGCAGCGTCGCCACCAGGGTCTTGCCTTCGCCGGTGCGCATTTCCGCGATCTTGCCCAGGTGCAGGACCATGCCGCCGATCAGCTGCACATCGTAGTGGCGCATGCCGAGCACGCGGCGGCTGGCCTCGCGGCACACCGCGAACGCTTCCGGCAGCACCTTGTCCAGGCTCTCGCCGCCGGCGATGCGGCCGCGCAATTCGGGGGTCTTGGCCTGCAGCTGCGCGTCGGAGAGCTGCTCCATCTCCGGTTCCAGCGCGTTGACCTTGGCGACGATACGGTGGAGCTGACGCAGCTGGCGTTCGTTGCGGCTACCGAAAACGCGAGTAAGCAGACTGTTGATCATTGAAGGAACCGGTTGGAAAGGAACGCCCGCACGGCCCAATCCCCAGGGAATCGAAGGGCCGCAAACGAAACAGGGCGCGAGGCGCCCTGTCGTGGCAAAGCCTATTGTAGCTTGGGGCGGGCCCCGGCGATTCAAGCGCCGGCATCGCCGCCCCAGCGATCCCTCAGCCGCGGCCGCGGCGGCCCACCGGGGTGGCGCCATCGCCGAGGAACTTGGCCGGATTCATCACCACGCCGTCCTTCCACACCTCGAAATGCACGTGCGCGCCGGTGGAACGGCCGGTGGAGCCGGCCTTGGCCACTTCCTGGCCGACCCGCACCAGATCGCCGACCTTCACCGACAGCCGCGAATTGTGCGCGTAGCGGGTGACATAGCCGTTGCCGTGGTCGACCTCGACCACGTTGCCGTAGCCGCCGCGCACGCCGGAGTAGCTGACCACGCCATCGGCCACGGCCAGCACCGGGTCGCCGACGTTGGCGTGGAAGTCGATGCCCTTGTGGTTGCCGGCACCGCCGCCGAACGGATCGGCGCGGCCGCCGAAGCCGGAGGTGATGTAGCTGTTGCGGATCGGCATCTGCGACGGCACCGCGTTCTGGTCGAGCTGGTGGTCGAACAGCAGCGATTCGAGCACCGACAGCTGCTGGCCGGAGGTGGCGAACTGCTGCTGCAGCCCGTCCAGTTCCTTGTCCAGCTGCGGCGCCGGCATGTCCTGGCTGACCTCGTCGTCACCGCCACCGACGCCGACCGGCTGGTCGAAGTCGAACTCGCCGTCCTGCAGCTTGCCCATCCGGGTCAGGCGCTCGCCGAGCGCGTTCAGCCGGGTGGCCTGCGCCTGCAGTTCGCCCAGCCGCGCGGCCAGCGCGTTGACCTGGGTCTGCGCGTCGCGGCGCACCTGCGCCAGTTCCGCATCCTGCTTTTGCACCTTGGCCCGCAGCTGCGCCGAACCGGCCAGGCCGGTCGCGGCGCTGACGCCGATGCCGAGTACCATGCCCACGCCGAGCACCGCACCGAGCACGGCCAGGGGACGCCGGTCTGCGAACTCGCGCAGTCGCCACGGCAGGTCCTTGATCCCCTTTTCACGTGAATTGATTACGATCTTCTTAAACGCCATATGAGTTTTCATGTCTAAGCGAAAGTCCGGCGAGGGCCATACCACCGCGCCGATGCCGGCGTTGGACGCCGCATTGGCGGACAAGGTGGGCGACCCGTTGCGACGTGCCCTGTGGCTCGACGCGCTGGACCGACAGTTGCGCCCCCATCTGCCGCCGAACCTGGCCTCCCGTTGCCGGTTGGCCAATGTGAACGGCGAACAGCTCGTTTTTCTCGTTGACTCTCCGGTCTGGCATGCCCGGGTCAGGCTCGCCGAGGCCGATATCCTCGCTGCGGCCCGATCCCTCGGGCTGAAGGCCACCAGGGTGACCGTCAAGATTGCGACTTCACCTGCGCATTCCCCAATGCAGCAGGCAAGAAACAAGCCAGCACCGGTTTCCGCAGCGACGCACAAAGGATTGCGCGACGCGCTGGCATCCTTGCAGGACGTCGACTCCACGACGCCTGAAGCAGCTACGACCTCCGGCCGTAACGGTCTGCGTACGTAGACACGCACGACCTGACCCGACGCATCCTAACGGGCGCCGGCCTCGAGGTCGTTACCGATTCGTTAAATAGAAGTTAAGAACGGACGAAGCGTGGGACGGATCGCCCCATTCCGTGACCGCGGGCCACCCCGGCTGCGGGGCGCCGAACTTTAGGCGTAGGCCACGGCCCCGTAGGCCACCGGCGCCGGCTGCGCGCCGCCATCGAAGCTGACCCACTCCCATGCGGCCTGCTCGGCGAGCAGCGCGCGGACCAGCTTGTTGTTCAGCGCGTGGCCGGATTTGTAGCCTTCGTAGGCGCCGAGGATGGCGCCGCCGGCCAGGTACAGGTCGCCGATCGCATCGAGGATCTTGTGCCGCACGAACTCGTCGGCGTAACGCAGCCCGTCGTCGTTGAGCACGCGGAACTCGTCGAGCACGATGGCATTGTCCATCGACCCGCCCAAACCAAGGTTGCGTTCGCGCATGTACTCCAGGTCGCGCATGAAGCCGAAGGTGCGCGCGCGGGAGATTTCCTTGATGTAGGCCATGGTCGAGAACTCGATTTCCTGGCGCGACTGCTTGGCCGGGATCATCGGGTGGTCGAACTGGATGGTGAAACCGAGCTTGTAGCCGTCGTAGGGATCGAAGCGGGCAATCTTGTCGCCGTCGCGCACTTCCACCGGACGCTTGATGCGGATGAAGCGCTTGGGCTTGCCCTGCTCGACGATGCCCGCGGACTGCAGCAGGAATACGAACGGGCCGGAGGAACCGTCCATGATCGGCAATTCGGCCGAGGACAGTTC
Source organism: Xanthomonas sp. 1678 (assembly GCF_031455575.1). Classification (NCBI taxonomy): domain Bacteria; kingdom Pseudomonadati; phylum Pseudomonadota; class Gammaproteobacteria; order Lysobacterales; family Lysobacteraceae; genus Xanthomonas; species Xanthomonas sp. 1678. Next base: position 288,326 of record NZ_JAVDSZ010000004.1, on the reverse strand, counting down.
GACGATGGCGTTGTCCACGCCGAGGCCGGCCATCGCCGACATCAGGTGTTCCACCGTCTGGATCTTGGCGTCGCCGCGACTGAGCCCGGTGCACAGCGTGGTCTCGGTGACCAGCTCGGCATCGGCCGGCACTTCCACCGCCGGTTCCAGGTCGACCCGACGGAACACGATGCCATGGTCGGCAGGCGCCGGACGCAGCGTCATGTACACCTTGTCGCCGCTATGCAGGCCTACGCCGGTGGCGCGGATCGTGTTCTTGAGGGTGCGTTGCTGGGTCATGGGAGACAGTCTGGGAACGTCCGCTCAGACGGGAACTGAACGAAATTGAGAATATCACGCGTTTAGCCAAATTTTAACAATACAGTCACAGCGTCCTATTTGCGCAACGCTGGCGCATGCCGGCGTCGTGGTCGCAAAAACCTGCCGGGTCGCGTCGACCCGGCAGCAAAGGACACGGCGCGCCGATCGGGCGAACAGTCCCGATCGGCGGTGTTGCGGCCGGCGCAAGGCCGGCCTGGCGCGGTCAGTCCGCCTGGCGGCGCAGGAATGCCGGAATGTCCAGGTAGTCGTTGGGCAGATCGGCCGCGGCCGGTGCCGGCGCCGACGAGCCCATCGCATCGCTGCTCGGGCGACGCAGGCCCAGGCCCATCGCACCGCCGACGGCCTTGGACACGGCGTCGCCGCCATGCTCGAAGTCGCCGAATTCCGGCTGGCCGGTGGTCGCGTTGCGCACCAGCTTGATCGGCGCGCGCTGCTCCGGACGCTGGGTCTGACGCGACACGGCGCGGTTCAGGCCGGTGGCGACCACGGTCACGCGGACCTCGTCCTGCATGTCCGGGTCGAGCACGGTGCCGACCACGACGGTCGCGTCTTCCGAGGCGAAGCCTTCGATGGTGCGGCCGATCTCGTCGAACTCGGCCATGGTGAAGTCCGGACCGGCGGTGATGTTGACCAGGATGCCGTTGGCGCCGGCCAGGTTGACGTCGTCCAGCAGCGGGTTCTGGATCGCCGCTTCGGCCGCCGCCTGCGCACGGTCGTCGCCGCGGGCCGAGCCGGTGCCCATCATCGCCAGGCCCATTTCCGACATCACGGTGCGCACGTCGGCGAAGTCGACGTTGATCAGGCCCGGACGCACGATCAGGTCGGCGATGCCCTGCACGGCGCCCTGCAGCACGTCGTTGGCGGCACGGAACGCCTGGATCATGGTGGCGTTGCGGCCGAGCACGGTGATCAGCTTTTCGTTGGGGATGGTGATCAGCGAGTCGCAATGCTGGCTCAGTTCCTCGATGCCCTTCAGCGCGACCTGCATGCGCCGACGGCCCTCGAACGGGAACGGCTTGGTGACCACGGCCACGGTCAGGATGCCCATCTCCTTGGCCAGCTGCGCGACCACGGGTGCGGCGCCGGTGCCGGTGCCGCCGCCCATGCCGGCGGTGATGAACACCATGTCCGCGCCCTGCAGCGCGTCCATGATGCGTTCGCGGTCTTCCAGCGCGGCCTGGCGGCCCACTTCCGGATTCGCGCCGGCGCCCAGGCCCTTGGTGACGTTGGTGCCGAGCTGCAGCTGCAGCTTGGCGCCGCAGTTCTTGATCGCCTGCGAGTCGGTGTTGGCGGTGATGAACTCCACGCCATCCACGCTGCTGCTGACCATGTGCGCGACCGCGTTGCCGCCGCCGCCGCCCACGCCGACCACCTTGATTACCGCGTTGGGTGCCATCTTTTCAATCAGTTCGAAATGCGCCATGTCCGTTTCCTCTTGTTATGGGGCCGGGACTGGGGACTCGGGACTCGGGACTCGAAAAGCAGCTTCGATTCCCTGCCCGGCCTTTCGCGCCGGCTATTTTCTTAGTGGATGTTGCCGTTACCGCTTACCGTCTCTCTCCGCCCTTCCGCTCTCCGCTTTTGCTGTTCCGGGTCCCGAGTCCCGGGTCCCGAGTCCCGGCTTTCAAAACTCGCCGCGATACCAATTCTTCAATTTCTTGAACAGGCTGCCGGCGCGCCCGGTCGGCAGCGACGGGCGCCGCGGGTGTTCGATCTGGCTGCCCATCAGCAGCAGGCCCACGCCGGTGGCGTGCACCGGGTTGCCGACCACTTCACCCAGGCCGGTGACGTGCTGCGGAATGCCCACGCGGACCGGCATCTGCACCATTTCCTCGGCCAGTTCGACCACGCCTTCCATCTTCGAGGCGCCGCCGGTCAGCACCATGCCGGCGCGCACCAGCTCCTCGAAACCGGAGCGGCGCAGTTCGGCCTGCACCATCTCGAAGATCTCTTCGTAGCGGCCCTGCACCGCCTGCGCCAGCGAGTGGCGCGGCATGCGCCGCGGCGGGCGGTCGCCGACGCTCGGCACCTGGATGCTTTCCTCGGCGGTGGCCAGCTGCGCCAGCGCGCAGGCGTAGCGCACCTTGATCTGCTCGGCTTCCGGGGTCGGCGTGCGCAGCATGTGCGCGATGTCGTTGGTGACGTGGTCGCCGGCGATCGGCAGCGAGGCGGTGTGGCAGATCGCGCCCTGCACGAACACCGCCAGGTCGGTGGTGCCGGCGCCCATGTCGACCAGCACCACGCCCAGCTCGCGCTCGTCGGCGGTCAGCACCGCGACCGAGGACGCCAGCGAGGACAGGATCAGGTCGTCCACCTGCAGGCCGCAGCGCTGCACGCACTTGCTGATGTTGGCCGCGGCCGACTGCGCGCACACCACCAGGTGCGCGTGCACCTCCAGGCGCACGCCGGTCATGCCGACCGGGTTGCGGATGCCTTCCTGCGAATCGTCCAGCACGTACTCGCGCGGGATCGCGTGCAGGATGCGCTGGTCGGCCGGTATCGCCACCGCCTTGGCCGCTTCCAGCACCCGGTCCAGGTCGTTCCAGGTCACTTCGCCGTCGCGGATCGGCACGATGCCGGGCGAGTTCTTGCACTGCACGTGGTTGCCGGAGATCGACGCGTACACCGAGCGGATCTCGCAGCCGGCCATCAGCTCGGCTTCCTCGACCGCGCGCTGGATCGACTGCACGGTGGATTCGATGTCCACCACCACGCCGCGCTTGAGCCCGCGCGATTCGTGCGAACCGATGCCGATCACCTCGATCGGGTTGCCGGGCGAATACTCGCCGACCAGCGCGACGACCTTGGAGGTGCCGATGTCCAGTCCAACGATGAGGGATTTGTCGCCTTTGCGGTTCATGTCTTGGAGCCGGGATTTGAGATTCGGGAGTTGAGATTGGTGAAGGCAGGCTGGCTTGGGATGCGTGGCAGATCGGCGGAAGCGGAGCGTTGCGAAGCCGGTTTCTTTCCCGATCCCGAATCTCGAATCTCCAATCCCCGCCTTTCGACCGTGAACCCATTGGTGTAGCGCAGGTCGGCGCGCGCGATCGGCGCCTGCTCCGGCGTGATCAGCTGCGGCAGCACGCGGGCGAAGCGCGCCAGGCGCGTGCGGGCGTCGTCGCGGCCGACCACGATCTGCACGTCCTCGCCCAGCTGCAGCGACCAGCTGCCGCGCGCGTCCATCGCCACGCCATTGACCGGCAGCCCGGCCGGCGCGAACAGCGCGCGCGATTCGTTGTACAGCGCGACCACGTCCTGCGCCTTGGCGTCCGGCCCGGCCAGCTGCGGCAGCGCCATGCCGCGCAGTTCGCTCGGCAGCGCGAAGATGCGGCCCTGCTCGGACAGCATGCGATCGGTACCCCAGCGCGCGAACGGACGGTGCTCGGTGACCCGCACTTCCAGCACATCCGGCCAACGCTTGCGTACCCGCGCGCTCTCCACCCACGGCAGCCGCTCGATCGCGTCCTGTGCGTCCTGCAGGCGCACCGCGAAGAAACCGCGGCGCGCGTACGGCAACACCACCTGGCGCAGCTGCTCGGCCGGCACCCGCTTGAAATCACCGCTGACCTGCAGCCGGCTCAGCGGCCAGCGCTCGGCGCCGACCCAGCCGTTGAGCACCGCCACCACCGGCAGCGCGACCAACGCCAGCGCCAGCACCCAGGCTAGGATGCGCAGGAGGGTGCTCATGCAGCACTCCGTGCCGCGGGATTCGGGATTCGGCATTCGGGATTCGCGCAAAGCGCGCAGCAGGGCGCACCGACAGCGCGACGCTGCCGCTGTGCGAATCCCCAATCCCCAATCCCGAATCCCGGCTTCACAGCGTCTGCTCCAACACCCGCCACACCAGTTCCTCGAAGCCGATGCCGGCCTGGCGCGCGGCCTTGGGCACCAGCGAGTGACTGGTCATGCCGGGTGCGGTGTTGGCTTCCAGCAGTGCGAAGGCGCCGCTGGCGCCGTCGCGCATCACGTCCACGCGGCCCCAGCCGCGGCAGCCGGCGGCGCGGAACGCGGCCAGCGCCAGTTCGCCGAGCGCGCGCTCGTCTTCGCCGTCCAGGCCCGGGCACAGGTACTGGGTGTCCTCGGCCACGTACTTGGCGTGGTAGTCGTACCACTGGCCCTTGGGCACGATGCGGATCGACGGCAGTGCGGTGTCGCCGAGGATCGCCACGGTCAGTTCGTCGCCGACGATCATCTGCTCCATGAGCAGCTCGCCGTCGTAGCGCGCGGCCAATGCCACCGCCTCGTCCAGCTGCGCCGGCTCGAACACGCGGGTCACGCCGACGCTGGAGCCTTCGTTGGCCGGCTTGACGATCACCGGCAGGCCGATCTGCGCCGCCGCCGCGTGGATCGCGTCGGCCTGCGCGGTCGCCGCCAGGCGCACGTAGCGCGGTGTCGGCAGGCCCAGCGACAGCCACACCTGCTTGGTGCGCACTTTGTCCATGCTCAGCGCCGAGCCGAGCACCGGCGAGCCGGTGTACGGCACACCGAAGGCGTCCATCAAGCCCTGCACGATGCCGTCTTCGCCGCCACCATTGTGGCCGTGCAACACGTTGAACACGCGGTCGAAGCGCTTCTCCACCAGCGCCTGCGCCAGCGCCGGGATGCCGTCCACCGCGACCGCGTCGACGCCGCGCGCGCGCAGCGCCTCAAGCACGTTGCGGCCGGAGTCCAGCGACACCTCGCGTTCGCTGGAGGTGCCGCCGAGCAGCACCGCGACGCGGCCGAACACGGCCGGGTCGGTGTGGCGCGGCGGCGCGAAGGTCGGCGCGCTCATGCCTTCACCCCCGCGGCGAAACCGTCCTGGGCGATGTGCTGGGCGACGTAGCCGATGTCGCCGGCGCCCATCATCAGCAGCAGATCGCCGTCCTGCAGCACGTCCGGCAGCACGTCGCTCAGTTCGGCGACCTGGCCGACCACCACCGGCTCGCTGCGGCCGCGCGCACGGATCGCACGCGCCAGCGAGCGCGCGTCGGCGCCGGGAATCGGCGTCTCGCCGGCCGGATAGACTTCGCTGAGCACCAGCGCGTCCACTTCCGACAGCACCGCGGCGAAGGCATCGAACTGGTCGCGGGTCCGGCTGTAGCGGTGCGGCTGGAACGCGACCACCAGGCGCTTGTCCGGCCAGCCGCCGCGCGCGGCGGCGAACACCGCGGCCAACTCGCGCGGATGGTGGCCGTAATCGTCGACCAGGCGCACGCGTGCGCCGCTGGCGGTGACCACTTCGCCCAGGTCGTTGAAGCGGCGGCCGATGCCGGCGAAGCTCTGCAGCGCGCTGGCGATCGCCTCGGGCGCCACGCCCAGCTGCCAGCCGATCGCAGCGGCGGCCAGCGCGTTGAGCACGTTGTGGCGGCCCGGCAGGGCCAGCGTCACCGGCGTGCTGCTGCCTTCCGGCAGGCGCAGGGTGAAGCGCATGTGCGGACCGTGCTGGACCACGTCCTCGGCGCGCACGTCGGCGTTCTCGCTGAGCCCGTAGCTCATCACGTGGCGCGGGGTCTTGGCGGCCAGCGCGGCCACTTCCGGATCGTCGATGCACAGCACCGCCAGCCCGTAGAACGGCAGGCGCTGCAGGAATTCGGCGAACGCGGCCTGCACGCGGGCGAAATCGTTGCCGTAGTTCTCCAGGTGATCGGCGTCGATGTTGGTGATCACCGAAATCAGCGGATTCAGGCGCAGGAAGCTGCCGTCGCTCTCGTCGGCCTCGGCCACCAGCCACTGGCCGCCGCCGAGTTTGGCGTTGGCGCCGGCGGCGAGCAGCTGGCCGCCGATGACGAAGGTCGGATCCAGCCCGCCTTCGCTGAGCACCGCCGCGGCCAGGCTGGTGGTGGTGGTCTTGCCGTGGGTGCCGGCCACCGCGATGCCGCGGCGGAAGCGCATCAGCTCGGCCAGCATCGCCGCACGCGGCATGATCGGGATGCGCTGGCTGCGCGCCTCCATCAGCTCCGGGTTGTCGTCGCGGATCGCGCTGGACACGACCACGCAGTCGGTGCCGAGCACGTTGGCCGCCGAATGCCCGCGCATCACCCGCGCGCCGAGCTTGACCAGGCGCCGCGTTGCCGCGTTGTCGGCGTTGTCCGAACCGGAGACCTCGTAACCCAGGGTCAGCATGACCTCGGCGATGCCGCTCATGCCGGTGCCACCGATGCCGACGAAGTGCACGCGCGGGAACGCGCGGACCAGATCGCCGGTGTCGTGGAGACGGCGGATCATGCGCGAACTCCGTTCGCGGCGGGACCGGGGACCGGGGACCGGGGACCCGGAAAAAGCGGAGCGGCGGCGCTGCGCGCCTGGCCGTGGAGATTGTCTGTGTGCATAGGCTTCTGCTGTTGATCTTGCTTGTCGCCGGTCCCCGGTCCCTGGTCCCTGGTCCCGCTACGGGTCCCCGGTCCCCGGTCCCCGGTCCCGGCTTCTTCCAAAATGATGTCCGCGATCCGCTCGGCCGCATCCGGCTTGGCCAGGCTGCGCGCGGCGTCGGCCATGGACAGGCGACGTGCGGGGTTGCCGAGCAGGTCGCGCAGCACGCCCTGCAGGTTGGTCGCCAGGGCGTCGTCCTGCTTCAGCAACACCGCGGCGCCGCGTTCGACCAGGTATTCGGCGTTGCGGGTCTGGTGGTCGTCGACCGCGGCGGCGAACGGCACCAATACGCTGCCGATGCCGACCGCGCACAGTTCGGCCAGGGTCGAGGCGCCGGCGCGGCATACGATCAGGTCGGCCCAGGCGTAGGCCGCGGCCATGTCGCCGATGAAGGCTTCGACGCTGGCGGCGACGCCGGCGTCGGCATAGGCCTGGGCCGCTTCGTCGCGCAGTTTTTCGCCGCACTGGTGGCGCACCTCGACCTGCGCACCGAGCGCGGCCAGTGCGCGCGGCAGCGCCTGGTTCAGCGCACGCGCGCCTTGGCTGCCGCCGAGCACCAGCAGCCGCACCGCGCCGTCGCGCGCGGCCAGGCGCTGCGCCGGCGGCGCCAGCGCGGCGATCTCGGCGCGCACCGGGTTGCCCACCGCTTCCTCGCGCGCGGCGAAGCTGCCCGGGAACCCGGTCAGCACGCGACGCGCGACGCGCGACAGCACTTTGTTGGTCAGGCCCGGGGCGCGGTTCTGTTCGTGCACCAGCAACGGCAGTTTCAGCAGGCGCGCGGCGATGCCGCCCGGGCCGGCCGCGAAGCCGCCGAAGCTGACCACCGCGCGCGGCATCCGCCGGCGCAGCACGAAGCCGGCGGCGCGGATCGCGCGCATGACCCGCAGCGGCGCGCCGAACAGCGCCAGCGCGCCCTTGCCGCGCAGGCCGCCGATCTCGATGGTGTCGATCTCGATGCCGTGCTGCGGCACCAGTTGCGTTTCCATGCGCCCGGCCGCGCCCAGCCACACCACTGGCACGCCGCGCGCGCGCAGCACCTTGGCCACCGCCAGCGCCGGGAAGATGTGCCCGCCGGTACCGCCGGCCAGGATCATCACCGGGCGCGACGCAGCGTCGGTCATAGCGGTGCTGGTCATCGGTACGGACGCACTCATCCCAGCCTCCCGAAGGTCGGCTCGACCCGCGGCTGCATGCGGCTGGTGCCGCGCGCCGGGGTGCCGGCCTGGATCGCCGCGGCCACCGCGCTGGCGCTGGCCTCGCGTGCGGCCTGCAGGTCCTCGGCGCTGTCCACGGTCTGCCTGACCGGCGGCGCCGCATCGCTGCGCACCTTCGCCACCTGGCGTTCGGCGCGATCGAGCTCGTAGGACACGCGCAGCAGCAGGCCCATCGCCACGCAGGTCATCAGCACGCTGGAACCGCCGGCGGAGATCAGCGGCAGGGTCAGGCCCTTGGTCGGCAGGATGCCCAGGTTGACGCCGACCGAGACGAAGCTCTGCAGGCTGATCCACAGGCCGATGCCGAAGGCGATGTAGCCGGAGAAGTGGCGCTTCATCTCCACGCAGCGCATGCCCAGCCAGAACGCGCGGCCGACCAGCAGCGCGTACAGCGCGATGATCAGGCACACGCCGGTGAAGCCCAGTTCCTCGGCGATCACCGAGAAGATGAAATCGGTATGCGCTTCGGGCAGGTAGTTGAGCTTCTGCACCGAGCCGCCCAGGCCGACCCCGAACAGTTCGCCGCGGCCCACCGCCATCAGCGCGTTGGACAGCTGGTAGCCGGAGCCGAGCTGGTCGGCCCACGGGTCCAGGAACGAGGTGATGCGGCGCAGGCGGTACGGTTCCAGGATCGCGATGAAGGCGAACACCGGCAGCCCGATCACGATCGGCATCGACATGCGCGGCAGGTTGACCCCGCCCAGCACCAGCATGCCGGCGGTGATCGCCAGCAGCAGCGTGGAGGAACCGAAGTCCGGCTGCATCAGCAGCAGGCCGACCAGCGCCACCGCCACGCCCAGCGGCTTGAGCATCGCCGGCCAGGTCGCGTTGACCTCGTCGCGGAAGCGCACCAAGTAGCTGGACAGCCACACGATGTACAGCACCTTGACCGCTTCCACGGTCTGGAACTTGGAGATGCCCAGGTTGATCCAGCGCCGCGCGCCGTTGACGCTGCTGCCCAGCCCGGGCACGAACACCACGATCAGCAGGCCGAAGCAGGCCAGCAGCAGCAGCTGGTTGTACTGCTCGATGTTCTTCAGCTCGGTGCGCATGGTCCAGATCGCCAGGCCGATGCCGCCGGCCAGGAATAGCAGATGCCGGGTCAGGTAGTAGAACGGGCTGACCGTCAGCTCGATCGAGCTGGAGCCGACCATCACCACGCCCAGCGAGGCCAGCGCCACCACGGCGCCGAGCAGCCACGGGTCGTAGCGGCCGCCGATGGCCTCCAGTCGGGTCGCCTGGCGCGTGCTGTCGTTCATCAGCGCACCTTCAACGTGGCCAGGCCGACCAGCACCAGCACCACCGAGATGATCCAGAAGCGCACGATCACCCGCGGCTCGGGCCAGCCCTTCAGCTCGAAGTGGTGGTGGATCGGCGCCATGCGGAACACGCGCTTGCCGGTGAGCTTGAACGAGGCGACCTGGATCATCACCGACAGCGTCTCGATCACGAACACGCCGCCCATGATCACCAGCACCAGTTCCTGGCGCACGATCACCGCGATGGTGCCGAGCACCGCGCCCAGCGCCAGCGCGCCGATGTCGCCCATGAACACCATCGCCGGGTAGGTGTTGAACCACAGGAAACCCAGCCCCGCGCCGGCGATCGCCGCGCAGATGATGATCAGTTCGCCGGCACCGGGAATCGACGGGATCTTCAGATAGGCCGAGAACACCGCGTTGCCCGAGGCGTAGGCGAACACGCCCAGCGCGCAGGCCACCAGCACCGTGGGCATGATCGCCAGCCCGTCCAGGCCGTCGGTCAGGTTGACCGCATTGGAGAAGCCGACGATCCAGAAGTAGGCGATGGCGACGAAGCTGATTCCGGCCAGCGGCAGCGCGATCGACTTGAACATCGGGATGTAGAAGGTGATCGCGGCCGGCACGTCGGCGGTGTAGTACAGGAACAGGCCGGCGGCCAGGCCGAAGATCGACTGCAGCAGATACTTCCAGCGCGACTTCAGCCCGTTCGGGTCGCGGCGCACGATCTTGATCCAGTCGTCGTACCAGCCGATCACGCCGAACGCCAGCATCACCGCCAGCACCAGCCACACGTAGCGGTTGCGCAGGTCGCCCCACAGCAGCACCGACAGCAGCACGGTGAGCAGGATCAGCGAGCCGCCCATGGTCGGCGTGCCGGCCTTGGAGAAGTGGGTCTGCGGGCCGTCCTTGCGGATCGGCTGGCCGCCCTTGAACTGCGCCAATCTGCGGATCACCGCCGGGCCCAGCCACAGCGACAGGAACAGCGAGGTCAGCGCCGCCAGGATGCCGCGGAACGTGAGGTAACCGAACAGCCCGAACAGGCTCTCCAGCTGCTGCAGCCAGCGGGACAGTTCAAGCAGCATGCGGCGTCTCCTCACCCTGCGCCAGCAGCGCGCTCACGATCTTGTCCATAGCGCTGCCGCGGGAGCCTTTGACGAGGATGGTGGCCGGGACTCGGGACTCGGGACTCAGTGAAGCCGGGACTCGGGACTCGGGACTCGGGACTCGGAGGGGCGCAACGCCAGCGGACGCCGCACCGGTGCTCTCATGCATTTGCTCTGTTTCCTGCTCTGTTTCCTGCTCTTGATCCTGCTTTTCCCGAGTCCCGAGTCCCGAGTCCCGAGTCCCGGCTGCGCGAAGATCCGCACGCAACGCCGCGATCAACGCCGCATGGCTGTCGAACACGCGTCCGTTCTCGCCGAAGGCCTGCGCGGCGACCGCGCTCAGCGGGCCCAGTGCGTACAGGCGGGTCAGGCCGGCGTGGCGGGCGCGGCGGCCGCCGCGGGCGTGCAGCGCCTCGGCGCCGTCGCCGAGTTCGCGCATGTCGCCCAGCACCAGCCAACGCTCGCCGCCGGCCGCGGCCAATGCGTCGATCGCCGCGGCCAGCGAGCCGGGATTGGCGTTGTAGCTGTCGTCGATCAGCACCGCGCCGCCGGGCAGCGTGTGCGCGATCTGCCGGCCCGGCACCGGCTGCACCTGCGCCAGGCCCGCGGCGATCATGGCCGGCGCGATGTCCAGCGCCAGCGCCAGCGACGCGGCGGCCAAGGCGTTCATCAGGTTGTGGCGACCGGGCAGCGGCAGCGTCGCGTCGACCTCGCCGTGCGGGGTGACCAGCACGAACTGCGAGCGGTCCGCGCCCACGCGCAGCCGCGTGGCGGTGACCTCGGCGCTGGCCTGCAGGCCGAAGCGCAGCACGCGCGGGGTCAGCGGCGCCGGCAGGCGCTGTTCGAACCACAGCCCGAACGCATCGTCGGCATTGATCACCGCGGTGCCGTCGGGCGGCAGCGCGGCGTAGATCGCGCCCTTGGTCTCGGCCACGCCGAGCAGGCTGCCCATGCGTTCCAGGTGCGCCGGGGCGATGTTGTTCACCAGCGCCGCGTGCGGAGCGACGATGTCGGTCAGGTAGGCGATGTCGCCCGGCTTGCCGGCGCCCATCTCGTAGATCGCGTAGTCGGCCGCGTCCGGCGCCTCGATCACCGCCAGCGGCAGGCCGATCTCGTTGTTGCGGTTGCCGGGGTTGGCGTAGACGCTGCCGCCGTTCACCCGGCAGGCGTGCTGCAGGATCGCCAGCAGCAGCGCCTTGACGCTGGTCTTGCCGTTGCTGCCGGTGATCGCGGCCACGCGCGTGGCGCGGCCGCGCTGCATGCCGGCGGCGATCCGCGCCAGCGCCAGCTGGGTGTCGGCGACCAGGATCTGCGGCAGTTCGACCTGCGGCTGCAGCGCCTGCACCAGCAGCGCGCTGGCGCCGCGCGCGGCGGCGTCGGCGACGAAGTCGTGGCCGTCGAAACGCTCGCCGCGCAGCGCCACGTACAGGCTGCCCGGCGCCAGCGTGCGGGTGTCGTGGGCGATCGCGTCGATCGCCACGTCGTCGCCGTGCAGTTCGGCGCCGGCCCAGTGCGCGAGCATCGACAGCGGCAGGCGCTTCATCGTGCACGCTCCATGGCCGGAGCGGCGGCGCGCGCCTGCAGCGCCTGCGCGGCAATCTTGGTGTCGTCGAACGGATGCTGGATGCCGGCGATTTCCTGGTACGGCTCGTGCCCCTTGCCGGCGATCAGCACGATGTCGTCGGGACCGGCTTCGGCCACGGCCTGGGCGATGGCCTGGGCGCGGTCACGCTGCACACGCACCGCCTGCAGGTCGGTGAAGCCGGCCAGGATGTCGGCGACGATGCGGTCGCCGTCCTCGCCACGCGGGTTGTCGTCGGTGACGATCACCACGTCGGCCAGGCGCTGCGCGATCGCCGCCATCTGCGGGCGCTTGCCGGTGTCGCGCTCGCCGCCGCAGCCGAACACGCACAGCAGGCGGCCGTGCACGTGGCCGCGCAGGCTCTCCAGCGCCTGCTCCAGCGCGTCCGGGGTATGCGCGTAGTCGATCACCAGCAGCGGCTGCGCCGCGCTGCCGCCGAGGCGGTTCATGCGCCCGCGGATCGGCTGCAGCTGCGACAGCGTCGCGGCGATGCGCGCCGGCGCCACGTCCTGCGCATGCAGCGCGCCGGCCACCGCCAGCAGGTTGTCCACGTTGAAACGGCCCAGCAGCGCCGACTGCACCGGATGCCGCGCGTCGCCGACCAGCAGGTCGAAGCCGATGCCACGCGCGTCCAGGCGCAGCGCCTCGGCGCGCAGCGTGGCGCCGGCCTGGCCGCGCGAGCTGACGCCGATGCGGCGCAGTTCCGGGTCCAGCGTCGCCAGCAACTCGCGACCGAACGCGTCGTCGAGGTTGACCACCGCCGCCTTCAGCCCCGGCGTGGCGAACAGGCGCGCCTTGGCCGCGCCGTAGCCGGCCATGTCGCCGTGGTAGTCGAGATGATCGCGGGTGAGATTGGTGAACACCGCCACGTCGAAGTGCACCGCATCCACGCGGCCCTGGTCCAGCGCGTGCGAGCTCACTTCCATCGCCACCGCCTGCGCGCCGGCGTCGCGCAGCTGCGCCAGCAACGCATGCGTCTGCAGCACCAGCGGCGTGGTGAAACCGGTCGGCACCACGTCGCCGTACAGGCCGACGCCGAGCGTGCCGATGCTGCCGCTGCGCGTGCCCAGGCTCTGCCAGGCCTGCGCCAACAGCTGCACGGTGGAGGTCTTGCCGTTGGTGCCGGTGACCCCGACCATGGTCATCGTCTGCGACGGATGGCCGTGGAACTGGTCGGCCATCGCGCCCATGCGCGCGCGCAGGCCCGGCACCGCGATCGCGTCGGCAGGCGCCGGCAACTCGGCCGGGGCCGGCGGTTCGAACAGGATCGCCGCGGCGCCATTGGCCTGCGCCTGCGCGACGAAGCCCAGCCCGTGCGCGCCGAACCCGGCGATCGCCACGAAGGCATCGCCGGGGCGCACCGCACGGCTGTCCATGACCAGCCCGGACACCTGCACGTCGCGCGCCAGCGCCAGATCCGGCAGCAGGTGCGACAGCGGCAGCGCGCGGCTCACTGGCGGGTCTCCTGCAACGGCACCGGCTGTGCGGCCGGCGGCGGCGCGACGGCACGCGCGCTGGGCAGCGCCGCTTCCACCTCGGTGGCGGCGTCGGGCACCAGGGCCGGATCCGGCTCCACCGGCGGCGGTGGCGGCGCATGGCCGCTCTTGCCGGCGGCCTGCGCCGCCAGCCACGCCTGGATGTCGTCCGGCGGCACGTCCATCAGCCGCAGCGCCCCTTCCATCACGTTGTGGAACACCGGCGCCGAGACCAGGCCGCCGTAGTACTTGGCGCCCTGCGGGTCGTTGATCACGATGACCGTGGCGAAGCGCGGATTGGTCGCCGGCACCAGGCCGGCGAACAGCGCGTTGTAGTGGCCGCGGATATAGCCGCCCGGCCCGTTGAGGCGCGCGGTGCCGGTCTTGCCGGCGACGTGGTAGCCGAGGATCGCCGCGCCCTTGGCGCCGCCCTGGGTCACCACGGTTTCCATCATCGCCACCACTTCCCGCGCCACTTCCGGGCTGATCACTTCGCGCGGTTCCTGGTGCTGGCCCTTGACGAAGGTCGGCTGCATCAACTTGCCGCCGTTGCCCAGCGCGGTGTAGGCGGTGGCGATCTGCAGCGGCGTCACCGACAGGCCATAGCCGTAGGACATGGTGGTCTTGGTGGTGCCGTACCAGCTGCGGCTGCCCGGATGCGACACCACGCCGGCCGATTCGCCGGGGAAGCCGCTGTGCGGCGCCGTGCCGTAGCCGAAATTGCGCACCGACTTGTAGAACGCCTGGTCGTCCAGCTTGGCGACGATCTTGGCCGCGCCGATGTTGGAGCTGCGGGTGATCACGCCGGTGACGTTGAGCACGCCGTTGTTGCGCGGCACGTCGCGGATGGTGTAACGGCCCAGGGTCATGAACCCCGGGTTGGTATCGATGATGGTATTGGGCGTCACCACCCCTGCCTGCAACGCGGTCGCCACCGTCAGCGGCTTCATCGTCGAACCCGGCTCGACCAGGTCGGTGACCGCGCGGTTGCGGCGCGCATCGGAATTGACCCCGCTGACCGCATTCGGGTTGTAGGTCGGCAGGTTGACCATCGCCAGCACTTCGCCGCTCTTCACGTCCACGATCACGATCGAGCCGGCGGCCGCCTTGTTCTCTTCCAGCGCGTTGCGCAGCTGCTTGTAGGCCAGGAACTGGATGCGGCGATCGATGCTCAGGGTCAGGTCCTTGCCCGGCTCGGCCGGCTTGACCAGGTCGATGCTCTCCACGATCGCGCCCTTGCGGTCGCGGATCACGCGCTTGGAGCCGGGCTTGCCGCGCAGCCATTCGTCGAACGCCAGCTCCAGCCCTTCCTGGCCGCGGTCGTCGATGTTGGTGAAGCCGAGCACGTGCGCCATCGCTTCGCCCTGCGGGTAGAAGCGGCGGAACTCGCGCTGCGAGAACACGCCGGGGATGCCCAGCGCGACCACCGCATGCGCCTTGTCCGGATTGATCCGGCGCTTGAGGTACATGAACTCCTTGTCCGACTTCTGCGACAGCTTGGCGGCCAGCTCGTCGCTGGGCAGTTCCAGCGCCCGCGCCAGCTGCGGAATGCGGTCGGGATTGCGCAGCAGTTCCTGCGGATTGACCCAGATCGACTCCACCGGCGTGGACACCGCCAGCGGCTCGCCGTTGCGGTCGGTGATCATGCCGCGCGAGGTCGCGATCGGCAGCTCGCGCAGGTAGCGCGCCTCGCCCTGGCGCTGGTAGAAATCGCTGTTGATGATCTGCACGTAGGCGGCGCGGCCGATCAGCGTGACCGAGCACAGGCTCAGCGCCGCACCGACCAGCACCAGCCGGCCACGGAGATTGAAGTTGCTGCGCGGGCGGTTGCGGCCGGTCTTGCTCATGGCCGCACCACCACGATGTCGCCGGTTTCCGGGAACTTCATGCCCAGCCGCTCGCGCGCGACCTGATCGACGCGATTGCTTTCCGCCCAGGTCGCCTGCTCCAACTGCAGCCGGCCGAACTCGATGTTCAGCTCGTCGCGGTTGTGCTCCAGCCGGGACAGCTCGACGAACAGCTGGCGATGGCGATGGCGCATGTACACCACCCCGATCGCCGAGGCGATGGTGCAGGCGAGCAACACGACGAGCAGCAGCCGGCTCATTGGGCGTCTCCTGGCGGAGACGCCGGGATTGGGGATTGGGCATTGGAGATTCGGGAAGAGCGCTCTTCCAATCCCGAATCCCCAATCCCCAATCCCAGCTTCTCAGCCACCCGCAACACCGCACTGCGCGCCCGCGGGTTGCCGGCCAGTTCGTCGGCATCGGCCTTGATCGCGCCGCCATGCAGTTGCAGGGTCGGCACGAACGCCTGCGCTTCGGGCAGGCGGCGGTTGCTCGGCGGGGCCTTGGCGTGGCGGTTCATGAACTGCTTGACGATGCGGTCTTCCAGCGAATGGAAGCTGATCACCGCCAGCCGGCCGCCCGGCTTGAGCTTGGCCAGCGCCGCGTCCAGCCCGGCTTCGAGGTCGGCCAGTTCGCGGTTGATGTGGATGCGGATCGCCTGGAAGCTGCGCGTGGCCGGGTGGGTCTTGCTGTCGCCGCGCGGCATCACGCTGGCGATCAGCTCGGCCAGCTGCGCGGTGCGGGTCAGCGGCTGCTCGGCGCGGCGCGCCACGATCGCGCGGGCGATGCGCCGGCTCTGGCGTTCGTCGCCGTAGGTCCACAGCACGTCGGCGATGGCGCGTTCGTCGGCGCGCGCCAGCCACTGCGCGGCGCTCTCGCCGGCGTCCGGGTCCATGCGCATGTCCAGCGGGCCGTCCTTGCCGAACGAGAAACCGCGCTCGGCCACGTCCAGCTGCGGGGAGGACACGCCCAGGTCGAACAGCACTCCGTCCAGGTCGGCGGCGGCGTCCCACTGCCCCAGTTCGGCGAAGCTGCCGCGACGGATGCTCACCCGCGCGTCGCCACCGAACGCATGTTCGGCTTCGGCGATCGCCTCGGGATCCTTGTCCATCACCAGCAGCCGGCCTCCCGGGCCGAGTTTGTGCAGCACCCCGCGCGCGTGTCCGCCACGCCCGAACGTGCCATCCAGATAGATTCCGTCTTCGATCACCTGCAGCCCGTCCATGACCTGCGCGAACAACACCGGCACATGCGCCGCCGGCGGTTGCGACACCGGAAGGTGACCGGCCTGCGCCTGTCCGCGCATCCGGACACCCCGGCTCACAACTTCAGATCGAGCAATCCATCGCCCAGATCCTCATCAGACAATGTCTGCTGGATCAGTGCGCGATGAGCCTGCTCGCTCCATAGTTCGAACTTGTCGCCCATGCCCAACAGCACGGCGCGCTTTTCGATGCCCACCGCGGCGCGATGGCTCGGCGGGATGGTGATGCGGCTGTTGGCGTCCAGCTCCAGCGCGGCCGAGGAACCGACCAGCTTCTGCTGCAGGATCCGCACCACGCGCTGGGTGTTGGGCTTGGCCATGACGTCGTCACGGACCCGCTCCCATTCCTTTTCCGCGTACAGCCACAGGCATCCGGCCTCGAACGGGTTGTAGGTCAGCACCAGCCGATTGCCGCTCGCGCGCACGACGAGGTCGCGGTACGCGGTGGGAACCGCCATACGCCCCTTGTCGTCCACTGTGATTGCGGTCTCGCCCTGAAACACGACGCCTACACCTTTCCAAATCCGCCTGGGCGGTCATTGAACCACGAAAAACCACAAAAAACCCGGTTTTCCCTCAGGTGCCCACCTTAGCAGCGCGCGAAAGGTTGTCAACAACTTTGCGACCGATAAATCGCCAGCCACATCAATGGCTTGCGCCATTCTTTAGAGACTTGTTCAAAGCTTATCCACAAGTTGCTGTTTCGTCTCATATTTTGAGATTGGGGGAAAATTCAGCCCTGTGCACAAGGCGTTAAGACGGCGGTCGGCTGCCGTGCCGGCGGCCGGCAGGCTCGCGCGCCACTGCGCAAAGGCGCACAATCGGCGGCCTATGTGCCTGGTCGCCCTCGCCCTCCGCTCGCACCCGCGCTGGCGCCTGCTGCTGGTCGGCAACCGCGACGAATTCCATGCCCGCCCGACCGCCCCGCTGCAGCGCTGGGCGGCTCCGGCACAACGCGTGCTGGCCGGACGCGACCTGCGTTCGGGCGGCAGCTGGGTGGGCCTGGACGACGCCGGCCGCTGCACGGTGGTCACCAACGTGCGCGATCCGCTGGCATCGATGTCCGGCGCCTCGCGTGGCGCCCTGGTCGCCGACTATCTGGCCGGTGCCGACCCGGCGGCCGCCTTCGCCGTCGCCCTGGCGCTGCGCGCCGACGCCTACCCGCCGTTCAATCTGCTGCTGGCCGATGCCGACGGCGCCGAATACATCGGCAACCACCCGCCGGCCCGGCAGCGCCTGGCGCCCGGCATCCACGGCATGTCCAACGGCGCGCTGGACGCGCCCTGGCCGAAGACCGCGCGCCTGTGCGACGCCGTGGCCGACTGGATCGCCGCCGGCGACGAGGACCTGGCCCCGCTATGGCGAGCGCTGGCCGACGAGACCATCGCCGCCGACGCGCAGCTGCCCGACACCGGCGTGGGCCTGGAACTGGAGCGGCGCCTGTCGCCGGCCTTCATCCGCGGCCACGAATACGGCACCCGCGCCAGCACCATCGTGGCGGTGGACGGCGACGAATACGGCTGGATCCACGAGCGCCGCTTCGGTGCGGACGGAGTGTTCCTGGGGGAGACGAGGCTTGAAGGGATCGGGACTGGGGGCTCGGGACTCGGGACCCGGTAAGAGCAACAGCAAAAGCGAAACGCGCTTCCATCTGCTACAGATCTCCGGTCAAGGCTCGCAGCACAGATGCCACAAATGCGCGCGGCGCAGGCCAGCAAGGCTGCCGCATCCGCGTAAGCAACGCCCACCGGCGGATCGGCCCTGCAGTCGGGACTGAAGTCCCTCCCACAACAGTTGAGCCAGCTTGGCAGCCACGGCAGCCACGGCAGCCGGAAGAACCACAGCGGCAGCACGCGCGGCTACATCTGAGCAGAGCGATCTGGGCAGAGCCCGCCGTGCATCTGGAGCAAAGCCCCCTTTAGTAAAGCGGGCGCGGCGAAGCCGCGGGGATTTGGCAGGCCAAGGGCCTTGGGGCCCAAACTTTTGCACAGCAAAAGTTTGGGGCTTTATTTGCGCGGCGCGCAAATAAAGCGGCGGAGCCGGCCGATAAGCCGGGTTCTGTCGTGGACAGTCATTCTTCTAGGCGCCGCGTCACCGCGGCGCTCGAGCAACCTACCCGGACCCGACGCGGGCAGCGCCATGAGGTCCCTATTTGGTCTTGCTCCAGGTGGGGTTTGCCGTACCGGTCCGTTACCGGACTCGCGGTGCGCTCTTACCGCACCATTTCACCCTTACCGGTCTGCTTGCGCAGACTTAGGCGGTATCTTTCTGTTGCACTGATCCGTCGGCTCGCGCCGCCCAGGTGTTACCTGGCACCTTGCCCTATGGAGCCCGGACTTTCCTCGGCACCCCGCCGCACCGAAATGCACCGGGATGACGCGACTGTCTGGCCGACTCCGCCGCGCGCATTATCGCACGTTTCGTAGTCAGAAGCTGATGCCATCCCCCTCACGGGACACAAGCAATACGCGCGAGAAACGGCTTTCCAAACACCATTCGGTGGCGTTCCGCGGTATCGACAAACTAGCCGCCATGGGCCATAAGTCGCAAATGACCAAGAGCCATACGTTATCGCAACACCCCAAGTAACCATCGATTTTTTTGTCTTTCTTGAAAACCGCAGCCTGCAGCATGGCTTGCGTCAAGCTCGGCGTACTCCAAACCGAACCACCGATCCAGCGAGAAGGCTCATCTGACTCTCGAATACGGATCGTCAATCCCTGTAGCCACCCAGGAAGGAGTGTCCGGGCTCGGGCCTCCAATGCCAGCACTTGGAACATGCCACCCGTTTCGGGGCGATGCCTCTCCACGAGCTCCACCAGTTCGCGAGCCGCTGCCTTTTTTGCAGGCGGAGCACCACTCTTGAACGAAGCGTTGATGAACAAGCCATGCCCATAAGAGGCTTCATATAGCCGTCTGGCCTCAACGAGAATGTTGCGCTGTGCAGCTTCGATTTCTCGAATAGGGATACGCAATGTTGCGTCGTCGAGCTGAAAGAGCTGAGTGACCTCAATGCCCAACACCCCTCTGTCGCTTCGAATCAGAAGGTCGGGAGCAGGTGGATGCAGTTGCTCTACTATCCCCTCAGGAATTGTCCCCGGCATTAGGGTTCTGGCGAGGTCGAGCCAAGCCAGTTCCTTGGCCTTCTGACGCGCGGCCTTGCTAGCCGCCCCCATACAACGCCTTGCGCGGCGCCCCTGTGATCTCCGCGGCCAGCTTGGCGGCGGTGGACGGCGGCAGGTGTTCGCTCAGCGTGGCGTAGACGCGGCGGCCTTCGGCCAGTTGCGCGTCGGCATCGTCGCCGGCGCCCTGCACGATCAGCACGAACTCGCCCTTGCGCTGGTTGTCGTCGGCTTCCACCCGCGCCTGCAGGTCGGCCAGGCTGCCGTCGAGCACGGTCTCGAACAGCTTGGTCAGTTCGCGCGCCAGCACCGCCGGACGCGCGTCGCCGAACGCGGCGCGGCAGTCGGCCAGGGATTCGACGATGCGATGCGAGGACTCGTAGAACACCAGTGTGCGCGGCTCGCCGGCCAGGCGTGCCAGGCGCTCGCGGCGGGCGGAGGCCTTGGCCGGCAGGAAGCCTTCGAAGCTGAAGCGGTCGCTGGGCAGGCCGGCCACGCTGAGCGCGGCGATCGCCGCGCAGGCGCCGGGCACCGGACTGACCCGCACCCCGGCCTCGCGCGCCGCGCGCACCAGCCGGTAGCCCGGATCGCTGACCAGCGGGGTGCCTGCGTCGCTGACCAGGGCCAGCGAGTCGCCGCCGAGCAGGCGCACGACGATGCGCTGCGCCAGCGCCTCTTCGTTGTGCTCGTGCAGCGCCAGCAGCGGCTTGTCGATGCCGAAATGCGCCAGCAGCTGGCCGCTGCGGCGGGTGTCCTCGGCGCAGATCGCGGCGACCGCGCGCAGCACCTCCTGCGCGCGCGGCGTCAGGTCGGCGAGGTTGCCGATCGGCGTGGCGACGACGTGCAGGGTTCCGGGCTGGGCGCTCATCTACGGCTTTCCATGGTCAAGGGTAGAATCGTAGCGGTTTTCCCCGGCGCGCCCCGGCGTGCCCTGCCGAATGGACCAGAAATGAACAAGCGATTCGCAAGGATTTCCGCCCTGTCGCTGCTGGCGCTGCTGTTCGCCGGCTGCGCCACCACCAGCGTCACCCAGAGCGCGTCGCCGGCCCAGTCCGCGGCGCTGGCGCTGCTGGACCAGGGCAAGCCGCGGGAAGCGGCGCAGCAGCTGGAAGCGCAGGCCGCCGGCGCCACCGGCAGCGAGCGCAACCAGTTGCTGGCCGACGCCGCCTTCGCCTGGTACGAGGCCGGCGACGTCGCGCGCGCGCGCAGCCTGGTGGCGCAGGTGCAGCCGCGCCAGCTGTCGGGCCTGAGCAAGGTGCGGCTGGCCCTGGTCAACGCCGAGCTGGCGCTGGTCGACCGGCAGCCGGCGCAGGCGCTGCAGGCGCTGGGCAGCGATCCGCAAGCCGTGCCGCAGAACCTGCGCGGGCGCTGGCACCTGGCCCGCGCGCAGGCGCTGGAAGGCACCGGCGACGGCAACGCGGCGCTGGACGAACGCGCCCGCGCCGACATCGGCCTGACCGGCCAGGCGCGCACCGACAACCAGCGCGCCATCGTGCGCCTGCTGGCCGCATTGAACGACGCCACGCTGCAGGCGCGCGCCGCCGCGCTGCCGGCCGGCGACCCGCTGTACAACTTCGCCGGGCGCGCGCTGATCAGCCGCGGCCTGCCGCTGCCGCGCCCGTTCGACCGCGGCGCGCAATGGGGCTTCGACACCAGCAAGCGCCCCCCCGCCGAGCGCGACGGCTATCGCCCGCCGGCCAAGCTGGCGGTGCTGCTGCCGCTGAGCGGCAGCCTGGCCACCGCGGCCGCGCCGGTGCGCGACGGCCTGCTCGCCGGCTACTACGGCGAGACCCGGCGCCGCCCGGAGATCAACTTCATCGACACCACCGGCACCGCCGCCGGCGCGCTGGCCGCCTACCAGAAGGCGATCGATGGCGGCGCCGACTTCGTGGTCGGCCCGCTCGGCCGCGACGAGGTCAGCGCGCTGTTCGCGCGCGACGCGCTGCCGGTGCCGCTGCTGGCGCTGAACCGCGGCACCGCCGCGCCGCCCGCCGGCAGCGCCGGCTTCTCGCTGGCGCCGGAAGACGACGGCATCGCCGCCGCCGAATACCTGCTGGCGCACGAGCGCCGCAACGCGCTGGTGATCGGCAGCAACGACGACAACGGCCGCCGTGCGGTGGCCGCGTTCCGCGAGCGCTTCAGCGAGCGCGGCGGCAAGGTCGTGGCCAGCGTCAGCGTGGCAGAGACGCCGGGCGATGTCGGCGCGCAGCTGCGCAATGCCGGCGCCGCCGACGCGGTGTTCCTGGCGGTCAAGGGCGGCACCGCGCGCGCGCTGGCGCCGCAGCTGGCGCTGGCCGGTTTCGCCGGCAAGAGCCGGGTCGCGACCTCGCAGCTGGTGCTGGGCACCGGCAAGGCGGAGGACGACCTGGTGCTGGACGGCATCGCCTACCCGAGCGAACTGTGGAACGTGCGCGGCGTCGGCGGCCTGCCGGCGGCGACCAGCGTAGCCGAGACCCTGCCGACCGCGCGCGGCCCGGCCGGGCGCCTGTTCGCGTTCGGCTACGACGCCTGGCAGATCAGCGCCTACCTGGAAAAGCTCGCCACCGGCGCCGAAGCCAACCTGCGCGGCGCCACCGGCGTGCTGCACCTGGACGGCTTCGGCAACATCCTGCGCACTCCGGCCTGGTCCACCTTCAGCGGCGGGCGCGCGACGCCGCTGCCCGATGGGCGTTGACCGCCGGCAACGCGGCAACGACGTGGAAGCGGCGGCGCGCGCCGAACTGGAGCGCGCCGGACTGCAACTGATCGCCGCGAACGTGCGCTATCGCGGCGGCGAACTGGACCTGGTGATGCAGCAGGCGCAGTGCCTGGTGTTCGTCGAGGTGCGCTACCGGCGCACCGACGCATTCGGCGGCGGCGCCGCCTCGGTCGACCTGCGCAAGCGCCGCCGGCTGGTGCTGGCCGCGCAGCTGTTCCTGGCCGCGCACCCGCGCTACGCGAACTGGCCGTGCCGCTTCGATGTGGTCGAAGCCGACGGCGAACCGCCGCGGCTGACCTGGCTGCGCGACGCATTCCGCGCCGACGACTGCTGACATGCCCAGCATCTTCACCCACGCCGCGGTGCCGCTGGCGCTGTGGGCCGCCGCCGATCGCGGACGCATCTCCGGGCGCCTGCTCGGCGCCGGCATCGCCGCGTCGATGCTGCCGGACCTGGACGTGGTCGCGTTCGCCCTGCACATTCCCTACGCCGACGCGTTCGGCCATCGCGGCGCCAGCCATTCGCTGCTGTTCGCCGCGCTGCTGGGCGTACTCGGCGCGCTGCTGTACCGACCGTTGCGCGCCGGCGCGCTGCAGGCGGCGACGTGGATGTTCGTGTGCACCGTCTCGCATCCGCTGCTCGACGCCATGACCTCCGGCGGGCTCGGCGTCGCGCTGGCGTGGCCGTGGAGCGAGCAGCGCTGGTTCGCGCCGTGGCGGCCGATCCGGGTGTCGCCGTTCGCCAACGGCTTCTTCGGCGCGCGCGGCGTCGCCACCCTGCTGTCCGAGCTGCGCTGGGTGTGGCTGCCGCTGGCGGCGGCGGTCGGCGCCTGGAAACTGCTGCAGCCACCCTCCTCTCCCGCACCGCGTTCGCCACCATGACCACGCCCTTGCCCACCGCCCTGACCGACACCCTCGCCGCACTGCTCGGCGGCGACGGCTGGCGCACCGACGACGCCAGCCGCCGCAGCTACGGCGAGGACGATTCGCGACGCTGGGCGCTGGCCGACGCGGTGGCGCTGCCGCAGACCCGCGAGCAGGTGCAGGCGATCGTGCGCGCCTGCCGCGCGCATCGCGTGCCGATCGTCGCGCGCGGCGCCGGCACCGGCACCGCCGGCGCCGCGGTGCCGTTCGGCGGCGGCGTGGTGCTGTCGTTCGCGCGCATGAACCGCATCGTGCAGCTGCGCCCGCAGGACCGCTGCGCGGTGGTCGAGCCGGGCGTGCTCAACGGCGACCTGCAGCAGGCGCTGATGCCGCACCGCCTGTTCTGGCCGCCGGACCCGTCCAGCGCCGAGATCTGCAGCATCGGCGGCAACCTGTCGACCAATGCCGGTGGCCCGCGCGCGGTGAAGTACGGCGCCACCCGCGACAACGTGCTCGGCGTGGTCGCGGTGACCGGCACCGGCGAGCTGATCCGCTGCGGCGGCGCCTACACCAAGGACGCCACCGGCTACGACCTGACCCATCTGCTGGTCGGTAGCGAAGGCACCCTGGCGCTGATCGTGGAGGCCACGCTGAAGCTGTCGCCGCGGCCGCTGGCGCAGGCCGGGCTGCGCGCGTTCTACCGCGATGCCGCCAGCGCCGCGGCGGCGGTGTCGCGGCTGATGGCGCAGCCGACCACGCCGGCGATGCTGGAATTCATGGACCGCAGCGCGATCGCGCTGCTGCGCCGCAACGGCAGCGACGTGCCCGAGGCCGGCGCGATGCTGCTGATCGAAGCCGACGGCGACCACGACACCCTGCCCTACGCCCTGCAGGCGCTGGGCGCGGCGGCCGAGGGCGACGGCCTGCTGTCGCTGGACGTGGCCACCGACGGCGCCGCGCGCGACCGGCTGTGGGCCGCGCGCCGCGCGCTGTCGCCGGCGCTGCGCACGATCAAGCCGGGCAAGATCAACGAAGACGTGGTGGTACCGGTGTCGCGCATCCCCGAACTGGTGGCCGGGGTGGAAGCGCTGGCGGCGGAATTCGACCTGCCGATCGTCGCCTTCGGCCACGCCGGCAACGGCAACCTGCACGTCAACATCATGTACGCGCCCGACGATGCCGCCGAGACCGCGCGTGCGCATGCGGCGCTGCCGCGCCTGTTCGCGCTGGTGCTGGCGCTGGAAGGCACGCTGTCGGGCGAGCACGGCATCGGCGTGGCCAAGCGCGACTACATGGCGCAGGCCTTCGATGCGGCGACGCTGGACGCGATGCGCGCGGTGAAGCGCGCGCTGGACCCGGACGGCATCCTCAATCCGGGGAAAGTGTTGCCGGAGGCGTGAGCGGGACTCGGGACTCGGGACTCGGGACTCGCAAGCATCGGCCTGGCTCCGCCATGCAGGCAAGCTGCACCCGCTTTTGTAGGAGCGGCTTCAGCCGCGACGAACGAAGCAGAAAAGGCTGACAACGTCGTAACCTGTCGAGGCTGAACCATCCTGTGGCACACGGGACCGGCCAACCCTGGCCACGTTTGCGGGAGACGCCCAGTCGTCAGCCACGGCTCGCATTGTCGGTAGCGCCTGCACGGCCGGGTCGCCTCGCCGGCGTCAAGGCATGACCATCCGGCCATGCGACCGAGGCATGAATGCACGATAGTGCCGCGGTGCGAACGGGGACGTGCGGCGCATCCGTGCCGCGACCCGAGCGCCCACACCAGGAACGGCGCTTCATGACGATCAGATTCGGCCTCGCGGCCGCCGTTGTATGGCTGGCCGGCTGCGGCGTCGCGACGGCGCAGCCGATCGACGAGCGCTCGATCGAGACCGCGACGCTCTCCGCCACGCTGTACACCCCCGAGGACACTGCGGCGCACCCGGCGGTGCTGGTATTGGGCGGCGCGGAAGGCGGACGCGCCTGGGCCAAGCGCATCGCCAGGCGCCTGGCCGAGCAGGGCTACGTCGCGCTCGCACAGAGTTACTTCAATGGGCCCGGCCTGCCGTCGCAACTCAGTGCGATCCCGCTGGAACGGCTGCAGGCCGGCGTCGACTACCTGGCGCAGCAAGGCCCGGCAGCGCCGCCGCGGATCGCCGTGCTGGGATTGTCCAAGGGCGCCGAAGCCGCACTGACGCTGGCTGCGCACGATGCGCGCATCGCTGCGGTGGTCGCCGCGTCGCCATCGGATGTGGTCTGGCAGGGCATCGACCGCAGCGGCGGCGCAGCGGCCAGCTCGTGGACCCTGGCCGGCACGCCGCTGGCCTACGTGCCCTTCACGCCCTGTCCCGATTGCAAGGGCCTGCTCGATCTCTACACGCACAGCGGCAAGGCGGTCGCCGCCGACAGCCCTGCCAGGATCGCGGTCGAACGCATCCACGGCCCGGTGCTGCTGATCGCCAGCGCGCAGGACCAGGTGTGGCCGTCCGCACAGATGGCCGATGCGATCGCCGAGCGGCTGCAGCGGCGCCAGTTCGCCCACCAGGTCAGCGTGCTGCAGTACCCGCAGGGCGGACATTTCGCCTTCGGCCTGGCGCCGACCGAGACCACGCTGCAGGAAGACATCGGCTTCGGCGGCGGCACGCCCTCAGGATTGACCGAAGCGCGCGCGGACAGCTGGACGCGGACCACGGCGTTCCTGGATGCCGCATTGCGCGACACCGGCGATACGCGTCCGGCAGCACCCGTGCGCTGACCCGGCAACCTGCACGTCGGCACCAGTACGCCCCAGCACCACGCGCAGATGCATAGCCACGGCTGTTCGGGCTGCTGGACGGCACGCTGTCGGGCGAACGCAGACATCGGCGCGGCCAAGCGCGACCACATAGCGCAGGCCTTCGACGCGGCGACGCTGGACGCAAGCGCGGTGAAGCGCGCGCTGGACCCGGACGGCGTTCTCGATCCGGGAGAGGTGCTGCTGGACAAGTAGCTGAGCGAAGACCGGGAAAGTGCAGCTCGCGCGTGCAAAGAAGGTTAGCGCCCCGCAATTGGGAATCTGATCGACGCCGCCGCATCCCTTGGCCATGCGCTGCGTTTTCCGATCACCGCCTTTGCCTTTGCCTTTGCCTTTGCTTTTGCCTTTGCTTTTGCCTTTGCTTTTGCCTTTGCTTTTGCCTTTGCTTTTGCCTTTGCTTTTGCCTTTGCTTTTGCCTTTGCTTTTGCTTTTGCTTTTGCTTTTGCCTTTGCTTTTGCCATTGCCATTGCCATTGCTATTGCTATTGCTGTTGCTGTTGCTGTTGCTGTTGCTCGTGACTTTGAATTGGCTTTTGACTTACCGGGTCCCTTCCGCAGCGGCGGGCGTGGCGGGGAAAAACCCGAAGGGCGACGCGCATGGATGCGCGTCGTTCGCGGCAGGGGCAGGAGCCCCTTCCGCGAATCCCCGCCGCGCCCGCGGACCTGGAGCGCGCAGCGCGGAAGGCGCGAGGACAGGGTGTGCTTTCTTTTGGTTACTTTTCTTTGCACAAGCAAAGAAAAGTAACTCGCGCCCGCAGGGCGTGAAATGCATTGAACAATGCGCTGCGTGCCAACTAAGTAGGATCAAATGCTGAAACGTGTTCCCGTCGCATTCACCGCGGCGCAGACCCACGCCACCGGGCAGAAGCTGGAAGCCAACGGCGTCAAGTCGTTACAGCTTTCTCCGCGCATCTGTCGCACCGGGCGCCTTGTCCGCGACACCCAGACATCAACGAAACTCAGGATTGCTCTGCACCCCGATGAAACGCAACCCCACACCCGGCTCCGTAGCGATGTAGCGCGGCGCCACCGCGCTGTCGCCGAGCTTCTGCCGCAGCTTGCCGACCAGGATGCGCAGATAATGGGTGTCCTCTTGATGCGTCGGCCCCCACACTTCGCGCAGCAACTGCGGCTGGGTGAGCACGCGCCCACTGTGGCGCAGCAGCAGCGCCAGCAACGCGTATTCCTTGCGGCTCAGCGGCAGCGGCTCGCCACCCAGGCGCACCTCGCGCAGGCCAAGGTGGATGTGCAGGTGGCCGTCGTCGAACACCGGCTCGGCTTCGCCGGCGGCCGGTTGCATGCGCAGCAGTACGCGGATCCGCGCCATCAGTTCCTGCACGCCGAACGGCTTGGTCACGTAGTCGTTGGCGCCGGCATCCAGCGCCTGCACCTTCTCCGTTTCGCCAGCGCGCACGGTGAGCATGATCACCGGCACCGTGGACCACTGGCGCAGTTCGCGCAGCACGCTGTGTCCGTCCTGATCGGGCAGGCCGACGTCGAGCACCACCAGTTCGGCGCCGTGCGCGGCCAGCTGCGCCAGGCCGTCGCCGCCGGTGGCCGCCTGCAGCACGCGGTAGCCCTGCGCGCGCAGGCTGATGTCCAGGAAGCGCCGGATCTGCGGCTCGTCATCGATGACCAGCACGCGCGGCGGCGGAATCGGATCGGCGTGGGAATCAGTCGGCATCGGGGCGGGGCGGCGGGGCGGCGGGTTCGATCAACGGCAGGGTAATGCGGATCGTGGTGCCGCGGCCATCGGCGCCGGGCAGCGCCTCGACGCTGCCGCCGTGCGCGCCGATCATGCCCTGGCAGATGGTCAGGCCCAGGCCGGTGCCGTGGCGGCCGCGGTCGCCGCGCTCGACGCTGTAGAACATGTCGAAGATGCGCGCGCGCTCGTCTTCGGGAATGCCGGGGCCGCGATCGCCGATATCGATGCGCAGGCGTCCGTCGACCATCGCCGCGGCGACGCGTATCGCCTCGTCCTGCGGCGAAAACTTCGCCGCGTTCTCCAGCACGTTGAAGATCGCCTGCTCGACCAGCGCCGGGTGCACCCACAGCGTCGGCAGGTCCGCCGCCAGCGCGATGTCCAGCCGCACCTGCGGCTGGTAGCGCTGCAGGCGCCGCGCGGCCGAGCCGATCAGTTCGTCCACGCCGATCCAGTCGCGGTTCAAGGTCAGCCCGGTGTGGCCGAGCCGGGTCATGTCGAGCAGGTTCTGGATGTAGCGGTCCAGGCGCTCGCCTTCCAGCTGGATCGTCTCCAGCAGGCTGCGGCGGTCGTCGGCGTCCATCGCCTGGCCATAGCTGGACAGGCTGCTGGCGGCGCCGATCATCGCCGCCAGCGGCGAGCGCAGGTCGTGCGACACCGACGACAGCAACGCCGAGCGCAGGCGTTCGGTCTCGCCGCTGACCCGCGCGCTTTCCAGGTCGGCGACCAGCCGCGTGCGCAGCGCGGCCTGGCCGATGTCCTCGACCATGGCCTCGGCCAGGCGCTGCTGCTCCAGTCCGGGGCGCTGCACGCCGGCAGCGAACTTCAGCCCGACCACGCCGATCGCGCCGCGTTCGTGGCGCACCGGCAGGAACCACCAGCTGGCGCCGGCCAGGGTGTCGGTGAAGCGGCCGGTGGCCTGGCCGTGGCGCTGCGCCCAGTCGGCGGCGCTGCGGTCCACCGCCGCCATCGACGGCGCGTAGTCGTGCGCGCCGTCCTGCGCGGCGGCGTGCGCCGCCTCCAGCGGCTGCAGCCGCACCCACGCTTCCGCTTCCAGCGTGGCGGCCAGCGCACGGCGCCCGGCCTCCAGCACCTGGCCCAGGTCGGCGGCGCTGGTCAGTTCGCGGCCCAGCCGCTGCAGCGCGGTGGTCTGCGCGTTGGCCGCGCGCAGCGCCAGCACCTGCATGCGCAGCCGCGACGCCAGCCGCCCGGCGACCAGCGCCGCGACCAGGAACAGCAGCACCGTGACCAGGCCCTGGCGCGCGCCGATGTGCAGCGTGTAGCGCGGTTCGATGAAGAAGAAGTTGTAGGCGAAGAAGCTCAGCAACGCCGACAGCACCGCCGCGGCCATGCGCGTCTTCGCCGCGACCATCACCACCGCGACGATGAACACCATCGACAGGTCGTCGATGCCGACCCAGCGTTCGGCGATCCAGGCCACCGCCACCGCCAGCAGCGACGCGACGGTGGCGAATGCCAGGTCGTCGCGCGACAGCCAGTGGCCGGGACTGCGCCAGCGCCGCCGCGCGCGCGCGCGCGCCTCCGGCGAACTGATGATGACCAGCTCGTAGTGCGCGCCGCGCTGCAGCAGTTGCTGGGTCAGGGTGCGATTGATCATCCGCGCCAGCGGCCGCTCGCGGGTGCGGCCGAGCAGCAGCGTGGACACGCCGTTGTGCGCGGCATGGTCGAGCAGCGCATCGGCCACGCTGGCGCCGTGCAGCAGTGCCGCGTCGCCGCCGAGCCTGCGCGCCAGCGCGAAGGCGCGATCGATCTCCAGCTGCCACGCTTCTTCCGGCTGCGCCTGGGTCTGCACGGTGACCACGCTCCATGGCGCGCCGCGGCGCTCGGCCAGGCGCCGCGCCACCCGCACCAGGTAATCGGACTGGCCGCGCCCGTCGATCGCCACCAGCACTCGCCGCCGCAGCGCCACGCCGGTGCGGCCCTGCGCGGCCTGCACGTCGCGCAGGTCGTTGTCGACGCGGTCGGCCGCGGTCTGCATCGCCAGTTCGCGCAGCGCGGCCAGGTTGGACGGCGAGAAGAACGCCTGCAGCGCCTGCCCCGCCTGCTCGGGCAGATAGACCTTGCCTTGCTGCAGGCGTTCGATCAGTTCGCGCGGCGGCAGGTCGACCAGCACGATGTCGCGCAGCCGGTCGAAGATCGCATCGGGCACGGTCTCGCCGACGCGGATGCCGGTGATGCGGTGGACAACGTCGTTGAGGCTTTCCAGGTGCTGGATGTTGACCGTGCTGTAGACGTCGATGCCGGCGTCGAGCAGTTCCTGCACGTCCTGCCAGCGCCGCTCGTGGCGGCTGCCGGGCGCATTGCGGTGGGCGAGTTCGTCGACCAGCACCAGCGGCGGGCGCCGTGCCAGCAGCGCATCCAGGTCCATTTCCTCGAGCGTGCGGCCGCGGTACTCCACGCGCCGCCGCGGCTGCACGGTCAACCCGTCGAGCAGCGCCGCGGTCTCCGCGCGGCCATGGGTCTCGACCACCCCGACCACCACCTCGCTGCCCTGCTGCTGCAGCTGCCGCGCGCGCGACAGCATCGCGTAGGTCTTGCCCACGCCCGGCGCCGCGCCCAGGAACACGGTCAGCCGCCCGCCGCGCTCGCGCTGGAGCGCGCCGATCAAGGCGTCGGCCTGTTGGGTGCGGGGATCGGGCATAGGTGCGGTTCGGGACTCGGGACTCGGGACTCGGGACTCGGGACTCGCAGAGCCTACAGCGCGGGCCGTCGGCTTATTGCTTTTGTTCTTGATTTTCCCGAGTCCCGGGTCCCGAGTCCCCAGTCCCGGCTCCATCCAACGCCAGGTTCAGCGCCAACACATTCACCCGCGGCTGGCCGAGCACGCCGAACTGGCGCGGCTGCACCTGCGCGGCGACCAGCGCGGCGACGGTCGCGACCGGCAGCTCGCGGGCCTTGGCCACGCGCGCCACCTGCTGCTGCGCCGCGGCCACGCTGATGTCCGGATCCAGGCCGCTGCCGGATTGGGTCAGCAGGTCGTCCGGCACCTGCGCCGCGGCGACGCCGTCGCGCGCGGCCAATGCCGTGCGCGCGTCGGCGATGCGCTGCTGCAGTTCGGGATTGTTGCGCGCCTGGTTGCTGCCGGCCGCGGCCATCGGATCGAACTTGGCCGCCGACGGACGCGGCTGGAAGTAACCGGGCGCGGCGAACGGCTGCGCGACCAGCGCCGAGCCGAGCACGCGGCCGTCGCGTTGCAGCAGGCTGCCGTTGGCCTGCGCCGGGAACAGCGCGCCGGCGAACAGGGTAGCGAGCAACGAGTACAGCGCGGCGGCGCCCAGCACCAGCAGCGGCAGCACCACCGCCGCACGCCAGCGCAGCGGTTCGCGACAGGAAGGAGAAACCAGGGAAACGTTCATCGCAGGAGATCCGAAAAGAAGCGGAAGATCGGCGCCGGGCTCAGCCCAGCGCCACCAGCAGCAGGTCGATCAGCTTGATCCCGACGAACGGCAGCAGCACGCCGCCGACGCCGTAGATCAGCATGTTCCGGCGCAGCAGCGAGGTCGCCGTGGCCGGGGTGAAGCGCACGCCGCGCAGCGCCAGCGGGATCAGCGCCGGAATCACCAGCGCGTTGAAGATCAACGCCGCCAGCACCGCATGGGTGGGGCTGGACAGGCGCATCACGTTCAGCGCGGCCATCTGCGGGATCGAGGCGGCGAACAGCGCCGGCAGGATCGCGAAATACTTGGACACGTCGTTGGCCAGCGAGAAGGTGGTCAGCGCGCCGCGGGTGATCAGCTGCTGCTTGCCCACTTCCACCACCGCCAGCAGCTTGGCCGGATCCGAATCCAGATCGACCATGTTGCCGGCTTCCTTGGCCGCCTGCGTGCCCGAGTTCATCGCCAGGCCGACGTCGGCCTGGGCCAGCGCCGGCGCATCGTTGGTGCCGTCGCCGACCATCGCCACCAGCCGCCCGCCGGCCTGCTCGGCGCGGATGCGCGCGAGCTTGTCTTCCGGCGTGGCCTCGGCGATGTAGTCGTCGACGCCGGCCTCGGCGGCGATCGCCGCGGCGGTGAGCGGGTTGTCGCCGGTGATCATCACCGTCTTGACGCCCATCGCGCGCAGCCGCGCGAACTTCTCGCGCACGCCGTGCTTGACCACGTCCGACAGCTCGACCACGCCGAGCACGTGCCGGCCCTCGGCCACCACCAGCGGCGTGGCGCCGCTGCGTGCGACCTGTTCCACGCGCCCCTTCAGTTCCGCCGGCACCTGCCCACCCAGCGCGGTGACGTGGCGGATCAGCGCGTCGGCCGCGCCCTTGCGGATCGAACGCGGCGGGTGTGGCCCCTGCGCGGGCAGGTCGACGCCGGACATGCGCGTCTGCGCGGTGAAGGCGACGAAGCTGGCGCCGTCCGGGTCGGCCGGCGGCAGGCCCTGCTCGCGCGCCAGGCGCACGATCGACTTGCCTTCCGGGGTCGGGTCGGCCAGCGAGGACAGCATCGCCGCCTCGCGCAGCTGCGCCGCATCGACGCCGCTGAGCGCATGGAACGCGGTGGCCTGGCGGTCGCCGTAGGTGATGGTGCCGGTCTTGTCGAGCAGCAGCACATCGACGTCGCCGGCCACCTCCACCGCCTTGCCCGACTTGGCCAGCACATTCGCCGACAGCGCGCGGTTCATGCCGGCGATGCCGATCGCCGGCAGCAGCCCGCCGATGGTGGTCGGGATCAGGCACACCAGCAGTGCGATCAGCAGCAGCGGGTCGATGCGCACGCCGACGAAGCCGGCGATCACCGGCAAGGTGGCAACCACGATCAGGAAGGTCAGGGTCATCGCCGCCAGCAGCATGGTCAGCGCGATCTCGTTCGGGGTCTTCTGCCGGTTGGCGCCTTCGACCAGCGCGATCATGCGGTCCAGGAAGCTATGCCCCGGCTCGGCGGTGACCTTCACCACGATCTCGTCGGACAGCACCTTGGTGCCGCCGATCACGCCGGAGCGATCGGTGCCGGCCTCGCGCAGCACCGGCGCCGATTCGCCGGTGACCGCGGCTTCGTTGATGGTGGCCACGCCATGCACGATCTCGCCGTCGGCCGGAATGAGCTCTCCGGCGGAAATCACCACCAGGTCGCCGGGCTTGAGCTCGGCGGCGGGAATGCTGGTTTCGCCATCCAGTTGCGCGCTGCTCACCCGGCGCGCCACCAGGTCCTTGCGCGCGCGCCGCAGCGAAGCGGCCTGGCCGCGGCCGCGCGCCTCGGCCACCGCTTCGGCGAAATTGCCGAACAGCACGGTGAGCAGCAGGATCGCGGTCACCGCCCAGCCGAAGCCGGGCGCGCCCTGCCCGGCCGCGGTGATCAGGGCCGACAGCAAGGTGCCGGCGAACACCACCGCCATCACCGGGCTGCCGAGCAGATGGCGCGGCGAAAGTTTCAGCACGCTGGCGCGCAGCGCCGCACGCAACGCGGGGCCGTCGAGCAGACCGGGCTTGTGGACCGAGGAAGAAGCTTGCGGAAGCGGAGTGCTCATGGTCGTGGTCTCAGTGCGCGGCAAGCGTCAGGTGATCGGCGATCGGGCCCAACACCAGTGCCGGCGTGAATTGCAGAACGGTCAGGACCGCGATGACCGCGATCAGGGTCAGCGCGAAGGTCGGCGTTTCCACCTGCAGGCTGCCGCCGGTTTCCGGCGCCACGCGCTTGCGCGCCATCTGCGCGGCCACGACCAGCGGCACGATCAACGCCGGGTAGCGGCCCAGGATCAGCACCAGCGTGCAGGTCAGGTTCCACCAGGGGATGCCGTCGCCGAGGCCTTCGAAGCCGGAGCCGTTGTTGGCGAACGCCGAGGTGTACTCGTAGAACACCTGGCTGATGCCGTGGAAGCCGGGATTGGAGGTGGCGGTGATCGCCGCCGGCATGGCCAGGGTCAGCGCGGTGAAGCCGAGCAGCACCAGCGGCTGCAGCAGCACCAGCAAGGCCAGCAGGCGCACTTCGCCGGCCTCGATCTTGCGGCCGAACAGTTCCGGCGTGCGCCCGGTCATCAGCCCGGCCAGGAACACGCTGAGCAGCAGGTACACCAGGAACTGCTGCAGGCCGCAGCCGATGCCGCCCCAGATCGCGTTGACCAGCATGTCGACCATGGCCACGCCGCCGGTCAGCGGCGCCAGCGAATCGTGCATCGCGTTGACCGAGCCGTTGGAGGTCTGCGTGGTCAGCGCCGACCATGCCGCCGACGCATCGGCGCCGAAGCGCACTTCCTTGCCTTCCATCAGCGCCGCGCTCGCGGTGCTGGCCGAATGGCCTTCGGACCACACCGCCACCGCGGTGGAGGCCAGCGACATCGCCAGCATGCTGCCGAACACCAGCGCGGTGAATTTGCGGCGCCCGGTGAACGGCCCGACCATGAACGCGATCGCGACCGGGATCAGCACGATCGCCAGCATTTCCAGCAGGTTGGAGAACGGGGTCGGGTTCTCCAGCGCCATCGCGCTGTTGGGGCCGTACCAGCCGCCGCCGTTGGTGCCGAGCTGCTTGATCGCCACCATCGCCGCGACCGGGCCGAGCGGGATCTTCTGCGTGGCCATGCCGGCGCTGGCGTCCAGCGGCGTCGCCACCGGACCGGTAGCCAGCGTCGACGGCACGCCCTGCTGGGTCAGCAGCACCGTCCACAGCAGGCACAGCGGCAGCAGGAAGCGCAGCGTCGGCCGGATCACGTCGGCCCAGTAGTTGCCGACGTCGGCTTCGTCGACGCTGAGCGTCGCAGTCTGCGAACCGCCGTTCGCTGCGGCCGCTCGCCCACCGAACAATGCACGCAGCGTCGCCACCACCAGCGCCAGGCCCATCATCGGGGTGACGAACTGCAACCCGACCACGCCCACCGCCTGCGACAGGTACGACAGCTGCGCCTGGCCGGAGTAGTGCTGCTGGTTGGTGTTGGTCAGGAACGAGACCATGGTGTGCAGCGCGGTGTCCCAGCGCATGTTCGGCACCGCGTCGGGATTCAGCGGCAGCCAGGCCTGGGTGACGAACAGCGCGAACACCAGCACGCCCAGCACCAGGTTGCTGGCCAGGAACGCGGCAGCGTAGCCGCGCCAGCTCATGCCCTGCGCCGGATCGGTGCCGAGCAGCCGATACAACGGCCGCTCGATCCAGCCGAACAGCGCGTCGCCGCGCATCGGCGCGCCGCGCATCACCTTGGCCAGGTACAGCCCGAGCGGCCAGCCGAGCAGCAGCGCCAGCGCATAGACAAGCAATGTATCGATCATGTCGGCGGTCTCGGCTCAGAAGTCTTCGGGGCGCAGAATCACGTACAGCAGGTAGCCGGCGGCGACGATCACCGCCACGCCGCAGATCAGCGATAGCCAGGTCGGCATGTCATCTCTCCTAGGGAATCAGAACGTGGCTTGCAGCGCGGCTTCGACGCGCGCGCCGGCCATGCCGGGGAACAGCCGCTCGGCGGCGCGGTCGCTGTCGTGCGCGGTCAGCCGCAGCTCCAGCCCGGGGCCGCCCTGGCGGCCGCTGGGCAGGGCGAACACCGCGCTGACCAAGCCATGGCTGTAGCTGTCGGCGTAGCCGCGGGCGAGCCAGTAATGGCCCACCGCCGCCTCGACGCGGACGCGTTCGTTGAACGGATAGCGCGCGCCGAGCTGCGCATAGGTGCCGGTGCTGTCGCTGGCCAGCGCGTCGTCGGACCAGCCGAGCTGCGCCCACACGCGCTGCTTCCAGGTCACGGTCGCGCCCAGCTCGGACCAGTTCAGCGCGGCGGCCGAGGGGTAGTGGTAGCGGGTCAGGTTCGCGTCCCAGGCCCAGTCCGGCGCCCACTGGCCGCGCCAGCCGAGCACGCCATCGACCTCGGTGCTGGCGTGCGGTGTGCTGTCGAACGTGATCGACGAGGCCCACAGCGACGCGTACGCGCCGTTGTCGGCGGCCAGCGCCAGGCCGGCCTGCACGGCGGGATCGCCGTCGCTCTGGGTGCTGCCGCGCCAGACATAGTCGCTGGTGAGCGTGGCGTTGCCACTGACGCTGGCGGCGTGCACAGATGCCGCGCCGGCAAGCAGGGAAAGCGCGAGCGCGCCGCGCGACATGGGCCGGCGGGCGGTGCGGGGAAGCGGGGAACGCATGACGTGAAATCCAGGGCGGAACCATTCCGCCGACCTGGTCATGTTCCGGCGCGGGGCCGTAAAGTCGCTATCGGCCGATGCCGGTCGCGGCGTAAATTCCGCGTAATTTCCGCCACGGGCTGGCGGCCGGATACAGGAAAGGCCGGCATCGCGCCGGCCTTTCCGTCACCCACACATTCAGTGCAGCGGCACGCTCAGGCTCGACGGCGCCGCCGCCGGCGAACTGAAGCTGACGCTGCCACCGAAGCGGCTGGCCGAGGTGTAGCGCGGATCGGTGGTGTCCACCACCAGCACCAGGCGGTTGCCGGCCGGGATCTCGGCGGCGGTCGCCTGCAGCGGCAGATCAATCGTGGTCGCCACGCCCGGGGTCGCGTTGCGCAGCGAGTACGGCGCATGGGTGAGCAATTTCCCCACACCCAGGCCGTCCATGCTGTAGAGGTAGGCGAACAGCGACACGTTGGCCTGGCTCGGGGTCACGGTCACGCGCAGGGACGGGCTGCCGGCCAGGCGCTTGGTGCTGGCATACGCCGGGCCGGCCCAGACCGCGGCGCCACTGCGGGTCACCAGCGGGATCGAGGTGGTGACCGGCGCGCCCAGGCCCTGCAGCAGGCCGCTGACCAGCAACACGCCCGAATCGGCCAGGGTCGGCACGCCGGTGGCGATGCGGTGGCTCCAGCCGGTGCTGGTCGCGCCGGCCAACGTGCCGGTGGGCGCCAGCAGGCCGCTCGGGCGGGTCAGTCCGTAGCGGGTCGCGCCGGCCTGCACGCTGTTCCAGTCGGCATAGCGCAGCCAGGTACCGCCGAGGGTGGACAGCTGCACCGGCAGCTCGCTGTCCACGCCATTGGCCTGGCCCTTGAGGTAGTGGTCGAACCAGCGGGTGGTCTCGGTGTAGATCTCGTTCGGCAGGCCGAGCGCGCCCGGCAGTTCGGCGGTGGCGTGGTCGCCCTGGCTGAACATCAGGTGCTTGGGCACGGTCAGGCGGTTGTACAGGTCGATGTACTGGTTCGGCGGGAACAGGCCGTCGTTGAACGCATTGGCCAGCAGCACCGCCGGACGGTTGCGGTTGAGCGCCTGCAGCTCGTTGATCACGCCGCGCTCGCCGGCCTTGGGCAGGAAGCCCTGCACCGCGCCGTCGTAGTCGCCGACCGCGACCCGCGCGCTGATCTGCGCCAGGTCCGGGCCGGGCCGGCCGGTGATCGCGCCGGAAGCGACCAGCAGGGCCACGCCCTGCTCGCTGACGGTGGCGTTGGCGTACAGCGAGGCCTGCAGGTCCGCCCAGCCGCTGAGCGCGGCGACCGCCTTGATCCGCGGATCGCGCGCGGCGGCGAGCAGGCTGGTGCCGGCGCCGTAGGAAATGCCGGAGACGCCGATCGCCTTGGCATTGGCCGGGGTATTGGCCAGCGCCCAGTCGATCACCGCGCTGACGTCTTCCACCGTCGCCGCCCCGGCGATGTCGATCTGCCCGGCCGAATCCCAGAACCCGCGCGAGGTGTAGCTGACCACCACGTAGCCATTGCTGGCCAGTTCGCTGGCGCGGCCCACGT
Organism: Xanthomonas sp. 1678; assembly: GCF_031455575.1. NCBI lineage: Bacteria > Pseudomonadati > Pseudomonadota > Gammaproteobacteria > Lysobacterales > Lysobacteraceae > Xanthomonas > Xanthomonas sp. 1678. Next base: position 251,132 of record NZ_JAVDSZ010000004.1, on the reverse strand, counting down.
ATTCCAGGTTGGGCAGCGACCAGCTGGCCGGCATCACCACCAGCGGGAACGGCCCGTCGCCCTGCCCCTGCGGTACCAGCACCAGCGCGCCGAGCTTGGTCCCGTCCCAACCCGGGATGGTCTGATACTGCTTGCTGAAGCCGCCGGCGAAGGCGGCGGCGGAGAACAACAGCATCGCGCACAGGGCGATGCAGCGGGACACGGACGTACGCATGTACTGCCTCCCAAACGGCGCCGGGTCGGAATGGCCCAACTGCCAGATACGGTTACGAACACGCGACGTGGGGGTGTCGAGTGCCGCGACCATACCAGCGGGTACGGGCGACTTCACGCCGCAGTGCGGCACGGTATGGTGGCGCGCTTGTGGCCGTCGATCAGGCACCTGGCCTTCTCTCATCCGGCCCTGCGGGGCACCTTCCGCCGAAAAGGGGGCCCATCCTGACGGGAGAAGGGGAACAGCCGCGGCGTGCTTAGCCCCTCTCCCATCGGGAGAGGGTTGGGGTGAGGGTACGGCGCGAAGCGACTCGCTGCGTTGGGTGCGCGAGGCTGCGCCCGTACCCTCATCCGCCCCTCCGGGGCACCTTCTCCCGCAGGGAGAAGGGAACTGCTTAGCCCCTCTCCCACCGGGAGAGGGGTTGGGGTGAGGGTCCGGCGCGAAGCGACTCGAAGTCCCTAACCGGCGAAATGCTCGTAGCCGCGCCGCGGCGGCTGCCATGGCTGGCCGTGCGCGTCGCGGACGACGATGCCGGCGCCCGCGACAATGCGGCCGATCGGCGTCGCGTCCTCGCCGATCGCCTGCAGCGCCTGCACGATGGCCGCGCGCTGCGCCGGTGCGGCGGTGAAGCACAGCTCGTAGTCGTCGCCGCCGCCCAGTTGCCAGGCGTGCACCTGCGCGGCATCCGCCTCCGCCGGTGCGGCGGCGGCCGGCAACGCGGCCAGCCATAGTTCGGCGCCGACCCCGCTGCGTACGCAGATGTGGTCCAGGTCGGCCAGCAGACCGTCGGAGATGTCGACGCAGGCGTGCGCCAGCCCGCGCAGGCGCAATCCGGCCTGCACCCGCGGCGACGGCCGCAGCAGGCGCTGGCGCAAATGCTCGTGAATCGGATCGGCAGCGACCTGTGCCACGTCCAGGCGTCCGGCCTGCCACAGCGCCAGCGCGGCGGCGGCCTCGCCCGGGCGGCCGGTCACCCAGATCTCGTCGCCCGGCTGCGCGCCGTCGCGGCGCAAGGCGGCGCCGGGCGCCACGCTGCCGATCGCGGTGACCGACAGCGACAGCGGTCCGCGCGTGGTGTCGCCGCCGGCCAGCACGATGGCGTGCGCATCGGCCAGCGCGAAAAAGCCGTCGGCGAAGGCGTCGATCCAGCCCGCATCCTCGTGCGGCAACGACAGCGACAGCGTGCACCAGCGCGGTTGCGCGCCCATCGCGGCCAGATCGGACAGGTTCACCGCCAGGGTCTTCCAGCCCACGTCGGCGGGCGCGGTCTCAAGCGGAAAGTGCACGCCGACGTTGAGCGTGTCGGTGGTGATCGCCAACTGCTCGCCCGGCGGCGGCTGCAACAGCGCCGCATCGTCGCCGATCCCCAGCGGCACGTCGTCGCGCACCCCGATCCGGACACGCAGGCGATCGATCAGATCGAATTCGGGCATTTGGGGGGCCGGGATTGGGGATTCGGGATTGGGGATTTGCAACAGCCGGGATGGGCCGCCATTCGCCGGGAAGAGCTGGATTCGGGGTCGAGGCCTACGGTCGCCAAGCATTGCCGCGAATGCATTCCTTCGCGCGATCAACGATGGCTACCGGGAAGCCGCTCTTGCGAATCCCCAATCCCCAATGCCGAATCGCGCGCCGCCTAGGCGGCGCCCCCCGACTCCACCGCGCGCCATTCCAGCGCGGCGCGGTCGAGCACGCCGTTGACGTAGGTGTGGCCGTGTTCGGAGCCGAACCGCTTGGCGGTCTCGATCGCTTCGTTGATCACCACGCGGTACGGCACGTCCTGGCGATGCAGCAGTTCGTAGGCGGCCAGGCGCAGCACCGCGCGCTCGATCGCGTCCACTTCCTCGACCGTGCGGTCCAGGTAGCCGACCAGCGCCGCGTCCAGTTCGGCGCGGTGCTTGAGCACGCCTTCGACCAGGTTCTCGAAATAGATCAGGTCGGCCAGTTCGTGCGCCTGCTCGTGCGCGAACTGCGCGATCACGTGCTGCGCGGTGCCGCCGGCGATCTGCCAGGCGTAGATCGCCTGCAGCGCGCGCCGGCGCGCGCGCGAACGCAGCACCGGATCGACGCCGTCGCGGCGGACGTGCTTGTGGCCAGCGGACTTGTTCACGGCAGCAGCTCCAGAAGATTGACCATTTCCAACGCGGTCAGCGCCGCTTCCTCGCCCTTGTTGCCGTGGCTGCCGCCGGCGCGTGCCTCGGCGTCCTCGACCCGCTCCACCGCCAGCACGCCGTTGAGCACCGGGATGCGGAAATCCAGCGACACCCGCAGCAGGCCTTCGGCGCAGCCGTCGGCCACGTGCTCGTAGTGTCGGGTGTCGCCGCGGATCACGCAGCCCAGCGCGATGATCGCCGCATGCTTGCCGGCGGCGGCCAGGCGCGCGGCGGCCAGCGGCAGTTCCCAGGCGCCGGGCACGCGGATCACGTCCACCGCCTCGTCGGCGATGCCGTTGCCGGACAGGCTTTCGCGCGCGCCGGCGACCAGCACGTCGGTGATGCGCGCGTTCCAGCGGCTGGCGATGATCGCGAACCGGGCCGCTTCGGGAGCGCGGAGGTCGCCTTCGTAGTGGGTCATGGCGGTGGCGGGTTCAGGGGGTTGGAGAGTTTAGCAGTGCAGCCGGGACCGGGGACCGGGGACCAGGGACCCGGAAAAGCAAAAGCGCGCCGCGGACTTCATGCCGTTGGCTCTTGCCGTTCCGGGTCCCCGGTCCCCGGTCCCCGGTCCCGCCCGAGTCCCGAGTCCCGAGTCCCGAGTCCCGCCCCCACCTCCACATGCTCCACCACTTCCAGCCCGAACCCGGCCAGGCCGACCTGGCGGCGCGGGGTGCCCAGCACGCGCAGCTTGCCCAGGCCCAGGTCGGCCAGGATCTGGCTGCCGGCGCCGTTGCGCCGCCACTGCCCCACGTCCTTGCTGTTGGCGACCACGTCGGGCTGCTTGCGCAACCGCGCCAGCAGCGCCTGGCTGTCGCGCGGCGCCGACAGCACCACCATCACCCCGCTGCCGGCGTCGGCGATCGCGCGCAGCGCGTCGCTGGCGGCCACGCCGAAATCGTCGCGGCGCCAGTGCAGCAGGTCGGCCAGCGGGTTCTCCACCTGCACCCGCACCAGCGTCGGCGTGTCCGCGTCCGGGGTGCCGCGGACCAGCGCGAAATGCAGGTCGTGGGCGATGCGGTCGCGGTAGGTGACCAGGGTGAAGCCGCCGAACTCGGTCTCGATGGCGCGCTCGTCGATGCGCTCGACGGTGTGCTCGGTGGCCAGGCGGTAGGCGATCAGGTCGGCGATCGAGCCCATCTTCAGCCCGTGCAGGCGCGCGAATTCCTCCAGCTGCGGGCGCCGCGCCATGCTGCCGTCGGGATTGAGCACCTCCACCAGCACCCCGGCCGGCTCCAGCCCGGCCAGCAGCGGCAGGTCGCCGGCGGCCTCGGTGTGGCCGGCACGGGTCAGCACGCCGCCGGGCTGGGCGATCAGCGGGAAGATGTGGCCGGGCTGGCTCAGGTCGTGCGGCTTGGCGTCGGGTTTGACCGCGGTGCGCACGGTATGCGCACGGTCGTAGGCGGAGATGCCGGTGGTGACGCCCTCGGCCGCTTCGATGCTGACGGTGAAGTTGGTGTGGAACTGCGCGGTGTTGTGCTGGACCATCGGCGCCAGCCCGAGCTGCGCGCAGCGCTCGCGGGTCAGCGACAGGCACACCAGGCCGCGCGCATGGGTGACCATGAAATTGATGTCGGACGGCTTGACCAGTTCGGCGGCCATGATCAGGTCGCCCTCGTTCTCGCGGTCCTCGTCGTCGACGATGACCACCATGCGGCCGGCGCGGATCTCTTCCAGCAGTTCGGGGACGGGGGCGAAGTTCAGGCTGGGGGCAGTGGACGGTGACATGGGGACTCGCAGGATTCGCAGGAGGTGGCGCCGCGGCGCCGGCAGCGCGGGCTGCGGCGACACGGCCATCGGGAGCAAGGACGGGGTGGCGTCAGCCGTCGCGGCCTTGCAGCAGGCGTTCGACGTAGCGCGCGACCAGGTCGATTTCAAGATTCACCGCGGCGCCCACCGCGGTCTGCGCGAACGCGGTGTTGGCCACCGTGTGCGGAATCAGCGCGACCTCGAACCCGGCGGCGTCCACCTCGTTGACGGTCAGGCTGACCCCGTCCACGCAGATCGAACCCTTCTTGGCGATGTAGCGCAGCAGCGCCGGCGGCGCGGCGAAGCGCCAGCGTTGCGCGCGCGCGTCCTCGTGGATCGACAGCACGCTGCCAAGGCCGTCGACATGGCCACTGACCAGATGCCCGCCGAGGCGGTCGGTCGGGCGCATCGCCCGCTCCAGGTTCAGCGCCGCGCCTTCGGCGAGCGCGCCGAGCGTGGTCAGCGACAGGGTCTCGGTGGACGCATCGGCCTGGAACGACGCCGCGTCAAAGGCGACCACGGTCAGGCACACGCCGTTGACCGCGATGCTCTCGCCGAGCTGCACGTCGGCGAACGGCAGGCTGCCGGTGGAGAAGGTGAAGCGGATGTCGCCGCCCTGCGGCTGGCGCGCGGCCAGGCGGCCGACGCCTTCGATGATTCCGGTGAACATAAACGTTTCTCGCAAGGATGGTGAGCGAAAAACGCCACAAGGCAAACAGGCGCGCGCGCAGCCGCGAGGCTGCGCGAAGGCCGTCTTCTTTCATCCGGACTATACCGTCGGCTCCGGCATCGGACCGGATCTGCTGACCTTGAGCAGCGCACCCGCACTGCGTGCCGGCTGCCCTGCCCAAGCGCTCGCGGGCTCGTGCGCGAACGCACCTACCGCCGGTGGGGAATCGCACCCCGCCCTGAAGACGTTTGTGGTGCCGGCGAACCGGCGTGCGCATTCTAGCAGGGCGCGGCTTGGCACCCGCTGCGACGGGATGGGCCACCGATGGGACGTAGCGTCGCGGCGAAGGCGGCAACCGTGCGCCGTGGCGACAGCACACCGGCGCAGCAGATGCCGGTCGCGGTTACCCGGCGTCCGCCGCCGCCGGACGCAGCAACAGGCGCAGGTCGTCGCCGACCTGGCGCGTCTCCAGCAAGCGCAGCGGCACGCGCTGCGCCATCGTGTCGATGCCCAGGCCGGCCAGCAGCGGGCGCGCGGCGTCGCCGAGCAGCAGCGGCGCCAGGTACAGCAGCACCTCGTCGACCAAGCCGGCGCGCAGCAGCGCCCCGCCCATGGTCGCACCGGCTTCGACCTGGACTTCGTTGACGCCGCGCTCGGCGAGCAGGCGCAGCACCGCGGCCAGATCGAGGCGCCCGGACTGCAGCGCGACCGCGGCGAACTCGGCGCCCGGCAGCGGCGGCGGTGCCAGTCCCGGCGCATGCAGGTACAGCGTCGGCGCGGCGCCATCGCGCACCTTGGCCCGCTGCAGCGTGCGCAGCTGCGCATCCAGCACCACGCGCAGCGGCGGCGTCACATCGGTGCCATCGTCCAGGCGCACGGTCAGCGACGGATCGTCGGCCAGCACGGTGCCGGCACCGGTCAGGATCGCCCCGGCGCGCGCGCGCCAGCGCTGCACGTCGTGGCGCGCGGCCGCGCCGGTGATCCACTTCGATTCGCCGCTGGCCAGCGCGGTGCGTCCATCCAGGCTGGCGCCGAGCTTGACCCGCAGCCACGGCCGGCCGCGCTCCACCCGCGACAGGAAGCCGCGGTTCAAGGCGCGCGCCTGCGTGTCCATCAGCCCGCTGCGGACCTCGATGCCGGCCTCGCGCAGCAGCGCAAAGCCGCCGCCGTTGACCTGCGGAAACGGGTCGGCCATCGCCGCCACCACGCGGGTCACCCCGGCCTCGATCAACGCCAGCGCGCACGGCGGCGTGCGCCCGAAATGCGCGCACGGCTCCAGGGTCACGTAGGCGGTGGCGCCGCGCGCACGCGCGCCGGCGTCGCGCAGCGCGAACACCTCCGCATGCGGGCCGCCGGCACGTTGGTGGAAGCCCTCGCCGACCACCTCGCCGTCGCGCACCAGCACGCAGCCGACCATCGGGTTGGGCCGCGTGGTGTAAGCGCCGCGCTCGGCCAGGCGCAGCGCCTGCGCCATGTACCGATGATCGTCGGCGGAAAACCCGCCCATCTCGCTACCGCTCATGCCGCCAGCGCGCCGGCGTCGATGCGCATCACCGTCACCTGCAGCGGCCCCAGCGGCAGCTGCACATGCGGCTCCCAGCCCAGGCGCTGGTAGAACGGCACCAGATGCGGCTGGCAATACAGATACAGGTGGCCCACCCGCAGCCGCGCCGCAGCCTGCACGCAATGCGCGACCAGCTGCGCGCCGAGCCCGCCGCCGCGCGCCTGGGGGCGCACGTACAGCGTCGCCAGCCACGGCGAGAACTGGCGGATGCGCGCGTCGTCGTTCTGCAGCAGGCTGACCGAACCGAGCCAGTCGTCGCCGTCGAGCGCGATCCAGGTGGTCGGGATGCGGCTGTCGCAGCGGTGGCTGCGCAGGTCGGCTTCGGCTTCGTCCAGCGCCCATTCCGGCAGCAGCGGGCCGAACGCCTGCAGGTGTTCGCTGGCCAGCGCCGGGATGTGCTGCGGCGCCTCGGCCAGGCAGACGATGCGCATGCCGGTCAGCGCTTGCCGGACTTGTCGCCCGGCTTGTCGACGCGGACCAGGTCCAGCAGCGGCAACTGCTCGCTACCTACCGGCAACTCGCGTTCGAGCTTCTCGATCTCCTCGCGGAAATCGGCCACGTCCTGGAAGCTGCGGTACACCGAGGCGAAGCGCACGTAGCCGACATGGTCGAGCTTGCGCAGCTCGGCCATCACGTATTCGCCGACCCGGATCGACGGCAGCTCGCGCTCGCCGGACATGCGCAACTGGTGCACCACCGCGCGCACCGCCGCCTCGATCTGCTCCTCGGCCACCGGCCGCTTCTGCAGCGCGCGGTCGAAGCTGGTGCGCAGCTTGCGCGCATCGAAGGCCTCGCGGCCGCCATCGCTCTTGATCACCGTCGGCAGCTTCAGCTCGATCGTCTCCAGCGTGCTGAAGCGCTCGCCGCAGGCCTCGCACTCGCGGCGCCGGCGGATCGTCGCGCCGTCCTCGGACACGCGCGAATCGATCACGCGGGTGTCGGTGTGCTGGCAGAAGGGGCAGTGCATCAGGAAAGCCGGGACTCGGGACCCGGGACTCGGGACCCGGTGAAAAGCGGAATCCATCGACCGGCCGGCCCGATGGCCATGCCAGCGGATGCGGGAGCCGGCGCTGTGCCGAGTCCCGAGTCCCGAGTCCCGAGTCCCGACACCTCAGCCATACACCGGATACTTCCTGCACTGCGCGGTCACCGCCTCGCGCACGCGGGCGATGACCGCGGCATCGGCCGGGGCGTCGAGCACGTCGGCGATCCAGTTGGCCAGGTCGATGCTGTCCTGCTCCAGGTAGCCGCGGGTGGTGATGGCCGGGGTGCCCAGGCGCAGGCCCGAGGTCACGAACGGCGAGCGCGGGTCGTTGGGCACCGAGTTCTTGTTGACGGTGATGTGGGCCTTGCCCAGCGCGGCTTCCGCGTCCTTGCCGGACACGTCCTTGCCGATCATGTCCACCAGCATCAGGTGGTTCTCGGTGCCGCCGGAGACGATCTTGTAGCCGCGCGCGATCAGGGTCTTGGCCATCGCCTGCGCGTTCTTCACCACCTGCTGCTGGTAGTCCTTGAATTCCGGCTCCAGCGCTTCCTTGAACGCCACCGCCTTGGCCGCGATCACGTGCATCAGCGGGCCGCCCTGGATGCCCGGGAACACGATCGACTGCAGCTTCTTGACCAGTTCCTCGCTCGCGCCCTTGGCCAGGATGATACCGCCGCGCGGGCCGCGCAGGGTCTTGTGGGTGGTCGAGGTGACCACGTGCGCGTGGTCCATCGGGCTCGGATACACGCCGGCGGCGACCAGGCCGGCCACGTGCGCCATGTCCACGAACAGCACCGCGCCGACCTGGTCGGCGATGGCGCGGAAGCGCGCCCAGTCGATCTTCTGCGAATACGCGGAGAAGCCCGCCACGACCATCTTCGGCTTGTGCTCCAGCGCCAGCCGCTCGACTTCGTCGTAGTCGATCAGGCCCTGCTCGTTCACCCCGTACTGCACCGCGTTGAACAGTTTGCCGGAGGCGTTGACCTTGGCGCCGTGGGTCAGATGGCCGCCGTGGGCCAGCGACATGCCCAGGATGGTGTCGCCCGGCTGCAGCAGCGCGAAGTACACCGCCTGGTTGGCCTGCGAGCCGCTGTGCGGCTGCACGTTGGCGTAGTCGGCGCCGAACAGCTGCTTGACCCGGTCGATCGCCAGCTGCTCGGCGATGTCGACGAATTCGCAGCCGCCGTAGTAGCGCTTGCCCGGGTAGCCCTCGGCGTACTTGTTGGTCAGCTGGCTGCCCTGGGCTTCCATCACCCGCGGGCTGCAGTAGTTCTCGCTGGCGATCAGCTCGACATGGTCTTCCTGGCGGCCGGCTTCGGCGGCGATGGCCTGGGCCAGTTCGGGATCGTAGGTTTCGATGCGGGCGTCGCGCGGGAACATCGGGTCTCCAGGGGCATGGACAAAAGGCAGACCGCTAGTTTAAGCCCCGCGCAGGGCCGGCGGCGAACCAAAACGACGACGGCCTCCCGCAGGAGGCCGTCGTGGCGTGCCCAGTGGCCCGGATCAGCGGCCGTTGAGCACCAGGTCGGCGATGATGCCGCTGGCGATGGCGACCATCAGCAGGTTGCCGCGGTCGTCGCGGACCCAGCGGTAGCCGTATGGCGGACGCCGCACCTGGTAGCGGTCGTAGTCGTAGACCACGTAGTTGGGCCCGTAGTAGCGCTGGCCGCGCGCCCACGGCGGCGGGCCGGGATGGCGGTAGTAGACGACGTCCGGACGGCGCCGGTAGCCGTCGCGGTAGCCCTGGCTGTAGTAGCGACGGTCGTCGTGGCGTTCGCGCTCGCGCCAGCGGCGGTCGCGGTCGCGATCCCGGTCGTGCCAGTCGCGATCGCGGCCGCGGTCGTTGTCGTTCCAGCCGTGACGGTCGCGGTCGCGATCGCCCCAGCCATCGCGGGCGAAGGCCGGCGGCGCCATGAAACCCAGCGCCAGCAGGGACGAAAGGGCAAGGGTGGCAATGCGTGTGGTGTTCATGGCTGCTCCGTCACTTTTGGTGTCACGACTGCATTAATGCGCCCGGCGTCTGAACCGCTTCCTGCTGGAACCGGTTACGCATTCAGCTTGCTGGAAACGAGTAAGCGACCGTTACTTTTCGGTCAGTTTTCCGGTGCATGTCAGCGTGTCGGCGACGTCGGCGCATTGCGGCTATCGCCGCGATCACACGCTCACCCTGGCTCCTGCCCCGCAAGCCGCGTGCGCACCCGCCACCCGCGCTCAGTGGCGGTGCGCGTCGTCGCTTGCCGCTGCGGCAACGCCGGGCGGCTGCGCATGCAGCTGCAGCAGCGCCGTCCGCGCCGCTTCGTCGGCAGGCAGGTAGACCACCAGCCGGTTGCCGTTGCGCGGCGCCGACCACCAGTTGACCTGCTGCAGCTGCAGCTCGCCGACCTGCGGATGGTGGAAGCGCTTGAGCTGGTTTTCCACGCCGCGCACCTCGCGCCGTTGCCGCCACAGCGCATCGAATTCGGACGAGGCGTCGCGATACCGCGCCAGCAGGCGCTCCCATGCCGGTTCGCCCAGGTGCTCGCCCATGGCGGCGCGCAACAGCGCCACCATCTGCTGCAGGACGTTGTCCCGGTCGCCCAGGCGCGCGCGCCAGCACGGGTTGGTGAACGCCTGGTAGACGCAGTTGCGGTCGGTTTCGGGCAGGTCGGCCAGGGTCACTCCCATCAGACGCTCGAAGGCGACATTGGCGCCCAGGATGTCGAAGCGCGGACTCTGCAGCATCGCCGGCCAGGGACCGAGCTGATCGAGCAGCATGCGCCCGGTATCGGTCAGCCGCTCGCACGGCGGCTGCAGCCGCTGCACCGCATCGCCCAGGCCGGCCAGCGCCAGCACGTGGCCGGTCTCCACATCAGAGCACTGCAGGGCGCCGGCGATGGCGGTCAGCACGCGCGCGGAGGCGCGCACCGGTCGGCCCTGTTCGAGCCAGGTGTACCAGGTGACGCCGACGTCGGCGAGCGCGGCCACTTCCTCGCGGCGCAGTCCGGGCGTGCGGCGCCTGCCGGCACGCGGCAGGCCCAGCCGCGCCGGATCCAGGCTCTCGCGGCGCGCGCGCAGGAAGGCGCCGAGCGCACGGGCACGTTCGACGGCCAGCGCCGGGCTGTGCGTGGCGACGGCTACGGCGCTGCTCGCCGCAGCGCTGGTAGGAGACAGCCGGTCGTTGAGCATTCTTGTTCTCCGTCCTGGTCCACGCATCGAACCGAGTCACAGGCAGGAAGCGCCAGTACCAGGATAAATAACTACTTGTACCAGTTTAGAGGGTTCGCATACTGCGCGCCATGACCACCTCCTGCCCCTCCTCCGCCGTGCCCACGCCCGCCATGCCCACGCCCGTCGATCGCGGCGACCGGCACCCGCCACTATTCGCCCACCCCGACGCCGCGGCGCCGACGCTGGGCGCACGCGGGCTGGCGATCCTGCTGATTGGCCAGATGCTGCCGCTGATCGACTTTTCCATCATCAACGTCGCCCTCGGCTCCATCGCCCACACGCTGCATGCCTCGGCGATGGCGCTGGAACTGATCGTGGCGGTGTACGGCGTGGCCTTCGCGGTGGGCCTGGCCGCGGGCGGGCGGCTGGGCGACAACCTGGGCCGGCGCCGGGTGTTCGCCGCCGGGGTGCTGCTGTTCGGCTTGGCCTCGTTGCTGTGCGGGGCGGCCGGATCGGTGGCGGCGCTGCTGGCCGGGCGCGTGCTGCAGGGCCTGGGCGCGGCGCTGGCGGTGCCGCAGATCCTCGCCACCATCCACGTCAGCCTGCGCGGCGAGGCGCATGCGCGTGCGCTGGCGCTGTACGGCTCGCTGGGCGGGATTGCGTTCGTCATCGGCCAGGTGCTGGGCGGCACCCTGGTCAGCGCCGACATCGCCGGTTCCGGTTGGCGCGCGATCTTCCTGATCAACCTGCCGTTCTGCGTGCTGGCGCTGGCGGGCCTGCGTTCGGTGCCGGAGACCCGCGCCGCGCGGCGGACGCTGCCGGACCTGGCCGGTGCCGGCTTGCTGGGGCTGTTCCTGGCCTGCCTGCTGCTGCCGCTGGCGCTCGGCCCCACGCTGCACTGGTCCGCGCCGTGCCTGGCGGTGCTGGCCGCGACGCTGCCGTTGCTGGCGGCGCTGGCCCGTACCGAGGCATGGCAGGAACGCCGCGGCCGCCAGCCGCTGTTGCCGCCGGCGCTGCTGCGCCTGCCCAGCGTGCGCTTCGCGCTGCTGCTGGGCGCGCTGTTCTTCGCCTGCTGGAGCGGCTTCATGTTCGTGCTCGCGCTGACCTTGCAGGCCGGCGCGGGACTGTCGCCGCTGCAGTCGGGCAATGCCTTCATCGTGCTCGGCGCGGCGTATTTCTGCTCGGCATTGGTCAGCGCGCGTGCGGTGGCCCGGTTCGGGCTGCTGCCCACGCTGCTGCTGGGCTGCACGGTGCAGATGCTGGGCCTGCTGGCGCTGGCCTGGACGCTGCACGCGGCCTGGCCGCATCCCGGCTGGCGCGACCTGGCGGCGCCGACGGCGCTGATCGGGGCCGGTCAGGCGTGGATCGTGGCCTGCTTCTACCGCATCGGCCTGTCGCAGGTGCCGACCGAGCACGCCGGTGCCGGCAGCGCCATGCTCTCCACCATCCTGCAGGCCGCGATGGGCCTGGGACCGGCGGCGCTGGGCGCGGTCTACGCGCATGCGCACGGCGGCGGCAGCCTGGCCGCGATGCAGGCGGCGCTGGCAAGCGAGTGGCTGGCGATGCTGCTGCTGGTGGCGTGCACGCTGCGCTACCGGCAGCGTCAGCGTCGCGCCGGCCAGGTGCCGACGGCGCGCCCCTAGCCCCGGCATTGCCGCGTCGGCACGCGGCGCGTGCATGCCGGCGCGGGCGTGCCAACGCCGGTGCCGCTATAATCGAGGGCATCCATTTCGCCGCCTTCCGGCCCCGGCCGGCGGGCGTCCTGCGCCTCCGGAGACCCCATGTCGCAATACATCTACACCATGAACGGCGTCAGCAAGACGGTGCCGCCGAAGCGCCAGATCATCAAGGACATCTCGCTGTCGTTCTTCCCCGGCGCCAAGATCGGCCTGCTCGGCCTCAACGGCGCCGGCAAGTCCACGGTGCTGAAGATCATGGCCGGCGTGGACACCGACTTCAGCGGCGAAGCGCGCCCGCAGCCGGGCATCAAGGTCGGCTACCTGGCGCAGGAGCCGGAGCTGGACCCGACCAAGACCGTGCGTGAAGCGGTCGAGGAAGGCGTCGGCGAAGTGCTGCAGGCGCAGGCCGCGCTGGACAAGATCTACGAGGCCTATGCCGAGGAAGGCGCCGACTTCGACAAGCTCGCCGCAGAGCAGCAGCGGCTGGAGGCGATCCTCGCCGCCGGCGATGCGCACATGGTCGAGCAGCAGTTGGAGATCGCCGCCGACGCGCTGCGCCTGCCGCCGTGGGACGCGGTGATCGGCCCGCTGTCGGGCGGCGAGAAGCGCCGCGTGGCGCTGTGCCGGCTGCTGCTGCAGAAGCCGGACATGCTGCTGCTCGACGAACCGACCAACCACCTCGACGCCGAGTCGGTGGAATGGCTGGAGCAGTTCCTGGCGCGCTACACCGGCACCGTGGTGGCGGTGACCCACGATCGCTACTTCCTGGACAACGCCGCCGAGTGGATCCTGGAACTGGACCGTGGCCGCGGCATCCCGTGGAAGGGCAACTACACCGACTGGCTGATGCAGAAGGAAGAGCGCCTGAAGCAGGAAGACAACCAGGAGAAGTCGCGGCAGAAGGCGATCCAGAAGGAGCTGGAATGGTCGCGGCAGAATGCCAAGGGCGGCCGCACCAAGGGCAAGGCGCGTCTGGCGCGCCTGGAAGAACTGCAGTCGGTCGACTACCAGCGCCGCAACGAGACCAACGAGATCTTCATTCCGCCGGGCGAGCGCCTGGGCAATGCGGTGCTCGAGTTCAAGCACGTCACCAAGAAGTTCGGCGACCGCCTGCTGATCGACGATCTCAGCTTCCTGGTGCCGTCCGGCGCCATCGTCGGCATCATCGGCCCCAACGGCGCCGGCAAGTCGACGCTGTTCAAGATGATCATCGGCAAGGAGAAGCCGGACTCGGGCGAGATCGTGCTCGGGCCGACGGTGAAGCTGGCCTACGTGGACCAGAGCCGCGACAAGCTGGAAGGCAACCACAACGTGTTCCAGGAAGTCTCCGGCGGCCTGGACATCCTCAACATCAACGGCGTGGAGATCCAGTCGCGCGCCTACCTGGGCCGCTTCAACTTCAAGGGCCAGGATCAGCAGAAGCTGGTCGGCAGCCTCTCCGGCGGCGAACGCGGGCGCCTGCACATGGCCAAGACCCTGCTGCAGGGCGGCAACGTGCTGCTGCTCGACGAACCGTCCAACGATCTGGACATCGAGACGCTGCGCGCGCTGGAAGACGCGCTGCTGGAGTTCCCGGGCAATACCTTCGTGATCTCGCATGACCGCTGGTTCCTGGACCGCATCGCGACCCACATCCTGGCGTTCGAAGGCGACTCGCACGTGGAGTTCTTCCAGGGCAACTACCGCGAGTACGAGATCGACAAGCGCCGCCGCATGGGCGACGACGCCGGTCCGAAGCGGCTGCGCTTCAAGGCGCTGAAGTAAGCCTGTAGGCAAGCGTTCCCGCAAACGGCCGCGCCCTGCGCGGCCGTTTGCGTTTCGGCGTTGCGTCGCCACGCCGCCGTCCTCGCATCGACGTACACGCCAGCGAGCATGCGCACGCGGCGCGCACCCGCAACGCAGACACTCCTCCCGAATGCGCTGCAGCGGCACCATGCCCAGCCACGCAGCATGGCGCGTCCGTGCACGCCGAACCGCTGGCCACCGAACCGCATCGGCAGCATGACTGGCAGCCGGCCAGTACGCGCCGCGCCACGCGATCTTTCTGGGCGATGGTGTAGAAACATGCCTGGACCTCGCCGCTCGCGGAAGCAATGAACAACGCTCGCCCTGGATCCCGTCCCTTCCCGCTCAGTCGCCGCGACCTGCTGCGGCTGGCCGTGCTCGCGCCTGCCGCGTTCGGCGCGAGCCTGCTGCCGGGCTGCGCCAACCCGCCGCGGTTCGATGGCGGCTTCATCCAGCCCTGGCGCAGCCACCTGGAAATGAGCGCGCAGGACTGGCAGCAGCACATGGCGCTGGCCCAGCGCATGGGCTGCCGCCAGATCGTGGTGCAGTGGGCGGGGCTGTACGGCAGCGGCGGCGATGCCGACTGGGACGTGCCGGACAGCGTGATGCAGTTGATCTTCTCCACCGCCGCTGCGGCGGGCCTGCGGGTGCGCGTCGGCCTGCCCTACCACAGCGGCTGGTGGAAGGCGCTGCAGGCGCAGGACCTGGCCGCGCTGGACGCCTTCCTGGCGCTGACCCTGGACAATGCCCGCGCCTACCTGCTGCGCGCGCCGTGGACCGCGCAGGGCAACTTCGACGGCTGGTACCTGCCCTACGAGCTGGAGCAGTTCCACTGGGCGCAGGACGAGCGCCAGCAGCGCCTGTGCGCCTGGCTCGCCGCACTGTGCGCTGCAGCCAAGGCCGGCACCGCGCAACCGACCGCGATCTCCACCTATTTCAGCCGGCTGCAGACCGACGGCTCGCTGGCGCAGCTGTGGACCCGCATCCTCGACCAGGTGCCGCTGCGGCCGATGGTGCAGGACGGGGTCGGCGTCGCCGGGCTGGACAACCTGGACGGCGTGGATCCGCTGCTGGCGCTGCTGCGCGCGCGCCAGGTCGACTTCGACGTGGTGGTCGAACTGTTCGAGCAATTGCCGAGCTCGGCCGCCGACGGCAGCAACTTCCAGGCGCAGACCGCCGATGCCGCGCGCATCCGCAAGCAGCTGGCGTGGGCGCATGGCAGCGGTGCCGCCGGCATCTTCGCCTTCGCGCTGGATCCGTGGCTGTCGCAGGACACGCCGCGCGCGCAGGCGCTGCGCCGGCAGTGGCGCGCCGGGCGCCAGTAGCGCCGGTGCGCGCCTCGGCAGAAGCCGTGGCGCCTGTTACAGCGCGCGGCCGATGATGTCGCGCAGGATCTCGCTGGTGCCGCCGAAGATGCGCAACGCGCGCGCGTCGGCCCAGGCGCGGCCGATGCCGTACTCGCTGCTGTAGCCGTAGCCGCCGTGCAGCTGCAGCAGCGCGTCCAGCACCTGGCCCTGGATCTCGGTGGCGTTGAGCTTGGCCATCGCCGCGGTGGTGGCCTGCAGTCGGCCCTGCAGCTGCGCGTCCAGGCACTGGTCGAGGAAGCTGCGCAGCATCGCCAGCTGCGCGGCCGCGTCGGCGAGCACGAAGCGGGTGTTCTGGTGGTCGATCAGGTGGCGGCCGAACGCCTTGCGCTGGCGCACGTAGGCGATGGTCTCGGCGAGCATGCCTTCGGCCGAGGCCGCCGCGCGCAGCGCGATCGCCAGGCGTTCGGCGGCCAGTTGTTCGCCGAGGTAGTCGAAGCCGCGCTGCTCTTCGCCGAGCAGGTGCGAGACCGGCACCGCCACGTCCTGGAAGAACAGCTCGCTGGTGTCCTGCGCGTGCTGGCCGATCTTGGCCATCGGCGCGCCGCGGCTGATGCCGGGCAGCGCGGTATCGACGCAGAACAAGGTCAATCCGCGCGCGCCCAGCTCCGGCGCCACCGTGGCCACCACCACCGCCACGTCGGCGTTGCTGCCGTTGGTGATCCAGGTCTTCTGGCCGTTGAGCAGGTAGTGATCGCCGTGCCGTTCGGCACGGGTACGGATCGCCTTCAGGTCGCTGCCGGCGCCGGGCTCGGTCATCGCGATCGCGCCGATCGCTTCGCCGCGCGCCATCTTCGGCAGCCAGGCATCGCGTACCGCGTCGCTGCCGTACTGCATCAGGTACGGCGCGGCCATGTCCGAATGGATCGAGAAGCCGATGCCGAGGAAATTGGCCCGCGCCAGTTCCTCGATCACGCAGGCGGCATGCCCGTAGTCGCCGCCCAGGCCGTAGGGTTCGGGCAGCTGGCAGTTGAGCAGGCCGGCGGCGCCGGCCGCGCGCCACAGCGAACGCGGGGTGATGCCGTCGCGTTCCCATTGCGCGTAGTGCGGGGCGATCTGCGTGTCGATGAAACGCCGCACCTGTTCGCGGAACAGGGCATGGTCTTCGCGGAAGACGGCGCGGTCGATCACGCTCAGCGGCCCACCGGATCGGTGCCGCTGAGCTGGCCCTGCAGCACCGGTGCGGCGGCGCTGCCGCTCAGGAACAGGCTGTAGTGGTCGCCGGGCTGCAACGGCGGCAGCGCCAACGGCGCGCTGTCCTTGCCGCCGCACGCGGCGACCAGTCGCGCCTGGACCGGGTTGATCGCGCGCGCGCCGCTGGCGCCCGCGGCGACCGCCGGGAACACCACCGGGCCGTTGTCGGCCATCGCCAGCCGCGCCTGGCTGCAACCGCTGGCCAGGTTGTAGAAACGGATCTCGGCCTTGAGCGCATCGCTGCTGCCGCCGCCGTCGGCCAGTACCGCCAGCGGCCGCGCCGGCGCGGCCGGGTCCAGCACCAGCGTGGTGAAGCTGCCGGCGGCGACCTGCGCCTGCTGGCGCGCCTTGCCGGCCACGCGTACCGCGAACGGCTTGCCGCCTTCGACGATGGCGTAACGGGTGGCGCGGACGGCCGGGCCGATGCGCTGCTCGGCACCGTTGCCGACGCCGACCGCGAGCGCGGCGCTGCCCGGGTTGAGCACGCGCACGAACGCCGAACCGGCCGGCGGGCGCGCGGCATACAGCTGCGCGAGGCGACCTTCCGATGCGCCCTGCTGGGCGCTGGCGGCCAGCGGCGCAAGGGCCAGCACGGCGCTGGCAAATAAGGTGAAGGGCAGTTTCATCGTTTGGTTTCCTGGCTGCGGAGCGTGCGCGCCAGTGCGTAGCGCTGCTCCAGTTGTTTGCGATCGACCTTGCTGGTGGCGCCGGTGGGCAACGCGTCCACGGCGATCAGTTCGGAGGGAATCATGTATGGCGGCACGCGCTGGCCGAGCTGCCGCTTCCAGTCCTGCAAGGCGTCGGGCAGCGGCTGCACCGCGCCTGCGCCCGGCGCGGCCAGTTCGACGAAGCCGATCATCCGCACCAGGCTGCCGTCGGGCCGGCGCAGCACCACCGCCGCGCCGGCGACCACGCCGTCCAGGGTGGACAGCGCCGCATCCACCTCGGCCAGTTCGATGCGGTAGCCGTTGAGCTTGATCTGGTCGTCCTTGCGGCCGCGGAAATAGAGGCGGCCCTGCGCATCGATCTCGCCCAGGTCGCCGCTGCGGTAGGCGCGCTTGCCGTCGTGCTCGAACAGCACGCCCTGGTCCAGGTCCGGGCGCTCCAGATAGCCGCGCATCACGTGGTCGCCGGCCATGCAGATCTCGCCGCCGTCGATGAACACCTGCGCATACGGCTTGGCCACGCCGATCGGGAACGGGTTGGGCGCGGCCGCGCGCAGTGCGGCATCGATCTCCACCCAGGTGGTGGAACAGGTGGCTTCGGTCGGGCCATAGGAGTTGACGATACGCGCCTGCGGGAAGCGCGCCCACAACTCTTCGGCCACGCGCGGGGTCAACGATTCGGCGCCGAACACGAACACCTGCAACGTGGGCAGGTGTTCGGCGCAAAAGCGCGGATTGAGCAGCTGCTGGCGCACGAACGAGGGCGTGGACGCCCACACCGCCACGTCGGCATCGCGCAGGTGCTCGACGAAGCGTTCGCTGTCGGCGATCACCTCGCGCGGGCACAGCACGCAGCAGCCGCCCAGGCCGAGCGCGCCGCACAGGTCGAACAGCGAGAAATCGAAGCTGAACAGCATCTGGTTGAGGAACGCCGGCGCCGGCCCCAGCGCCAGGCAGTCGCGGATCCAGCCGGCGAACAGGGCCACGCTGTCGCGGCCGATCTGCACGCCCTTGGGATCGCCGGTGCTGCCGGAGGTGAACATGATGTAGGCCAGGTCCGGCACCGCCAGCGCGCGCGCGTCGTCGGCGCCGGGGCCGAACGTATCGGCCGCCGCGTCGTAGACCGCGGCATGCACCAGCGCGGTGATGCGCCGCAGCCGCGCCGGCGGATTGATGGTGTCCACCGGCACGTAGGTCACGCCCAGCTGCAGGCAGCCGAGCATGGCCACCACGAAGGCGGACTGCTTGTGGCCGGAAATCACCAACGCATGGCCAGGCTGCACGCCGGCCTGCTGCGCGCGCGCGATCCAGTCCTGCGTGGCCTGGTACAGCCCGGCCCAGTCCAGCACGCCGGCGGCATCGCGCAACGCCGGCGCATGCGGCGCCTGCTCGCGTTCGACAAAACGGCACTGGTCGAAATCAAAGCGCATGGCGGCGGCTCCGCTGGTGGCCCGGCTCAGCGCTGGTGCGCGGCGACGTAGTCGGCCAGCACCTGCACCGATTCGACCAGCGTGTCGATCTCGTCGATCGGCAGGGTCACGCCGAGGCGGTCCTTGACCTCGACCATCAGCTGCACCTTGGACATCGAATCGAACAGCGATTCCATGTATTCGTCGGGCTGCACGCGGGTGCCGATCACGCTCTCGACGATGTCGGTCAGCTGGGTCTGGAGGGTCTGCATGTCCATGGGGTTCACCTTGTCAGAACTGGAAATAGAGGAAACGCGATTCTTTGTGCAGGCTCGACAGGCACAGCGCGAGCAGCGACAGCATCGCCAGCAGCCACGGCAGGTTGGGCTGCCAGCGCATCCACGCGCGCGGCGCCGGGCTCGGCTTGGCCAGCGCGGGCGAGTACACGCCCATGATCTGGTGCGCGTTGGGCGCCAGCCACACCACCGCCAGCAATCCGGCGATGTAGAGCAGCTGCAGGTGATGGCCGGCCAGCAGGCGCCAGCCGTCGGCCGCGCCCATGCCGGCGATGTGGCCGAGGTTGTCCAGGCTTTCCCAGCCGCGCAGGCCGGCCATGCCCTGCACCAGCTGCCACGCCGCGTGCACGCCGTCGGCGCGGAAGAACGCCTGCGCGAACAGCACCGCGACGAAGGTCAGCAGCAGGTAGCCCACATGCTGCAGCGGGTTGAGCGTGCGCAGCGCCGCCGGCTTGCGCCCGCCGACGAAGATGCGCCAGGCGTGGTTGATCGCCAGGTAGGCGGCATGCAGCAGGCCGAAGATCAGGAACTGCAGGCCGGCGCCGTGCCAGATCCCGGCCAGGCCCATCGCCCACACCGTGGGCAGCACGATCATCGAGGCGAAGCCGCCGGCCGAGGCCACCGCGGCCGGGCCGGTGGCGCGCCCGTGGCGGGTGCGCCAGCGGGTCACCGCCATCGCCACCGGGTAGTACAGGTAGGCGGTGATGTAGCGGGTCAGGGTCATGTGCCAGCGCGCCCAGAAATCGATCACGCTGGTCGCCTTGTACGGCGAGTTGAAGTTGAGCGGGAAGCGGATGCCGAACATCCGCGCCAGGCCCAGCGCCATGTCCGAATAGCCGGAAAAATCGAAGTACAGCTGCAGCGCGTAGCTCAGCGCGGTGGCCCACGCGCCCCAGAACTGCACCTCGCCGGTGCTGGCGAAACCGGCGTCGGCGTACGGCGCGATGCTGTCGGCCAGCAGCACTTTCTTGGCCAGGCCGATCACGAACAGCATGCCGCCGACCGACAGGTTGTCGGCGTGGAAGCGGTAGGTCTCGCGCTTGCTGAACTGCGGCATCATCTCCTTGTGGTGGAGGATGGGGCCGGCGATCAGGTGCGGGAAGAAGGTCACGAACAGCACGTAGCTGAGCGGGCTGCGGTCGTTGACCACGCCGGCGCGGCAGTCCAGCAGGTAGCCGATCTGGGTGAAGGTGAAGAAGGAAATGCCCAGCGGCAGGATCAGCGCGTCCATCGGGCCGACGTTGAAACCCACGTCGTGGGCGAAGGTGACCATCGCCGCGAAATACTTGTAGTGCACCAGCAGCACCAGGTCGGCGGCCACGCCCAGCGTGGTGACCAGCAGTTGCAGCCTGGGGCGCTTGGCCAGCGACAGGATCGCCAGGCTGACCAGGTAGTTGAACACGATCGAGCCGGCCAGCAGCACCACGAACTGCGGGTTCCACCAGCCGTAGAACACGATCGAGGCCACGCACAGCCACAGCGCGGCCAGGCGCGGCTGCAGCGCGCCGAGCAGGTAGTGCACGCCCAGCGCGACCGGCAGGAAGATCAGCAGGAACAGGAAGGAGTTGAACAGCATCGTCGGTCGGCGCTCAGTCGATCTCGGCCAGCGCCGCGCGTTCGCCGTCGGTCAGCGGCAGCGACAGGGCCATTTCGGAGAATTCCCAGACCACCAGCTTCAGGCTCGGCGGCCATTGCCGACGCTGCGGCCAGGCCGCCAGCAACGCGCCGGAGAACTGGCCGCCGTCCAGGCTCTGGTTCCACACTTCGCGGCCGAGGGCGTGGCCCAGGCGTTCGCCGAACAGGCTGCGGCGCCCGTTGGAGCTGCCCAACAGCAGCACCTCCACCGGCGGCGTGTCGTCGAGCAGGCCACCGCTGCGCAGCGGCGCGATGGTCTGCTGCGGCTCGCGGTCCAGCGCCGGGCGCCAGGCCGGCGGCGCATGTTCCAGCCCGGCCAGCACGATCAGGTCGCCCATCCGCGGCGCCGGCGCGCCGGGCGCGCCGACCGCGAAGGCCTGCGCGCCGCGCCCGCCGAGCAGCGGCAACGCCGAGGCCGCCACCGCATCGGCGGCGCGCTGCGCGCCGATCCGGTTCATGTGCACGTCGGTGCGGAAGAACACCGGCGCGTCGCCGGCCTGCAGCACCGGCAGCAGGTCGGTCGAGGCCACGCCCGCGGCGGCCAGCGCCTGGTGCCATTGCCCCAGCCGCGCGCGCATCGGCGCCGAATGGCGCAGGCCGCAGGTGTGCGCCTGCTCGATCCGCGATTTGTCCGGCACCACCACCACCAGCAACTGCACGCCCTGCGCCTGCAGCTGCCGCGCCCAATGCCGCATCAAGCGCACGCGCTGGGCGAACACCGCTTCGCCGGCGCCGGCGGGCGGACGCAAGCCGTCGCGGTAGAACAGCCAGCCTGGGCAGCCCAGCGCGACCTGCGGCCCGGCATCGCCGAGCAGCCGATAACGCAACGCCGCGCCGGCCAGGTCGGCCTGCGCCTGCAGCGGCAGCTTCAGCGCCTGGTTGATCGCGCGGCCGGCCTCGCCGTCGGCCCAGCGCGCCGGCGCCAGCGACGCCGCCGGCAGCGGCGCGCGGCCCAGCATCCAGCCACCGGACAACAGCCCGGCGACCAGCAGCAGCACCACCACCACGGCGGTGACCACATGCGCGCGCGCCGGGGCCGCCGCAGGCAGGGGCGCAGGCGCGCCGGGACGTGCACTCATCGGCCTACTGTCCCAGGGCCTTGTGCAGGCGCGCCTGCCACTGCTGCGCGCTCATGATCGAGGCGTTGTCCCACTGTCCACGCGCATCCGGGCCCTGCCCATAGGACGGCTCGAACATCTGCCACACCAGCACCTGCGGCTTGGTCTTCTGGAACTCGGGTGATTCCAGATATTCCAGCAGCATCACCCAGGGGCCGACGTTGCCGGGCTTCCAGTTCACCGACACCGGGCGATCGAGCAGGTTGGACAGCTTCTGCGGGAAGCCGAAATACGGCTGCACCATGCTGTGCCCGGTGACGTGCAGCGGCGCCGGCGCGTCGTCCAGCAGCGCCTGCTGATCGGACTGGCGGCGCACGGTGAAGGTGTCGCGGCCCACCGCCTTGCGCTGCGCGTCGGTCAGGAACAGTTCGGCCAGGTCGCCGAAGCGACGCTCGGTGATCTCGCTGCCCAGGGCCATGCCGGTGCCGTCCTGGCCCTGCAGCCGCGGCACCTGCTGGCGGACCTGCGCGGCGACCGCCACGGCCACCGCGTCGGCGGCCGGCTGGGTCCAGTGCTGATCGCTGCGGTAGAACACCTCCTTCCCGCCCTGCTTGACCTGGCGCAGCACCTGCAGCGCGTCCACCGCTGGCACCTGCGCCGTGCCCAGGCTGTCCTGGATCAGCGCATAGCGGCCGCGCACGGCATCGCTCATGCGCTTGCCGTCGGGCAGCTTGTCTTCGTAGAACAGGGCCTTGTCCGGCAGCACCAGCACGTCCAGGCGGACCCCGGCCGCCGCCAGCGCGGCGCGCGCCTCGGCGATCAGCGCGGTGTTGCGGTCGATCGCCGCACCGTCGACCTCGGTCAGGCTGCCCCATCCGGGGAACAGCCAGCCGTCCTTGCCGACCATCACGATCGAGGAATCCTGTGCGGCGCCGGCGGCGGCAGGCGGCGCCTGGGCCAGCGCCGGCGCGGCGGCGAACGCACACGACAGGCCCACGCACAGCAGGCCCAGCCACAACGCGCGGGCATGCGCACGGGGGGACGGGAAGACAACAGCGGTCATGGCGGTTCCTTGCATGATCAGTAGTAGAAGGTGGCGGTGGCGAACAGGCCCTTGGCGCGCTGGGTATCGCCGCCGCCGATGGCGAAGCGGTACTGCACGCTCAGGTCCAGCGAGGAGCGTGCGGCGTTGTAGCGGTCCTCGCGGAACCAGTAGCGCACGCCGAGGCCGGGGCCGGCGCCCAGCGACCAGCTGCGGTCGGTGTCGGACAACGCGAACGCCTGCTTGCCGATCAGCGGATAGGCGATGCCGCTGACGCGCGTGCGCTGGTCGAGCCAGTCCGCGCCCACCACCACCGACGGGGTCAGCACCCAGCGGGTCTGCTCGGCGCCGAACCGGTAGCTGCGGCCCAGCCGCAGTTCGGCGGCGGCGAACCATTGCGCGCGATGCAGGCGGCCGTCGGAGTCGAGCAGGTTTTCGACCGGGGCGCCGGTGGCGTCCAGCCGATCCACGCTGAAGCGCGCGCGGTTGTCGTCCCAGCTGTAGCCGGCCTGCGCGTAGCCGCTCAGCGTCCACCACTGGTTCACGTCGGTGCGCACGCCGGTGCCCTGGTAGAAGCCGTAGGTCAGGTACGACATCCAGCCGCCGGCGTTGCTGTCCAGGCGGTAGCGCGCCAGCGTGTTGACCTGCAGCGGCTGGTTCGAGTCGCGCTGGATGCGGCACTGGATCGCGGCCGAATCCGGATAGACGCCGCCGTTGCGGGTGGCAGTGCCGAGGAACTGGCGGCGCTCGATGCCTGCGCTCAGGCCGGTGCGGCCGAACGCGTAGCGCACGCCGAACGATCCGATCGTGGAGGGCCAGCCGGCGATCGAGCGCGAGCGGCTCAGGCGCTCGGCCCGCGCGCGCGCGTCCTCGGTGGCTTCGCCGGTGCAAGGATCCACCGCGCGCACGGATTCGAAGGTGCCGCCCTCGTCGTACAGCGTGTTGGCCATGCGTGCGTACGCTTCCAGCGTGCCATGGCGGTTGTTGAGCGCCTCGGGCCGCCAGAACGCCTCCACGGTGCCGAAAGCCGAATCGCCCGGGGTGCTGATCGCCGACCCGCCGAGGTTGGTCGCGGCCTGGCGCGCGCCGCGGTAGCCGGCCGAGGCGATCAGGCCCCATTCGCGCGAGAGGTTGGCGATCGAACTGCGGGTGTTGTAGCGCTGCGCCTTGTCCAGCGGCAGCCGGCCCTGGTCGGCGCGGTCGATCGCGCTGCGCAGCAGCGCCACCGCCTGCGTGTTGTCGCCCTGCGCGGCGCTGGCATAGGCCTGGTCGAGCACCACGCTGGGCGGCGCCTTGCCGGTGGCTTCGGCCGCGCGGAAATCGTCCAGCGCCTGCGCCGGTTCGCCGCTGCGCTGGTACAGATAGCCGCGCTGCATCAGCAGCCCGGCGTCGGCGGGGCGCTGGCCCAGCGCGCTGTCCAGGCGTTGCCGCGCCTGCGCCTGCTGGGCGCGGTCGCCGGCGGCCAGCGCGGTGGTGAGCAGGTTCTGCAGGCTGGCGTTGTCCGGGCTCTCCTGCAGTGCGCGCTGCGCTTCGCGAATGGCCTCCTGGTAGTCCTGCCGTCCGTAGGCAGCGTAGGCGCGTTGCGCGGCGCTGCCGCTGCCCTGCAGGTCGGCCGGGGTCAGTTCGCACTGGGTGCCGTAGGGCGTATCGCGGCATTGCTGGAATGGCGCCGGGTACGCCGCCAGGGTCAGCGTCGGAACCGCGCGCGCCTTGCGCAGCGCCTTCTCGCGCTGGGCGACGGCCTGGCCGATCTGCTGGCGCGCGGTGTCGTCCGCGTCGGCCAGCGGATCGGCCTGCAGCGGTTGCAGCAGGCGCGCGGCACGTTCGCGGTCGCCGGCGGCGATCGCCGCATCCACCGCCAGCAGGCGCACGTTGCGCTGCTGTTGCGCATCCAGCCAGTCCTGGCGCAGGGCGGCGTCGAAATCGGCGTTGGCCTCGGTGGTGCGCAACTGGCGCTGGCGCAGATACCCGCGCATGACCAGCGCCACGGTGTCTTCGCTGTCGTTGTCCAGGGCCTGGTCGGCGGTGTCCTCGGCGGCGGACAGTTGCCCGTCGAGCAGTTGCACGGTCATCAGCAGCAGGCGATGCGAGGCCACGTCCGGCGCGTACGCCACCGCTTGCCGGGCGAATCCGGCGGCCGCGGCGAAGTCCTGCGCGATCAACGCCTGGTAGCCCTCCTGCGCCGGCTTGACCGCGCGCTGGCGGCCCAGCGCCACGCGCTTGGCCTGCAGGTCGGCGACATTCGGCGCGCCCAGCTGCACCGCCGTGGCGGCAGCGGCTTCGGCCTGTTCGAATTTCTGTTGCGCCTCCAGCGCGGCCACCCACAGGATCGCCCAGGCACCCTGCTGCGGCTGCTGGCGGAAGGCCTGTTCGGCCTTGTCCGCGGCCTCGGCCATGTGGTCGTTGTTGTAGGCGTCGTAGGCCTGGGTGGCCAGCGCGAAGGCGCGCTGGTAGGCCTGTTCGGCCGCGCTGGGGCGCGCGGTGGCGCGTGGCGCGGGTGCGCCGCCGGCGCGCGCGGAGGCGGAGGCCGCTGCCGGCGCCGACGCCGACGCCAGTCCCGGCAGCGCCGGATCGCGCAGTCCGTCGGCCAGCGCGCGGCGGGCCTGCGCGCGCGCTTCGTCGGCGCGGCCCAGCTTCTGCAGCGCGTAGATCTGCAGCAGGCGCAGGCGCGCCACGTCCGGGCGCAAGCGCGCCGCTTCGGCGGCCTCGCGGCTGGCGCGCTGGTAATCGCCGCGTGCGTAGGACGCGTAGGCGTCTTCGGCAATGCGGTAGGCGGCACCGGCCAGCGGCGGTTGCTGCGCATAGGCGGGGACGCTGCCCAGGCCGAGCAGGCCCAGCGCGATCACGGCCGAAAGCAAGGTGATTCTCATGCCTGCAGTTCTCCGCCGGCGCTGTATCGGGGTAGGCCGGCGCGGCGATGCTGCTCGCGCACGGCGGTGGCGATCGCCGCCTGGGTGGCGACGCCCTGCTTGACCAGGTGGTCGCCGATGCGGCCGTCGCGTTGCGGCTTGTATTCGTCGAGCACGCGCTCGAACTGGTCGCGCGCGATCAGGCGCATCTCCACCAACAGATCGCCCAGCAGCGGCACCGCGTCGATGCGGTAGCTTTCGCCGCTGATCAGGCGCAGGCCGGCATTGATTTCGCTTTCGCGCGCGATCGACTGCCTGAGCACGCTGGCCTGCGCGTCCTGCAGCAGCCGTTCCTGCTCGGCCTCGGACAGCGCGTTGGCCACCGCGACCGCCAGTTCGTCGGGCGCGCCCGGTGGCAGCGGCAGCAGGCGCCACTGCACGCAGGCCTCGACCGACAGCGGGAACTGCCCGGCCTGCAGGTAGTCGACGTCGATCGCCGCACGCGGCAGGTCGCCCTGGAAGGCGATGGCTTCGGCCAGGGTTTCATCGTCCAGCCAGCCCTGCGCGACCAGGATCCGGCCCAGCGGCTGCTGGCGCCCGCCCTGCTGTTGCTGCAGCGCCTGCTGCAGGCGTTCGGGTTCGACCGCTTCCCAGGTGGCCAGCAATTCGCCCAGGCGCCGGCGCGTGTGCACCAGCTGCGCGGCGGAGGGGAAATCGTGCATGGTCTTGTCCCACACCATGCGCTTGCCGAACAGCAGGTACAGCAGGAACATGCGCCAGGCGCGCGCGGTGGCCATGAAGTTGATCATGTTGCCGACCACCATGCGCGGGATCGACATCAGCGCATGTTCCCACCCGTACAGGCGGTTGACGAAGTAGAAACGCTGCGCCACGCGCGTGACCAGCGCCGCGGTGGTTAGCAGCGCCACGTTCATCTGCCAGGTGCCGCTCTGGAAGATGGTCGGGAACTGGGTGCTCCACGCACCGGTCACCTTGAGCACCCAGAACAGCAGCAGTTGCAGGAAGATCAGGTAGGCGAAGACGCTGATGAACGAGGTGACGATGCCCTTGCGGTCGCGCGCCAGCAGGTACTTGGTCGCCAGCGAACCGCGCCAGCCCAGCGTCTCCCAGCTCTGCAGGCCGATGCCCAGCACCCAGCGCGCCTTCTGCCGGTACGAGGCGCGAAAGTTGTCGGGGAAGTATTCGCGCACGCACAGCGCCATGCGCAGGGTGCGCTCGCGCACCGGGCCCCAACCGAACCACGACGCGCGGCGTACGCGGAACTGCACCGGGAAGCGCGCGAAGATCGAGTGCATGCCCATCGCCGCCAAGCGCGCGCCGACGTCGTAGTCCTCGGTCAGGCTGTCGGTGTTGAACGGCTGGTTGCCGGTGGCCTCGCTCAGCGCCACCAGCGCCTTGCGCGAGAAACAGGTGCCCACGCCGGCCGAGGGCACCATGCCGGACACGCTTTCGCGCACCACCAGGTCCTTGGCGTGCCATTCGGCGAACTCGTCCATGTACACGCCGGCGACCAGTTCGTACCACTCGCGGTCCAGCGAGGTCACCGGCAGCTGGATCATGTCCTTGCGCGGCAGCAGGTAGTTGAAGAACCGCAGCTCCATCGGGTGCAGCACGTCTTCGCTGTCGTGCAGGACCACGCCGGCGAATTCGATGCCGTGGCGCTTCTCGTACTCGAAGATCGCCAGCACCAGCCAGTTCAGGCAGTCGGCCTTGCTGGTCGGGCCGTCGTGCGGCACCTCGATCCGGCGCATGCGCTTGTAGCGCCGGCACATGCGTTCCACTTCGGCGATGGTCTGCGGGTCGTTGGGATAGGTGCCGACGAAGATCACGTAGTCGTGGTAGTCGAGCACGTCGACCATGTTCTCGACCATCTGCCCGATCACGTCGTACTCGGCCCAGGCCGGCACCATGATCGCCAGCGTCTGTTCGGGCCGCTGCAGCAGGTCCTGCTGGGTCAGCGGCCGGTATTCGCTGCGCTGCTTGAGGATCAGGGTGCGCCAGATTTCGCGCACCCAGTACCAGGCATCGATGAACAGGTCATCGAGGCTGGAGATCAGGATCACCACCGCCACCACCACTGCCGCCGTCTCCAGGAAGGCGTAGTAGTTGGCGAGGTGGATGTTCCAGTACAGGCCGTCCACAGGCGGTCAGTGCCCGGACTGGACGGACTTGCGGCGGCGCCGGACCTGGGTCACGCGCGCGGCCAGCAGCATGAACACGATCACCCCGACCAGCACCAGCAGCCACACCATGTGCTGCTGCCACAGCGGCTGCGGGTCGGCCTGCTCGGCCAGCTGCGCGCCGGTCGGATCCTGGCCGTCGAAGTCCTGCACCAGACCGCGCGCATCCAGCAACGCGAGGTTGCCGCGGATCAGCCGGAACGGCGCGTCGATCTGCGGCCCCTGCGCGCCCAATTCGCGGTAGATCACCCCGGTGTTGGCGCCGCTGCCGACCACTTCCACCAGTGCCGCGCGGTCGAGCCCGGCCACGTCCAGCAGCACCTTGTCGCCCGGGCCGGACACCACCAGCTTGCCGTCGCGCAGCGCACCGCTCTGCGCCAGGCCCTGCGGGGCCAGCACGAAGCTGAGGTAGGCGCCGTTCGGCGCGATCGCCGTCTTCGCATCGCCGAGCTTGAGCGTGGCGGTCGTCGGCGAGGCGCCGGTCGCGCTGGCGAGGTGGATCACCTTGGCCAGCGTCGCCGGCGCATCCTGCAGCCAGTTCGTGGGCACGAACACGTCGTGCGGGCCGGCCAGCTGCGCGGCCGCGCCGACGAAATCGCCGCCGAGGCTGCGGTCGGCCAGGCGGATGTGGCTGCTGGGCAGCACCGACACCGGATAGCCGGTGGCCGGATCGTGGCAGTACGGGCGAGCCGGCTGGCGCAGGAAGCTGATCCGCACCTGGTTGCGCGCGGCCAGTGCGTAGCCCGGCACCTTGGCGACCAGGCGCTGCGGCTTGCCGTCGCTGTTGAGCACCTTGGCGCCCACCAGGTAGTCGTTGAAGAAGATCGAGGCGACCGCGCCCTGCCCGGCCGGATTCGGCGCGGCGGACACGTCGATCACCACCTCGCTGGGCAGGCGTCCATCGCTGGACAGCGCGCCCAGGTCGAAGCTGGCGGTGCGATCGCCGCGCGCGACGATGTCCAGGGTCCCGGACATGCTGCCGAGCCGGTTGAGCAGCACCACGCCCTTGTCGGCCGGCGGCTGCAGCGCCTCGCCGACCCGCAGCGAGCGGCCCAGCGCATAGGCGCGCCACTGCTCGGTCAGCAGGCCGGCGACCTTGGCGCCGGCACCGGTGGCGACCAGCAGGGTCGGCCGTCCGCCGACCAGGGCGACCTGCACCGAGGCCTTGTCGGCCGCCTGCTCGAACCCGGCCATGTCGGCCTTGCGCCATGCGGCGAACGCACCGGCCGCGTCCGGCGACGCCGCGCCGACCTCGCTGGCCAGCGCATCCAGCGCGACGCGCACGCCGGCGCGCAGCGGATCGCTCAGCACCGCCACGTCCACCGCCAGCGGACCGGCGTCGCCCAGCGACAGCAGCGCGCCAACTTCGGCCAGGCTGCCGATGCGGTGGGTGGCGCTGCCATCGGCCAGCGCCGCGTAGGCGGGAATGCCGGCCAGGCTGGCCGGGATCGCCAGCCCGCGCAGGTCCACGGTCGTGCCCACGGCCGGCAGCGCGACCACATCCACGCGCTTGCCGCCGTTCTCCAGCGCGGTGCCCACGCGCCACGCGGCGTCGTAGCTTTCCACGCTGGTGGCGCGGCCATCGACCAGCAACCGCACCTTGGCCGGCAGCGCGCCCCAGGCCTTGGCCACGGTGTCGATCGCGCGGCCGTCGAAGCGGTAGCTGAAGCGCGAATCCGGCGACAGCCGCAGCACGTTGGCCGGCGCGCTCTGGTCGGCGCACTCGTATTCGGAAACCACCGACCACCAGCCCACGCCGAAGCGCACGAAGCCGCTGGGGCGGGCGAACCCGTCGATGCCGATCAGCTGGCTGGCGTCGCCCTGCGCATCGGTGATCGACCGCGCCGACACCGGGTCGCCGTCGATCGACAGCAGGCTGGAGGTGCGTCCGGTATGCCCGCGCAGGTAGCGCGCATCGACCTGCAACTGCGCATCGCGGGTGGGCACGCCGGCCGGCACCGGCAGGTAGATCTCGCGCTGGCTTTCCTGGCCGCTGAGCACCAGCGGCTGGGCGAAGCCGAGCTCGCGCAGCGTCATCGAGCGCTGCACGGTGGTGTCGCCGGCCCACTCGCCGAACTGGCCGGCGACGGAGTCGGCGGCGGCAGCGGGGTTCAGCGGCGCCAGCAGGACCAAGGCCAGCGGCACTACCTTGGGAAAGCGTGCGGTACGACGTCGGGTC
Organism: Xanthomonas sp. 1678; assembly: GCF_031455575.1. Taxonomy (NCBI): domain Bacteria; kingdom Pseudomonadati; phylum Pseudomonadota; class Gammaproteobacteria; order Lysobacterales; family Lysobacteraceae; genus Xanthomonas; species Xanthomonas sp. 1678. The sequence goes on along the minus strand of NZ_JAVDSZ010000004.1, from coordinate 221,297 downwards.
TGGGTCATGGCATCGATTCTGAAAGAGGGAAGTTGGAAACCGCCGCGGCACGGCCGGGGACGCATGGGTCGAACGGGTCGAACGGCAGGCCGCGCAATGCGGCCACGATCCGCGCCGATGCGCGGCCATCGCCATACGGGCTGGCGTCGGGGAGGAACTGCGCGGGCCGCACCGGCTGCTCGCAGGCGGCAGCGACCGCGGCCACGATCCGCGCCGGATCGGTGCCGACCAGGGTGACCACGCCGGCCTGGACCGCTTCCGGGCGCTCGGTGACATCGCGCATCACCAGCACCGGCCGGCCCAGCGCCGGCGCTTCTTCCTGCACCCCGCCGGAATCGGTCAGCACCACGTGCGCGCGCTGCATCAGGCGCACGAAGGCGAGGTAGTCCTGCGGCGCGATCAGGTGCACGTTGTCCAGGCCGCCCAGCTGCGCGTGGACCGGGCCCTGCACGTTCGGATTCAGGTGCACCGGGTAGACAATCTGCAGGTCGCGGCGCCGCGCCAGTTCCGCCAGCGCCTGGCAGATGTTGGCGAAGCCGTCGCCGAAGCTCTCGCGGCGGTGCCCGGTGACCAGCAGCAGCTTGCGCTCCGGCGCCAGGAACGGGAATTGCGCATCGACCGCACCGCGCAGCGCGGCATCCTGCTCGAGCCGGCCGACGGTCTGTTGCAGCGCATCGATCACGGTGTTGCCGGTGACGCTGATGCGGCCGGACAGGTTTTCCTGCTGCAGGTTGCCGCGCGCGCTGTCGGTGGGCGCGAACAGGTGGTCGGCGACCACGTCGATCACCCGCCGGTTCATCTCTTCCGGCCAGGGCTGCTGCAGATTGCCGGTGCGCAGGCCCGCTTCGACGTGGCCGACCGGGATGCGCCGGTGGAAGGCGGCCAGCGCCGCGGTCATGGCGGTACTGGTATCGCCGTGCACCAGCACGCGGTCCGGCTGCACCTGCGCGTACAGGGCGTCGAGCTTGTCGAACAGCCGCGAACACAAACCATTCAGGGTCTGGTTCGCTACCATGACGTCTAGATCGTGGTCCGGCCGGATCGCGAACAGCGACAGCACCTGGTCCAGCATCGCCCGATGCTGGCCGGTGATGCAGACCAGGGAGTCGATGCCCGGCGCGGCGTGCAGCGCACGGACCAGCGGCCCCATCTTGATGGCTTCAGGGCGCGTACCAAAAACGGAAAGAACCTTCACCAACCCGCTCCATGTGGTATCAATAGCGTGATGCTCGTCACACTATAGCCCGTCAGGCGGGGGCGCGCCACCGGTGCGGCCTCGCGCAGGTTCCATGGGCGTTCGCTGCAGGTGCTTCCCGGGGCCAATCTTTCGTGGTTTTTCGACGGTTTTCACGGGAGAAGCCGCCACTTGCTCATCCCGACCGGCTGGGATGACGCCGTCGTAGACAGATGCGTTAGCGGCCGGAGCGCATCCTGGCCGGGAGCGACGCCCGCCAAACGCGGCGGGGTTTTTCGAAGCGTCGGATGCGCGCCAAGCACCCCCTGCCTGGCTCCTTGCATCGTCTAAAGCCGCACTGCGCACGCCATCGCATGTGCGGCGGCCTGACCATAACCGATCGCCATGGCCAACTTTCGAAGTCCTTGCACCCACGCATACCGACGTGGCGGCACTTTCGAAGCGCCGGGCGCGCGAGCAATCCCGACCTGGCTGCTTGCATCGTCGAGAGCAGCACTGCGCGCGCCGTCGCAAGATCGGGCCGACCTTCCAAGTCCTTGCACCCGCATATGCCCAGGAGCACGTGGTCCGTGCTTATGCGCTGGACGGCAGGCGCATGCACCCTGTCCAGGTGAATCAGGCGAGCGGCGCTACAACTCGTAGGACAGCACGTCCTCGAAGCCGAACTTGCCGAAGTCGCGAATCCGCGACGGGTACAGCCGGCCGATCAGGTGATCGTGCTCGTGCTGCACCACCCGCGCATGGAAGCCCTCGGCCTCGCACACCACCGCGGCGCCGTCCGGGTCCATGCCGCGGTAGCGGATATGGCGATAGCGCGGGATCACCGCACGCAGCCCGGGGATGGACAGGCAGCCCTCCCAGCCATCCTCCAGTTCGTCGGACAGCGGCTCGATCTGCACGTTGGCCAGCGCAGTGCGCGGTACCGGCGGCGCGTCCGGATAGCGCGCATTGCTGTCGAAGCCGAACACCATCAGCTGCAGGTCCACCGCGATCTGCGGCGCGGCCAGGCCGACCCCGCGCGCGGCATCCATGGTCTCGAACATGTCGGCGACCAGCGCACGCAACTCCGCGCTGCCGAAAGTGTCGACCGGCTGCGCGATGCGCAGCAGGCGCGGGTCGCCCATACGGATGATGTCGCGGATCATGGCCTGCTCCTGTCGCCGATGCGGCCGATTATCCGCCGACCTGCGCCTCCCTGCAGCCTTGGCGGCGCGCGCGAACAACAGCGAGCGCTTCATTGCCGATGCAGTCGGGGCTGAAGCCCCTCCCACAGTGCACCCAGCCGGCCATCCGCAAAGCCCACTGTAGGAGCGACTTCAGCCGCGACGAACGAAGCAGTGGGCCTGACGGCGATGGATGGTGTCGGGGCTGAAGCCCCTCCTACAGTGCACCCAGCCAGCCATCCGCAAGCCCACTGTGGGAGCGACTTCAGTCGCGACGAACGAAGCCGACCACGCCGGCACAGCCTCGGTGCCGAAGCCGCTCCCTCAGCATCTCCCGACAACCGAACGCCGGCGCCTCGCCCTACTCCCCCGCATACGGCGAGGCCAGCACCTGCGGGCGGCGGCCGAGGCCGGCGCCGAGGCGGTCGAGCACGAAGCGTACGTAGATGTTGGTGCTGAACTGGTTGTAGTCGCGGGCGTTGTTGAAGATCAGCCGCCCGCCCAGGAACAGCTGCGGCGCCAATTGCCATTCGGCCGCGCCGGCGAGGTTGTAGGACACGCCGGTCTTGCTCTGCCCGGCGTAGACCGGCGCGGTGTAGGTGTCGACCAGGCCCAGCAGCGCGGCCAGCGAGGCGGCGTCGTAGGCGGCCTGCTGCATCTGCGCGCTGGTCGGGAAGTAGGCGCTGTCGTCGCTGCGGAAATGCTGCACGCCGACGCTGGCGTCCACGCTCCAGTTGACCTTGCGCCCGGACGAGCGCCCGCTCCAGTGCACCGGGAACCCGAGGTCGACGTAGTCCTGCGGGCTGAAGTAGCCGCCCTGGCCGTAGGTGTAGCCGCTCAGGTTCTTGTCGTACTGCATCGCGGTCAGGTTGAGGCCGGCGGTCAGCGACTGGTTCTCGGTCTCCAGCGCGTGCACGTATACGCCCAGGTCCACCTGGCGGTGGTCGTTGTCGGCGACGTTGTGGCCGACCAGGCGATCGGCGGTCAGGTTGGCGTAGCCGCCGAGCAGGCCGTTGTCGAGCGTGGCCGACAGGCGCACGCCGTTGCTGGTCACGCCGCCCCAGCTGAGCCCGGCGCGGCCGTCGTCGACGCCGGCGAAGGACAGCAGGCTGTCGCTGACCGCGCGCCGGAACACCTGGCCTGAGTAGGTCAGGTTCTCGCCGATCTGCCCGCGATAACCCGCGCCGCCGACGATGCGCTGCTCGGGGAAGCCGATCGGGGTGCTGCCGAGGTCGGCGGCGAAACCGCCGTGCTTGTACTTCACCGCCACGCCGACGCCGCTGGCGTCCTGGTCCAGCCGGCGCGCGCCGGCGCCGTTGGCGGCCATCGTGTACAGCGCCTGGCTGAAGCCGGCCGGGGTCAGGCTGGCCGCGGTGGTGTTGGCGGCCAGCGCCTGGAAGCGCGCCACGTCGGCCGCGCTCAGGTCGGCGCTGCGCGAGGCATCGCCGAGGATGGCGCTGGCCAGGGTGCTGATCGACACGTCCGCGGCGACGTTGCCGAGCAAGAATGCCGACAGCGGCTCGGCATACAGCGCCTGCAGCGCCGCGGCCTCGCGCTGCGCATTGGTCAAGGTGGCGTCGGTGTCGTTGTACAGCTCGTTGTACAGGCCGGTGTTCACCGCGTAGGTGCGCAGCGCGTTGCGGGTGGCGTTGCTGTCGCCTTCGGTGAGCAGCAGCTGGTACAGATCGCTTCCGATCAGCTCGTCGATCGGGGTGCGGTCGGCGGCCAGTGCATCGCCCATCGCCGCGGTGGGGCCGGCGCCGAAACGGCTGGCGGTGGAATAGGCGGTGTCGAGCGTGCCGGCATCGAGCAGGGTCGGGGTGACATCGACGCTGAGCTTGCCTTCGCCGACCGCGAACTCGCCGTGCAGCGGCACTTCCAGATCGTTCAACTTGCCCAGCCCGGCCTCGCCGTCGCGCGCCCGGTAGAGGGCGCCGGCAGCTAGGCTGTCGCTGTTCTCCGACTGCACTTCGCGCAGTTCGTCGAGCACGGTGCCGGTGCGCGCCGGGCTGGCCAGCGCCTGCGCCTGGCGCGCGCTGCCGGTGGTGGCGACGCGGTCGTCGGGATAGTAGGACGGTGCCACGCTGGCAGCCACAGGCGCGCGCTGGCCCGGCACCGGCAGCGCCGCCAGCTGCACGCCGACGGTGGCGCTGGCGCTGGCGCTGGCCGGCGGCGGCAGGTCGTCGCCGCCGCTGGCGTAAGTCGCGCCGGCCGCGGCCGGCAGCGCCGGGAGTGCGACCTGGCCGGCCGCGGCATAGGCCGGCGCCGGATAGCCGCCGCCGAGGCTGTCGGAAACCACCGCCGGGCTGCGCGGCATGCGCCCGCTCATGCCGGCGAACGGGTTCAGCGGGCGCCCGGCGCCGGCGAAGGAGGCCGGGCCGTTGGCGGCCGGCAGACCGTTGTCGTGCTGGCCGGCCTCGCGCGCCTGCGCCGCCAGCGCGGCGCGGAAATAGCTTTCGGCCTTGCGGCTCTTGCCGGCGCTGCGGTACACGCGGCCGGCCGCGCTCAGCACCGCCGGCGAATCCGGCGCCTGCGCCAGCGCGCGCTGCAGATAATCCTCGGCGCTGTCCAGGTCGCGCAGCGCGGCGGCGGTGTTGGCCGCGGCGATCAGCGTGTCCAGGTCGTTGGGCGATTGCTGCAACTGCTGCTGGTACAGCACCAGCGCCTGGCGCTGGTCGCCGGCGCCGGCGTACAGCCGCGCCAGCGCGGCCACCGCCTTCGGATCCTGGTTCTGCTGCGCCAGCAGCGGCGCCAGCGCGTCGTAGGCCGCTTCCAGGTTGCCCAGCTCGCGCAGGGCATCCACCTGGCGCAGCGTGTAGCCGCTGCGCAGGGACTGGTAGCGGCGCTGCTGCTCGGCGCTCATGTCGGTGTCGCGCAACTGGCGCAGCGTGGCCGCCAGCTCGGCGTCCTGCTGCGCGCGCAGCAGCACGCTGGCGTACTGCAGCCGCGCCTCGGTGTTCGGGTTCTGCGCGACCAGGCGTTGCGCCAGGGTCAGCGCGCGCTGGTTGCTGCCGATGTCGGCGTAGGCGCCGGCCATCGACGCCAGCAGCGCCGGCTGTTCCAGCGCGCCGCCGAGCGCGGCCTCGGTGCGCGCCAGCAGCAGCTGCGCCTCGCCGGCGCGGCCCTGCTGTTGCAGCAGCCGCGCCTGCGCGGCCTGCTGCTCGACCCAGGCGGTGTTGCGCAGCGCGCTCATTTCCGCGGTGCGCGCCGCTGTCGGAATGCGTTCCAGGCTGGCGTAGGCGCTGGCCCAGTCGCCGCGTTCCTGCGCCAGCAGCGCGTTGGCGTACAGCGCCTCGGGCATGTCGCCGTGCACCGCGAGCAGGCCGTCCATCACGCTGCGCGCCTGGTCCGGGCGCCCGGCCTGCTGGTACAGCCGCGCCAGGTCCAAGCGCACCCACGGATCGCCGGGGCGCTCGACCATCGCCGCTTCCAGTTCGCTCTGCGCGGTGACCGTGTCGCCGGCTTCCAGCGCCTGCTTGGCGCGCGCGCGCTGCACGTTGGAGCGCAGCGCGGCTTCGCCGCCGGCCTTTTCGCGCTGCGCCGGGCTGAGCCTGGCGAACAGCGCGCTGGCCTCGTCGGCGCGGCCCTGGCGGCTGTACAGGCCGATCAGGCCCTGCAGCGCGCCGGCATCGTCGGCGCTCAGCGCCAGCGCCTGACGGTAGCTGCGTTCGGCGGCGGCGGCATCGGTGGCTGCCTGCAGGTCGCCGAGCAGCACGTGGCCGGTGGCTTCGTTGGGCTGCAGCTTCAGCGCCTGCTGGGCCAGGCGCAGGGCCTCGTCGCTGTCGCCGCGGCCGCGTGCGGCCTGCGCCTGCTGCAACTGCAGCCAATAGCGCGCGCTGTCCAGCGCCGAACGCCATTTGCCGTTGCCGGCCGCGGCCGGACGCAGCAGTTCCTGCGCCTCGCCGAAGCGCTGCTGGCGCAGGCGGATCGAGCCCAGGCCGCCGAGCGCGTCGGCATCGCGCGGACGCGCGCGCAGCACCTGGGTGAAGCGTTGTTCGGCCACGCCGAGATTGCCGGCGTTGAGCGCCTTGAACGCTTCGCCGAGCTGTTCGCCGGCCGGGTCGGCGGCCTGCGCGGTGCGCTGCTGGCGCAGTTGCGCGGCCTTGTTGGCCACCTCGGCATCGTTCGGATTGGCCGCCAGGAACGCCTGATACAGCGGCGCGTCGGCGCTGCCGGCATTGAGCCACAGCAGCGCCTGGCGCCAGGCGGCACGCGCCGGGCCGCCGACGTCGGCACGCTTGCTCATCGTGCCGAGCTGGGCGATGCCTTCGCGCCGGGTCGGTTCGCGGTAGGTCAGCACCTGCGCCAGCGCCAGCGCCGCGGCGCCGCTGTTGGGCTGCGCGGCGGCCAGCCGGCGCAGGCCGTCGCGGGCGCCTTCCCAGCCCTGCGGGGTGCCGGCCAGGGCCTGGTAGTACTCCAGCGCCAGGTGCTCCGGCGGTGCCTTGCCGGCGAACAGCGCCTGGTACTCGCGCACCGCCTCCACGTAGCGTCCGGCCGCGGCGGCGCGGCGCGCGTTGCGCAGATTGGCGCTGTCGCCGGTGCCGCCGATCGCCTGGCTCAGGCGCTGCGTCTGCGGTGCCTGCGGGTGCGCCTTCTGCAACTGCTGCAGGCGCTTGCGCGCCTCGCCCTGGCGGCCTTGCGCCAGGTCGATCTGGGCCAGGCCGAGCAGCGCGTCGGGCTGGTTCGGGTCGACCCGCAGCAGCTTGCGCCAGGTGTCGGCGGCGAGGTCGTCGCGGCCCTGGTCGTGCCAGTAGTTGCCCTGGCTGACCAGTTGCTGGGTGGCGTTGCCGGTCTGCGCGTGCGCGCTGCCGGCGAGCAGGCACAGGTCGATCATGCCGGCCAGATACAGAGGCTTGAGGTTCATGCGGAACATTGGGTTCTCCAGGCGGGCTGCAGCAGGCCGTCTGCGGAAAAGCGATAGCGGTTGTCGAGCCAGCCGCGTCCGAACAGGACCAGCACCCGATCGTAATAGGGAAGCTTGGCCGCGGCGGCATCGCCGGGCGCGGGAATCTGTTGCGCCTGCGCCTTCAGCAGCGCCGGCTGGCGCAGCGCGCTCAGATACGGCAGCAGCGCGGCGGCGAAGCCGGCGGGCGCGGCGCCGCTGCCCACGCCCAGGCGGGTGTCGATCTTTTCGCTGAAGTGGCCCTGCGCCTGCAACTGCTGCAACGGACCGGACAGGTCCTCGAGCAGCGCCTTGCGCAACGGTTCGCCGGCATCGAGCATGCCGGCCCACAGGTACACGCGGATCGCGTCGTAGCTGCCCAGCGCGCCCTTGTCCGGATCGACCGCGAACGCGCGGCCGTCCCAGGCGATCCAGTCCGGGACGAAACCGACCGGCGCGCTGTCGCGCAGCAGGCGCGCGCTGCGCTGCGCCAGTCCGGCCCACGGCCCCTTCGGATCGGCGGCGGCGAAGCGGCGCAGCAGCTGGATCGGCAGGTAGCTGGGATTGAGCGTCCAGCGCTGCGGCTTGACGAAGCCCTGCACCGCCGGCAGCAACATGCCGCCGAAGCCGGGCAACTCGACCAGTTCGTGGCGCCGCACCAGCGCCAGCATCTGCATGCCGGCCTGGGTGTAGCCGGGGCGTTTCCACAGCCGACCCGCTTCCAGCAGCGCGTAGGCGATCCACAGGTCGGCATCGCTGGCGGTGTTGTCGTCGAGCACGCGCCAGCTGCCGTCGCCGGCGCGGCCCCACAGCCAGGCCGGCAACACCTGCTGCGGACGGCCGCCGCTGAGGTTGTGCCTGGTCCAGCCGAGCAGCCGGTCGAACAGCACCTGGTCGTTGGCCACCAGCGCGAAGAACAGCGCGTAGGACTGGCCTTCGGAGGTGCTGCGCTGGTCGGCATTGCTGAAATCGATCACCCGCCCGCCGTCGTCGATGTGCTTGGCGACGAAGCCGGTCCACTCGCGCCACGGCGTGCAGGCCGCCGCGGCCACGGCCGGCGCCGGCGGCAGCAGCGCGGCAGCGCCCGCGGCGAGCACGCCGCCAAGTAGATGGCGGCGCTGTCGCGCGTGCGGGGTCATTGCCCGTCCCGCAACCGTTGCGCCGAGTGCCGGCGCAGCACCACGCGCGCGGCCAGCGCCAGCAGCAGGCTCAGCACCACCACCGCCAGCCCGAGCAGCAGCGGATGCTGCGAGAAGTACCAGCGCGCCCAAGTCGGCGGCGGCAGGTGGCCGACGTAGTAGGCCTGGTTGCCGGCCAGGCTGCGGATCTTGCCCTGCTGCAACAGCACCACGCTGCCCTGGAAGTCCTTCAGCGTGGCCGGCTCGAACCAGGCCTCGAACAACTGGCCGACGCTGGCCGGATCCTCGGCCAGCAGCGCGACCACGCTGCGCCCGGGCTTGAGCGGCGATTCGAAGCCCATCAGCACCACGTCGCCCGGCGCCGGCTTCACCGCCACGTCGGCGGTGGTCGGCAGGTCGGTGCGGCGCGCGTCGAAGGACAGGAAGCCGGGCAGCTTGTCCATCACCCAGTCGCTCATCGAGAAGCGCCGGCCGTTGGCGCCGTCGCCGATCGGCAGGTGCGCGCTCCAGCGCTGGAACAGCGGCTGCGAGCGCGAGGAACCGAATACCAGCAGATCGCTGTCGGCGTGCTGGTCCACCTCGCCGGCATGGATCAGCGTGGCGCGCAGCGCCGGATAGCCAGTGGAGGCGCCGAGCTTGCCGAGCAGGGTCAGCAGGTTGGAGGCGTCCTGGTCGCTGGCCTCGTCCGGCACCACGATGGTGGATTCGGACAGGTCGGCCAGGCGCGTGAACGGATAGCCGGCATTGCCGAACGCAGCCAGGTTCGGCATCGCCATGTAGTGGTGGAACGAACTCAGGTCCACGCTCGAATCGGCGTCGATCGCGCCCGACACGTCGGGGAAGGTGTTCTTGCACGCCTCGGCCTGCGGCCTGTCGAAGAAGAAGTGGAAGCGCAGCTGGCTGTTGGCCGAGAACGGGCCGGTCGGCAGCAGCAGCTTCTGTTCCACCGGCATCGCGCCCTTGGCCTTGAGGTCGTGCCACCACTGCAGCGGCAGCGATTCGGCGTACGGGCGCCCGCTCAGCGGCAGCGTGGTGACGAAGGCGTCGTTGATGCTGACGTTGAGCGCGGACTTGTTCAGCGCATCCGGCACCGTGTAGCGGTAACGCAGCTTGACCGGAATGCCGTCGCGCTGCCACACGAACAGGTCCGGCGGCAGCTGCAGGCCGACCCGGATCAGGTCCGGGTGATAACCGGTGACGTTGAGCTGCGAGGTCTGCGCCACCAGGTCGGCGAAGCGCACCGGGCCGTCGCTGGAAATCCAGTTCGGCGCATCGTAGGGCTTGCGCGGCTGCGCCTGCTTGAGTTCGCCGATCCTGGCCACGGCGCCGTTGAACGGCGTGCCCAGGGCCAGCGCGGTGGCCGCCTGCTGCAGGTCGGCGTCGTTGCGGCCGAGCACCAGCAGCAGCTTGCCGGCCGCATCGCGCGGGTTGGTCACCACCGCCAGGGTCGGGCCGGCGATCTCGCCCAGGCCGTTCTCGGCGGTGGCCAGCTCCGCCGGCAACGTGTTCTGGGTGGCGAACAGCACCGCGTTGCCGCTGCTCGGCACGTCGCCGATGGAGACGTTGAACACCGCGCCGCGGTAGCCGGCCTGCGCGCCGAACCACGAGGACACGATGCCGGCGCTGCGCAGCGTGGCCAGGTCCGGGCGCTGCGGGAACACGAACGGCAATTCCAGGCGGCGCGTGTCGCGCTTGTCGTAGAACGGCACCGGCAGCAGCGCCAGGTCGTTGGCCAGCACCAGCGGCGTGGTGCTCAGCGACAGCCGCGTGGCCGGGTCGATGTTCGCCCACAGGCTGGTGTGGTCGGGGTCCTCGCATTCGCGCGTGTAGTGCCCGATCAGTTGCAGGTTGAGCTGGTTGTAGTCGCTGACCAGGCGCGGATCGATCGGCACGTCGGTCTGCTGCAGCTTGCCGGCGTTCTCGCGGGTCACCGGCAGGGTCGCCACGGTGACGCCGTTGACGGTGACCTTCAGGTGCGACAGCTCCGGCAGCAGCGCCGGCGAGTAGCTGTAGCTCAGGTGCAGCGTCGCCGCCTCGACCACCTCGTCGGTGCGCGTGCTGAACGCCACGCCGGCGCTGCCCTGGATGCCGCGCAGGGTGACCTCGTAGTCCATGCCGAGCTGTTTCAGCGTCGCCGAACGCTCCTGCACACCCAGCGCCGGCGTGGCCGGCACCGGCGCGGCGCCAGTATTGGGCGCTGCCGGCGCGGTGGCCGGAAGCGTCGGCTCCTGCGCCAGCGCCAGGCCGGACAGGATGGTGAGGCAGCACGCGGCCAGGGCAGGTAGACGCATCGAGGGCAACCGGAAGAAAGAGGAAGGAAACGACGGGCGGAGGCGACTCACGGCGCGGATTCCTCGCCGGCCGGACGCGCCGGGCGGAAGCCGCCGCGCACGCTCTCGCCGATGTGCTGGCCCAGGCGCTTGAAGCCGCGCATGCTCGCCGCGAACACCTGGCCCATCGACTTCCAGAAGTTGTCGCGGTCGTGGCGGCCCCACTGCGACACCCAGATGTCGGCACGGGCGAAGGTGCAGGCGACCAGCCAGCGCTCCTGCTCGATCGACATGCTGCGGAACTGCACGCTGATGTGCCCGTCGCGGTCGTGGCGCACGATCGCCGGCAGGCGCTTTTCGGTATTGCGGTGCGACAGGCCCACGTCGACCAGCGTGTCCGGTTCCACCGGCGCCGCCTCGGCCTGCTTCAGCGCCATGCCGCCGGTGGAGAAGTTGACGGTGCGGCAGGCCAGTTCCTGGCCGTCGGGCAGGTACAGCGTGGCCGGGATGTCCAGCGGCACGCGGTGCGAGCGGCGCACTTGGCGCATCTCGCTGGCGGTGGCGATGGTGGCGCCGAGCAGCAGCACGTTGTAGACGGTCCAGACCAGGTTGAACCAGATCGTCTGCGCTTCGCCGGTGGCATCGGTGTAGAACAGGCGCATCGCCCCGGCGGCCAGGCCGGCCAGGTTCAGCACCAGCAGGAACAGGTAGGGCTTGGCGATCTGTCGGTCGAAATAGCTGCGCGTGACCAGGCCGCCCTTGGGGGTGACGTTGAACTTGCCGAGCTTGGGATTGAACAGCGCCACCAGCGTCGGGCGCAGGATGTACCAGGCCAGCGTGGTCTCGTAGACCTCGTTCCACAGCAGGTGGCGGAACTTGCCCTGGGTGCGCAGGTTGGTCAGGTTGGCCTGCATGATGTGCGGCAGCGCGTAGGCCAGGATCATCAGCGCCGAGGCGTGGATCACGTGCGCGCCGAAGAACAGGAAGGCCAGCGGCGCGGTCAGGTAGATGATCCGCGGCAGCCCGTAGAAGAAATGCAGCATCGCGTTGGCGTAGCACAGCCGCTGCGACAGGCGCAGACCCTTGCCGAACAGCGGATTGTCCAGCCGCGCGATCTGCGCCATGCCGCGCGCCCAGCGGATGCGCTGGGCGACGTGGCCGGACAGGCTCTCCGTCGCCAGCCCCGCGGCCTGCGGCACGGTGATGTAGGCGCTGCGGTAGCCGCGCCGGTGCAGCTTCAGCGCGGTGTGCGCGTCCTCGGTCACCGTTTCCACCGCCACCCCGCCCACTTCCTCCAGCGGTTTGCGCTTGATCACCGCGCACGAGCCGCAGAAGAAGGTGGCGTCCCACTGGTCGTTGCCGTCCTGCAGCAGGCCGTAGAACAGCTCGCCCTCGTTGGGCACCTTGCCGTGGTTGCCGAGGTTGCGCTCGAACGGGTCGGCGGAGAAGAAGTAGTGCGGCATCTGCACCACCGCCAGCATGCGGTCGCGCAGGAACCAGCCCATCGCCACCTGCAGGAACGAGCGGGTCGGGATGTGGTCGCAGTCGAAGATCGCCACGTACTCGCCGCTGGACTTCTTCAGCGCGGCGTTGATGTTGCCGGCCTTGGCGTGGAAGTTGTTGGTGCGGGTGAGGTAGTGGATGCCGGCCTGTGCGCAGAACGCGCGGAACTCCTCGCGGCGGCCGTCGTCGAGCAGATAGATGTTGAGCTTGTCCGCCGGCCAGTCCATCACGCTGGCGGCCAGGATGGTGGAGCGCACCACCGACAGCGGCTCGTTGTAGGTGGGAATGAACAGGTCCACCGTCGGCCATTCGTTCTGGTCGGCGGGCAGCGGCACCGGGCGCCGGTTCAGCGGCCACAGCACCTGGAAATAGCCCAGCACCAGGATCGTGAACGCATACACCTCGGCCAGCAGCAGGCCCAGGCCGAGGCTGAGGTCGACCGCGCTGCTCACGCCCATGGTCTGGGTGATGCGCCACCAGATGTAGCGCGAGGACACCGCCAGCGACAGCGACATCATCACCAGCACCGCCAGCCGGCTGCCGCTGCGGCGCAACAGCATCGCCGCGATGAACACCACCAGCGAGAACAGCAGCTGTTGCGGCACGTCCATCGGAATGGCGACCACGAACACCAACAACAAGGCGCCCAGCGCCCACAGCGACCAGGTGGCCAGCGTGTGCATGGGTTGACCGGCACGCGATGCGGACGCAGCGCTCATCAGCGATTCCTAGCGAGGAGGGGCGAAGCGGCGCGCGTTCTCCCCTCCGCGCGACACATGACAACGATACGCGGCGCCAGCGGCGCGCGCACGCATGCGTCAGCGGATCTGGAACCGCTTGAGCGGGCTGTCGGGCGTCGGCACGCGATCGCGGCCGGTCTCCAGCAGGCGCTGGAACAGCTGCGCGAGCGGCGTGGCCGCAGCGACCGCAGCCGATGGCGCGGGTTCCGCCGCGGCGGGCTTTGCCACGGGCAGCGCCACGACCGGCCTGGACTCGACCGGCGCGCGCACCACCGACAGCGTCGGCACGGATACCGGCGCGATGGGCGGCAACGCTTCGGCGGGCGGCAGCGCTTCTGCGGCGGCCGGCTCCGGCGCGCTCAGCCGCGCCCCGGAAAAATCCTGGTACGCACTGGCGCCCTGGCTGCCGAGCTTGGCGAACAGGCTGGAAATGTCGTCGGCCGCATCGGCGCCGGCTTGGTCGGTCTTCTTGGACATCGATCACCCCCTAAGATGATTTGTGTGTCTGGTGGATCGAGTACCTGAGTCAGGCGACCCGGCACAACACGAAACGGCGGACATCCTCGTCGTCGACCGGCACCGCGCGGACCCCCAGGCCCGCCGACATGCCGGCCTGCTCGAACCAGGCGTGGTACACCCCTTCCAGGAACCCATCCGCCCCGGCCGTCTCCCCGGCCAGGGCGATCTGCAACGGCGAGCCCACGTGGTGCAGGTCGACCCGGTCGGCCTGCTCCTCGAAGCGCACATACCCCCACTCCACCCGCTCCCAGACCCGGTTGGCCGCGGCCTGGATCTCGTCCAGCGTCGCGCAGGCCCCGACCGGATGCTCGCCGGCGAAACGGCGACCGATCCGCGCCATCAGCAGCGCCATGTCTTCCACCCCCAGCTCCGCCGCGAACTCCTGGGCCAAGGCACGCAGGAAGCCGCGCCACTGCCGGGAACAGGCCTGGGTACGGAAATGCGCGTGTGCCTCGGAAGGACTCATCGGGTGCTGCCTGCGTTGGAAAAATGGCACGGCAGTGCCGGGCAAAGGGTACCGAGCAAGCTTGATGCCAAGATGGCCGATCCCGCCATCAACGGGATACAGTTCTCACTTTCCGGCCCATCATAGCCAAATGCTGCACCACAGCATAGCCTGCTCCGGCTTGGCGCCGCTCGCCTGTATTTTGGTCGCAACCGGCCCGGAAGTCGGCCGGCCACGTCTCACTCTGGACGATCGGCGGCCACGTCAAAGACTTGGCGCAGATAGGCCAGGTAGGCCGGGTCGTCGCACAGGGTCTTGCCCGGCGAGTCGCTGAGCTTGGCCACCGGCTGGCCGTTGCAGCGGACCATCTTGATCACGATCTGCAGCGGCTTGGGCCCCAGGTCGTTGGTCAGGTGCGTGCCGACGCCGAAGGCGAGCAGGCAGCGGTCGCGGAAATGCGCGTACAGCCGCATCACCTTGTCGATGTCCAGGCCGTCGCTGAACACCAGGATCTTGCTGCGCGGGTCCACCCGGTGCTGCTGCAGGTGCGCCAGCATGCGTTCGCCCCATTCGAACGGATCGCCGGAGTCGTGGCGCATGCCGTCGAACAGCTTGCAGAAGTACAGGTCGAAGTCGCGCAGGAACGCCTCCAGCCCGACCACGTCGGACAGGGCGATGCCGAGGTCGCCGCGGTACTCGCGCGCCCACGACTCCAGCGCGGCGGCCTGCGAATCGCGCAGCCGCGGGCCCAGCGCCTGGAACGCCTGCAGGTATTCGTGGGCCATCGTGCCCAGCGGGGTCAGCCCGTAGCGCCAGGCGAAGTACACGTTGCTGGTGCCGACGAACTGCGCGCCCAGGGTCTGCTGCAGCACCGGCAACAGCTCGCCGTGCCAGGCCCGCGAATAGCGGCGGCGGGTACCGTAGTCGGCGATCGCGCAACCGCCGTAGCCGCTGCTGTCGCGCAGCAGCGCGATCTTGGCCTGCAACCGGCGCAGGCCCTCGTCGTGGTCGTCGCCGCCGGTGTTGCGGAACCAGACCTCGTTGACGATCGCCAGCAGCGGCACCTCGAACAGGATGGTGTGCAGCCACGGCCCGCGGATGCGCAGTTCGATCTCGCCCGGCACCGTGGCCGAGGCGCGCAACTGCAGGTACTTGCGGTCCAGATGGAACAGCGCCAGGAAATCGGCGAAGTCCGGCTTGATGAAGCGCAGCCCGCGCAGGTAGTCCAGTTCCTCGGCGCGGAAGCGCAGCGCACACAGCGCGTCGATCTCGGCCGAGATCTGCTCCAGGAACTGCGCCAGGTCGATGCCCGGCGTGCGGCACTTGAAGCGGTATTCCACCTGCGCACCGGGATGCTGGTGCAGCACCGCCTGCATCATCGTGAATTTGTACAGGTCGGTGTCGAGCAGCGAATCGATGATCATCGCGGCATTATGCGCCAGCGTGTTACCGGCTCGCTCCGGCTCCTCTGTAGGAGCGGCTTCAGCCGCGACCGGCACTACCGGTAACGCCGGTCGCGGCTGAAGCCGCTCCTACAGGAACGCGAGGCGCCGAATGCGCCAGCGCGCCGCATCGCGCTCAGCCAGGCCGCCGCCAGCACAACCTGGCGAAGGTCACCCAGGCGTGCAGCCAGATCACCGCCCACACCGCCGCGCGTACCGGCGCGCTGCGCGTGGGCGCCTCGAACTTGCGGAAATAACGCCACAGCCCGCGGTGCTTGTGCCATTCCACGAACCACGGCCGCTTGCGGCTGGAGACGCCGCGCACGTGCACGACGCGCAGGCCATTGACCACCGCCACCGTGGCCCCGGCCTGGCGCGCGCGGCGGCACAGGTCCAGGTCCTCGGCATGCAGCCGGTAGCCGGCGTCCCAGCCGCCGATGCGGTCGAACAGCGCCCGCGGCAGCAGCATCAGCGCGCCGGAGATCGCGTCCACGCGCTGCAGCGGCTGTGCCGGATCGGCCGCCAGCGCCAGCCGCGAACCGGCCAGCGGATGCCGCAGCATCGCCGCGAAGTCCGGATCGCGGCGGCGCACCGCCGCGTCGGCGCGACCGTGCTCGTCGACCTGCTCCACGCCGAGCAGCGCGTCGCCGAGCGCGGCCACCTGCGCGCGCAACAGCGCCAGCGTATCGGTCTCCACCATCAGATCCGGATTGACGAACGCCAGCCACGGCGCATCGCTGGCCGCCGCGCCCTGGTTGCAGGCGGTGGCGAAGCCGGGGTTGTCGGGATTGGCGATGAAGCGCACGCGCCGGTCCTCCAGCGCGTGGCGCTGCACGATCGCCAGGGTGTCGTCGCGCGAGGCGTTGTCGACCACGCGGATCTGCGCGACCTGCGCCGCCGCGCGCAGCCGCTGCAGGCAGGCGTCGATGGTGCTGCCGCTCTCGTAGGTCACCACCACCACGGCCATCTGCTGTTCGCTCATCCGCCGATTATCCGGGGAAAGCACCGCGCGCAGAAGGCGCCGCGCCTGCGCGCGGCGACAAGCCTGCTGCAGGACCTCTACGTCACCGCCTGCCAGCGCCGCGCCGACGGCGCGGAAACGGTCGCCCGCTGCCCGACGGCTGGACCCGCATGGACGATGCCGCGGCACAGTGCGCCGGCATCGCCGCGCACCCGCGCGTCAATCGCACGCGCCGACGCGGTAGAATCGCCGGTCCCCCTGCTTTTCGCGGTGTAGATGACGGCTAGCGCCCTCTACGGCGCGCTGCCGCCAGGCTCGCTACGCATCGGCCGCCCCCTGTGGCGGTGGCCGTGCATGCCGACGGCCCGGCAGCGCCGCCGCCCTGCGACCGACCTTGCCGTCGGCCGCCGCCCCGGGGCTCCGCGTCATTGGTCTAGACCAACCTCCAAAAACTGCCGGACGACGCTGCGTTGCGCCGCGATCGGCTCGCACCTGCGCGCCGGGCAGGCAGCATGAGCGCGCACCAGATCCACGGCATGGGCCTGGCCCCGGCAGCGGCGGACTGGCCACCCTTGCGCAGCGATGAGGTGGACGCGCTGTTGCGGCGCATGGCCCTGCCCGACGCGGTCCGCGCCCTGCGCTGGCACAGCCCGCGCCCGTTCTCCGCCGCGGCCGAGGTCGACAGCGCGGTCGGCACCCTGTTCGTCAAGCGCCATCACCGCCGCCTGCGCGACGCGCAAACGCTGGGCGAGGAACACCGCTTCATCGAACACCTGCGCGCGCGCGACGTGCCGGTGCCGGTGCTGCTGCGCACGGCCGACGGCGCCAGCGCGGTGGAAATCGGCGACTGGACCTACGAGGTGCAGCGCGCCGCCGCAGGCGAGGACCTCTACCGCGACACCGCCTCGTGGCAGCCCTTCGCCGGCTCCGCGCATGCGCAGGCCGCCGGGCGCGCCCTCGCGCGCCTGCACCGCGCCGCCGCCGACTACGTCGCCGCGCCGCGCAGCACCGCGCTGCTGGTCGCCAACCTGCGCCTGTTCGGCAGCGCTGATCCGTTGCAGGCGCTGCAGCAGGACCTGCGCGGGCGGCCGGCATTGGCGGCTTGGCTGCAGCGACGCGACTGGCGCGGCGACCTGCGCCGGCACCTGCTGCCCTGGCACGCACAGGCCTGGCCGTCGCTGCGATCGCCGCCGCCGCTGTGGACGCACGGCGACTGGCACGCCTCCAACCTGCTGTGGCGCGACCAGGGCACGGCAAGCGAGGTCAGCGCGGTGTTCGATTTCGGCCTGGCCGACCGCAGCTTCGCGCTGTTCGACCTGGCCACCGCGATCGAGCGCAACCTGGTGCCGTGGCTGGAACTGGACGTTGGCGGCCGCGCCGCGGCCGACCTGGACCAACTCGACGCGCTGCTGCACGGCTACGCGCAGGTGTCGCCGCTGGACGCGGCGCAGCTGCGCCTGCTGGCCGCGCTGATGCCGATCGCGCACGCCGACTTCGCGCTCAGCGAGATCGACTATTTCGCCGGCATCACCGGCTCCGACGCGAACGCCGACATCGCTTACCGCCGCTACCTGCTCGGCCATGCCGACTGGTTCGGCGGCGAGGAAGGCCAGCGCATGCTGCAGCGATTGCAGCGGCACGCCGAGGCGGCGCGATGAGCGCCACGCGCGCGCGGCCGCGCACGCCGGCTTGCCCATGGCGCGTGCCTGCTGCGCAGCGCTGCCGGCGCGGCGTCGCACCCGATACCCGACGCCGCTGTCGCCTGCGCGCAGCGGCATCCGTTCTTTCCGTTCCGCTTTCCGCCTAGAGGCCCAGCATGTCCCACACCCTCCCCGCGCTCGCGCCGCTCGCCCTGGCCTTGGCGCTGGCCGCCACCGCCGCACCGGCACGCGCCACCGATGCGGACACGCGCACGCCGGTCGAACTGGACGCGGTCAACGTGCAGGCCGAGCAGCCGCGCAACCGCTCCGACCTGGCCGGCTACGGCGACGCCGCGCTGCTGGACACGCCCGCGTCGATCGGCGTGATCGACCGCGCGCAGCTGGACGACCGCCAGGTGCGCGTGCTCAGCGAGGTGCTGCGCGCCGATGCCTCGGTCGGCGACAGCTATGCGCCGATCGGCTACTACGAGAACTTCGTGGTGCGCGGCTATTCGCTCAACGCCGCCAACAGCTACCGCATCAACGGCCTGACCATCGCCGGCGAGCAGAACGTGGCGCTGGAGAACAAGCAGCAGGTGCAGGTGCTCAAGGGCCTGTCCGGGCTGCAGTCCGGCCTCACCGAACCGGCCGGCGTGATCGACTACACGACCAAGCGCCCGCAACAAGTGCGCACGCTGGTGCTGGGCACCGACGACGATGGCGGCCGCTACGCCGCGGCGGACCTGGGCGGCTGGTTCGGCCGCGACCGCCAGTTCGGGCTGCGGGTCAATGCCGCGCACGAGGACATCCGCAGCTACGTCGCGCATGCCGACGGCCACCGCAACTTCCTGTCGCTGGCCGCGGACTGGAACATCGACCCGCGATCGACGCTGCAGCTGGACGTGGAATACCAGGACCGGCAGCAGCGCTCGGTCCCCGGCTATCAGCTGCTCGGCGGCACGCGCGTGCCCAGCGACGTGTCGGTGCACCGGCTGCTGGCTTACCAGCCGTGGTCCAAGCCGGTCGGCATCGATGCGCTCAATGCCCAGTTGCGCTATCGCTACCGCTTCAACGACGCCTGGAGCGCGCAGCTGGCGGCTGCCCACAGCCGCGCGGTGATCGACGACTATTCCAGCTTCGCCTGGGGCTGCTACGGCGCGGCCAGCTGCGCCGCCGACGCGGTTCCCAACTATTTCAGCCGCGAAGGCGACTACGACGTCTACGACTACCGCAGCCCCGACGACACCCGCCGCAACGACCAGGTGCAGGCGACCGTGTCCGGCAGCTTCGCCACCGGCGCGCTGCAGCACCAGCTCAACGTCGGCGTGGACTACCTGCAGCGCAGCATCGACCGGCACGGCTCGATCAACGAGTGGATCGGCACCGGCAACATCGACGCCGATCCGCCGGTCTACGCCCAGGCCGATGCCGAATTGGATCCCAAGCGGCGGCGCCTGGACAGCACGCAGACCGCGCTGCTGGCCAGCGATCGCATCGGCATCGGCGAGGCGTGGCAATTGCTGCTGGGCGCGCGCCAGGTGCGCTACGACGAGCGTGCCTGGGACCGCGACGGCGCACTGACCCGGCACACCCGCCGCTCGGAACTGCTGCCGCAGGCGGCACTGCTGTTCAAGCCGCACGACACGCTGTCGTTGTATGCCAGCTTTGCCAAGGGCCTGTCGCCCGGCGGCACCGCCTCGTGGTTCGCCAGCAATGCCGACGCGATCCTCGCGCCGACCGCCGCCTACCAGAGCGAGGCCGGCCTGAAATACGAGCGCGACGGCCTGGCCTTGGGCGCCGCCGTGTTCGACATGCGCCAGGCCTACCAGTACGCGCAGCCGCAGGCCGACGGCAGCTTCCTGTACCTGCAGCAGGGCCGGCTGCACAACCGCGGCATCGAGTTGTCGGCCGACGGCGCGATCGGCGAACGGCTGCACCTGCAGGCCAGCGTCGCCGGCATCCGCGCGCGCGCCGAGGACACCGGCACGCCCGCCTACGAAGGCCACCAGGCCTTGAACGTGCCCAGGCTGCGCGCCAGCGCCCAGGCCAGTTGGGACGTGCCCGGTGTGGCCGGCCTGGCGCTGCTGGGCGGCGCGCAGTACAGCGGCGCCAAGTACGCCGACCGGATCGGCAATGCCGAGGTGGGCGGCTATACCGTGTACAACCTGGGCGCGCGCTACGCCACGCGGCTGGGCGCGGTGCCGACCACGCTGCGGCTGAGCGTGGACAACCTGGCCGACAAGCGCTACTGGCGCGACGTCGGCGAATACGCCGGCGACGACTATCTGTTCCTGGGCGCGCCGCGGACGGCGCGGTTGGCGGTGCAGGTCGATTTCTGAGCGGGACTCGGGACTCGGGACTCGGGACTCGGGACTCGGGACTCGGGACTCGGGACTCGGGACTCGGGACTCGGGACTCGGGACTCGGGACTCGGGACAGCAGGATGATGTCCCGGGGTAAATCGCTGTCAAGCGATTTGATGAAATAAGCGCCATTTTTTTGAAGAGAAAGCGGCTTTTTGAGGCGCCCTAGCCGAGCTGCTTTTCTGTGGGAGGGGCTTCAGCCACTCCCACAGAAAAGCGCAAAAGCATCGAACTTGCGAAAATCCCGATTCCCGAGTCCCGAGTCCCGCCCCCAAAACCGAGCCCCCACCCCATGTCCCCCCTCGAACTCCTCGCCGTGCTGGTCAATGTGCTCGGCGTGTGGCTGACCGCGCGGCGGGTGCGCTGGTGCTGGCCGGTCAACGTCGTCGCCGTGCTGCTCTATGCGTGGCTGTTCTACCAATGGAAGCTGTATTCGGACATGCTGCTGCAGGGCGTCTACGTGTTCCTGCAGGGCTACGGTTGGTGGCGCTGGAGCCAGGGTCGGCTGGACCATGGCAAGGTCCATGTCGGGCCGCTGCCGCGGCGCGAAGGCGTGCGGTCGTTGCTGGCCGGCGCCGCCGGCGCGGCGCTGCTGGGCTGGCTGATGCATCGCTACACCGACGCCGCGCTGCCGTGGCTGGATGCGGCGCTGTCCGCCTTCAGCCTGGTCGCCAGTTTCTGGGCGGCGCGCAAACGCATCGCCAACTGGGGCCTGTGGATCGTGCTCGACTGCGTCTACGTCGGCGTCTTCGTCTACAAGGGGCTGTATCCCACCGCGGCGCTGTATGCCGGCTTCGTGGTGCTGGCGGTGTACGGCCTGCGGCTGTGGCAGGCCGACCTGCAGCGCGCCGTCGCCGCGCAGCCGGCGCCATGAGCCGGCGCATCCGCATGCGCCGCAACCCATGCGGCACGCGCTAGCGAATGACGGCCCGGCGCGGCGGCGCCACGGATACCGGGACCGCTACGCTGGCGCATTCTCGCCCTGGCATTGCAGTAACCGGCGATGCGGGAGCGACTTTCAATTGCGACGGGCGTTACCAGCAAGGCCTGTCGCGACCGATGACCCGTGGCGACCCGGGAGCCGCTCGCACAAACGTGGCCGGTTGTCTGCAACCATGTAAGACACGCGCCATCGCGCGACGGAGAGCCCATGCCCACGCCATTGAATCCCGCCACCGGCTTCGGCCAGCGCATCGTCGATGCGCTGCTGGCGCGCATCGCTGGCGGCGAATGGGCCGCGGACCAGCGCCTGCCGGTGGAGCGCGAACTGGCCGCGCTGTTCGGCTGCACCCGCATCACCTTGCGCGAGGCGCTGCAGCAACTCGAATCGGAAGGACACATCTACCGCGAGAACCGCCGTGGCTGGTTCGTCAGCGCGCCGCGCGTGCGCCACGACCCCACCAGCATCGCCGGCTTCATGCAGTACGTGGCCGCGCAGGGCGGCATGCCGCATACCGAACTGCTTGGCGCGCGCCGCCAACCGGCCGGCGCCATGCTGGCGCGGCAGCTGGAACTGGACGATGCCGCTGAAGAGGTTTTCGTCCTGCAGCGCCGGCGCTGGATCGGCCGCCGCGCGGTGCTGCTGGAGACCAACGCGATCCTGGCCGCCTGGGCACCGACCTTGCTCGACTACGACCTGGCCGCTTCGCTCAGCGCCGTGCTCGCGCAGCGGCTGGGGTTGCGCCAGGCGCGCAGCCGGCTGTCGATGTATCCGACCACGCTGGATGCCGAGCAGGCCGCGCTGCTGCAGTCCACCGCCGGCACGCCGTGCTTCCGGCTGCAGCGGGTGAGCTACGCCGCCGACGGCCGCGCGGTGGAGTTCGACATCGAGTCCTGGCGCCACGACGTGCTGGAAGTGACGGTGGAGGTGCAGGCGCCGCCCGAGTAAGGCCGCACTGGCGACACTGGCGGCGCAATGCGACCCACCATGCGAGGCGCGAATGCGGGCAGCCGCCACAGCGCTCGCGCAGGTGCGAGGACACGTCGCAGCGACAGCGAGCGGACAGGCAATCTGCAGACCCGCGAGAAGAGCGATCTGCGCATGCCGCACGACATTTGGCACAAGGATGGGCTCAGATCAACGGGCTCACTCTGCCGAGAAAGCGACCCGGACGTCGCCTCGGCCCAGGGCCTGGGCCAGGCCGGCGGGATCGTCCACCCGCCCCAGGCTGGTGTAGGAATACGACGAATGGAAGCTTTCGTAGAAGACGACCACCGTGCGCGTTCCATAGAGCATCAGATCGCCTTTCTGGATCGTGCCCGGCCGGCTCGCGCGGGCGGGAAGCGCTTTCGCTAGGTCGGCATGTTTTTCGTTGCCGTTGAGTTCCGCCATGTCCAACGCCAGCGGGAGCTGGGCGGCGAACGCCCGGGCCGCAGAGGTATCGGCCAACGTGACGGCAAAGCGGCGTTCGCCGACGGTCATCCACACGTGCGTACCCTCCCATTTCGCGGACGCGCCACGCGCATCCTGAGCCATCGTCCCAAGCGCCTCGGACGGGTTCGCGGCGCACCCGGCAAGCGTCACCATGCCCAGCAACGCCACTGCCTCGCACAGGGGCCACCACCGTGCCAAGGCCCGCTGTTCGATGAGGGAGCGCAGTTTCAAGTGCACGGCATCGCTCCGGAGCGAACAGGTCGTCAAGCGGATGGCGCCACGGACGAACGCGACGCCATCAGGGACAGGAACGCGCCGAACAGCAGCAGCGCCGCACTCGCCACGAAGGTGCTTTCGTAGCCGCTGCGATCGAACAGCGCCCCGCCCACAGTCGAACCCAAGGCGATGGCGAGCTGGATCACTGCCACCATCAACCCACCACCCGCTTCGGCATCCGCCGGCATGGCGCGCGCGATCCAGCTCCACCAGCCCACGGGAGCCGCAGTCGCCAGCAACCCCCATAGCGCCAGCAGCGCGGCAACTGGCCATAGCCAGTGGGCCAAGGGGATGAGCGCCAGCGCGATCGTCGCCATGAGCACCGGGATGGCGGTCAGCGTGCGATACAGGCCGCGCCTGAGAACCGCCCCGATCACGACGGTACCCACCAAGCCCGCCACACCTATCCCCAGCAGGATGAGCGAGAGCGTGGCCACCTCGACCCGCGTCGCCGTTTCAAGGAATGGCCGCAGGTAGGTGAACAACGCGAACTGCCCCATGAAGAACGCAGCACAGGCCGCCATACCCAAAGCGATATGTCGGCTTCTAAGCAGGCGGAAGACATTGCCGGTGCCGGCCCTGCGTTCGGCGGCCATGGCCGGCAGACTTGCCCACTGCCACACAAAGGCGATGGCGGCCACCGGAATCAGGCAGAAGAAGGTACCGCGCCAGCCAACGACCGCGCCCAGGTAGCTGCCCAGCGGCGCGGCGATCACCGTGGCCAACGCGTTGCCGCCGTTGAAGATGGACAAGGCGCGCGGCACCTGCGCGAGCGGCACAAGGCGCATGGCGGTGGCCGCAGACATAGACCAGAAACCGCCGATGACCACGCCGATGAGCGCGCGGCCGAGCATGTAGATCGGATAGTTCGGCGCCATCGCGATGATCGCGCCGGACACAGCCATCGCGCCGGTCAGCGCAAGCAACAGCATCCTGCGGTCCATGCTGCCGGCCAGCGCAGGGATGGACAGGCTGGCGAGCACCGCGAATGCACCGGAGATGGCGATGCCATATCCCACCAGGCCTTCGCTGACGCCAAGGTCGGTCGCCATCGGCGTCAGCAGACTGACGGGCATGAATTCCGATGCGATCAGCGCGAACACGCACAGCGTCATGGCGAATACGCCGCTCCAGTTGGCCAACTGCGTTGTCGCGGCGCGTTCGATGCCGCCCACCGACGTGCTTGTTGGAGCGCCTGTCATGGCGTTGCGTCCTGCGGCTCGCCGGCCGGCCTGGGTGCTTCAAGGGAGAGGACAGCGCGCATGCCCATAGCGCGTATCCCGAGGATTGGGTGCCGCTTGGCGCACCGCGATTGCCAGGCAGCACATTCCCGCAGGAAGACAGCGCCACTGCGGTGGCCAGATGTGTTCATGCCGATGTTCCTCTGATTGCCAACGACAGCCGCTGCGCCAAAACCGCACGCCGTTATTGCAGATGCTGCTTGAAGAAAGCCGTCAGCTTGTCGAACGGAATGAGGTCGACCCGGTCATAGAGATCCACATGCCCGGCGCCCTTCACCCACACCAGCTCCTTGGGCTGGCCCGCCAGGCGATAGGCGTCCTCGCTGAATTCCTTCGAGTGCGCCCGGTCACCGGCGATGAACAGCATCGGGCGCGGCGAGATCGTCTCGATGTCATTGAACGGGTAGAAGTTCATGAACTTGACCAGGCTGCTGAGCATGGGCTTGGTCGTGTTCTCCGCCGACTGCCCTTTGGGCGTGTATTGGCCACGCGCAGTGCGATAGAAGTCGTAGAACTCGCGCTGGATGTCGGGTGTGTTTTCGTCCAGTTGGTTGACCGTTCCTGGGATGTATTTGATGTCGCCGCCGGTGAACTCGGCGAAGCGCTGATCGATGGCCGACCGGATGATCTCCTTGCGCTGCGCAACGGTGGTGGACTTGTTCAGGCCGTCGCGGACGGCGGCGCCCATGTCGTACATGCTCACGGTGGCGATGGCTTTCATCCGCGGATCGATCTTGGCTGCGCTGATGACGAAGCTGCCGCTGCCGCAGATGCCGAGGACGCCGATCCGGTCCGGATCCACGATGGCCTGGGTGCCGAGGAAGTCCACTGCCGCGCTGAAATCGTCGGCATAGATTTCCGGGGCCACCAGGTGGCCCGGTTCGCCCTCGCTCTCGCCCCAGAACGACAGATCGAGAGACAGCGTGACGAAGCCCTGCTCGGCCATCTTGGTGGCGTAGAGGTTGGCGCTCTGCTCCTTCACCGCTCCCATCGGATGGCCGACCACGATTGCCGCATGACGGACGCTGCGATCCAGATTCTTCGGCACGAACAAGTTGCCCGCCACCTGCATCCGGTACTGGTTCTTGAACGTGGCTTTCTGCACCGTCACCTGGTCGCTGGCGTAGAAGTTGTTGGCGCCATGGGACATGTCCGCTCCTGTTGCGGCAAGGGGGCTGATCAGAAGCGCAAGCAGCGCGATGATCTTGTTCATGGGGTTCTCCACGTTGAAAAGGAATGTTGCCGTTCCCGCGCCATCAGTCATGCGGCCAACGTGGCGTTGTCGATCACGAAGCGGTATTTGACGTCGCCCTCGAGCATTCGCGCATAGGCCTGCTCGATCTGATCGGCACGGATGAGTTCGATGTCGGCCACGATTCCGTGCTGGGCGCAGAAGTCGAGCATCTCCTGGGTTTCCGCAATGCCGCCGATCATCGAACCGGCCAACGTGCGGCGCTTGGTGATGAAGTTGAATACTCCCGGCGACGGGTGCGGGCTGGCAGGCGCACCGACCAGCACCATCGCGGCATCGCGCTTGAGCAGGACCAGGAAGGCGTCCAGATCGTGCGGCGCGGCAACCGTGTCGACGATCAGATCGAAGCTCTTGGCATGCACGGTCATGTCTTCGACGTCGCGGGACACCACCACCTCGTCGGCGCCCAACGCCAGCGCGGCTTCGCGCTTGGACTCGGAAGTGGTGAACGCCACCACGTGGGCGCCCATGGCATGGGCGAGCTTGATGCCCATGTGGCCCAGGCCGCCGATGCCCACGACGCCTACCTTCTTTCCCGGACCCGCATTCCAGTACCGCAGTGGCGAATAGGTGGTGATACCGGCGCACAGCAAAGGCGCCACCGCCGCCAGCTGTTCCTGCGGATGGCGCACGCGCAGCACATAGCGCTCGTGCACGACGATCTGCTGCGAGTATCCGCCCAGCGTCCAGCCAGGGGCGTCGGCCGTCGCGAAGTTGTAGGTGCCGACCATGCCATCGCAGTAGTTTTCGAGGCCGTCGGCGCAGTCCTCGCACTGTTTGCAGCTGTCCACGATGCAACCGATGCCGACCAGGTCGCCCGCTTGGAAGCCATCGACGTGCGCGCCGACCGTGCAGAC
Source organism: Xanthomonas sp. 1678 (assembly GCF_031455575.1). Taxonomy (NCBI): domain Bacteria; kingdom Pseudomonadati; phylum Pseudomonadota; class Gammaproteobacteria; order Lysobacterales; family Lysobacteraceae; genus Xanthomonas; species Xanthomonas sp. 1678. The sequence continues at coordinate 195,035 of NZ_JAVDSZ010000004.1, read as the reverse complement.
CCGCCCGACGATCTCGTGGCCGGGCACGCAGGGAAATTGGGTGCCAGCCCATTCGGCACGGACTTGATGGAGATCGGAGTGACACACGCCGCAGAACGCGATGTCGATCTGCACGTCATGCGGGCCCGGGGCACGACGGGCGATGTCCATCGGCTCCAGGGGTTTGTCGCCGGCGTAGGCGCCGTAGGCTCGAACAGGCATGGGAAGGATCCAGCGGGAGAGTGCGGCCATTCTGCCGGCGCGGGATAAGCTTTATTAGATGATCAATGCTTGTATGAGCTATTAGTCTCTCTAATCAATAAGCCATGGCACCATGTGTTCCATGGCGCGACGCAACCTCAACGATCTGTTTGCTTTTGTCTCCGTGGCCCGCGAGGGAAGCTTCACCCGCGCCGCCGCGGTGCTCGGCGTGACCCAGTCGGCCTTGAGTCAGGCCATCAAGGCCTTGGAAGAGCGGTTGGAAATCCGCCTTCTGACCCGCACCACGCGCAGCGTGTCTCCCACACCTGCCGGCGCAAGGTTGCTCCAGGCCATCGGCAATCGTTTCGATGAGATCGAGTCCGAGCTGGACGCGCTGACGGCGATGCGGGACAAGCCTGCCGGTTCCGTGCGCATCACCAGTGGCGACCATATCCTGCGGACGCTGCTATTGCCCAAGTTGATGCCGGTGATGCATCACTACCCGGATATCAACATCGAGTTCGATGTCGCTTACGGATTTCGGGACATCGTGGCGGATCGCTTTGATGCCGGCGTGCGATTGGGCGAGAGCATCGACAAGGACATGATCGCGCTCCCCATCGGCCCGAAGCTCAGGATGGCGGCGGTCGCATCGCCGGCCTACTTTGAGACCCACCCTGTTCCGAAGTCCCCTGAAGACCTGACCAAGCACCGCTGCATCAATATCCGCTTCCCTACCCACGGCGGCCTGTATGTGTGGGAGTTCGAGCGTCGCGGGCGGCAGATGAACGTCAGGGTCGAGGGGCAGGCGACCTTCAACACCTCCCCGCATATGGTGATCGCCGCGCTCAATGGACTGGGCATCGCGTTCTTGCCGGAAGAAGAGTTCGCCCCGCACCTCGAAGAGGGACGCTTGGTGCGCGTGCTCGAAAATTGGTGCCCGCCCTTTCCGGGCTACCACCTTTACTACCCGAGCCGCCGGCAGCCCTCGCCCGCGTTCTCGATCGTTGTAGACGCGCTGCGGTTATAGCCAGGCAACGCGCCGCGGCTACTCGGCGTCGAACAACGCGCGCTGCGGGTCCGGCGGCGGCAGCTCGGCGTACAGGCGCTGCAGGTCCTCGCGGCGCGCGCGCAGCGGATCGTGCATCAGGAATCCGGCCAGGCGCGCGTGCCAGGCCGGCCAACGCGTGGCCAGCGCGTCCATGTCGCCGTCGGCGGCGCGGCCCTCGCCGCTGCGCGCGACGTAGGCGGTTTCGCACAGCACGTTGCGCCAGCCGAGTCCGGCCATGCGCAGCGACAGGTCGGTCAGCGCCGCGTACCAGGAGCCGTAGCTGCTCGCGTCCAGGCCGCCGGCGCGCTGCCGCGCCGCGCCGCGCAGGACCACCGCGTGGCACACCGCCGCCGGCAGCTCCGGATGCAGCGGTGGCAGCGCCGCACACGCGCGGGCCAGGCGTTCGCCATCTTCAGGCACGGGATTGATCTCGCCCAGCCGCGGCCAGGCGCAGGCTTCACCGGCGTTGCTCCACGGCGTGGCGCTGGCGATGGCGGCATCGCGCGCCAGGCATGCGCTCAGTTGCTGTAGCCAACCGGGCAGCGGCTGCGCGTCGGCGGCCAGCACCACCACGTCGGCACCGGCGCAGGCGCGCAGCATCTCGTCCAAATGCGCGACCTCGCCGAGCATGCGCGGGCGCCGGGTGTAGTCAGCCTGCAGCCGGGTGCGCGCCAACCAGGCCTCGATCACCCGGATGCCACGCGGCCCGGACTGCGCGTCGTCGGCCAGCCATACGCGAGTGCCAGCCGGGGTATGCGTTTCAAGTGCGCCCAGGCACGCGTCCAGCGCCGCGTCATCGACGCCGACTGGCAACAGCACGATGGGCAAGCTCACCGTTGCCTACTTCTTGCCCGAAGCCGGCAGCGGCTCCATCGCCTTGAACTTCTGTCCGTACTCGTCGGTGAGATTGCGTGCTTCCTGCGGGTTGCGCACGATCGTCGGGGTCAGCAGCACGATCACTTCATTGCGGGTCTTTTGCTGCGATTTCTGCCCAAACAGGGCCCCGACCACCGGCAGCTTGCTCAGCAGCGGTACGCCTGCGCTGCCGTCGGTGGTGCTGTCGTTGATCAGCCCCGCCAGCATGATGGTGTCTCCGCTCTGCACCGCGGCCTCGGTCTTGACCCGACGCGTGTTGATGTCCACGTTGCAGGCCGAACTGTTGACCACGCTGGATGTGCCGGCCGTGCATGCCGCCGGCCGCGCACCGGGCGTGCTGACTTCCTGCACGATGTCCAGGAACACCATGCCGTCCTTGGTCACGCGCGGGCGCACCTTCAGGATCACGCCGGTGTCGATGTACTGCACCGAGGAGTAGCTGGTATCGGTGCCGATGCCGGTGTTGATCGAGGTCGAGTTGATCGGAATGCGCGTGCCCACGTTGAGCGTGGCTTCGGCGTTGTTGCGCACGAACACCGACGGGGTCTGCAGCAGCTTGAGATTGGTGACCTTGTCCAGCGCGCTGATCACCGCCGCGGCGTTCTTGCCGAGGAAGGTCCAGCCCAGGCCGGTGCTGGTGACCTTGCCGGCGATATCGCCCCAGATGTTGCGGCCCGCCGCACTGGGCAGATTGGCGCCACCGCCGATGCCGATGTTGGTGGCATCGGCGGCGGCGCTCACCGCGTTCTCGAAGAACCAGTTCACGCCGTACTGCAGATCGCCGGTCAGGCTGACCTCGGCCACCTGCGCCTCGATGTGCACCTGCATCGGCATCACGTCGAGCTTCTCGACCACGTCGCGGATCGAGCGCCACGACTGCGGCGTGGCGCGCACCAGCAAGGTGTTGGTCTCCTCCACCGCCGACACGCCAACCTTGTCGCCCTGCACTTCCAGGGTCACGCTGCCGTTGCCGGGGGTGCGCTGCGACAGCTGCAGGCTGCCGTTGCCCAGTCCGCCGCTGCTGCCACTGCCGGACGAAGAGCTGCTGCCCGAGGAGAAGCTGTCGCTGCCGCTGCCGTTGAGGCTGCCGCTCCCGCCCAGGCCGCCGTCGCTGCTGCCGTTGAAGCCGCCGCTGCTCATCTGGCTCAACTGCGTGCCCGGCATCAGCGAGGCGCTGGAATCGCCGCGGTTGCCGCCGGCGCCGAACACCTCGGCCAGGCGGTCGGCCAGGTCCTTGGCCTTGATGTATTTCAGTTCGTAGGAGAACAGGCGGCTGCCGCCGCCGGCGCTGTCGATGCGGTCCAGCCATTCCTGGATCTGGTCCAGGTAGCGCGCCTGCGGAGTGATCACCAGCACCGCGTTGGCGTTCTCCAGCGGCATGAAACGGAACATGCCGGCGCTAGGCGTCTTGCTGTTCTCGCCGAACACCTTCTCCAGGTCGGCGGCGACCTGCTCGGCCTTGCCCGACTGGATCGGGAACACGCCCACCGACATGCCCGACAGCCAGTCCACGTCGAAGATCTGCACCGTGCGCAGGTAGTTTTCCAGCTCGGCGCGGGTGCCGCCGAGGGTGATGACGTTGCGCGAGCCGTCGATGCCGACGATCGCGTTGGGCCGCGCGTACGGCTCCAGCACCTTCTTCATCTCGCTGGCGGAAATGAACTTCAACGGCACCACCCGTACCTCGAAGCCGCGCGCGCTGGCCGGCGAGGCGGTGCTCGGCGCGACCGTGCCGGCCAGGGCCTGGTCGGCGGGCACGATGTTGTAGCGGCCGCCGCTGTAGACCATGCGCGCGTTGTTCCAGCCCAGCACCATCTCCAGCAGGTTCAGCGCCTGCGCCGGCGACACCGGCTTGGGCGTGGCCAGGGTCACCGTGCCCTGCACGCCCGGCGCGATCACGTAGTTCTGCCCGAGCATGTCGCCGAGGATCGCCTTGACCACCGCGTGCACCGACTCGCCTTCGAAGTTGAAGGTGGCGCTGCCGCTGCTGGCGTTGGCCAGCGACGGCGCCGGGGCGGCGGCCGCGCCGGAATTGATCATGGTGCCGCTGCCGCGGCGGATCACCGGGGCGACGCGCTCCGGCAGGTCGTTGGGATCGGCCGTGCCGGCCGGCCCGCCGGGCGTGCTGCTGGTGCTGCCGGCGGCGCCGACGGCGGGATTGATCGCGGCGCCGCGGCGGACGTCCGGCGAGGGCGTGGTGGCGCAGCCGGCCACCAGGCCGATCGCGAGGAACAGGGAAAACAAGCGCAGCGTCATGCGATCACTCTAAGGGTTCTGGCCGGGGGGAGTGCCGTTCTGGCGTTGTTGCTGCAACTGCCGGCGGCGGGCTTCGATACGTTCGCGGATGGCTTGCAACTGTTGCGACGACGGCGCCGGCGCGGCGGCCGGTTCGCTCGGCGGCGGCGCATTGCCCGCTGCGTTCGACGGCGGCGGCACGGCGGTATTGATCGCGGCATTGCTGACAGGCGCGTTGACGGCGGGCGCGGCCACCGGCAGCGGCGGCATGCCCGGCGGACGCGCGCCCTGGCCGAGCACGGTCGGCGGCTGCCCGCCCTTGCCGTCGAACACCTGCAGCTCCAGCGTCTGCGTGCCGCTGCCGCCGCTGACCACCGCGCGGCGCGGTTCCAGCGACAGCAACCGCCAGCCCTTCACCGGATCGCTGCCTTGCTGCAGGCGCAGCGATTCGCCCTGCTCGGTGGTCAGCGTGGCCATCTTGAAGGTGTCGGTGAGCAGCACGCCGGTCAGGCGCACGCTGGGCGCGGCAGCCTGGCCGTTGTCGGCGCTGAGGAAGAACGGATGCGGCCGGCGGTCTTCGGCGAACACCGGGCGCGCGGCGATCTCGGCGTAGCGCGAATACTCGCCCAGGCGCTCGCCGGCCGCCGCCGGCAAGGCCGGCAGGCGTTGGGTCATGGCCGGATCGTCGGGCAGCGGCTCGATCCGCTGGCCAAGGCCAGCCACGCCCAGCACCCACACCAGCAGGCCCCACAGCGCCAGCGTCGCCAGCCACACGCTGCGCAGGCCGATCGCTTCAATGCGCATGCGCGCCCCCCTCTTGCTGCGGCTGCGGCGACGCGGCGGCGTCCGGCATGGGCGACGGCGCTGCCGCAGGCGCCGGCTCGCTCGGCCCGGGGCCGGCAGGCGTGCCGGCATCCATCACCGGCGCGCCCGGCGGCGGCGCAGGACTGCCCGGCGATGGCGCCGCGGGCGACGGTGGCGTGCCCGCTGCCGCGGGCGGCGCCGGCATCGCGTTCGGGCGCAGATAGCCGGCCAGTTCGAAGGCCACGTCCAGGCCGTTGCCGCTCTCGCCCGGCGACAGCTGGTAGCGCTGCGCCATCACGTTGAGGTTGTCGACGAACAGCGCCGGGGTGCCGCTTTCCAGCGCATGCAGCACCGTCGCCAGTTCCGGCGTGCCGCAGCGCAGCCGCACCTGCACCGCGACGCGGGTGAAGCGGTCGCGGCGGTTGTCGGCGGCCAGCGGCGAGCGGTTGCTGATCGCGCAGCTGCGGTTGCCGGGGCTGGCGGTGGCCACCGCGCTTTCCAGGCGCTGCACCAGGCCGGCCGAGGCCAACTCGGCCGAGGGCTCGCGCAGGAAACCCGGGCGCTCGGCCAGCTCGCGTTGCGCCTGTTGCAGGCGCTGCGCCACCTGCGGCGCCTGCTGCAACTGCATGCGCACGCGCAGTTCGCGCTGGCGCAGTTCCTGGATCTGCGCCTCCACCTCGCGCATCGGCAGCGTCCACCACGGATGCACCAGCACCAGATAGCCCAGCCCCAGCACCGCCAGCAGCAGGCCCAGCGCCAGCCAGCGGTCGCGCTTATCGACCTGCACCGGCATCGGCGGCCTCCTTGCGCTTGGTCCCGGCCAGTTCGGCGGTCAGGGTGAAACGGTCGCGATGGCTGCCCGGATCGGCCTGCAGCACGCCGGTCAGCGACGGCGTGCGCCACAGCGGCGAGCCTTCCAGGCGCCCGACCAGCGAAGACGCTTCGCTGCTGAGTCCGATCAGCTGCAACTGATCGCCCTCCACCGAGAACTTCTCCAGGTAGGTGCCCTCGGGCAGGCGCTTGCTCAGTTCGTTCCAGATTTCCAGCGAGGTCGGGCGCTCGGCGCGCAGCTGGTCGAAGAACGCGGCGCCTTCGACCAGATCGACCAGTTGCTGGCGTTGCGCGGCCACGCCGCGCGCGCGCTGCGCGCCGTTGTCCACCTGCGCGCGCAGCTGCTCGAGCGCGTCGCGGCGGTTGTCGAGCAACTGCCAGCCGGCGGCGAACAGCGCCAGCAGCGCGGTCGCGGCGAGGATCGCGTTCCAGCGCCGCATCGGATCGGCGCGGCGATGGCGCTGCTCCGGCGGCAGCAGGTTCACGCCCAGCGGCGCGCCGTCGGCGCCGGCCACGTCGACCCCGGCCATGGTCGGACGCAGCGCACCGGCGCTGGCGTGCAGGTCCTCCAGCACGCGGCGCGGCGCCACCACCAGTTCGGCGTCGAGTTGCGCATCGTCGCGGCGCGCGCCAAGGCGCACGTCGTAGACCACCTGGTCGGCCTGGAACGGCGTCTGCCGGTCGATCTCGAACCTGACCACGTCGCGCAGGTGATCGGCGGCGGCGGCCGGCAGGCGCAGCGTGCGCTGCAGCGCCGAGTGCGCCGGCAGCAGCCAGGCCCGCGGCAACGCCGCCAGGCGCGGTCCGAGCACGGCATCCAGGTCCGCCGGCGACAGCGGCCACGGCAATGCCAGCGGCGCGCCCAGTTCGGCCCCGAGCTGGCGGGCGACCAGCAGCTGCTCGCCGTCGCGCCACAGCAGCAGCCGCGCCTGCGACCAGCCCAGCTGCAGCTGCCAGCGCGGCGGCAGCCACGCCATCAGCGACCGCTGCCACCAGGCCAGCAGGCCGCCGGCACCGGGCGTCATGCGCACGCCGAACGTCTCCATTGTGTCGCGCCACGCAGTCATCGAACGGTCGATCCTTCTTCCCATCGCAGCACAGTGTAGGCGGAGCCCGGTAGCGCCGACGAGCCTGGGCGCACCACTGCGCGCAGCACGGCCTCGCGTCCGGCCGCCAATCGCGCGCGGCTTTCGATGCTGTAGGTGCCGCCGCCCCCGCCGATCGGCGCGGGCTGCGCCGGGTCGTTGCGCTCGCGTTGCGCCAGCACCTGCTGCGCGTCCAGGCCGAGCGCGGTGAGCACCGGTGCCGGCGCGAAATCCGGCGCCGGGCGCGAGATGCCGCTGTACAGGGTCAGGTTCGGCAGCAGCTTGGCGTACAGGTCCGCGTCCATGCCCAGTACCAGCTGCAGTTCGGCCAGGCTCTCGAACGGCGCGTCCTTGGCCCCGTACGGACGGCCTTCGGCGGCGTAGTCCGGGTCCTCGGCGCCGCCGTTGGGCTGGCTGAGGTTGTCCGGATCGCGCCAGTCCACGATCGCCGCGGCGATGCGGTCGGCGCGCTGCGGATCGCCGCCGACCGCGCGCACCAGCGCCGCCAGCAGCGGCGCGTCGGCCAGGTTCAGGTCGACCTTGCCGCTCTCGTCGGTGATGCGCAGGTCGACCGTGGCGTCTTCGTACTGCCAGCGGTAGCGGCGCCCGTCCGCGCGCCAGCCCGGCTGCGTCGGCGTGCCGGCGAGCCGGGTCAGCGCGTATTCGAGTCCGGCGCGGGCGCGCTCCTGCGCCGCCGCGCCGTCGCCCAGCACCTTGCCCTGCAGGCCTTCGGTGCGCGCGGTCAGCGCGAACGCGCCGATCAGCGCGGTCAGCAGCGCGATCAGCCACAGCACCAGCACCAGCGCCGCGCCGCGCGCCTGGTTCGACGCCGCGCTCATTGCCGCGCCTCCGCGCTGCCGGCCTGGCGCAACGCCACCACCAGCGGCGGCCAGACCATGCCGTCGTCGCTGCTCAGCTCGATCGACACCAGCAGCGGCAACTGATCGGTCTTCTCCCAGCGCTCCTGCCAGGGGCCGATGCTGCCGCGCTCCGGGTCGATGCCGCGGTAGCGGAAGCGCACCTGGCGCAGGCCCTCGGCCAGCGGCTCGGGCGGGCGCGGCTTTTCTTCGGCGATCTGCTTGCCGGCCTGCACCTGCACCAGCGCGATCGCCAGGCGCTGCTGGCCGCCGTCGCCGCTGACGCTGAGGTCGTGCAGGTAGGGGCCGCCGCGGCCCAGGTAGTCGGGAAGATCGGCGACGAACTGCATGCGCTGCGGCTCGCCGACGAAGCGCACCGGCTGCAGGGTGCGGCTGTCGATGTCCAGCGCCATCGCCTGCGCGCCGCTCAGGCGCCGGCGCAGGAAGCCCTCGACCGCGCGCATGCGCTCGCTGCGCCCGGCGATGCTCTCGCCGCGGCCGCTGATCGCGGTGGCCGAGCGCAGCGTGGCGAATGCCAGGGTCAGCCCGCCGACCAGCAGCACCGTGGCCAGCAGCACTTCGATCAGGGTGAAGCCGCGCGCGGCGGCGCGGCCCGGTGCGCGGCTCATTGCGGCACCCCGTTGTTCTGCGCGCTGACCAGGCGCAGCGTCTTCCACTGCAACGCCTGCGCCGGCGCATCGCCCCAGCGCACCTGCAGGTTCAGTTGCAGCAGCGTCGGCGCGCCGGGCGTCATGGTCGTGTCCGGCGGCCGCCGCGCATCGACGTACGGCGCCACGTCCAGGGTCCAGCGATAGCGGCCCTGCTCGAAACTGCCCTGCTCGCGGCCCGGCTGCAGCGGCTGCTCCACGCCCTGCGCGGCCAACAGCGATTGCGCGTACAGCGTGGCGCGGCTGAGCTGCTCGGCGCGCTTGACCTGGCGCGCGGCGCCGGACAGCGAGCCGAGCAGCAGGGTCAGCGCCAGCGCCAGCAGCGCGAACGCCACGATCACCTCGATCAGCGTGTAGCCGCGCTGCGCCTTCATGGCATGCCCTGCTGCGGCGGACGCCCGACCCTGACCTCGCCGGTCAGCCAGGCCACGTCGATGCGCCAGCTGGCGCTACGCGCCTGCAGTTCGATGCGTCCGCCGGTGGCGGCGCCGTCCTCGAAGAACTGGATCGCGCCTTCGTCCTGCCGCCGCTGCGCCTCGCGCGCGCCGCTGAAGCGCACCGTCAGCGACGGCGGGATCTCGCCGTGGCGGCCGTTGGGCGCCTGCCAGCGATGCGCCTGCGGATCGATCAGGAAGCGCTGCGGCTGGCCGGTGGCGATCGCCTGCGCCCGCGTGTAGCGCAGTTGCGAGGCGATCTCCTTGGCCGACGAACGCAGGCGCATGCCGTCGATGCCGCCGGTCAGGACCGACGCGGCCAGCACCGCGGCGATCGCGATCAGTCCCACCACCAGCAGCATCTCCAGCAGCGACACGCCGCGCATGCGCGCACGCGCCGCGACGGCGCGCGCTGGCGCACCGCGGCGGTGAGCGCGGGCATGGGCCTGGATCACGGCGCCGGGGTCACTCGTACTTGATGTCGGCGTCGTAGCTGCTGCCGCCGGGCTGGCCGTCCTTGCCCAGGCTGATCAGGTCGAACGGCTTGCCGTCGCCGGGCGCCTTGTACTCGATCGGATGGCCCCACGGATCGTTCAGTTCGCTGGCCTTGGCGTACGGACCGAGCCAGCCGCTGACGCCGCCCGGCGCGGCGACCAGGTCGTCGAGCTTGGACGGCAGCTTGCCGGTGTCGAGTTGGTAGTTGTCGATCTTGCCGGCCATGGTCTGGATCTGCGACTTGGCCAGGTTGGCTTTGCCGCGATCGGCGCCGCCGAGCACGCGGCTGCCGACCAGGGTCAGCACCGCGCCGATCAGCACGATGACGATGATGATTTCCAGCAGGCTCATGCCCGACTGGCGTGCGGCGGAGGGGGAACGGGTCAGGGAGCGGATAGTTCGCATTGCATCGGATCCTTGCGGTGAAAAAGCTTATGTAGCCGAACGCGGCGACGCTGGCGGTCGTGGCATGCGGGTCGTGCAGCTGCGCTTCATGCGCGGAAATCTCGGCGTGACACGCGCCATGGTGCGCGGCGGCGATGCCACTGTCATGTCAGTGGCCTTGGCTGCGCAGCGGGGGCTGCGAACCGACGTGCTGCCGGGCCGGGCGTTCGGCGCCCCATGCGCCATGGCGCGGCGCGCGAATGCTGCAGGCATTGCCGCTGCCGTCCATGGCGCGACACCGCCGCACCCGGACAGTCCTGCCCGGCCATCCATGGCCGGGCGTTCGGCCATGCGCGAACCGGTGGTTCGCAAGTGCATGGCCTCCTTCGATTCGGTAACCCGCTGCGCCACAGTTTCACGCCGCCATCCATGGCGCAGCACCACGTGCGCCGGAACCGCCGGCCCGACCCTCCGTGGCCGGGCGTTCGGCGCCCCATGCGCCATGGCGCATAAGCGGGGCGCCTCACCCAATCGCATTGGTGAGGTCGTACAGGGGGACGAGGACGGAGATGATCACCAGCCCGACCACCGAGGCCAGGACCAGGGTGATCAGCGGCACCAGCGCGGCGAGCAGGCGGTCGATCGCCTGCGCGGTTTCCTGCTCGAAGGTGTCGGCGGTCTTCAGCAGCATCGTGTCCAGTGCGCCGGATTCCTCGCCGACCTGGATCATCTGCAGCGCCAGCCGCGGGAAGCGCTTGCCCTTGGACAGCGAGGCCGACAGGCCGTGGCCGTTCTTGACGTCGTCGGCGGCGGCGCCGACGTCGGCGGTCAGCGCCAGGTTCGACAGCACGTTGCGCGAGATGCCCAGCGCCGCCAGCAGCGGCACGCCGTTGCGCAGCAGCGTGCCCAGGGTGCGGGTCAGCCGCGCGGTTTCCAGCCGCGCGATCAGCACGCCGATGAAGCGCTGCTTGAGCAGCCAGGCGTCGAACCCGGCGCGGAACGCCGGGTCGCGGCGCTTGCGGTCCACCGCCAGCAGCGCCAGCCCGGGCACCACCAGCAACACGATCCACCAGTCGCGCACGAACAGGCCCACGCTCAGCACCGCCTGGGTGAACCACGGCAGCTGCACGTCCAGGCTCTCGTACATCTGCGCGAACTGCGGCACCACGTAGCCGAGCAGGAACAGCAACGCGCACCCGACCACGCTGACCAGGATCGCCGGATAGATCAACGCATTGATCACCCGGCCCTTCAGTTCGCGGCTGCGCTCCAGGTATTCGGCTAGGCGCTGCAGCGTGTCGTGCAGGCTGCCGCCGGCCTCGCCGGCGCGGACCATGTTGATGTACAGGCGCGAGAACAGGCCGTGCTGGCGCTCCAGCGCGACCGACAGCGGCGCGCCGCCGCGCACCGCGTCGCGGATGTCGCCGACGGTGCGTTTGGAGCGCTCGTCCTCGGGCAGTTCGAGCAGGATCGACAGCGCGCGGTCCAGGGGTTGGCCGGCGCCGAGCAGGGTCGCCAATTGCTGGGTGAACTGCACCAGCGCCGCGCCGTCGAACGGCTTGGGCCGGAACAGGCCGCGCAGCGAGGTGCCGCCGCCCTGCGCGGCGAGCTTTGCCTCCATCGGCATATGCCCCTGCTCCTGCAGGCGCAGCGCCACCTCGGCGTCGCTGGTGGCCTCCATCTGGCCTTCCAGGATCTCACCGTGCGGGTCGAGCGCTTTGTAGCGGTACAGGGGCATCAGGGGCGGGACTCGGGACTCGGGACTCGGGACTCGGAAAGCGCGGCGTGCCTGCTCCGCGCATGCCGGCGCGAGCGCGGCACGACTGTGCCGACGCGGCGTGCCGCGCGCATCAGGTTTCCTCCGTGACGCGCAGCACTTCCTCGATCGTGGTCTGGCCGCTGAGCGCCTTGCCGATGCCGTCCTCGTACATCGTGCGCATGCCGGCTTCGCGCGCCAGCTGCTCGATTTCGCCCATGCCGGCATGACGCATCACCGCGCGCCGCAGCGCGTCGTTCATCACCAGGAATTCCATGATCGTGGTGCGGCCCAGGTAGCCGGTCGGTGCGATCGCCGAAGGCCGCGGGCGGAACAGGAAAATCTCGCCCTCCGGCTGCAGCCGGCGCAGTTCAAACTTCTCGATCTCCTCTGGCGAGGCCGCATAGCGCTCGGCATGGGTCGGCTCCAGCCGCCGCACCAGGCGCTGCGCCAGGATGCCGTTGATGGTGGAGGTCAGCAGGTAGTCCTCCACGCCCATGTCGAGCAGGCGGGTGATGCCGCCGGCAGCGTTGTTGGTGTGCAGCGTGGACAGCACTAGGTGGCCGGTCAGCGCCGACTGGATCGCGATGCGCGCGGTTTCCAGGTCGCGCATTTCGCCGATCATGATGATGTCCGGATCCTGGCGCACGATGCTGCGCAGCGCATGCGCGAAATCCAGTCCGATCTGCGGCTTGGCCTGGATCTGGTTGATGCCTTCGATCTGGTATTCGACCGGGTCCTCGACGGTGATGATCTTGACGTCGGAGGTGTTGAGCTGGCTCAGCGCGGTGTACAGCGTGGTGGTCTTGCCCGAACCGGTGGGGCCGGTGACCAGCAGGATGCCGTGCGGCTGCTCCAGCACCTTGCGGAACTGCGGCAGGAACGCGTCGGTGAAGCCGAGCCGGTGGAAGTCGAACACCACTGTCTCGCGGTCGAGCAGGCGCATCACCACGCTCTCGCCGTGCGCGGTGGGCATGGTGCTCACGCGCAGATCCAGCTCCTTGCCCTGCACGCGCAGCATGATGCGCCCGTCCTGCGGCAGGCGGCGTTCGGCGATGTTGAGCTTGGCCATGATCTTGACCCGGCTGATCACCGCCGCGGTCAGGTTGGCCGGTGGGCTTTCGCCGTCGATCAGCACGCCGTCGACCCGGTAGCGCACCTTCAGCCGGTTCTCGAACGGTTCGATGTGGATGTCCGAGGCGCGCAGTTCCACCGCGCGCTGGATCACCAGGTTCACCAGCCGGATCACCGGCGCTTCGGAAGCCAGGTCGCGCAGGTGCTCGATGTCGTCGGTGGCGGTGCTGTCGCCGTCGGCGGTTTCCACGATCGCGCCCATCGCGCTGCGGCCCTGGCCGAACCAGCGCTCGATCAGGTCGTCGATCTCCGAGCGCAGGCCGACCCGCGGCAGCACCACGAACCCGGTGGCCAGGCGCACCGCGTCGGCGGCGTAGGTCTCGTGCGGATCGGACATCCACAGTTCCAGCGCGCCGTCGCGCTCGCCCAGCGGGCACACGTGGAACTGCTTGAGGAAGCGCACCGACAGCGGCTGCGCCTCGGGCAGATTCTCCGGCGCGGTGGCCGGCAATTGCTTGGCGTCGAGCAGCGGCAGGCCCAGCACTTCGGCGCTGACCTCGGCGTGGTCGCGTTCGGAGACCAGCCCCAGGCGCGCCAGCAGCGACAGCAGGCCGCCGCCGGATTCGCGCTGCAGCTGGCGCGCGCGCAGCAGGTCGCCTTCCTTGAGCCGGCCCTTGGCCAGCAACGCATCGACGATGCGCGCTTCGGGCGTATCGGCAGCGGCAACAGTGTCCTTGACGAGCGCGTTCACACAATCCCTCCAGAGCGTGCGGCGACTTTAGCAGTTCGGCGCGACCTGCCGCCCGCCCGCGCGGCGTCGGCCGGTGCGACTGTCTACGAGGCCGCAGCAGCGCCGCATGCGGTCATCGGCATGACATGGGCGACGCGCATCGTGGCCGGCTGCCGCGGTCGCGGCGGCGCCGGTCGTCGCCGCGGTGCGGGGTGGCAGGACGAGCACGCGGCGCCCGCGTTGCCGAAGCCGGATCACGCGTGCGTACGTGCACCGCCGCGCCGCGCCGGCCAGCCGCCAGCGACATCCGCCGCTTGACCACGCGTTTTCGCCGTCCTGACGCAGGAAACCCGGCCGAAGCCGGGTTTCCTGGTTCCTCCGGCGCCGTTTCCGGCGCCGTGCGTCGCACCCTTACTGGCGGGCGACCAGGCTGACGCCGCTGTAGCTCGACGTGCCGACCAGCTTGATGTAGTAGGTGCCGGCCTTCGGCGCAGTGAAGCGCACCGTCTCGTTGTTGCCGGGACGGGCCGACTTGGCGTCGTAGCTGCTGCTGGTGGGCTCCTTGTCGAAGCTCACGTACAGCGACACGTTGCCGCTGCCGCCGTAGGTGAGGAAGCTCAGCACCGCGCCGGCCTCGGCGTCGAAGCTGTACAGCACCTCGTTGCCCGCCGCGCCGGTCAAGCCGGACACCGCGACCTTGTTGGTCAACGCCGTCGCCGGCGGCGCGCATTCCTCGGTTTCCGGATCGCACGGCACTTCCAGCGCCTTGTCCAGCGCGGCCTTGGCGTCGACGATGCCGGTGCCGATCGGAGTGCTGGTCGGGATCGACACCGGGAACGGGCGCGCGGTCTGCTTCAGCAGGGTCTCCATCGCGGCCGGGGTCAGCGGCGCGTTGCCGGCGGCGATCACCGCGCTCTGCACCAGGGCCGCCACCGCCGCCACGTGCGGCGAGGCCATCGAGGTGCCACCCATGCCCATATAGGTGTAGGCGCCGGAGGTCGGCGTGGTCGCGCCGTTGTAGCCGTTCTGCCAGACGAAGCCGCCCGGGTTGCCGTCGACGCTGCCGCCGCCGCCCGGACCGGACAGATCCACCGCCGTGCCGTAGTTGGAGTAGTAGGCGATGCCGCCGGTGATGCGCGTGGCGCCGACCGCGATCACGTTGGCGCAGCTGGCCGGACGGAAGTTGGAGGCATTGCCGGCGCTGTTGCCGGCCGCCACCACCACCGTGGTGCCGCGCGCCACCGCGCCGTTGATCGCATCTTGGTACAGCGCGTCGCAGGTGCCGCTGCCGCCCAGGCTCATGTTGATGATCTCGGCCGGATTGGCGTTGGCCGGGATGCCGGTGACGGTGCCGCCGGACGCCCAGGTGATCGCGTCGGCGATGTCGGACAGATAGCCGCCGCACTTGCCGAGCACGCGCACCGGCAGCACCGTGGCTTCCGGCGCGACGCCGGCCATGCCGACGCCATTGTTGGTGGCCTCGGCGACCGTGCCGGCGACATGGCTGCCGTGCCAGGAGCTGTCCTCGGCCAGCGAACCGGCGTAGCACTCGTTGTCGTTCTCGACCCAGTCGCCGTAGTCCAGCGCGCCGGGCACGCGTGCGTCGGTCGGACGCCGCGAGGTCTCCGCATCGGAGATGAAGTCGTAGCCCTGCAGCAGGTTCACCGCCACGTCCGGATGGTTCGGCAGGATGCCGGTATCCAGCACCGCGACGACCACGCCGTCGCCCTTGGACACGTCCCACGCGGCCGGCGAATTGATGCCGCCGGTGGGATTGCTCAGGTGCCACTGGTACTGCGCGTAGAGCGGATCGTTGGGCACCAGCTGCGGCTGTTCCAGCTTCGCCCTGGGCAGTTCGACGGCCTGCTGCTTGACGTCTACTAGCGCGTACTTGACCGCCGGATCGGCGGCGATTTCCGCGACCACCTTGTCCACGTCGGCCTTGCTCAGCTTGCCCGACAGGCGGATCAGGTCGGCGCCCACGCCCAGGGTGCGCACGTATTCGGCGCGCACGCTGGCGGCCGCGGCGCGGGAGATGCCGTTGCCACCGCCGAGGCTGGCGCGGGTCACCGCCGATTGCACCGCCGACAGCTTGGCGCTGCGGTCGCTGGACGCGGCGCTGCCGGCGTTGTAGCGCACCACGATGCGGCTGGAAGTCTGCGCGTCGGCCGGAGCGGACTTGCTCGGCTCCTTGACCGGCAGCTGCGACGCGGCGCCAGCCGCGAACGCGCTGGAGGCCCCCATCGACATCATCAGCATGGCGGCGGCGATGGCATTGATACGAAGATTTTGCTTGTCGATCACGTTGACGTCCTCTTCAAAGTTTCATGGATCAGGCGACAGTTGCGGCCGTAAAAAACTCCTTTTTCCCGAATCCGTTGGCCGGCCCAGCCAAGGTCCTTTGGTCTGCCCCCTCAGGCCATGTCTTGGCGGACGGCGGCAGCTGCCGCCGTCCGCGATGGCTCACCAGCCGAAGCCGGCGCCGATGCCGACCGAGCTGTCGTCGCCGCTGAACGCGCCGCCGATGGTCACCGTGGCGCGATCGCTGAAGGCGCGCTGGTAGCCCACCGACAGCGCCGATTCGCCGTTCTGGAAACCGACGCCGGCGCCGACCCGGTTCTGGGTGCGGATGCCCGCGGCGCTGGTGGCCATGTTGAGCATCGCCGCGCTCATCGCGCCCTGCCGGTCGATGCGGCGATCCTGGTCGCGCAACCGCGCATCGACGTCGCCGCGCAGCACGTCGAAGCTGTCGGCCATCGTGTTGAAGCGTGTGTCGGTATACGACTTGGCGGTGGCCACACCGCTGTCCAGCTGGCTCTTGTTGACCGCATCGGTGGCCTGGGTGCCGGCGGCGACGTTGGCGACCTGGCGCTCGTTGCCGGCGCTGCCCACCGACACCGTGTTGGCGCGGTCGGCGACCGAGCCCTGGCCCAGCGCGACCGCCCCCTGCGCCGTGGCGCTGGCGCCCTGGCCCAGCGCGGTGCCCGAGGCCGCGGTGACGCTGGCGCCCTCGCCCATCGCCACGGCATTGGTCGCCACCGCGGCGATGTGGCTGTTGGCGCCCACCGCGGTGCTGCCGTCGGCGTTGACCTTGGCGTTGCTGCCGATCGCGGTGTCGTTGGGACCATGCGCATAGGCGCTGCCGCCGATCGCGGTGCCGGTGACGTCGTTGGCGCGCGCCGCCGTGCCGACCGCGGTGGCGCCGTTGCCGGCATCGGCCACGGTCGCTTCGCCGACCTGCGCGGTGGACGCGGCGCCGGATACCGCCGCCGGCTCGGACACCGACTGCGCGGTGGCCTGCGCCGACTCCGGTTCGGCGACCGCCGCCACGCTGGCGACCCGCGCATTGCGCGACACGCTGGCGGTGCCGGCGCCGCGCGCATCGAGCTCGCTGACCTTGCCGTCCAGCGCCGCCAGCGCGTCGCCGACGTTGCTGTAGCTGGCGCCCTGGATCACGTAGGTCGGCGCCACGAACAGGCCCTGCGCGCCGAGGCCGGCACCGCCGCCCAGGAACGTGGCCATGTTGCTCAGCGACTGGTACAGCTGGCTGCCGTTGATCGCCTCGGTGCTGCCCGCGGCCACGCTGCCCGCGGTCAGGTTGACGATGCGCCGGGTGGCCGGGCCGCCGCGGCCGTTGCCGCTGCCCAGCGACACCGTGTCGGCCTCGTAGACGCGCGAGCCGGCGCCAAGCGCGACTGCATTGTCGGCCGACACGCCGGCGTTGGCGCCGATCGCCACGCCGTTGCTGCCGCTGTTGCGCACGAAGCTGTTGTAGCCCAGGGCCACGCCGTTCTCGCCGATCGCATTGGTCTGCAGGCCGACCGCGGTGCTGCGCGCACCGCTCGCCGAACTGCCGGCACCCGCTGCGGTGGTACCGGCGCCGCTGGCGACGCTGCCCACGCCCAACGCACTGCTGCGCAGGCCGCTGGCGATGGCCCCGGCACCGGCTGCGGTGCTGTTCACGCCGCTGGCGCTGGCCACGCCGCTGCCCGAGCTCTGGAAGCTGGCGCTGGTCTCGCCGGCGGCCGCGGCCACCGCGTCGAGCTGGGTCTTGTTGACCGCATCGGTGGCGTTGATCGCCGCGCCGACGTTGGTGATGCGGCGCGTGGCCGGACCGCTGACGCCGTTGCCGCCGCCCACCGACACCACGTTGGCCTCGCTGGCGCGCGCACCGGCGCCCAGCGCGACGCTGTTGGCGCCGTTGGCCCAGGCGCTGGTGCCCAGCGCCGTGGCGTTGATGCCGCTGTAGGCGTAGGCGTCCTGGCCGATCGCAGTGCCGCCCTGCACAGTGGCCCAGGCGAACTGGCCCACCGCGGTGGTCTGCGCCGCCGTGGCCCAGGCCGAGGCGCCGAGCGCGGTGGCATCCTCGCCGGTGGCGCGCGCGCTGTGGCCCAGCGCCGAGGCGTAGGCACCGGACGCGGTGCTGCCCCAGCCCAGCGCCGAGGCGTTGCTGCCCGACGCTTCGGCGCCATAGCCGAACGCGCTGGTGCGGGTGCCGCTGGCGCTGCTGAACGCGCCGACCGCGGTGCTGTAGTCGGTCGCCGCCTCGCTCTTGTAGCCGGTGGCGGTGGACTGCAGGCCGGCGGCCGTGGCCCCGGCGCCGCTGGCGCTGCTGAACGCGGCGGTGGCCTGCGCGCCCGCGCCGAGCGCGGTGGCGCCGACTTCGCTGGCGGTGGTGGTGCCGTCGAGCAGCACGTTGCCGGCGTCGTCGGTGTAGTACAGCGAACCGCCGATGGCGGTGCTGGACTCGCCGGTGGCGGTGGCGTTGTAGCCGGAGGCGGTGGCGTACTGCGCACCGGCCAGCGCGCCGCTGCCGTACGCCGAGGCGCCGGTGCCGTAGGCGTTGGCCGCTTCGCCGGCGGCGGTGGCGTAGGTGCCCTCGACATAGCTGCCGACGTCGTCGGCCGGGTCGTCGCCGCCGCTGGCCTTGAACTGCTTGCCGGTCGCATCGGCGGACTGCTTGACCTCGTCCAGCTGCGCGACGTTGACCGCGTCGGTGTCCTCGGTGCCCGCGGCCACGTTGGTGATCTGCCGCTCGCTGCCGGCGCTGCCGACCGACACGGTGTTGTCGCGCTCGGCCTCGGACAGTGCGCCCAGGGCCACGCTGTTGCTGCCGGAGGCGTAGGCGCCGTAGCCGAAGGCGCTGGAATCCTCCGCGCTGGCGTAGCTCAGGCTGCCGATGGCGGTGCTGAAGTCGGCGGTGGCGCCGGCGCCGGCGCCGAACGCGGCGGAATTGGCGCCCGAGGCTTCGGCCGGAATCAGCCCGAAGAACGAGGTGCCGCCGACGGCGACGCTTTCCTCGCCGGAGGCCACACTGGACTCGCCCAGCGCCACGCTGCCGGTGCCCGAAGCGGCCGCGCCGACACCGACCGCGGTGCCGTAGTCGCCGCTGGCAAGCGCGCCGTAGCCCAGCGCCGAGGACAGGTAGCCGGTGGCCTCGCTGTAGCCGCCGAGCGCGGTGGCGCCGATGTTGGAAGCGCTGCTGCGGAAGCCGGTCGCGGTGGCTTGGTTGTCCGAGGCCACGGCTTCGCTGCCGCTGGCGGTGGAGTAGGTGCCGCTGGCCTGCGCACCGGCACCGCTCGCGGTGGCGCCGATCTCGCTGGCCAACGCGCCGTTGCCGATGGCGATGCTGTCCTGGCCCAACGCCTGGCTGTCGCTGCCGAGCGCGACCGCATCGCTGCCGCTGGACACCGCATTGAAGCCGATCGCGGTGGCACCGGCGGCCAGCGCATTGGCGCCGCCGCCCAAGGCAGTGCTGCCGTCGCCGATCGCATTGGCCGCCTCGCCGGCGGCCAGCGCGTTGTCGCCTTCCACCAGCGCACCGGCATCGCTGTCGTCGCTGCCGCTGGCCTGGAAGTACTTGCTGGTGGTTTCCGCCGCCTGCTTGACCGCGTCCAGCTGCGCGACGTTGACCGCATCGGTGGCCTCGGTGCCGGCGGCGACGTTGGTGAGCTGGCGCTCGTTGCCGGCGCTGCCCACCGACACGCTGTAGGCGCGATCGGCCACGGAGCCTGCGCCCAGCGCCACGGCGTTGGACGCGGTCGCCTCGCTGCCGGCGCCGATCGCCACCGCGCTTTCCGCATCGGCCAGGGTGTTGGTGCCCAGGGCGATCGTGTTGACCTGGTTGCCCAGCGCCTGGAAGCCCATCGCCACGCTGTAGTTGCCGTAGCCGAACGCGCCGCGACCCACCGCGGTGGCGCTGAGGCCCGGCGCCCAGCTGTTGAAGCCGATCGAGGTGGCGCCGTTGCCGCTGGCCCACGCGCCGGTGCCGAATGCCGAGGCATTGGTGCCGGTCGCCCAGGCCGAGGCGCCGAACGCCGAGGCGCCGTCCGCGGTGGCCCAGGCATAGGCGCCGCTGGCGGTGGCGTCGTCGCCGCTGGCCCAGGCGTTGTCGCCCTGCGCCAGGCTGTAGTCGCCGGTCGCGCGCGCCTTGAAACCGCCGGCGGTGCTGTGGTCGCCGGTGGCCTGCGCGCCGTAGCCGGTGGCGGTAGCCTGCGCGCCGGTGGCCTGCGCCCCGGCGCCGAGCGCGGTGGCGTTCTCGCCGGCGTTGGCGCCGATCATCTGCGCATTGCCGTCGGCATCGGTGATCGGCTGGTTGTACTGGTCGAACGCCTGGCCCTGGCCGCCGATGGCGGTGCTGCCGGCGCCGCCGGCGGCGCTGCCGTTGCCGAGCGCGAGCGCATCGTCGCCGATCGCCGCGGCGCCGCTGCCGTAGGCGGCCGCACCGCTGCCGTAGGCATTGGCCGCATCGCCCGCCGCGACCGCGCCCTCGCCGTCGGCATAGGCGCCGACCGTGCCGGTGCCGTCGGTGGTGAAGAACTTGGCGGTGGTCTCGGCGGTCGTGCGCACCGCATCCAGCTGCGCCACGTTGACCGCATCCGTGGCCTGGCTGCCGGCGGCGACGTTGACGATCTGCCGCTCGCTGCCGGCATCGCCGACCGAGACCGTGTTGGCGCGGCGCGCGACCGAGTTGGAACCCAGCGCCACGCTGTCGGCGGCGAGCGCGGTGCTGTAGTAGCCGAGCGCGGTGCTGTTGGCGCCGCTGGCCCAGGACTCGGCACCGAGCGCGCTGGCGAAGGCGCCCGGCGCATAGGCGAAGTAGCCCAGCGCCGTGCTTTCCAGGCCGGAGGCCTCGCTGAGGCTGCCGTTGGCGACGCTGAAGTCGCCCGAGGCGATCGCGCCGGCGCCGAACGCCGCCGCGCTCTGCCCGCTGGCCTGGGTCTGCACGAACAGGCCCAGGCCCGGGATCAGGTCGGCCGGGCCGCCCACGGCGACGCTGCTGGTGCCGGTCGCCGCGCTCTGCGTGCCGACCGCGGTGGCGTAGTCGCCGGTGGCATTGGCCACCGCGCCGAACGCCGACGCCTGCGCGCCGCCGGCATAGGCGCCCACGCCCACCGCCGAGGCGGCGAAGCCGCCGGCATCGGCGCTGGCACCCAGCGCGGTGCCGCCGACGCCGGCGCTGGTCGCGCCGGTGTCCACGGCCACGCCGCCGTTGGTGATCAGCGGATCGCCGTTCTCGTCCACCGCCACCCCGCCCACGGCCACGGCCGCCGGGCCGGTGGCCTGCGCATTGGTGCCGAACGCGGCGCTGTTCTGCCCTGCCGCCACGGCACCGCTGCCCACCGCGGTGGCGCCGCTGCTCACCGCAGCGGCACCGCCGCCGAGCGCGGTGCTGCCGTTGCCGATGGCATTGGCCGCCTCGCCCGCGGCCAGCGCATCGTCGCCTTCGACATAGGCGCCGGCGTCGCTGTTGCCGGCGCTGGCCTGCAGGTACTTGCCCGCCTCCTGCAGCTGCGCGACGTTGACCGCATCCGTGGCTTCCGTGCCGGCGGCGACGCTGGTGATCTGCCGGGTCAGGCCGTTGCCGACGTCGCCGACCGACACGCTGTTGTCGCGGTCCGCGTAGGAATACGCGCCGAGCGCGACCGCACTGGACGCGGAGCGGTTCTGCGCGTCTTCGAGCCAACTGCTGACCCGCGCGCCGTAGCCGATCGCGGTCGCGTCGGTGCCGTTGGCCGCGCTGTTGGCGCCGATCGCGGTGCTGCTGTCGTGGAACATCGAGGACACCGAGCCGGTGCCGAGGGCGACGCTGTTGGCGGTCCACGCGGTGGACTCGTGACCGATCGCCACCCCGCCCTCGCCCGCGGACAGCGCATAGCCGCCCAGCGAAACGGTGTGCGGCGCGAACGAACCGGCGCTGTGGCCGATCGCCACCGAGTCGACGGCATCATTATCCAGGCTCGGGAACACGTTGGCGTTGTAGCCCAGCGCGATGGCGTAGTTGCCCTGGCTCTGCGCGCCCGCGCCCAGGGCGACGCCGCCGACGCCGGTCGCGGCGGCGATGCCGACGCTGTTGCCGGCGCTTTCGGCGGCCGTGCTGACGCCGCCGATGGCGACGCTGTCGGTGCCGCTGGCCAGCGCATTCATGCCCATCGCCACGGTGCTGGTCGCGGTCGCGCGCGCGCCGATGCCGGTCGCGGTGGCGTAGTCGCCCGCGGCGCGCGAGCCGTAGCCCACCGCCGTGCCCAGCGCACCGGACACTTCGGACAGGCCGCCGACCGCGGTGGCGCCGTCCTGGAAGGTCTGCGCGTGGTAGCCCAGCGCGGTGCTCTGCACGCCGCTGGCGGAGCTGCCGGTGCCGACCGCGGTGCTCAGCGCGTCCAGCGCCTGCGCGCCGCCGCCGACCGCCGTGGCCGCGGTGCCCAGCGCCTGGGTGGTCTGCTCGCGGCTGCCGACGATGAAGCCGTCCTCGTCGTATTCGTAGACCGTGGCGACGCCGCCGATCGCGGTCGCCGACTCGCCGTCGGCGGTGGCGTTGGCGCCGAGCGCGCTGGCGTTCTGGCCGTTGGCCACCGCGCCGCTGCCGACCGCCGAGGCGGCGATGCCGCCGGCGAAACTGCTGGAACCGAGCGCGGTGGCGTAGTCGCCGTCGGCCGATGCGTTGGAACCGGAGGCGGTGGCCTCCTCGCCCTGCGCCAGCGCGCTGCCCTCGCCGTTGGCCGAGAACAGGCGCGCGGTGGTGTCGGCGACGTCGGCGACCGCAGCGAGCTGGTCCAGGTTCACCGCATCGGTGCCCTCGGTACCGGCGGCGACATTGGCGATCTGGCGTTCGTTGCCGGCACTGCCGACCGAGACCGTGTCGGCGCGATCGGCGGTGGAACCCTGGCCGAGCGCGACGCTGCCGGCGGCCCCTGCCTTGGCGCCGTAGCCCAGCGCGGTGGAGTCCTCGGCCTGCGCCCAGGAAGCGCCACCGAGCGCGGTGCTGGAGTCGCCATCGGCCGAGCTCAGCCAGCCGACCGAGGTGGAGAACGCGCCATTGGCCCAGGCGCCGGCGCCGAACGCCGAGCCGCCTTCGCCCTGCGCCTCGGTGGTGAAAAAGCCGAGCACGCTGCCGCCGACCGCGGTGCTGGATTCGCCGCTGGCCAGGCTCGATTCGCCGACCGCCACGGCGCTGCCGCCGCTGGCATTGGCGCCGTAGCCGAAGGCGGAGCCGAAATCGCCGCCGGCCTGGCTGAAGCCGCCAGTGGCGGTGGTGGCCAGGCCGCTGGCCTCGGCGGAGAAGCCGGTGGCCGTGCTCTGCACGCCGTCGGCGCGCGCGGCGGTGCCCAACGCGGTGGAGAACGCGCCATTGCCCTGTGCGCCGGCGCCGAACGCGCTGGCGCCCTGCGCGGTGGCGCTGGTGGTGCCTTCCAGCACCACCTCGCCGTCTTCGTCGACGATCGACAGCGCACCGCCGACCGCGGTCGCCGAAGCGCCCACGGCGGTGGCGTTGCTGCCGACCGCGGTGGCGTTGCCGCCCTGGGTGGTGGCGCCGCTGCCGAGCGCGCTGCTGCCGTTGCCGATCGCGTTGGCGCCTTCGCCGGCGGCCAGTGCGTTGTCGCCTTCGACATAGGCGCCGGCGTCGCTGTCGGCGCTGCCGCTGGACTGGAAATACTTGGCGGTGGTGTCGGCGGTCTGCTTGACCGCATCCAGCTGCGCCACGTTGACCGCATCGGTGGCGTCGGTGCCGGCGGCGACGTTGGTGATCTGGCGCTCGTTGCCGGCGCTGCCGACCGAGACGCTGTTGTCGCGATCGGCGAGCGCGTCGGCGCCCAGCGCCACGCTGTTCTCGCCCTGCGCCACGGCGGCGTTGCCCAGCGCGGTGCTGTTGCGGCCGGTCGCGGTGGCGAAACCGCCGATGGCGGTGGCGTAGTCGGCGTCGGCGCTGGCGGCCAGGCCGACCGCCGCGGTGGCGACGCCGTTGGCGATGCTCTCGGCGCCGAGCGCGGTCGCGCCGGTACCGCTGGCGGTGCTGTAGTAGCCGAGGGCGGTGGATTCCAGGCCGGTCGCTTCGCTGAGCGTGCCGCTGGCCACGCTGCCGTCGCCGCTGGCGTTGCTGGCCGCGCCGGTCGCGGTGCTCTGTTCGCCGCTGGCGTTGCTTTCGGCGCCGACCGCGGTGGCGTAGTCGCCGCTGGCGCTGGCGCCGTCGCCGATCTGCAGCGCCTGCGCTTGCGCGGCCGAGGGCAGGACCGCGGTGCCGGCGCCCAGCGCCATGGCGATCGCGGCCGACAGGGCCAGGCCCTGCGCGCGTCCTGCCCTGCCTTCGCGGACCAGCTGTCCGCGGGAATCGCCGCTGGCCAGTTCCGAGGCCACGGTCCACATCCCCAACGCCTTGTTCCAGACCTTGCGATAAATCCGATTCATCGACTGCTGCTCCTCAAATAGGCTGGTTTTTGGTCAAAAAGCCACCCTCGCCCGGCATTCCAGCCGGCCGACCCCCTGTCGGTATTTGGCGCCGCATGTCTCCCTGGTACCCCAGGGCGCGAAAGGCTTGCGCCTGTCGCAACTCGTTTTCGTTGATGAACTGAGATGAAATGCGGAACTGTCTGGAGTGTTAACCCCGTATCTTGAGTACGTCAAGTTTTTGACTTGAAACCACATAACACGGGATGGAAGTCCCACATTTGCGACTTAATTGTTAATTTTTAGATAAAATTCAATCAAAACAAGACATTCCGCCAAATTCTCGGCACAACACTTGCCGTCCGTTGACACGCAGCGGTCATGCGAGCCGCTGCTGCGCCAAGGGTTTGACGTGGATCGACGTGCCGGCGAGCCCGCGGCCAGACGAGGGTGCTGCCGATGCCGAAAGCCGCTTGCGTGCGGCCGTGCACAAGCGCAACTGCGCAGATCGCGGTCGTTGGACGGCGGCGGCGGGCGCTGGCGCCCCTCTCCCACCGGGAGAGGGGTTGGGGTGAGGGTCCGGCGCGAAGCGGCTCGCTGAGTTGGGTGCGCGAGGCTACGCCCGCACCCTCATCCGCCCCTGCGGGGCACCTTCTCCCGAGGGGAGAAGGGAACAGCCGCGCCTGCCTTTCCCGACGGAGAAGGGAACAGCCGTCAGCCCCTCTCCCACCGGGAGAGGGGTTGGGGTGAGGGTCTGGCGCGAAGCGGCTCGCTGAGTTGGGTGCGCGAGGCTTCGCCCGGACCCTCATCCGCCCCTGCGGGGCACCTTCTCCCGAGGGGAGAAGGGAACAGCCGCGCCTGCTTTCCCGATGGGAGAAGGGAGCAGCCGTCAGCCCCTCTCCCATCGGGAGAGGGTTGGGGTGAGGGTCCGGGCGCGAAGCGGCTCGCTGAGTTGGGTGCGCGAGGCTTCGCCCGTACCCTCATCCGCCCCTGCGGGGCACCTTCTCCCGAGGGGAGAAGGGAACAGCCGCGCCTGCCTTCCCGATGGGAGAAGGGAACAGCCGTTAGCCCCTCTCCCATCGGGAGAGGGGTTGGGGTGAGGGTACGGGCGCGAAGCGGCTCGTGGAGGTGAGTGCACCGACGCCGATGCCGCTACGTTTTCCGGGTCGGTTCGTCGCGACTGAAGTCGCTCCCACAAGGGAAAATCGCTCCCACAGGGCTGGAATCAGCCGCCGGCCGACACGGCGCAGCGCACGCGCCGCAACGGATCATGCGCCGGGGCGGCGCAAGGCGTGCCCGCTTGCAGCATGCCGCCGCGCCCGCCAACGGCGGACGCGGCAGGCGCGTGCTCAGCCCACCCACACCCGCGCGTTGCGGAACATGCGCAGCCACGGCGAGTCGTCGGGCCAGCCCTCGGGGTGCCAGCTGAGGTTGAGCGTGCGCTGGGTACGCTCCGGATGCGGCATCAGGATCGTCACCCGGCCGTCGTCGCTGGTCAGGCCGGTGATGCCGTCGGGCGAGCCGTTCGGGTTCAGCGGATAGCGCTGCGCGACCTCGCCGTTGCCATCGACGAAGCGCAAGGCCACGCGCGCAGCGGCCTGGTCGACGGCAGTGTCGAACTCGGCGCGGCCTTCGCCGTGCGCCACCGCCACCGGGAGCCGCGAGCCGGCCATGCCGCGCAGGAAGATCGACGGCGACTCCACCACCTCCAGCAGGCTGGTGCGCGCCTCGAACTGTTCGCTGCGGTTGCGCAGGAAGCGCGGCCAATGCTCGGCGCCGGGAATGATGTCCTTGAGCTGGCTCAGCATCTGGCAGCCGTTGCACACGCCCAGCGCGAAGGTGTCCGGGCGCGCGAAGAACGCCGCGAACGCATCGCGCAAGGCGGGCCGCTCCAGGATCGAGGTGGCCCAGCCGCGGCCGGCGCCGAGCACGTCGCCGTAGCTGAAGCCGCCGCAGGCGGCCAGGCCGACGAAATCGGCCAGGTCCACGCGGCCGGCGATCAGGTCGCTCATGTGCACGTCGAAGGCGCGGAAGCCGGCGCGTTCAAACGCGTTGGCCATCTCGATCTGGCCATTGACGCCCTGCTCGCGCAGGATCGCGACCTTCGGCCGCTGGCCGCTGGCGACGAACGGCGCGCCCACGTCCTCGGCCGGGTCGAACGCCAGCTTCGGCTTCAGCCCCGGCGCGGCGAAATCGCGCGCCACGGCGCGTTCCTCGTCGGCGCTGTCGGGGTTGTCGCGCAGCTTCTGCAGGGCATGGCTCACCGACCACCACGCATCGAACAGCTCCTCCCAGCGCCATTCGACCAGGGTCTTGCCGGCCAGCCCCACGCGCACCACCGCGGCGGTGCTGGGACGGGCGATGCGCTGCGCGCATTCGGTCAGCGCGTGGCGCTCGACCAGGTCGGCGAACGCGGCGCGGTCTTCCTTGGCGATCTGCACCACCGCGCCCAGTTCCTCGTTGAACAGGCTGCGGAACGGATCGTCGCCCCAGGCGTCGAGGTTGATCTCCAGGCCCTGGCGCGAGGCGAAGGCCATTTCGCACAAGGTGGCGAAGGCGCCGCCGTCGCTGCGGTCGTGGTACGCCAGCAGCAGCCCAGCCGTGCGCGCATCGCGGATCAGTTCGAAGAACGCGCGCAACCGCTGCGCATCGTCCAGGTCCGGCACCGGCCCGCCGAACGCCGGCAAGCCGCCTTCGGCATGCACCTGCGCCAGCACCGACCCGCCCAGGCGCTGCTTGCCGCCGCCCAGCCCGATCAGCCACAACTCGCTGTCGGCCTCGCGCGCCAGCAACGGCGTCAGCTGGGTACGCGCATCGGCCACCGGGGCGAACGCGGAGACGATGAGGGAGACGGGGGAAACGCTTTTGTGTGTGGTGGAGCCGGGACCGGGGACCGGGGACCAGGGACCCGGAACAGCGGCAGGATCGGCGACGGCGGGATCGCGGGCATCCTGCTCTTGCTCCTCCCCGGTCCCCGGTCCCCGGTCCCAGGTCCCGACCACTCGGTCGCGAGTCCCGGCCACATTCCACTGCGCCTGCATCGACAACGAATCCTTGCCGACCGGAATGCTCAGCTCCAGCTGCGGGCACAGTTCCATGCCCACGGCCTTGACCGCGGCGTACAGCCGCGCGTCCTCGCCGGCGTGATTGGCGGCGGCCATCCAGTTCGCCGACAGCTTGACCTGGGCCAGCGCCTCGACCGGCGCCGCGCACAGGTTGGTGATCGCTTCGCCGACCGCCATGCGCGCGGCGGCGGCGGCATCGAGCAGCGCCAGCGGGGTGCGCTCGCCGATCGCCATCGCTTCGCCGGCGTACGTATCGAACCCGGCCAGGGTGATCGCGCAATCGGCCAGCGGCAGCTGCCACGGACCGATCATCTGCTCGCGCGCGGTCAACCCGCCGACGCTGCGGTCGCCGATGGTGACCAGGAAGCTCTTGGCGGCCACCGCAGGATGCGCCAGCACGCGCAACCCGGCCTCGCGCAGGTCCAGCGTATCGGTGTCCAGCTCCGGCCAGCGCGGCGCCGGCGGCTGCCGCGCATCGCGGTGCATCTTCGGCGGCTTGCCGAACAGCACGTCCATGGGTAAATCGATGGGGTGCTGGCGGGACTCGGGACTCGGGACTCGGGACTCGGCAGAAGCGGGTTCAGCGGGAACTGCAAGATCGACAGTCGACGCATGCAGCGTGCTTGCCGCCTGCATTTGCTCCATCCGAGTCCCGAGTCCCGAGTCCCGAGTCCCGAGCACCCCATATCCCACCACCAGCCGTTCTTCGGCAGTGGCCACGCCGACCGCGGCGAACGGGCAGCGCTCGCGTTCGCAGATCGCGGCGAATTCGGCCAGGCGCGCCTGCGGCACGCCGAGCACGTAGCGTTCCTGCGATTCGTTGCACCACAGCTGCATCGGCGACAGCGACGGATCGTCGCTGGGCACGCGGTCCAGGTCGATGATGCCGCCCACGCCGGAGTCGTGCAGCAACTCGGGAATGGCATTGGACAGCCCGCCGGCGCCGACGTCGTGGAACCAGCGGATCGGGTTGTCGGTGCCCAGCGCCACGCAGCGGTCGATGACCTCCTGCACGCGCCGCTCCATCTCCGGGTTGTCGCGCTGCACGCTGGCGAAATCCAGGTCCTCGGCGCTGTCGCCGGAGGCCACCGAACTGGCCGCGCCGCCGCCCAGGCCGATCAGCATCGCCGGGCCGCCGAGCACGATCACCGCATCGCCCGGCTGCAGGCGGATCTTCTCGACCTGGATGCGGTCGATCGCGCCGAGGCCGCCGGCGAGCATGATCGGCTTGTCGTAGGCGCGGGTCAGATCCTGCGCCTCGGGCAGTTCGAAGCTGCGGAAATAGCCGAGCAGGTTGGGCCGGCCGAATTCGTTGTTGAACGCGGCGCCGCCGAGCGGGGCCTCGAGCATGATCTCCAGCGCCGGGGCCATGCGCGGGTTCAGCGGGCGCTCGCCTTCCCACGGCTGCGGCAGCGTGGGGATGCGCAGGTGCGAGACGCTGAAACCGGTCAGGCCGGCCTTGGGCTTGCCGCCGCGGCCGGTGGCACCCTCGTCGCGGATCTCGCCGCCGGCGCCGGTGGAGGCGCCCGGGAACGGCGCGATCGCGGTCGGGTGGTTGTGGGTCTCGACCTTGATGCAGAACGCCGACGGCGTCACCGGCTCGCTGCGGTATTCGCCGCTGGCCGGGTCCGGGCGGTAGCGCGCGGCCGGATGCCCTTCCACCACCGCCGCATTGTCGCTGTACGCGCTGAGCGTGTGCTGCGGGGTCTGCTGGTGGGTGTGCTTGATCATCCGGAACAGCGAGCGTTCCTGCTCCTTGCCGTCGATGCTCCAGCTGGCGTTGAAGATCTTGTGCCGGCAGTGCTCGGAATTGGCCTGCGCGAACATCATCAGCTCGACGTCGGCCGGATCGCGGCCGAGTTCGCCGAAGCGCTGGCGCAGGTAGTCGATCTCGTCCTGGGCCAGGGCCAGGCCCAGCCGCGCGTTGGCCGCTTCCAGCTGGTCCAGCACGATGCGCTCGACGTCGCCGCGCGCCGGCGCCTGGAACAGCGCCTGCGCCTGGGTCGCGCTGTCCAGCAGCGACTGGGTCATCGGGTCGTGCAGCAGCTTGGCCAGCGCCGCCTGCTGGATCGCGTCCTGCGGCCAGCCGGCCAGGTCCAGGCGGGTGCCGCGCTCCACGCGGCGGATCGCCAGGCCGGCGCCGCGTACCAGCTCGGTGGCCTTGCTCGACCACGGCGAGCGCGTGCCCAGCCGCGGCACCACGTAGCGCGAGCAGGTGCCGGCCTCGGCCGCGATCGGCGCGTCCTGCGCCTGCAGGATGCGCTGCGCGGTGGCGGTATCCACCGCGGCGTCGGCGTCGCTGTCGATGAAGTAGACGTGCCAGGCGCCGGCGATGCGCAGACCGGGGACGACGGATTGCAGGCGGGTTTCGAGCCGAGCGCGGCGGAACGGCGAAAGGGCGGAAGCGCCCTCGAGGACGATCATGTCCGGGGAACCGTGTGAGGAAACGGGCTGGCTATTGTAGCTGGACAGCCGGGATTGGGGATTCGGGATTGGGAGATTCGCGAAAGCCGGTGCCACGGCCGGGGATCCGCTGCCTCTCGCAGCGCTACCAGCGCAGCGATCTCAGGCGACTTGGCAGACCCGGACTACCGTTCCGCCGGAGCCTGGCTACCACCAGCGCCAACTGACGCGCGGACGAAGCCCTTCATTCCAGAAAGCCGGCCATGCTTCCCACCGACAGCACTGCCGCCCTGCGAATCTCCAATCCCACATCCCGAATCCCAGCCCCTCAGCGACTCCCGCCCGCCCGACCCGCCTCGGCCGCGCGCTTGTCCAACGCCTCGCGCAGCTGCGCCGGCGGCAGGTAGCCGCCGAGCTGGGTGCCGTCCGGGGCGAAGATCGCCGGGGTGCCGTTGACGCCCAGGCGCTGGCCCAGGTTGTACTGCATGGTCACCGGGTTCTTGCAGCTGGCCGCGCCGGGCACCTTGCCGCTGGCCTTGGCGTCGGTCAGCGCCTTCTTCTTGTCGGCCGCGCACCACACCGCGACCATGTCCTTGTAGTCCTGGCTGCCCAGGCCCATGCGCGGGAACGCCAGGTACTCCACCGCGATGCCCTGCTTGTTGAGCTCGGCGATCTCGCTGTGCAGCTTGCGGCAGTAGCCGCATTCGATGTCGGTGAACACGCTGATGGTGTACTTCGGGTTGGCCGGCGCGAACACGATGCGCTCGGTGCGCGGCGCCGATTCCAGCAGCTTGCGGCGGTAGCTCAGCAGGCCCTCGCTGGAGGCGAACTGCTTTTCCTGGATGTCGAACGGCTGCGCCTGGAACAGGTAGCGGCCGTCGTCGGACACGTACAGCACCTGCCCGCCGACCACCACCTCGCGGAAGCCGGGGAACGGCGCGGCGCCGATGAAGTCGGGCTTGAAGTTCGGGTCCAGCTGCAGCAGCGCCGCACGCACACGCTGTTCGCCCGGGGCGCCGGCGGGAGCGGTCGCGGCGGCAGGCTTGGCGGCCACGGCCGTGGCGCTCTTGGACGGCGGCGCGGCCGGCTGCGCGCAGGCGGAAAGGCTGGCGGCGCCCAACAGCGCGCTAAAGGCAATACGGAGCATTGGCTATCCATGGGAGCGACGAATCGGCCGGATTGTCGCATACCGCTCCGACCGCCTCGTGTAGACAGCCGCGCGCCGCTGGGCGCGCGCTCAGTCGGTGGAATGCTCCGGGTAGGCGCCGGCAGCGGCCGGATCGTGCAGCGCGGCCGGCAGCGCCCAGCGCAGCAGGCCGCGATCGGTCAAGGCCCACAGCGCCTGCCCGTCCCATGCGAACGCCAGCGCCGCCAGCCCGGCGCGCGCCGGCGCCGCCAGCGGCAGCGGGGAACGCATCGTAGCGAGCGGCCACACCGCCACCTGCAAGCCGCCGCCGGGCGCATCGCTGCCCAGCGCCAACAATCGGCCATGGGCCGAGCGCGCCGCGGCCTTCAGCGTCTCGGCCCGGCCGAGCAGCGCCGACAGCCGCACACTGCCGTCGCGCAGGTCGACCACGTGCATGCCGACGAAGCGCTCGCCGCCGCCCGCCGCCGGCACGAAGCGCGGCGGCGACGTGCCGTGCGGGTCCAGCAGCAGCACGAAGCCGGTGGCGATCCAGCCGCCCTGCAGCGAGCCCAGCGGCGTCGGCACCCACTGCGCCACGCCGCTGGCGTCGAACGGATCCGGCACGCCGAAGCGCTGCGGCAGCGCGAACGCACGCAATACGCGGCCGCTGCCCGGATCCAGTTCGGCCAGCCCCTCGGCATCCTCCACCCACAGCGCACGCGGATCGCGCAGCCGCACCGGCCACAGCTGTGCGTTGCCCTTGCTCGCGCCGTCCATCAGCGCCTGCCGCGGCGCGGCGAAGGCGCGCGCGAAGGTCCAGGGGCCATCGCTAGGTGGCGGCGTGGCCGGCGTACTCATCGTGAAGCGCCCGCTGCCGAACGCGCCGGCACCGGCGGCGTCGCTGTGGTGCGCGAAATAGGCCGGGCGCTGCGCCGCATCCAGCTCCCAGCGGGCGTAGCCGCGGTCGTCCGCCGCGTCGCCGGCAACGGCATGGCGGCGCAGCTGACGCGTGCCGACGTCGTAGACGTGCAGCACCTCGTCCTCGTCGCCAGCGGCCTTGGCCCGGAACCACACGCTGCCGCCCTGCGCGTCCGCCATCAGCCGGCGCGCGCCCTCCTCGCCCTGCCACACTAGCGCCGCCTGCCACTGCTCGCCGTCGCGGTGCAGCCGCCACAGCCCGGTGCCGCTGGCGGGGCCACCCAGGACCTGCATGCTGAGCAGCAGGTCGCCGTCGGGCAGCGCCAGCAGGTCCTGCGGGTAGCGCGCGCCGTTCGTCGCCGCGGCCATGCCGGCGAGCGCGTCCCACGGCAGCGCCTCGACGGGCACCGGCGCAACGCCGTTGCCGGCCGCCACGAAGGCGACCGGCGGCGCGGGCGGCAATGGCGCAGCCGGCAATGTCCACGCCAGCGGCGAGGCCGCGACATGCAGCGCCGCCTGTGGCGCGCTCGCCGCGATCGCCGCGCGCACGCCCTGGAACAACGCCGCCGGCACCACGCGCTGGCGCAACTGGCGCGGCGGCGGCGACGGACCGAACGGATCGATGTGGGAGAGCGTCTTGAGCACGCTGTGCTCGGGATTGGCGTAGGTGTCGGTACGCTCGATGCGCAGCGCGGTGGCCGCGGTGCCGAACGCGGCGGAGACGTCGAACACGCACAGCGTGGTCTCCAGGCCGCCACCACGGCCCTGGCGTTCGCTGCGCGTGGCGCAGTATTGCGGATAGTGCGCATCGCGGAACGCGGCCAGCGCATGCCGATCCTGCGGCGCCCACTGCGTGCGCCTGTGCGCCCGTTGCAGCCGCAGCTGCGCCTCGCCCGCGGTCAGCGCGCCCTGCGCGACCGCCGCCTCCAGCATCGGCGCGGTGACCTGCGCGACCAACAGCGCACGCAGGTCGGCGCGCCGCGACAGCAGGACCTCGTCCCAGTCGTCCGGCAGGTACGACAATTCGGACGCGGCGCTGCGTTCCTCGACCCCGTCCTGCGCCTGCAGCGTCGCCCGCACCGCCGCCTGCACCTGCGCGTACGGCGCTTCGACCAGCAGGTGCGCGACCGCGGCCGGTTCGCGCCGGCCATCGGCCAGCGACCAGAACAGCAGGTCCTCGCGGCGGCGCACCGCCGGCGCCTGCGCGTCGAGCGCGGAGGACGCCGCGGCCAGTTGCCAGGGGCTGTCGCCGGATGCGACCGGCGCGGCGACAGCGCTGCTCGCGATGAGCAGGAACAGGACGGGCCAGGCGCTGGAGCGGGCCTGCGACGCGATGGCAGCAAGGACGTTCAAGTCGATCCGATTCGGCAGGAGTGAGGTCATGGCCGCGGCGTGGCGGCGGCGCAACGCGCCACGCGGCTCAGCCGCGCGGATGGTGCTTGCTGTGCAGTTTCTGCAGGTGTTCGCGCGCGACCAGGGTGTAGATCTGGGTGGTCGACAGCGAACTGTGGCCGAGCAGCATCTGCAACGCACGCAGGTCGGCGCCGCGGTTGAGCAGGTGGGTGGCGAAGCTGTGGCGCAGGCCGTGCGGGCTGACCAGCACCGGATCGATGCCGGCCAGCGCCGCGTAGCGCTTGACCAGGCCCCAGAACTGCTGCCGGCTCAGCGGGCGCCGCGCCGCATCGATGAACATCGGCACGATGCCGTCGCTGGCCGGCACCGCCTGCCCCGCCGCCAGCGCCGGCCGCGCCGTGTCCAGATAGCGCTGCAGCCAGTGCTGCGACTCCTCGCCCAGCGGCACCAGGCGCTCCTTGCTGCCCTTGCCGGTGACGCGCAGCACGCCCTGGCGCAGGTTCACCGCATTCGCCGGCAGGTTGACCAGTTCGCTGACGCGCAGCCCGGCCGCGTACATCAGTTCGAGCATCGCGCGGTCGCGCAGCCCGGCCGGGTCGGCGTCGTCCGGCGTCGCCAGCAACGCCTCGATCTGGCTCTCGGCCAGCGCCTTGGGCAGCGAGCGCGGCAGCTTGGGCGGATCCAGCAGCGCGGTCGGATCGTCGCTGCGCTCGCCGCGGCGCAGGCGCAAGGCGAAGAACGCGCGCAGCGACGACAGCCAGCGCGCGTTGCTGCGCTGCGAGTAGCCCATCCGGGCGCGCCAGGCCAGGTAGTCGAACAAGGCCTGGCGATCGGCCCCCGG
The DNA here is from genome assembly GCF_031455575.1 of Xanthomonas sp. 1678. Classification (NCBI taxonomy): domain Bacteria; kingdom Pseudomonadati; phylum Pseudomonadota; class Gammaproteobacteria; order Lysobacterales; family Lysobacteraceae; genus Xanthomonas; species Xanthomonas sp. 1678. Next base: position 161,207 of record NZ_JAVDSZ010000004.1, on the reverse strand, counting down.
CAGTCCGCCGCCGGCCCCGTCGCGCCAGCGCGCGAAGCCCTCCAGGTCGCGCCGGTAGCTGTCCAGGCTCTGCCGCGCCAGGCCCTGCTCGGCCCAGGCCACGTCCAGGAACTGCTGGATCGCGACGGCATCGGCATCGCGCAGCGGGGCGAGCCGTTGTGCCTGTTGGCGGCGTTCGGCGGGGGTGTGGAGGTCGGGCATCGGGAGAGCTTACGGGACTCGGGACTCGGGACTCGGGACCGGGGACCGGGGACCGGGGACCGGGAACAGCCTAGCGCCGACTTCGTGCGGCGCAAGGCGGTGACTGCGCCGATCCCGGTACCAGCCGGTGACGCGCCGGTGGCGCTGCCGCTAAGCTGTGGCGATGACCGCCGCCGCCTCCACCGCCACCGCTTCCCGTCCCCGTGCGCTGCTGCCGTGGCGGCTGCTGGCGCTGTTCTACGATGCATGGCCGGTCGTGGCGCTGTGGTTCGTGATCTCGGCGCTGTTTACCCTGGGCTACACCCTCGAAGGGCATGCGCCGCGCGAGAACATCGCGCCGTTCAGCGCCCTGCAGTGGCTGCTGTGGCTGTGCTGCTGGCTGGTGGCCGGCTTGTACGCCACGCTGAGCTGGCGCCGCGGCGGCCAGACCCTGGGCATGCGCCCGTGGCGGCTGCGTCTGCACGGCGCCGATGGCGGCACGCCGTCCTGGGGCGCGTTGTGGCGGCGCTATCTGGTCGGCACGCTGTCGCTGCTGCTGGGCGGGCTGGGATTCTGGTGGGCGCTGGTGGATCGCGAGCGGTTGACGTGGCACGACCGCGCCAGCGACACACGGCTGACTCGACTTCAGAAGCAAAAAAAGCCCTGACCGCAACGCATGGGCGCGCGGCGGCGCGGCGAGCTACGTTGGTGAGCCATTGCTGCTGCGATGACGCCTAAGCCGGCTCGGCTGGCGCGCCGCAGCAGTTGGAACTTCCGGCGCTAAAGCCACTTCGTCAAAAGCACTGCCTGCTCCGCTGTGCGCTCCACCCCGCCGTAGCCCAATGCGGCGAACAAGGCCAGCGATGCCGCATTGCCGGCATCGATGTCGGCCTCCAGCCAGACCAAGCCAAGCCGCTCCTTCGCGAACGCCTGCACCGCGCCAACCGCTTCGCGCATGAACCCCTGCCGCCAGTGCGCCGCTGCCAGCAGGCAGCCCACTTCCGCCACGGTGTCGCGGAAGTTGTGCAGTCCCACGGTGCCGATCAACGCATTGTCGGAGCTGCGGGCGATGCCCCACTCGATCGCCTGGTCCGCGCCGAATCCCCGGGCCATGCCATCGATCGTCTGCACGTAGTGCGCGTCACGCGTGAACACGGGATCGGCGGCATGGCGCATCACCTGCGGATCGCCATAGATGGTGCGAAGGCTGTCCAGATCGGCGACGCGCACCTGCCGCAGCGACAGCCGGCCGGTCTGCAGCGAAGGAAACTCGACCGGCAGCCGACGCGACAGGCGTGAGCGCGGCTCGGGTTCGCAGGCGCCGCGACTCAATTGCTGCGTTTGCGGAACAGCAGCCACGACACGGTCAGCATCACCAGCGGCGGCAACGCGTAGGCGATACGGTAGTCGAACTTCAATGCGCCGGCCATGCGCCCGAAGAACAGCTGCAGCAGCCAGAACACCAGCGCGAACAGGATGCCCAGGAACAGGCGCTTGCCCATGCCGCCGCTGCGCAGGGCGCCGAACGCGAACGGAATGGCGGCGAAGCACAACGCCAGCACGTTGAGCGGATAGAACCAGCGGCTCCAGTACTGGTCCTCGTAGTCGCGCGCGTCCAGGCCGTTACGGCGCCGGTACTCGATGCTGGTGTGCAGCTCGTGCGCCGACAGGTTGCGCGGCTTGGCCAGGCCCGAGGCCAGCGCGGCGGCGTCCAGCTGCGACGCCCACGGCAGGCTGTCGAACGTCTCGCGCTGCACCGAACGCTCGGCGAAGGTGTCGCGGTAGACGCGCTTCAGGGTCCAGCCGCTGGGACGATGCTCGGCGGTGGCGGCGTGGGTCAGCGAGGCCAGGCGCCCGCTCTGGTCCAGCGTGTACAGGCGCACGTCGCGCAATTCCAGCCAGGTGCCGCTGGTGCCCTGCAGATGCTCTTCGCCGCTCTGCGCATTGAGGAAGGTGTCGCCCTCGCGCGCCCACAGCCCGGAGTAGCGGGCCATGCTCATGTTGCCGTTGTACTTGGCGTTGGCCTTGATCGCATCGGCCTGGTTCTGCGCCCACGGCGCCAGGGTCTCGCCGCTGAACACCATCGCCACGGTCAGCACCGCCATGGTCGCCGCGGCGGCCACGCTCAGCCGCCGCCGCGACAGGCCCAACGCGCGCAGCGCGGTCAGTTCGGAGGTCGCCGCCAACTGCCCCAGGCCCATCAGCACGCCGATCACCGCACCGGTCGGGAACAGGGTGTAGGCGCGCCGCGGCACGGTGTAGGCGACATAGGCCACGGCGTGGCCGAGGCTGTAGCTGCCCTTGCCGATGTCCTTGAATTCGTTGGACAAGGCCATGATCACGTCGAGGCCGAGCAGCACCGCCCAGGTCAGCAGGACAGTGCCGAGCACGGCGCGGCCGACGTAGAGGTCGTGCAGGTGCGGGCGCAGCTTCATGCGGCCTGCCTCCGCGGCCGCGACAGGCGGCCGTCGCGCAGGTAGGTCCACACCGCCAGCGCCAGCAGCGGCAGGGTCAGCCACCACAGGCCCAGCGCGCGCGGCAGCTTGTCGGTGTTCAGCCACTGGGTGCCGATGAACATCAGGTTGGTGCCGACCAGGTAGGCCAGGAACGCCAGCATGATCCGGCCGTAGCGCTGCTGCCGCGGCGAGCTGCGCGACAGCGGCAGGGTCAGCAGCGCGAACGCCAGCGCCAGCAGCGGCGGGGCGATGCGCGCGTGCAGCTGCGCGTTGGCCTGCGGCCGCGGGTCGCCGATCAGCTGCGCGGTGGTCAGCAGTTCCGGATCGTCGTCCTTGCGCGCTTCGTCGCGGTCCGGCAGGGCCACGTCGTTGCTGGCGTAGCGCATCAGCCGGTAGTCCATGTCGTCGCCGGCCAGCGGGCCCTCGATGCGGTAGCCGTCCTCCAGGCGCAGGTAGCGGTCGGCCCTGCCTTCGAAGAACATCGCGCCGCGCTGCGCGGTGACCACGTCCAGGCGGCCGTCCTTCTGCCGCTGCATGAACACCTTGCCCAGTTTGGTGCCGTCGCCGGACAGGGTGCTGATGTAGACGATGCCGCCGTCGGACAGCGTGGTGAAGCGGCCGGCCTCCAGCCCCGCCATCAGCAGGCTGCGGTTGGCCTCGTCGATCAGCCGGTCGGAGGTGCGGTCGGCCCAGGGGCCCAGCCACAGCGAGCACAGCCCGACCAGGGTCACCACCGGCACCACCAGCATCAGGATCGGCCGCAGCAGGCGCCGCGGGCCGACGCCGATGGCGGTGATCACCGCCATCTCCGAGTCGCGGTACAGCCGCGCCAGCGCCAGCAGCAGGCCCAGCATCAGCGCCAGCGGCAGGATCAGCGGCAGGTACACCACGAACTGCAGGCCGAGCTGGGAGAACAGCAGCTTGGCCGGGATGCGGCCGTCGGCGATGTTGCCCAGGACGTCGACCAGCACGCCGCCGACGCTGACCACCAGCAACACGATGAGGGTCGCCAAGAAGCTCTGGATGAAATCGCGCAGCAGGTATCGATCGAGCTTCGGCATGGGGGTGGGTTGATTTAAACTCTCGGATTCGTTCGCGGCGGATCCAGCCTAACCCGGCTGGACGTAAACAGCCCGCGATTGTACGGATTTGCCAACGGAATCTGATCAATGGCCCTGGAATTCACCCTGAACCACGACGCCCCGGCTACCGCGGCGTTCGATTGCATCGTCGTCGGCGTGTTCGCCGACAAGCGCCTGTCGCCTGCCGCCCAGGCCCTGGATGCGGCCAGCGGCGGACGCCTGACGGCCCTGGCCGGCCGCGGCGACGTCAGCGGCAAGACCGGCGCCACCGCGCTGCTGCACGACCTGCCGGGGGTGAGCGCGCCGCGCGTGCTGGTGGTCGGCCTGGGCGAGGCCGCCAAGTTCGGCGTGCCGCAGTACCTGAAGGCGGTCGGCGACGCGGCGCGCGCGCTGAAGAGCGGGCCGGCGGCCAAGGCGCTGTTCACCCTGTCCGAGCTGGAGGTCAAGGGCCGCGACCAGGCCTGGGCGATCCGCCAGGCGGTGATCGCCAGCGACCACGCCTGCTACCGCTATACCGCCACGCTGGGCAAGAAGAAGCCCGACGACAGCGGCCTGGCCAGCCTCGCCGTGCTCGGCGAGGACGCCACCGCGCTGGCCCAGGGCCAGGCCATCGCCGCCGGCGTGAAATTCGCCCGCGAGCTCGGCAACCTGCCGCCGAACCTGTGCACCCCGGCCTACCTGGCCGAGACCGCCGCGGCCTTCGCCCACGGCATCGACGGCGCCGAGGCCGAGATCCTGGACGAAACGCAGATGCAGGAACTGGGCATGGGCTCGCTGCTGGCGGTGGCGCGCGGCTCGGCCAACCGCCCGCGGCTGCTGGTGCTGAAGTGGAACGGCGGCGGCGACGCCAAGCCCTACGTGCTGGTTGGCAAGGGCATCACCTTCGATACCGGCGGCGTCAACCTGAAGACCCAGGGCGGTATCGAAGAGATGAAGTACGACATGTGCGGCGGCGCCAACGTCATCGGCACCTTCGTCGCCGCGGCAACCGCGCGCCTGCCGCTGAACCTGGTGGTGGTGGTGCCGGCGGTGGAGAACGCGATCGACGGCGACGCCTACCGCCCGTCCGACGTGATCACCAGCATGTCCGGCAAGACCATCGAGGTCGGCAACACCGACGCCGAAGGCCGCCTGATCCTGTGCGACGCGCTGACCTACGCCGAACGCTTCAACCCCGAGGCGCTGATCGACGTGGCGACCCTGACCGGCGCCTGCATGGTCGCCCTCGGCCACCAGACCGCCGGCCTGATGAGCAAGCACGACGACCTGGCCGAGGAACTACTGGCCGCCGGCGAGCACGTGTTCGACCGCGCCTGGCGCCTGCCGCTGTGGGACGAATACCAGGGCCTGCTCGATTCCAGCTTCGCCGACGTCTACAACATCGGCGGCCGCTGGGCCGGCGCGATCACCGCCGGCTGCTTCCTGTCGCGCTTCACCGAAGGCCAGCGCTGGGCGCACCTGGACATCGCCGGCGTCGCCAGCGACGAAGGCAAGCGCGGCATGGCCACGGGCCGGCCGGTGGGGTTGTTGAGTCAGTGGTTGCTGGATCGGGCCAGTGTCGGGACCGGGGACCAGGGACCGGGGACCAGGTAAGACGCCGGCATGTCCATGCACCCAGCCCACATGCTCGCCTTAGCCCGCTGCCCGTGCATCGGCCGCGCCCGTAGGCGCCCCGGTTCCCGGCCGCTTTTCCCGGGTCCCCGGTCCCCGGTCCCCGGTCCCCACACCTGATGCGCGCCGACTTCTACCTGATCGCCAAGCCGCGGTTCCTCACCGAGCCGCTGCGGCTGGTCTGCGAGCTGGCGCGCAAGGCCAACGACGCCAATCTGTGGACGCTGGTGCTGGCGCGCGACCAGGCGCAGGCCGAGGAACTGGACGAGCTGTTGTGGGCGTTCGACCCCGATGCCTATATCCCGCACCAGATCGCCGGCGACGATGTCGACGAGGAAGAGGCGCAGGTGCTGATCGCCCCGCCCGGGGTGGAGGCGCCCTCGCGCCCGCTGGTGATCAACCTGCGCGACGACGCCTACCTCGGCGCCTGCGAGCGCGTGCTGGAAGTGGTGCCGGCCGACCCGGCCGCGCGCGAGCCGCTGCGCGAGCGCTGGAAACAGTACAAGGCGCTGGGCTTCGAGGTCAGCAAGTACGACATGTGATGGAGCCGGGAGTGGGGATTGAGGATTCGGGATGGATTCCCACTCTTCCTCCACCGGCACCATCCCCGCGCCCCATCCCCAATCCCGAATAACGAATCCCGGCTTCCCATGACCACCCTCGCCTCCAGCTACGACCCCAAATCCTTCGAAGCGCGCCTGTATGCGGCGTGGGAGCAGGCCGGTTACTTCAAACCGTCCGGCCAGGGCGAGCCGTACACGGTGCTGCTGCCGCCGCCGAACGTGACCGGCACGCTGCACATGGGCCACGCCTTCCAGCAGACGCTGATGGACGCGCTGGTGCGCTACCACCGCATGCGCGGCTTCGACACGCTGTGGCAGGTCGGCAGCGACCACGCCGGCATCGCCACCGAGATGGTGGTGTCGCGCAACCTGGCGCTGGAAGGCAAGGGCGAGACCCGCGATTCGCTGGGGCGCGAGGGCTTCATCGCCAAGGTGTGGGAGTGGAAGGCGCAGTCGGGCGACACCATCGAGCGGCAGATGCGCCGCCTGGGCACCTCCAGCGACTGGTCGCGCAGCACCTTCACCATGGATCCGCAGCCGTCGGCGGCGGTGGTCGAAGCGTTCGTGCGCTGGCACGAGCAGGGCCTGATCTACCGCGGCCAGCGCCTGGTCAACTGGGACCCGGTGCTGAAGACCGCGATCTCCGACCTGGAAGTGGAGAACGTCGAGGAAGACGGCTTCCTGTGGTCGATCGCCTACGCGCTCGAGGACGGCGCCAGCTACGAACACGTCGAGCACGACGCCGATGGCAACGAAACCTTGCGCGAGACCCGCGACTATCTGGTCGTGGCCACCACGCGCCCGGAAACCATGCTCGGCGACACCGCGGTGATGGTGCATCCGGACGATGCGCGCTACGCGCACCTTATCGGCAAGACGGTGACGCTGCCGCTGACCGGGCGCCGGATCCCGGTGATCGGCGACGACTACGTGGACCGCGCGTTCGGCACCGGCGTGGTCAAGGTCACCCCGGCGCACGATTTCAACGATTACCAGGTCGGCGTGCGCCACGGCCTGCCGATGATCAACCTGTTCACCCCGACCGCGGCGGTCAACGACAACGCGCCGGAGAAGTACCGCGGCCTGGACCGCTACGACGCGCGCAAGGCGGTGCTGGAAGAACTCGAGGACCTCGGCATCCTGGTCGAGACCAAGCCGCACAAGCTGCAGGTGCCGCGCGGCGACCGCACCGGCCAGGTGATCGAGCCCTACCTCACCGACCAGTGGTTCGTGAAGATGGACGCGCTGGCCAAGCGCGGCCTGGAGCTGGTCGAATCGGGCCAGGTGAAGTTCGTGCCGCCGAACTGGATCAACACCTATCGCCACTGGATGGAGAACATCCAGGATTGGTGCATCAGCCGCCAGCTGTGGTGGGGCCACCGCATTCCGGCGTGGTTCGACGACGCCGGCACCTGCTACGTCGGCCGCGACGAGGCCGAGGCGCGCGCGAAGAATGGCCTCGGCGCCGATGTCGCCCTGCACCAGGACAGCGACGTGCTGGAGACCTGGTTCTCCGCGCAGCTGTGGCCATTCTCGACGATGGGTTGGCCCGATCCGCAGGCGATGGCCGAGCGCGGCTTCGATCGCTACCTGCCGTCGAGCGTGTTGGTCACCGGCTTCGACATCATCTTCTTCTGGGTGGCGCGGATGATCATGGCCACCGACAGCTTCGTCGGCCAGGTGCCGTTCCGCGACGTGTACATCACCGGCCTGATCCGCGACAAGGACGGGCAGAAGATGTCCAAGTCCAAGGGCAACGTGCTCGACCCGCTGGACATCATCGACGGCATCAGCATCGAGGACCTGGTCGCCAAGCGCACCACCGGGCTGATGCAGCCGCGCATGGCCGAGAAGATCGAGAAGGCCACGCGCAAGGAATTCCCCGAGGGCATCATCGCCCACGGCGCAGACGCGCTGCGCTTCACCATCGCCGCGCTGGCCAGCCACGGCCGCGACATCAAGTTCGACCTGGGCCGCGCCGAGGGCTACAAGAACTTCTGCAACAAGCTGTGGAATGCCAGCCGGTTCGTGCTGATGAACACGCAAGCGCGGGACTCGGGACTCGGGACTCGGGACTCGGCACGGCTCGTGCCGGCAACCGATGCGGAGAAGTGGATCCTGGTGCGGCTGGACAAGGTCGCTGCCGAGGCGCAGGCGCACTTCGCCGCCTACCGTTTCGACCTGCTCGCGCAGTCGCTGTACGAGTTCGCCTGGAACGAGTTCTGCGACTGGTTCCTGGAGCTGACCAAGCCGGCCTTGAACGGCGACGACGCCGTCGCCGCCGACAGCACCCGCCATACCCTGCTGCAGGTGCTGGAGACGCTGCTGCGCCTGCTGCATCCGCTGACCCCGTTCGTCACCGAGGAACTGTGGCAGCAGGTGGCGCCGCGCCTGGGCATCGCCGCGCCGACCATCTCGCTGCAGCCGTATCCGCGCGCCGGCGACCTGGACGTATCGGCCTACGCCGGCGCCGAGGCCGACATCGAATGGCTCAAGGCCATGGTCTCGGCGCTGCGCCGGGTGCGCAGCGAACTCAACGTGCCGCCATCCAAGCTGGTGCCGCTGCTGCTGCAGGGCGGCCTGGCCGACGACCGCGCGCGCGTCGCGCGTTTCGCCTCGCAGCTGTCGTTCCTGCTGCGGCTGGAGTCGATCCAGTGGCTGGAACCGGCGCAGGACACGCCGCCGGCGGCCGCGGCGATCGTCGGCGAGCTGCGGCTGCTGGTGCCGCTGCAGGGGCTGGTCGACCTGGATGCCGAGCGCACGCGCCTGGACAAGGAGATCGCGCGGGTCGGCGCCGAGCAGGACAAGAGCGCGGCCAAGCTGGAGAAGTTCACCGACAAGGTGCCGGCGGCGGTGGTCGAGCAGGAGCGGCAGCGCCTGGCCGACTGGACGGCGCAGCTCACCGGCCTGCGCGAGCAGCGCGCCAAGCTGTAGGTGTGCGGCTGTCGCTGCCGGCGAGCGCGCCGGCAGCGCGACATGCGGTGACCCGCGCGTGCTTCCCAGCAACCCGCTTGCACCCTGTAGGAGCGGCTTCAGCCGCGACAGGCATTACCGGGAAAGCCCAGGTCGCGGCTGAAGCCGCTCCTACAGTGGCAATGACTGTCTGCAATCGAAGCCGCACGCGCACCGCTGCCCGGCATGCCGGACAGCGGCGTCGCCTCCCTCAGAGCTTGCCGGCGCCGGCCTTGGCCTTGACGTCGTTCGCCACCTGGTTCGCCGGCAGCAGCGAATAGGTGTACGGCGGCGTCCAGCCGATGCTGTTATTCCACGAGCAGGTCAGCGCCTGGCCGTTGAGCAGCGAGCCGAAATCGCGGTACACGCTGCCGCCATAGTTGGCGGCGATCTTGTCGCAGCCGCTGACGCCGGCGATGTCGAAGGCGTTGTTCTCGGAGAAGATCTTCGACTCCTTGCCCACGCCGTGCGCGTGCGAGAACTTGTACACCGGATGGCTGGTGCTGCCCACGTGGTAGTTGTTGTACAGGTGCACCTGGCCGAAGCGCACCCGCGGCGCGCGCGCGGAGATGTTCTCGAACAGGGTGTTGTGGATGGTCACCTTCAGCTTGCCGCTGTCGGTGCTGGAGGCGCTGTCGCTGGAGCCGATCAGGTTGTTCTTCTCGTGCGACTTGAACGCCGAATACGAGATGGTCACGTAGTTGGCGCCCTTCTTCACGTCCAGCGCGCCGTCGTGGTGCTGCTTGGGGCGGCCGTTGGCGGTGCCGTTCTGGTCGTCGGTGCGGCGCCCGTCGGTGAAGGTGACGTGGTCCACCCACACGTTGCTGGCGCCCTCGATGGTCAGGCCGTCGTATTCGGCATTCCAGTTGCCGGCGCTGCCGTCGTCCGGGTCCCACACCGGCTGCGGATCCCACGGGTTCTCGATGGTGAGGTTGCGGATGATCACGTCGTTGGCCTTGACGTACAGATAGCCCTCGCGGATCTGCGCATTGCTGCCGACGCCGATCAGCGTGGTCTTGGTGGGCACGTCCAGGCGCGCGCGGCTCTTCATGTCCGCGGTGGTGGCGTACGGCGTGCCTTCGCTGATGTCGATGATGCCGCTGATCTTGATGATGCGGCCGTTGCTGCCGACGCTGGCCTTCAGCGCGGCCTTCAATTGCGCGGCGGTGCTGACGCTGTAGACGTTGGCCGCCGCGGCCTTGGAGCCGCCCTTGGTGCCGCCGTTCTGCGTCGCCCAGCCGGTACTGGCGACTTCCAGGCTGGCATCGGCATAGGCGCTGCCGGTCGCGCCCGCCAGACAGACGGCGAGCGCGAGCGCCTGGGTGAGCGTGCGCGGAGACGCTGCGTTGAGAGACTGTGTCTTCATCCTGGGACCTCATAAGCATGGGTGGAGTCGGCGCAGGCGCGGCGCGTTCCGCAGCGCGGAAAACGCAAACAACGCGTGCGCATTCGCTGTCCCTTCGGACAACTGCGCCTCATGCCATCGAACCAGGCAGCGCCGAAGAGGCGCGCACTGTAGGGAGGGCATTCGGCTTGGGAAGAGACAAATGCGGTACGCGCAGATCCAGCGCTGCGATATGGGGATGGCATCTAACAAAACGCGCTCGCGAAGCGGTGCGTCTGCCCGCTACCGCTGCGGGACAACAACGCTGTCCCGACGACAAGTCGCGACATTGCGCAGACGCGCAGCGCGGCCAGGAAAACCCCTGGAAAAAAGCGGTGCCCGCGCCACCGGCGGTGCGCCGGCATGCAACGTCTGCGTCGCGAGACGGCGGCGACGGGATGCCCGAGCACCCCTGCCCGCCAGCGCGTGCGCAGCGCGCGGCGGGCGCACGCACGCTGCACCCTGCAAACATTTCATCGAGTAGGGAAAACAACGCGCCGCGGAACCGCGGTGCAAAAGCAGCATGCCGGCGCGGTGCCGGGAACGCCGTCGCGCGCTACGACATGCCTTCGAAGAACAGCTCGATCGCCATCACCAGCGCGTCCTCGCGGCCGTTGGCCGCCGGGTAGTAGCGCGGGCGGCGGCCGATCTCGTTGAAGCCTTCGCTGTGGTACAGCGCGATCGCGCTGGGATTGGATGGGCGCACTTCCAGGAACACGCGGCGCGCGCCCAGGTCGGCACCATACTTGATCAGCGCGCGCAGCAGCAGGCGGCCGTAGCCGCGCGACTGCCGTTCCGGCGCGACGCAGACGTTGAGGATGTGCGCCTCGTCGGCGGCGACGCTGATCACGCCGTAGCCGACGATCTGGCCCTGCTCCAGCAGCACCCAGCCCGGGTAGCCGGCCTGCAGGCAGTCGCGGAAGATGCCGCGCGTCCACGGGAACGGATAGGCGCGGCGCTCGATCTCCATCACCGTGTCGAGGTCGGTCTCGCGCAGGCTGCGCAGCGTCGCCGCCGCCGGCGAGGAGGCGGACGAGCCCAACGCACTCATCGCGGCGCCTGCTTGCGCAGTGCGCGCAGCTGCGGCCACAGCGCGCGCTTGGCGGCGGCGTTGCCGCGCAGTTCGGCCAGCGGCCAGGTCGCCATCAGGGTCTGCGTGGCCGGATCGTTCGGATTGCGCCCGGAGGCACGCAACAAGGCGATCTGCAGCCGATCGGGCAAGCGCAGGCCGGCGCGGCGCGCAACCGGTGCGGGCGCCGCGCGTTGCGGCTCGGGATAGGCCGCCGGTGCGACCGGCGCCCGCGCGCGCGGCGACGGCTCCACGGACGTGGGCGCCGCGGCGCGCGCCACATACGCCGGCGCTGCATGCTCGGGCAGCGGCGCGGGCGCGGGCGCGGGCGCATCGGCGGCAGGCGCATCGTGCACCTGCGCCTGCGCTGGCTGCGCGACCACGGCGCCGATATCGGCGTCGGCACCGACATACAGCGTATGCCCCAGCGCCTGCAGCCAGCCATGCTGCTCGGCCGACCACAGCGGCGCGTCGTGGGCGGCCGGGCTGGCCATCGCCTCGCTCACGTCGCGTCCGGCAGCTTGCGCCAGCGCCGCCACAGCCAATGGCAGGGGCCGGACAGGGCGTACAGCACGCCGATCGCCAGCAGCGCGCGTGACAGGTCGATGACCAGCACCGCGATCACCACCGACGCCAGCACCAGCATCAGGAACGGCACGCGGTCGGCGCGCGGGCCTTTCTCGCCGCCGCCCTTGAAGCTCCAGAAGCGGATGCGGCTGACCATCAACAGCGCCGCGACCACGGTCAGGCCCAGCGCCACGTAGCGCAACTGTTCGCCGTCCCAGCCGAGGTTGCCGTCGGCGAACGCCCATACGAAGGCCATCATCAGCCCCGCCGCGGCCGGGCTGGCCAGGCCCACGAACCAGCGCTTGTCGACGGTGCCGACCTGGGTGTTGAAGCGCGCCAGGCGCAGCGCGGCGCAGGCCGCGTAGAGGAACGCCACCGACCAGCCGACCCGGCCCATCACGCTGCCGTCGAACTTCAGCGCCGACAGCGACCAGTGGTACATCACCAGCGCCGGGGCCATGCCGAAGCTGACCAGGTCGGCCAGCGAGTCGTACTGCACGCCGAATTCGCTGCTGGTGCCGGTCAGCCGCGCCACCCGCCCGTCCAGCCCGTCCATCACCGCGGCGACGAATACCGCCACGCTGGCGTGCACGAACTGGCCGTTGGCGGCGGCGATGATGGCGTAGAAACCGGAGAACAGGCCGGCGGTGGTGAACAGGTTCGGCAGCAGATAGATGGTGCGCGAACGGGGTGGCGGTCGGGATGGGTCCATCCCGGCAGTTTAATCGACTTGCCAGGCCCGTCGGCGGGTGCTGCAATCGGCGCTGGCCCCGCCCTGGAGAACGTGATGCGCGCCCTGACCCGGCTTTGCTGCCTGTCCCTGCTCGCCGCCGCCAGCGGCGTGGCCGGCGCCGCCACCCTGTACCAATGGAAGGACGCGCAGGGCGTCACCCACTATTCGGAAAGCCCGCCGCCGGGCGGCAAGTACCAGGCGCGGCGGGTCGACGGCCACGGCGGCGCCCCGGCCGAGGCCACCGAGGCCGCCGCCCCGGCCGAGAACGCCAACTGCCTGAGCGCGCGCAAGAACCTGGACATCCTCGGCAAACCGGGCAAGGTGATGACCGATCGCGACGGCGACGGCAAGCCCGACGCGGAGTTGGACGAGGCGCAGCGCGAGGCGCAGAAGGGCCTGGCCGAGGCCGCGATCAAGGCCTATTGCGCGCCGCCGCCCGCCGCGGAATGAGCGCGCGCGGCCGGCGCGGACCCGGCGCGGGCCGCCGCGCATCCCCGCAGCGCCGGCAATGACTGGCAAAATAGGCGCCCGCCGTCAACGAAGCCCCTCGATGCGCCTTTCCCAGTTCCACCTGCACACCACCAAGGAAACCCCGGCCGACGCCGAACTGGTCAGCCACCGGCTGATGCTGCGCGCCGGCATGATCCGCAAGCTCGCCTCCGGCCTGTACACCTGGTCGCCGCTGGGCCTGCGCGTGCTGCGCAAGGTGGAAGCGGTGGTGCGCGAGGAAATGAACCGCGCCGGCGCCGTGGAAGTGCTGTTCCCGACCATCCAGCCGCGCGAGCTGTGGGAAGCCACCGGGCGCTGGAAGAAGTTCGGCGGGCTGATGCTGCGGATGAAGGACCGCAAGGACCAGGAATACTGCTACAGCCCCACCGCCGAGGAGGCCGCCGCCGATTTCGCGCGCCAGGAGCTGAGCAGCTACAAGCAGCTGCCGGTCAATTTCTACCAGATCCAGACCAAGTTCCGCGACGAGATCCGCCCGCGCTTCGGGGTGATGCGCGCGCGCGAGTTCCTGATGAAGGACGCCTATTCGTTCCACGTCAGCGACGAGGACCTGGCCCGCGAATACGAAAACATGAAGGCCGCCTACAGCCGGATCTTCACCCGCCTGGGCCTGCAGTTCCGCGCGGTGCAGGCCGATTCCGGCGACATCGGCGGCGACGCCTCGCAGGAATTCCACGTGCTGGCCGAGTCCGGCGAGGATTCGCTGGCCTTCTCCACCGGCTCGGACTACGCGGCCAACGTCGAGACCGCGGTCGCCGCCGACCCGGCGCCGCGCGCGGCGGCGCAGGAGGAGCTGCGCAAGGTCGCCACGCCCACCCAGAAGACCTGCGAAGCGGTGGCCGACCTGCTCGGCATCGCGCTGCAGCGCACGGTCAAGTCGGTCGCGGTGATGGCCGGCGACGCCTTCGTGCTGGCGCTGGTGCGCGGCGACCACGCGGTCAACGAGATCAAGCTGGGCAAGGTCGCCGGCCTGGCCGGCTACCGCATGGCCAACGAGGCCGAGATCCGCGCCCACCTCGGCAGCGAGCCGGGCTTCCTCGGCCCGCTCGCTCCGCGCCAGCCGATCCGCGTGGTCGCCGACCGCGACGTGGCGGCGATGGCCGATTTCGTGGTCGGCGCCAACGAGGCCGGCTTCCATCTGGCCGGGGTGAACTGGGGCCGCGACCTGCCCGAGCCGGACGCCGTCGCCGACCTACGCAACGTGGTCGAGGGCGAGCGCGCCCACGACGGCGGCGAGATCCGCCTGGCGCGCGGCATCGAGGTCGGCCACGTGTTCCAGCTCGGGCGCCAGTACGCGCAGGCGCTGGACGCCACCGTGCTGGACGAGAACGGCAAGACCGTGGCGATGGCGATGGGCTGCTACGGCATCGGCATTTCGCGCATCGTCGCCGCGGCGATCGAACAGAACCACGACGAGGCCGGCATCCGCTGGCCGCAGCCGATGGCGCCGTGGTCGGTGGCGGTATGCGTGATCAACCCCAAGCGCGACCCGGCGATCGACGCGGCCGGCGAGGCGTTGCTGGCTGAGCTGCAGCAGGCCGGCCTGGACGCGGCGCTCGACGACCGCGGCCTGCGCGCCGGCGCGATGTTCGCCGATATCGAACTGATCGGCATTCCGCACCGCGTGGTGGTCTCCGAGCGCGGGCTGGCCGCCGGCACCTTCGAATACCGCGCGCGCAGCGGCGGCGAAGCCGAAAACCTGGACCGCGCCGCATTGCTGGCGCGCCTGCAGGGTTAATCGGAAGGGCCGGGAATATATCCCGGCCTTTTTTTGTCCCACTGCCGCTACGACACGGCTTGCACATTTGCTGCGGCAATATGCCCTGCCCGATCGCGGCGGCATGCCGGCTTATTTGACAAGCCGAATCCGGCGCGTATAAGTGTCCCCGCACGCCGGATCCAGCGACGGCCGCGCATATCGAATAAGCGGAATATTTGTCAATCCGATAAAGCGATATTATGATTCCGCTCGAGCCAGGGAATGGCTGTATGCCCTCATCCATTTTCCGGAGTACAGATGACCATCGATCTCAGCGGCCTGTCGGCCAAGCAGTTGGGCGCTCTTATCAAGACTGCCAAGAAACAACAGACCATCGTCGCCAAGCGCACGCCCATCGCAAAGGTCCGCACCCAGCTGGCACGCCTGGCCAAGACCCACGGCTACAGCCTCGACGAGGTCCTCGGTGGCACCGCTCCGGCCAAGCGCGGTCGCAAGGCCGCCGGCAAGCCGGGCCCGAAGCCGGGCCGCAAGCTGGGCAAGGTGCCGCCGAAATACCGTAATCCGGCCAATACCGCGGAAACCTGGACCGGCCGCGGCAAGCAGCCGCGCTGGCTGGCCGAGCAGGTGGGCAAGGGCAAGAAGGTCGAAGATTTCCTGATCGCGGCGCCGGCCAAGTCCGCCGCACCGGCCAAGAAGACCGCCAAGAAGGCGGTCAAGAAAGTCGCCAAGAAAGCCAGCAAGTCCGCCGCATCGAAAAACTGATCCGCAGATTGGCGGATATTCGGAAAACGCCGGCGCGAGCCGGCGTTTTTTATGCGCGCCGCGCAGACCGCGACTATAGATTCTTGCGCGCCGGCACCAGCAGATTGCCGAACAGCAGGCCGGCGACCAGCGCCATCACGATATTGGTCACCGCCAGCAACGCCGACTGCCCGCCGGGCACGTCGTGCTGCTGCACCAGCGTCAGCAACCCGCGCAGGCTGGCGCTGCCCGGCACCAGCATGATGATGCCGGGCAGCCGGATCAGCGCGCCCGGGCGCTGCACCAGCCGGCCGAACAGGTTGCCGGCCGCGGTCAGCGACATCGCCGACAGGAAGATCCCGACCGGGCTGCCCCAGGCCTCGCCGGCGACCCGCGCGATCACGTAGCCGGCCACCGAGGCCGCCATCACCCACGGGTAATCGCGGCCGCTGGCCTTGAACAGCAGCGCGAACGCGTACGCGGCGATCGGCAGCGAGGCCCATTCCACCCACCCCGCCTGCGGCCGCGACGCGTGCACCATCGGCTCCAGGCCCAGCAACTGCGCCAGGGTCACCGCGATCACCGCGCCCACGGTCAGCTTGAGGATGGTGGTCACCGCGCCGGCGAAGCGTGCCGTGCCGGACACCCAGTGCTGGCTGGTGAGCTCGTTGACCGCGTTGGTCAGCGCCATACCCGGCAGCAGCACCACCAGCGAGGCGATGATCACCGAATTGAGGTTCAGCGGCGCCACGCTGGTCGCCACCAGCGCGGCGACCACGCCGGCCAGCAGCGCCGCCAGCGCCTCGTTGGCCTCCTTGGCGGCCGGGCGCTTGTCGGTGAACTGGGTCAGCGCGCCGATCAGCAGGCCGATCGCGGTGGCGGTGGCGATGTCCAGCCACGGCAACCGCCACAGCCCGGCCACGCCGGTCGCGGCCAGGCCGAAGCCGAGGATCTGCATCGCCTTCCAGCGCCGCCCGGGCGGGCGGTCCAGCTGGCGCAGCGCGGTATGCCCCTGGGCCACGCTCATGCGCCCGCTGGCGACGTCGTCGGCGATGCGGTCGGCGACGCTGAGCTTGTGCAGGTCGTTGTCGCCCGGCGCCAGCCGCACCACGCGGGTGATGTCGCTGGAGCCGATCGCCTTGGTCGGGTCGCTGAAGCTGAGGATCAGCCCGGTCGGGTTGGACCAGGGCTCGCAGTCCAAGTCCAGCTGCTGCGACAGCGCCACCACCGCCGCCTCCAGGCGCTGCGCGGTGGTGCCGTAGGTGTGCAGGCGGCCGGCGATCTCGGAGACGAACGCGATCCGTTGCGCATAGGTGGCGGCGGTGGACGGGCTGGCGGTGGGCGCGGCGGGCATGTCGGCTAGTATGGCGCGAACGCCGCGCGCAGCCACCCTGTGCAACATGCCGACGTTGCGGGGCAGGCGAAACAGGTATGCTCGCGCCCGCACGCCCCGGACGCCTCATGATCGAACCGCAACCGCCCACCCTCAGCCAGGACGACCGAGACCCTTCGCGGGTGCGGCTGTCCGGCAGTTGGACGCTGGCCACGGCGCTGGCGTCGTCGGACGTGCTGCGCACGATGCCCTCGGGCACCACCGGCATCGACGCCAGCGGCATCGGCCAGCTGGATTCGGCCGGCGTGCTGCAGCTGATGCGCTACGCCACCCGCAACGGCATCGCCCACGAGGCGCTGACCTTCCGCCACGACCACCAGGCGCTGGTCTGCACCATCGAGGACGTCGCCGACGACCGGCCCAAGCGCAAGCGCGACTACGGCTTCGCCGCGGCGCTGGAACGCCTGGGCTACGCGGTGCACCGCAACGGCAAGGAAATCGTCGCGCTGGTCGGTTTCCTCGGCGAGACCCTGGTCAAGGTGCTGCGCCTGGTGCACGAGCCGCGGCGCTTCCGCCTGACCTCCACCGTGCACCACATGGAACAGGTCGGGCTGGACGCGGTGCCGCTGGTGGCGCTGCTGTCCTACCTGGTCGGCGCGGTGATCGCGTTCCTGGGCTCGACCATCCTGCGCGACTTCGGCGCCGAGATCTACGTGGTGGAGCTGGTCAGCATCGCCTTCCTGCGCGAGTTCGCGGTGCTGCTGACCGCCATCGTGCTGGCCGGGCGCACCGCCAGCGCCTTCACCGCGCAAATCGGCGCGATGAAGGCGCGCGAGGAGGTCGACGCGATCCAGACCCTGGGTTTGGACCCGATGGACCTGCTGGTGATCCCGCGGCTGGTGGCGCTGCTGGTGATGCTGCCGCTGCTGACCTTCGTGGCGATGATCGCCGGCCTGGCCGGCGGCGTCACCGTCGGCGCCTTCGACCTGGGCATCCCGCCGCAGATGTACCTGGCGCGCATGCACGACACCATCCAGCTGCGGCACATGCTGGTGGGGCTGTCGAAGGCGCCGATCTTCGCGATCGTGATCGGCCTGATCGGCTGCCTGGAAGGCCTGCGCGTGGAGGGCACCGCGCAATCGGTCGGCGAGCGCACCACCTCCAGCGTGGTGCAGACGATCTCGCTGGTGATCATCATCGACGCGATCGCTGCGCTGTGGTTCATGAACGTGGGGTGGTGATGGAGCCGGGATTGGAGATTGGGGATTGGGGATTCGTCGAAGCCGGACGCCGCGCGCTGCCTGGCCGGGAGCCATTGCCGTGACCAATCCCCAATCCCCAATCCCCAATCCCGATCCCGAACTGGCGATCTCGGTTCGCGGCCTGCTCAACCGGTTCGGCAGCCAGACCGTGCACGAGGACCTGGACCTGGACGTGCGCCGCGGCGAGATCCTCGGCGTGGTCGGCGGCTCGGGGACCGGCAAGTCGGTACTGATGCGCAGCATCCTCGGCCTGCGCGACCCCGACGCGGGCCACATCCGCGTGCTCGGCGTGGACACCGATTCCAAGCGCCGCGAAGACCGCCTGCACGTGGAGCGCAATACCGGCGTGCTGTTCCAGGACGGCGCGCTGTTCTCCTCGCTGAGCGTGGGCGAGAACGTGCAGGTGCCGCTGAAGGAACACTTCGGCGAGCTGCCCGACAGCTGGCACTACGAACTGGCGCTGCTGAAGGTGAAGCTGGCCGGGTTGCCGGCCGACGCGATCAACAAGCTGCCCTCGCAGCTGTCCGGCGGCATGCGCAAGCGCGCCGGGCTGGCGCGCGCGCTGGCGCTGGATCCGCCGCTGCTGTTCCTGGACGAACCCACCGCCGGGCTGGACCCGATCGGCGCGGCCGCCTTCGACCGCCTGATCCGCACCCTGCAGGAAGCGCTGGGGCTGACCGTGTTCCTCATCACCCACGACCTGGACACCTTGTACGCTATCTGCGACCGCGTGGCGGTGCTGGCCGACCGCAAGGTCATCGCCACCGCGCCGCTGGCCGAGATCGAGCAGGTCGACCACCCCTGGATCCAGGACTATTTCCACGGCCCGCGCGCGCGCGCGGCCCGCGACGCCAAAACCGCCTGGACCGAGAACGCCTGAGCCATGGAAACCAAAGCCAACTACGTCCTGATCGGCGCCTTCACCATCGTGGCCGGGCTCGCCTTGCTGCTGTTCGGGCTGTGGGCCGCCAAGTATTCGTCCGACCGCACCTGGCAGGAGTACCGGGTGGTGTTCCGCGAGGCGGTCACCGGCCTGTCGGTGGGCAGCCCGGTGCAGTACAACGGCATCGCGGTCGGCTCGATCACCGAACTGACCCTGGCGCCGAACGATCCGCGCCAGGTGGTGGCGCGGGTGCGGCTGAACTCGACCACGCCGATCAAGAGCGACACCCGCGCCAAGCTGGGCATCACCAGCCTGACCGGGCCGTCGATCATCCAGCTCTCCGGCGGCACCCCGGAAGCGCCATCGCTGACCTCCATCGACACCAGCGACGCGCCGATCATCCAGACCACGCCGTCGGCGCTGCAGAACATCACCGACACCGCCAACCGCATCGTCGAGCGCCTGGACGAGGTGCTCAGCGACCGCAACGTGGCCAGCATCACCGCCACCCTGCACAACCTGGAAACGATCAGCGGCTCGCTGGCCGACCGCGACGAAGGCATGCAGTCGCTGATCCTCAGCGCGCGCGACGCCGCGCGCAATCTCGACGTGACCCTGAAGACCACCAACGGCACCATCCAGCGCCTGGACCAGAACCTGGTGCAGCAGCTGCCGCCGATCCTGGACAAGCTGGAGAGCACGCTGAGCAAGCTGGATTCGGCCAGCGGCAACGCCGACAAGATCCTTGGCGAGAACCGCTCGGCGATCAACAGCTTCGCCAACGACGGCCTGGGCCAGCTCGGCCCGACCCTGACCGAACTGCGCGGGCTGATCCGCGACCTGCGCCGGGTCAGCGACCGCCTGGACAACAACCCCGCGCGCTACCTGCTCGGCCGCGACGCCCCGAAGGAGTTCGAACCCAAATGAAGCCGACGCGCGCCCTCCTGCTGCTCGCCATCCCGGCCCTGCTGCTGCTCGCCGGTTGCTCCGCGCTGACCGGCGGCAGCAAGGAGCCGGTCACGATCTACGCGCCCGACGTGCGCGTGACCCCGGACCCGTCCTGGCCGCAGGTGACCTGGCAGCTGGCGATCGCCAAGCCCAGCGCCGCGCGCGTGGTCGACAGTTCGCGCATCGCGGTGCGTCCCACCCCGGGCGAACTGCAGGTCTACAGCGGCGTGGGCTGGGCGCAGCCGGCCACCGACATGCTCGAGGACACGCTGGTGCGCGCGTTCGAGGATTCCGGGCGCATCCCCGGCGTGGCCCGGCTCGGCACCGGCATCCGCGCCGACTACAAGTTGCTGCTGGACCTGCGCCGCTTCGAATCCGACTACGCCGGCCGCGACCTGCCCTCGGCCACGATCGAACTCAACGCCAAGCTGCTGTACACCCCCGACCAGCGCGTGGTCGCCTCGCGCACCTTCCTCGCCGCGCAGCCGGCCGCCAGCACCGACAAGGCGCAGGTCGCCGACGCGTTCGGCCAGGCACTGTCGCAGCTGAGCGGCGAAGTGGTCGGCTGGACCCTGCAGCAGGGCCAGGCCGACGCAGCGACCGCCCTGGCGCCGCCGGTCGCGCCAACCCCACGCCGCTGAGCTTGAGCCCCTCTCCCACCGGGAGAGGGGTTGGGGTGAGGGTACGGCGCGAAGCGTCTCGCAGATTGGGGGCACAAGGCTGCGCCGGACCTTCATCCGTCCCTTCGGGGCACCTTCCCCCGAAAAGGGGCCATGGCCCCGACCGGAGAAGGAACAGCCGCGGCGCGCTTAGCCCCTCTCCCCTCGGGAGAGGGGTTGGGGTGAGGGTCGGGCGCGAAGCGTCTCGCGGAGTTTGGGTGCACGAGGCTGCGTCCGTACCCTCATCCGCCCCTGCGGGGCACCTTCTCCCGCAGGGAGAAGGAAACTCAACCTGCGCGGGCTGAGGCGCTGGCTTAAGCCCCTCTCCCACCGGGAGAGGGGTTGGGGTGAGGGTCGGCGCGAAGCGATTCGCGGAGTTTGGGTGCACGAGGCTGCGTCCGTACCCTCCTCCGCCCCTTCGGGGCACCTTCCCCCTAAAAGGGGGCCATGGTCCCGATGGGAGAAGGGGATGCGCCGCTTACGCTGCGGCGATCCTGCGAAACGTCAGATTGATCCGCTCGCCCACCGGCTTTGCAGTCCGCGGCAGCGCGTGCCGATAGAGCCGCTGGGTCTCCCCGCCCATCAACAACAACCCGCCGGCGCTCAGTTCCAGCGCCTGGCGCAGCGTCGGCTGCTGGCGATGGCGCAGCACGAAGCGGCGCGTGGCGCCCAGGCTCAACGAGGCGATCAGTGGGTGCGGGCCGAGTTCCTTCTCGTCGTCGCTGTGCCAGCCCATCGCGTCGCGGCCGTCGCGGTAGCGATTGGCGAGCACGCTGTTGAACGGCACGCCGGTTTCCGCGGCCAGCCGTTCGCGTAACGACCGTAACGCCGGCGGCCACGGATGCGGCGCGAAGCGGGTGCCGGAGTAGCGGTAGCTCGCCTCCTGGTCGCCGATCCAGCAACTCAGCCGCGGCGAATCCACCAGCCGCCCGAACAGGCGGATGCGATGAACCTCCCACTCCACCTCGGCCAGCAACTGCGCGAACAGCGCCGCGGCTTCGGCCGGCGCCAGCCAGCCAGGCAGCCAGCGGACGTCGGCGCCGGGCAGGTCCAGTTGCATCGCGCCACGCTAGCATGCCCTGGCCCACCATACGCCAGCGTCCGGAATTTGCCCCGCCACGCACAAAGCCTGAAAATGCAGACAGCCAGATCGAGCCAACGGGAGCGGACCAGATGACGGAATTGGAGGGCGGCGCCAGCGCGCCGGAGCCAGTGGAACGCGACGTCATGGAATACGACGTGGTCACCGTCGGCGCGGGCCCGGCCGGGCTGGCGTTCGCGATCCGGCTCAAGCAACTCAACCCGGACATTTCGGTCTGCGTGATCGAGAAGGCCAGCGCGGTCGGCGCGCAGATCCTGTCCGGCGCGGTGATCGAACCGGCTCCGCTGGACGCACTGCTGCCCGGCTGGCGCGACAACCCGCCGCCGATCTGCGTGCCGGCCGGCGAGGACGAATTCTGGCACCTGAGCAAGAACGGCGGACGCAAGTTCCCGATCGTGCCGCCGGGCATGCGCAACCACGGCAACTTCATCGTCAGCCTCGGCGCGCTGTGCGCGTGGCTGGCGCCGCAGGCCGAGGCGCTGGGCGTGGAGATCTACCCCGGCTTCGCCGCGGCCGAGACCCTGCATGCCGACGACGGCACCGTGCTCGGCGTGCGCATCGGCGACATGGGCGTGGCCAAGGACGGCGCGCACAAGCCCGGCTACACCCCCGGCATCGACATCCGCGCCAAGGTCACGGTGCTGGCCGAGGGCGCGCGTGGCCACCTGACCAAGCGCCTGATCAAGCGTTTCGCGCTCGACGCCGGGCACGATCCGCAGGCCTTCTCGATCGGCATCAAGGAACTGTGGCAGCTGCCGGAAGGCCGCGTGGTGCCCGGCAAGATCGTGCACACCCTGGGCTGGCCGGCCGACAACGCCACCTATGCCGGCAGTTTCCTGTACCACCTGGACAACAACCAGGTGGCGCTGGGCTACGTCAGCGGCCTGGATTACCACGACCCCGAGTACCGGCCGTGGGAAGCGTTCCAGCAATGGAAGAACCACCCGCTGATGAAGCCGCTGCTGGAAGGCGGCACCATCCTGTCGGCCGGCGCCCGCGCCATCGCCAGCGGCGGCTGGCAGTCGCTGCCGAAGGTGGAGATGCCCGGCGCGCTGCTGATCGGCGACACCGCCGGCCTGCTCAACGTACCCAAGATCAAGGGCACCCACCAGGCGATCCGCAGCGGCATGCTCGCCGCCGAACACCTGGCCGCCGCCGCCGCACTGGATCCGGCGGGTTTCGACGCCAAGCTGCGCGGCTCGGAGGTGATGGCCGAACTGCGCCAGGTGCGCAACATCAAGCCCGGGTTCAAGAAGGGCATGTGGTTCGGCCTGCTCAACGGCGCCTGGGAGACCCTGGTCAAGGGCGCTTCGCCGTGGACGCTGAAGGTGACGGCGGACTGGTCGTCGCTGGACCGGCTCGGCGAGCACGAACAGCCCAAGCGCGGCTACGTGCAGCGCGAACTGGCGCCGCGCGACCGCCTGCAGGGCGTGTACTTCGCCGCCACCGAACACGACGAGGACCAGCCCGTGCACCTGCACGTACTGGACCCGCAGATCTGCGTGACCCGCTGCACCGAGGAATACGGCAACCCCTGCACCCGCTTCTGCCCCGCCGCGGTCTACGAGATCGTCGACGACGCGGCCGGCAAACGCCTGCAGATCAACGCCGCCAACTGCGTGCACTGCAAGACCTGTGACATCAAGGATCCCTACGAGATCATCAACTGGGTCACGCCGGAAGGCGGCTCCGGCCCGAACTACCAGAACCTGTGATTTGCATCTGATGAGCTCTTCCCTTCCCGCACGCTTCCGCTCTGCCGTCTATCGACTATTACGGGCAGGCTTTCGTGCCGCTCCGATTTCCGAAGGTACGCGAGACAGATGGCGGGGCTGGTTCCTGGACAACTATGCAGCATGGACACCGACGCCGCCCAAGGGCCATTTTATCGAAGCAGGCAACATCACCCTACGCCCCCTCTTTCGCAGCGACGAAGCCGCGATTGGGCATGTTTCCCATAGCCTCGGCAACATGCCATCGCCGTTACCTGCCACCTTGATTGCGTTTTATCTTCCGCAATTCCACGCCATTCCGGAAAACGATGCATGGTGGGGCAAAGGATTCACCGAATGGCGAAACGTGAGCCGCGCACTGCCGCAGTTTTATGGCCATATGCAGCCTCGGATTCCAGCGGACTTGGGGTTTTACAACCTTCGCGACGGGGAGGTGATGCGCCAGCAAGCGAAGCTGGCCTCCGAATATGGAATCGGCGCCTTCTGTTTCTACTTCTACTGGTTTGCCGGCAAAACGCTGCTGGAAGAACCTGTGCGCAAATGGCGGGAAGACGCCACAATCAACCTGCCTTACTGCCTATGCTGGGCAAACGAGAATTGGGCTCGCCGATGGGATGGCCGCAACACCGATGTCTTGATCAGCCAGCAACATAGTCCCGAAGACGACCTTGAATTCATCGCGCATATCGGAAGCTATCTGCGCGACACGCGCTATCTGCGCGTGGAAGGAAAGCCCGTCATTTTGGTCTATCGCCCCGCTCTGATGCCGAACCCGAAGGCGACGGCACAGCGATGGCGCGAATGGTGTCTTGCAAACGGCATCGGTGAAATCCACTTGGCGTATGTGCAAGGATTCGAGCGCCCAGACCCACGCGACATCGGTTTCGATGCTGCGGTGGAGTTCCCTCCGAACATGAGCAATCCGCCGTCGATAGCCGCATCGCAGCGGCTCATCAATCCCGATTTTTCCGGGGATGTGCTGGACTGGCGTGAAATGGCCGCCGATCTAGCCACCAGGCCTTTGCCAGACTACACGCTGTATCCCGGTGTCAATCCAGGTTGGGACAACGAACCCCGCCGATCCGGCAAGGGCCGCATCTATCAACACGCTTCGCCAAGAGGGTACGAAGACTGGCTCCATCGAACCATCCACACCAGGCTTGCAACCGCGGCTGACGCGCACCGCTTGGTCTTTATCAACGCGTGGAACGAATGGGCAGAGGGAGCCGTTCTGGAACCAGATGCACGGCTGGGCCATGCATGGCTGGAAGCGACCCGCCGCGCGCTTGGACGAAATCGAACTGCCGACCCCATCCCCTATGTCGTCATTCATGCGTGGTATGTCGATGTTCTGGACGAACTGCTGGCCCAACTGCGTGATGCCGCCTTCGATCACCACCTCATCGTAACCACTCCTCAAAACAACCTCGACGCTGTAAACCGAACTCTCGCGCTCCGCGCGATGACGGCCGAAGTCGTCGTCCACGACAATCATGGTCGCGACATCCTGCCGTTTCTCCGCATTGCGGATCGACTGATCAATGCAGGCGCGTCTTTGGTGCTGAAGCTGCATACCAAACGCTCCACTCACCGTCATGACGGCGATCGCTGGCGGAGAGAGATGGTGAACAGCTTGCTCACGCGCCAGCGCGCCAAAGCGATCATTGAGGCCTTCAACGAACGACCTGAGCTCGGACTGGTAGCCCCGGAAGGTCATATCCAGCCGCTGGCCTACTATTGGGGAGCCAATGAGCAGCTCGTGCGCTCGCTTACGACACGCATGGGACTCGCGCAACCGGACGTAGAGGACACCGTATTCGCTTGCGGCAGCATGTTCTGGATCCGCCTGGACGCGATGCGTCCCCTACTGGATTGCCATCTTCGACCAAGCGAATTCGAAGAGGAGGCCGGGCAAGTGGACGGCACTTTGGCTCACGCTATCGAACGCTTGTTCAGCCTGTCTGTACTCCACCAAGGCTACGCGCTATGCAGCGCAGCATCCGTCGCCGGAGAGCCGGAAACCGCTTCCGGCGACTACAGATACGCGCGCAAAAGTCGATTGTGACGCCTGGACGCATACCGCCTTAGGCTCGGAATGACACGCCGGTCTTGGCCTGCAATTCGGCCTCGTCCACGCCATCGGCCGCCTCCACCAGCACCAGTCCCTCCGCGGTCACGTCGAACACCGCCAGGTCGGTGATGATGCGGTCGACCACCGCCACGCCGGTCAGCGGCAGGTCGCAGTCGGGCAGGATCTTGTGGCTGCCGTCCTTGGCCACGTGCTCCATCAGCACCACCACGCGCTTGACCCCGGCGACCAGGTCCATCGCCCCGCCCATGCCCTTGACCATCTTGCCCGGCACCATCCAGTTGGCCAGGTCGCCGCGCGCGCTGACCTGCATCGCGCCCAGGATCGCCAGGTCGATGTGGCCGCCGCGGATCATCGCGAAGGAATCGTGGCTGCCGAAATAGCTGGCGCCGGCGCGGGCGGTGACGGTCTGCTTGCCGGCGTTGATCAGGTCGGCGTCGACCTCGTCCTCGCTCGGGAACGGGCCGATGCCGAGCAGGCCGTTCTCCGACTGCAGCCACACGTCCACGCCCTCGGGGATGTGGTTGGCGACCAGGGTCGGCAGGCCGATGCCCAGGTTCACGTAGGCGCCGTCGGTGAGTTCGCGGGCGGCGCGCTGCGCCATTTCGTCGCGGGTCCAGGCCATGTCAGGCGTCCTTCTGGCGCAGGGTGCGCTGTTCGATGCGTTTTTCCGGATGCGGATTGTGCACGATGCGGTCGACGTAGATGCCGGGCAGGTGCACCTGGTCCGGATCGATGCTGCCGGTGTCGACGAGCTGCTCGACCTCGGCGATGCAGACCTTGCCGGCCATCGCGCAGGCCGGGTTGAAGTTGCGCGCGGTCTTGCGGAACACCAGGTTGCCGGCGGCGTCGGCCTTCCACGCCTTGATCAGGGCCACGTCGGCGTGCAGCGCGGTCTCCAGCACGTAGTGCTTGCCGTCGAACTCGCGCGTCTCCTTGCCCTCGGCGACGACGGTGCCGTAGCCGGTAGCGGTGAAGAACGCGGGGATACCGGCGCCGCCGGCGCGCAGCCGTTCGGCCAGGGTGCCCTGCGGATTGAACTCCAGCTCCAGCTCGCCGGCCAGGTACTGGCGCTCGAATTCCTTGTTCTCGCCGACATAGGACGAGATCATCTTGCGGATCTGCCGGGTCGCCAGCAGTTGGCCGAGGCCGAAGCCGTCGACGCCGGCATTGTTGGAGATGACCGTGAGCCCGGTCACGGCGCTGTCGCGCAATGCCGCGATCAGCGCCTCGGGGATGCCGCACAGGCCGAAACCGCCGACCGCCAGGGTCTGGCCGTTCGCCACCACGTCGGCCAGCGCCGTGGCCGCATCGGGGAAAAGCTTGCCGCGTCGCCCGGTCGCCCGGGGGGAGGTGTCGCCCATTGGCCCGCATCCGCATTGGAGTAGACAGCTAGTTTAGCCGCTCGCCGACCGTGGCCTACGTCGCACTGCCGCAACGACCGATTAAGGGCTGGAACGTTACACTCCGGTTTCCCCCAAGCCAGGACCCTTCACCTATGCCGCTTCCCGCATTCAAGGCCTACGACATCCGCGGCCGCGTTCCCGACGAACTGAACGAGGACCTGGCCCGCCGTATCGGCGTGGCGCTGGCGGGGCAATTGGAGAGCGGGCCGGTAGTGGTCGGCCACGACGTGCGCCTGGCCAGCCAAGGGCTGCAGGACGCGCTGTCCGCCGGCCTGCGCGCCAGCGGCCGCGAGGTCATCGACATCGGCCTGTGCGGTACCGAGGAAGTGTATTTCCAGACCGATCACCTGAAGGCCGCCGGCGGAGTGATGGTCACCGCCAGCCACAACCCGATGGACTACAACGGCATGAAGCTGGTGCGCGAGAACGCGCGCCCGATCAGCTCCGATACCGGCCTGTTCGCGATCCGCGACACCGTGGCCGCCGACACCGCGCCCGCCGGCGCCCCGACCGCGGCCGAGCACAGCCGTCCGGACAAGAGCGCCTACATCGAGCACCTGCTGAGCTACGTGGACGTGTCCACGCTCAAGCCGCTGAAGCTGGCGGTCAACGCCGGCAACGGCGGCGCCGGCGCCATCGTCGACCTGCTGGCGCCGCACCTGCCGTTCGAGTTCGTGCGCGTGTTCCACGAACCGGACGGCCACTTCCCCAATGGCATCCCGAACCCGCTGCTGCCGGAGAATCGCGAGGCCACGGCCACGGCGGTCAAGCAACACGGCGCCGACTTCGGCATCGCCTGGGACGGCGATTTCGACCGTTGCTTCTTCTTCGACGAGAACGGCCGCTTCATCGAAGGCTATTACCTGGTCGGCCTGCTGGCGCAGGCGATCCTGGCCAAGCAGCCGGGCGGGAAGGTGGTGCACGACCCGCGCCTGACCTGGAACACGATCGAGATGGTGGAGGATTCCGGCGGCGTGCCGGTGCTGTGCAAGAGCGGCCATGCCTTCATCAAGGAGAAGATGCGCAGCGAAAACGCCGTGTACGGCGGCGAGATGAGCGCGCACCACTATTTCCGCGAGTTCGCCTACGCCGACTCGGGCATGATCCCATGGCTGCTGATCGCCGAACTGGTGTCGCAGTCGGGCCGCTCGCTGGCCGACCTGGTCGAGGCGCGCATGCAGAAATTCCCGTGCAGCGGCGAGATCAACTTCAAGGTCGCTGATGCCAAGGCCGCGGTGGCCCGCGTGATGGAGCACTACGCCGCGCAGTCGCCGACGCTGGACTACACCGACGGCGTCAGCGCCGAATTCGCGCAGTGGCGCTTCAACCTGCGCAGTTCCAATACCGAACCGCTGCTGCGCCTGAACGTGGAAACGCGTGGTGATGCGGCGCTGCTGGAACAGCGCACCATTGAAATCTCCAACCTGCTGAAAGCATGATCGGCTTCATGTCTTCCACCATTTCCTTCAACGCATCTATGGAGTTCCCCCGCCCATGAGCGACGTCCTGCCCATCATCCTGTCCGGCGGTTCCGGCACGCGGTTGTGGCCGCTATCCCGCGAGTCCTATCCGAAGCAGTTCCTGCCGCTGGTCGGCGAACACAGCATGCTGCAGGCCACCTGGCTGCGTGCAGCACCGGTCGCCGGGCACGCGCCGATCGTGGTCGCCAACGAAGAGCACCGCTTCGTCGCCGCCGAACAACTGCAGCAGATCGGCGTGCAGCCGCAGTCGATCCTGCTCGAGCCCAAGGGTCGCAATACCGCGCCAGCCATCGCCGTGGCGGCGCTGGAGGCGACCCGCGACGGCGCCGATCCGCTGCTGCTTGTCCTTCCCTCCGACCACGTGATCCGCGACGAAGCGGCCTTCCATGCCGCGGTACGCATCGCCGCGACGGCCGCCGAGCAAGGCAAGCTGGTCACCTTCGGGATCAAGCCGACCGCGCCGGAAACCGGCTACGGCTACATCAAGGCCGGCGCCGGCAACGGGGTCAGCGCGGTCGAGCGCTTCGTCGAGAAACCCGACCTGGCGACCGCGCAGGGCTACCTGGCCTCGGGCGAGTACTACTGGAACAGCGGCATGTTCCTGTTCCGCGCCTCGCGTTACCTGGAGGAACTGCGCCGCTTCCAGCCGGCGATCGCTGATGCCTGCACCAAGGCCTGGAACGCGGCCACGCGCGATGCCGATTTCACCCGTCTGGACAAGGACGCCTTTGCCGCCAGCCCATCCGACTCGATCGACTATGCCGTGATGGAAAAGACCGCCGATGCGGTCGTGGTGCCGCTGGACGCCAACTGGAACGATGTGGGCTCTTGGTCGGCGTTGCTGGACGTGTCGCCGCAGGACGCGCAGGGCAATGCGCACCACGGCGACGTGATCGAGATCGATTGCCGCAACACCTATGCCTACGGGTCGCGGCTGATCGCGATGGTCGGGCTGCAGGACGTGGTGGTGGTCGAGACCGACGACGCAGTCCTGGTCGGCCATCGCGAACGCATCCAGGAGGTCAAGGAGATCGTGGCCAGGATCAAGGCCAGTGGCCGCTCCGAGGCCACCTGGCACCGCAAGGTGTACCGCCCGTGGGGTGCCTACGATTCGATCGACAACGGCCAGCGCTTCCAGGTCAAGCGGATCACGGTCAAGCCCGGCGCCACGCTGAGCCTGCAGATGCACCACCACCGCGCCGAGCACTGGATCGTGGTCAGCGGCACCGCCGAGGTCACCCGCGGCGAGGACGTACTGCTGCTCACCGAGAACCAGAGCACCTACATCCCGCTGGGCGTGACCCACCGCCTGAAGAACCCAGGCAAGCTGCCGCTGGAACTGATCGAAGTACAGTCCGGCAGCTATCTGGGCGAGGACGACATCGTGCGCTTCGAGGACACCTACGGGCGCACCTGAGTCCAGCCGCAACAGCAAAAAAAAGAGCCGGGCGATCCCCGGCTCTTTTTTATCCGCTTCAAGCGCGCGCGGCGCCTTATGCGGGCTTCGGCTGTGCGGCCAGTTCGCCGATCACCCGGCGCAGGCCATCGCGCCATTGCGGCAGCACCAGCGAAAAATCGCGCTGCAGCCTGGACACATCCAGCCGCGAATACGCCGGGCGCTTGGCCGGGGTCGGATACTCGGCCGTGGCGATCGGCAGCACGCGCGGCGCACGCGTCAGCAAGCCCGCCGCGAGCGCGTCCTCGAAGATCGCTTCGGCGAAACCGTGCCAGGTGGTCTCGCCGGCGGCGGTCAGGTGCCAGGTGCCCGATTGCGCGGCATCGCGCTGCCCGAGCACCTGCGCGGTGACGTCGGCGATCAGCGCCGCCGGCGTCGGCGTACCGACCTGGTCGGCGACCACGCGCAGCTCGTCGCGCTCGGCGCCGACCCGCAGCATGGTGCGCAGGAAATTGTTTCCATGCGCGGCGTACACCCAGGCGGTGCGGAAGATCAGGTGCTGCGCACCCGAGGCGCGAATCGCCTCTTCGCCGGCGAGCTTGGTGGCGCCATACACGCCCAGCGGCGCGGTCGGCGCGTCCTCGGGATACGGATGGGTGCCCTGGCCATCGAAGACGTAGTCGGTGGAGTAATGCACCAGCGGCACGCCGTGCGCGGCGCACCAGCCGGCGATCGCCGCGGGCGCCTCGGCGTTGGCGCGCAGGGCCGCGTCGCGGTCCTGCTCGGCACGATCCACCGCGGTGTAGGCGGCCGCGTTGACGACGGCCGTGGGCTGCACCCGATCCAGCAAGGCGCTCAGCGTCTTCGGCTGGTCGAAGTCGGCGGTTTCGCAGGCGCCGCCGTCGGGCAGGCGGCCGCTGCGCGTGGTCGCCAGCAGCGGCCCGCTCGCGGCCAACGCGCGCAACAGCTCCTGGCCGACCTGGCCGTTCGCACCGAACACCAGCGTGGTCACGGCGCGTACACCGGCAAGCGCTCGGCCGCGATATCGGCCAGGAACGGCGCCACGGCATCCTTGGCCGACAGCACCGGCTGGCTGATCGGCCAATCCACGCCGATCGCCGCGTCGTCCCAGCGCATCCCGGCATCGGCTTCCTTCACGTACACGTCGGTACACAGATAGCTGAACACCGCGCGCTCGGACAGCACCGCGAACCCGTGGGCGAAGCCTTCTGGTATCCAGAACTGTTTCTTGTTCTCCGCGCTCAACAAGGCCGCTACCCAGCGGCCAAAATGGGGCGAACCGCGGCGGATATCCACAGCCACGTCGTAGACCTCGCCCTCCAGCACGCTGACCAGCTTGCCCTGCGGGCGCGGCCACTGGTAATGCAGCCCGCGCAGCACGCCCTTGGCGGACGTGGAGACGTTGCTCTGCACGAAGCTCGTCGGCAGTCCATGCTGACCGAAACGCTCGGCATTCCAGGTCTCGAAGAAGTAGCCGCGTTCGTCGCCGAACACCGCCGGTTCAATCACTACACAGCCCGGTAGCGCAGTCTCTATCACTTTCACGGAACGGCCCCACGTTGTGCCAACGCATGAAGATATTTGCCATAGTCGTTCTTCAGCAGCGGCGCGGCCAGTTTCTCCAGCTGCGCGGCGTCGATCCAGCCCTGCCCGAACGCGATTTCCTCGGGGCAGCAGACTTGCAATCCTTGCCGCGCCTGAATGGTCTCGATGAAGTTGGAGGCCTCGTGCAGCGACTGGTGGGTGCCGGTATCGAGCCAGGCATAGCCGCGGCCCAACGGCTCCAGGTGCAATGCGCCCGCGTCCAGGTAGCGGCGGTTGAGATCGGTGATCTCCAGCTCTCCGCGCGGCGACGGCTTCAATGCGGCCGCGTGCTCGCTGGCCTGGCCGTCGTAGAAGTACAGGCCGGTGACCGCATAGTTGGAGCGCGGCTGCGCCGGCTTTTCGACGATGTCGATGACCTTGCCGACCTGGTCGAACTCGGCCACGCCATAGCGCTCGGGATCGTTGACCCAATAGCCGAACACGGTGGCGCCCTGCTGCCGCGCGTCGGCACGGCGCAAGGTCTCGGTCAGGCCGTGGCCGTGGAAGATGTTGTCGCCCAAGACCAGGCAGCTCGGCTTGCCGTCGACGAAGTCGCGACCGATCAGATACGCCTGCGCCAGCCCGTCCGGGCTCGGCTGCACCGCGTACTCCAGGTGCATGCCCCACTGCGAGCCGTCGCCCAGCAGCGCGCGGAACAGCGCCTGCTCGTGCGGCGTGTTGATGATCAGCACCTCGCGGATGCCGGCCAGCATCAGCACGCTGAGCGGGTAGTAGATCATCGGCTTGTCGTACACCGGCAACAGCTGCTTGCTGACGCCCTTGGTGATCGGATACAGCCGGGTGCCGGAGCCGCCGGCCAGGATGATGCCTTTGCGTTGGGTCATGAGGTGCTTCCTAGATGAAGTCCGCGCATGGATGTGCGGGCACTTGCGAGGGACTCGCGTTATGCCGCCGTGCCGATGCGTTCCAGCCGATAGCTGCCGTCGAGCACGCCCTGTACCCAGGCCTGGTTGGCCAGGTACCAATCCACCGTGATGGCGATGCCCTGCTCGAAGCTGTATTTCGGCTCCCAACCCAGTTCGTCCTTCAGCTTGGACGCATCGATGGCGTAACGGCGATCGTGGCCGGGCCGGTCGGCGACATGGGTGATCTGGCTGACGCGGGGCTTGCCGTCGGCGCGCGGGCGGCGCGCATCGAGCAGCGCACAGATCGCCTGCACCACTTCGATGTTCTGCTTTTCCGAATTGCCGCCGACGTTGTAGGTCTCGCCGACCCGGCCCTTGGCCAGCACCGTGCGGATCGCCTCGCAATGGTCGCCGACGAACAGCCAGTCGCGCACCTGCTTGCCGTCGCCGTACACCGGCAGCGGCTCCCCGGCCAGCGCCTTGGCGATCACCAGTGGGATGAGCTTCTCGGGGAAGTGGTAGGGGCCGTAGTTGTTCGAGCAGTTGGTGGTCAGCACCGGCAGCCCGTAGGTGTGGTGGAACGCGCGCACCAGGTGATCGGAGGCGGCCTTGGAGGCCGAGTATGGCGAATTGGGCGCGTACGGCGTGGTCTCGCTGAACTTGCCGGTCTCGCCGAGCGTGCCGTAGACCTCGTCGGTGGACACGTGCAGGAAGCGGAACGCGGCGCGGCGCGCCTCGGGCAACGCCTTCCAGTGGTCGCGTACCGCTTCCAGCAAGCCCAGCGTCCCCACCACGTTGGTCTGGATGAAGGCGCCGGGGCCGTCGATGGAGCGGTCGACATGGCTTTCCGCGGCGAAGTTCAGCACCGCATCGGGCTGATGCGCATCGAGCAAGCGCGCGACCAGTTCGCGGTCGCCGATATCACCCTGCACGAAGACGTGGTCGGGGTTGCCCTCCAGCGACGCCAATGTGTTCAGATTGCCGGCATAGGTCAACGCGTCCAGGTTGATCACGTGGACGCCGCGCGACACCGCCTCCAGCACGAAGTTGCCGCCGATGAACCCGGCGCCGCCGGTTACGAGCCATGTTGCCAATGCCTGTCTCCTGGAGTCTTGGTCGGCTTGACCGAAGCGATGGCCGATAGAGGGCCGCAAAGCATAACGCCGGCAGGCGAAGGTGGAACTTGCCGCTGGATCACGTTCAGCACGATCCCTACCCGCATTCACCATACGCCCTCGCATGGTCCATCGCCGGCGGTTAGAATCCACCGACTGCCCCGTGCCAGCCGCCGCGGCCGGGCCTTCCCGCACTGCTGAAGGATCTCGTACAAGATGAAAATCCTCGTCGCCTACAAGCGCGTGGTGGACTACAACGTCCGCATCCAGGTCAAGCCGGACGGCTCCGGCGTCGTGACCGAGGGCGTCAAGCTTTCCCCCAACCCGTTCGACGAAATCGCCCTGGAAGAAGCGCTGCGCCTGCGCGACGCCGGCGTCGCCACCGAGGTCGTGGTCGTCACCCTGGCCCCGGCCGATGCCGCCGCGCACCTGCGCAATGGCCTGGCGATGGGCGCCAACCGCGCCATCCACGTCGTCACCGATACGGCGATCCAACCGCTGACCGCCGCCCGCACGCTGCTCAAGCTGGTCGAGCAGGAACAGCCGGACCTGGTCATCCTCGGCAAGCAGGCGATCGACGACGACGCCAACCAGACCGGACAGATGCTGGCCACGCTGTGGGGCCGCCCGCAGGCGACCTTCGCCGGCAAGCTGGTCGTCGCCGATGGCAAGGCCACGGTGACCCGCGAAGTCGACGCCGGCCTGGAAACGCTGGAAGTGGACCTGCCAGCGGTGGTGACCACCGACCTGCGCCTGAACGAGCCGCGCTTCATCAAGCTGCCGGACATCATGAAGGCCAAGAGCAAGCCGCTGCAGACCCTGGCCTTCGCCGACCTGGGCGTGGAATCCAACGACAGCCTCGCCACCACCCACTACGCCCCGCCGCCCAAGCGCAGCCGCGGCGTGATGGTTAAGGACGCCGCCGAACTGGTGGCCGCACTCAAGCAGAAGGGGCTTTTGTGATCATCCCTGATCAAGAGCCCGGCCATCCATGGCCGGACTTCTCAATGCCGAAGCCTGCATCCCCCAAGCGCCCCATGTTTGAAAGGACACTCTGATGTCTAACATCCTCGTCGTCGCCGAACACCTGAACGGCCAGCTCAACGCGGCCACCGCCAAGACCGTCAGCGCCGCGCTGGCGCTGTCGCCGGAGTCCATCGACATCGTGGTGCTGGCCGCCGACCCGGCCACCGTCGCCGCCCAAGCCGCGCAGATCGCCGGCGTCGGCCGCGTGCTTACCGTCGCCGACCCGGCCAACGAACACGCCATCGCGCAGGTGCTGGGGCCACAGATCGCGCAGCTGGCGCAGGGCTACAGCCACGTGTTCGGCCCCTCCACCACCTTCGGCAAGGACCTGATGCCGGTGGTCGCCGCACTGCTCGGCGTCAACCAGATCTCCGACCTGATGGCGGTCGATGGCGACTACGCCTTCAAGCGCCCGATCTACGCCGGCAACGCGATCATCAGCGTGCAGGCGCCGGCCGACCAGACCGTGGTCGCCACCGTGCGCAGCGCCTCCTGGCCGGAAGCGGCCCAGGGTGGCAGCGCGGCGATCGAAGCGGCCAACGTCAGCGCCACGCTGCCCATCCACACCCGCTTCGTCGGCCTGGCCGCGGGCACGTCCGACCGCCCCGACCTGCAGAGCGCCAAGCGCGTGGTCTCCGGCGGCCGCGGCGTGGGTTCGGCGGACAACTTCAAGCACATCTACAGCCTTGCCGACAAGCTCGGCGCCGCGGTGGGCGCCTCGCGCGCGGCGGTGGATGCCGGTTACGTGCCCAACGAACTGCAGGTCGGCCAGACCGGCAAGATCATCGCCCCGGACCTGTATGTGGCCATCGGCATCTCCGGCGCGATCCAGCACCTGACCGGGATCAAGGACGCCGGCACGATCGTGGCGATCAACAAGGATGCGGAATCGCCGATCTTCGAGATCGCGGATATCGGCTTGGTGGGTGACTTGTTCACGCTGTTGCCGGAGCTGGAAGCCGCTCTGTAGAGGTCTACTGCCTTGGCGCCCGATACAGTGGGCACCTCGCGGCCCTATATGCGCGTCACCCTTGGTGACGCCCTGTCACATGCGCACCTATACTAGCCGCGATGAACAGAGAGCCATCGGCAGTGGACAGCCTCGATACGCTAATCGCCGATGCCCGCGCGCGCCTGTTGCGCATGCACTTCGAAACACGATCCGGCCATGTTGGGGGAAACCTTTCTTGCCTGGATGCGCTTCTGGTGCTGCATCACTGTGTCTTGCGAGCGCAAGACCGTTTCATCCTTTCGAAAGGGCATGCTGCCGGAGCGCTTTATGTCACCCTCTGGAGCCTCGGCCTGCTGACTGACGACGACCTTCTGACCTTTGGTCAGGATGCCAGTCGTCTGCCCGGCCACCCCAGCGGCACCGGCATTCCCGGGCTGTTGTTTTCCACCGGATCGCTGGGCCATGGACCATCGTTGGCCGCTGGCCTGGCGCTGGCGGCGCGCATGCAGGATTCGCAAAGAAGGGTGTACTGCCTGTGCTCGGATGGCGAATGGCAGGAAGGAAGCTGCTGGGAGGCGCTGACCTTTGCGGTACATCAGCGCCTGGATAACCTGACGATCATGGTGGACCAGAATGGCCT
This sequence comes from Xanthomonas sp. 1678, assembly GCF_031455575.1. Taxonomy (NCBI): domain Bacteria; kingdom Pseudomonadati; phylum Pseudomonadota; class Gammaproteobacteria; order Lysobacterales; family Lysobacteraceae; genus Xanthomonas; species Xanthomonas sp. 1678. The sequence goes on along the minus strand of NZ_JAVDSZ010000004.1, from coordinate 125,146 downwards.
CCAGGGATTCGGTACCACCCAGGAAGTGATTTCCTGCTCCGATCTGAGTCCTCGCCTCCTTGCCTTCGGGGCCCATGTGGTGCGCGTCGACGGACACGACACGCAAGCGCTGCAGAGCGCATTGATGACACGCCTGAGCGGCGCCCCGACCGTGCTGGTGATGGATACCGTCAAGGGGCGAGGTGCGCATTATGCCGGCCTGCTTGAATCGCACTATTTGCCCTTGACCCAGAACCAGTACGATCAGGCCACGGCTCAACTGGCCAACGAGACTCCATGAGAAAGGCGTTTGCCGCTGCCGTCGTCGCCGGATGCAATACACAACGGCATTTCTTTCTGACAGGAGATCTGGGCTTCATGGCCTTGGAAGAGGTGCGAGACGCTTTCGGTCAGCGCTTCATCAATGCCGGTGTGGCGGAGCAGAACATGATCGGCGTTGCCGCGGGGTTGGCGCGCGAGGGAAATATCGTGTTTGCCTACAGCATTGCGCCGTTTTGCTATGCGCGGCCCTTCGAACAAGTTCGCAACGATGTGTGTCTGCCCGGACTACCGGTCTGCCTGGTTGGGAACGGCGGTGGCTTCGCGTATGGACACATGGGCCCAACCCACCATGCCTTGGAAGATTGCGCTGCGATGAACGCACTGGGCATGCGCGTCAAGGTCCCCGCATTCGACGATGACCTACCGTATCTCTTGGCTGATCTGAATGGCCCCACCTATCTTCGCCTGGGCTACGACATGCGTCCACAAGGCGCCCAGGTGCCAGCCTATGCACCCTGGCGACAACTGCTAAGCGGCAAACTCGGCGCGCTACTTGCGCTGGGGCCCTTGGCCGGCGTCGCGTGGTCGGCGCTGATCGATGTTCCTGCCGAGAGTCGCCCGGCGGTATGGGCAGTAACCGAGTTCGATTTCGGATGCATCCCTGAAGCTCTGTGGCAGCAGCTGTCGGAAGGCCCGCTGTTCGTGGTGGAAGAACATGTCAGAGAAGGAGGACTCGGCATGCATGCCGCTATGGCCGCCCTGCAACAGGGCCGTGCGGTGCGGCACTTTGTCCACCGCCCAGCGCTACGTTATCCCTCCGGCCTGTTCGGCTCACAAGATTTCCACCGTCGCGAAAGCGGCATTGATGCTCACGGCATTCGCGCCATGATCCTGGCGTTTCAGGCATGAACATGGAGCACATGATCAAGGCTCTGGAAGGACCGATCTTGGTAATCGGTGCCAGCGGCTTTATCGGCGCGAATCTGCTTCGTGCCTGTCTGGCACAGCGTAGCGACGTCATAGGTACCACATTCTCCGGCGACTCCTGGCGCCTGCATGGCATTGCCGCTGCCAATTTGGCGTTTCTCAATCTTACCGACGCGATTTCGGTCAAGACGCTGCTCCACCGTACTGCCCCACGGACAGTGTTCGACTGCTCCTCCTTCGGAGCGTATTCCTTCGAAGACGACTTCCAACGCATCCATGCAACGAACTACCTCAGCTTCATCGGAATACTAGAGCAGCTGAAGGAATCACGACTGGTCGCCTACGTGCGCGCGGGCTCCTCATCCGAATACGGGATCAATGCCTCGGGACCGGATGAAGATGCTCCGCTGATGCCTAACAGCCATTACGCCGTGAGCAAAGCCGCAGCGAGTCAGGCGATCGCGTATTACGGCAAGATCAGGCAGTTCCCGATCGTGAACCTGCGACTGTATTCTGTTTATGGCCCCTATGAGGACAGCTCGCGCCTGATCCCGGCACTGTGCGAGCGTGGACTGCGCGGACATTTGCCGATGTTTGCACATGCGGATGTCTCTCGCGATTTCGTGTACATAGACGACGTCGTATTGGCGTTCGTCTCTGCTGCCGCGCGAATGAGGCCGCAGATTGCCGGCGAATCGTTCAATATCGGCTCAGGCGTTCCCACACGCCTGGATGCCCTTGCAGAGATGGCACGATCGTTGTTCGGGATCGATGAAACGCCGCAGTTCAGCGCTTCCGCAGGGCGCGCGTGGGACGTGAGCGACTGGTTCGCCAATCCCGACAAGGCGGCGCGGCTGCTCGGATGGAAAGCCACGACCGACCTAACCGACGGCCTTCGCCTCACCTCAGAATGGTGGAAATCGCAACTGACGCTTGCAAACTTCAGCGACCTGACCAAGAAATCTCCCGAACAAGCGAAACGCAACTCTGTATCAGCCATCATCGCCTGCTATAAGGATGAGCAAGCGATTCCGGTAATGCACCAACGATTGACCGCGGTGTTTCAACAGCTTGGCATCGACTACGAAATCATCTTCGTCAACGACTGTTCGCCGGACGATTCTGCCGAAACAATCCGCGCACTCAGCGCGTCGGACCCGCACGTGATCGGCATCACCCACTCGCGCAATTTCGGTTCGCAGGCCGCCTTCCGTAGCGGCATGGAATACGCCAGCAAAGAGGCCTGCGTCCTGTTGGACGGCGACCTCCAGGACCCGCCGGAGTTGATCGCCGATTTCGTTCGCGAATGGCGAAATGGCGCCGAGGTTGTCTACGGCCGCCGCGTGAAACGGGAGATGCCCTTCCTGCTCGAAACCTGCTATCGCGCCTTCTACCGATTGTTCTCTGCCATGAGCGAAGTCCCAGTGCCCAAGGATGCCGGCGATTTTTCGCTATTGGATCGCACAGTTGTTTACTGGATGCTTCAATGCACTGAGCGCGACGCCTTCCTGCGCGGGCTCCGTGCGTTTGTCGGCTTTCGCCAGGTTGGCGTCGACTACTTGCGTCCGGAACGCATGTTTGGCACGAGCACCAACAACTGGGTACGCAACATCGGCTGGGCGAAAAAGGGCATCTTTTCTTTCTCCCGCATGCCCCTGCATCTGCTTACCGCCCTTGGCGGCGGTGCATGCTTACTGACCATACTGTTGGCGACGCTCAGTATTGCATTGAGACTTCTCCATCCCGAATCCGTACCGAAAGGGATCACCTTCATTTCATTGCTGGTGATGTTTTTCGGATCGATGACTATTTTCGGGATCGGGCTTCTAGGCGAATACATCGGCAAGATTTTTGAGGAAGCGAAGGCACGCCCTGCCTTCATCCGCCGCAACTTGATCATCCATGGCGAGGTTCGACTACCACCCACGGGAACCGCGCCATGAAGCGGCAGGCACGACTGCACCCCGCCTCCGACCGCGCGTGTCCCGGCTGCGCTGGTCGCGAGGTCGAACATTTCGCGGACGAGCGTATCGATCCAAATAAGGTCAGCGACTTCACCTATGCCTCGCGCAAGACGCCGGAGTTCATGTGCCTGCGACTGGTGCGCTGCGCTGCTTGCGATCTGGTGTTCGCGCCGCGCCCACCTGAAGATATCTTTCTGTCGCAGGCTTACTCGGAGGCGGCTTACGATTCCACGCCGGAAGCCGCTGCTGCGGCAGCTAGCTACGCGCAAGCATTGGCCCCACATATCAAGCAACTTTCGGATCTATCGGGAGCCGTGGACGTTGGCGCAGGAAGTGGTCCATTGCTGCCATATCTGCAACGTTTCGGCTTCAAATCCGTCGTCGGGGTAGAACCCTCGCGTGCGGCGATCAACGCCGCACCCGAAGCGGTAAAGGCGCTACTGATCGAAGGCATGTTCGATCCGAAAATGCTGAAGGGGCAGCGCGTGTCGCTGATTTGTTCATTCATGACGCTCGAACACGTAGCCAATCCGGGCGAGTTGGTCCGTTCCGCATACACGCTTCTGGAACCCGGCGGCATGCTCGCCGTGGTGGTGCACAACTGGCGCGCGCCATTGAATCGAGCGCTTGGACTGCGTTCCCCCATCATCGACGTGGAACACCTGCAGCTTTTTAGCCATCGCGCGGCCCGCGCCTTACTGTCGTCCAACGGCTTTCAAGACGTGACGGTCAAAGCGATACGCAATGCCTACCCATTGCGGTACTGGTTGCGCCTGACCCCCTTGCCTGCCGGCGTCAAGGCGGCGTTGTTGCGGGTGCTCGATCTGATCGGAATATCCGGCTCATTGCTGCCCTTGCGGGTAGGCAACATCATGGCCATTGGCGTTAAGCCAGCGAGAGATCCCCAATGAAGCAAAGCAACTCAAACCAGATCAAGAAAAACGTAGCACAGTTCGACGAAGACGTTCGTACCACAGGATCCTACCGCTACACCACGGATCGCTTGTCGGCCAATTTGGCAAACGCGCGTATCAGCCGGGCGGTCGCCACTGCATTTCACTTTTCCGGCAAGCGCGTTCTCGACCTTGGCTGTGGCGATGGCTCCTACACCCTTGAGTTCCCTTCATTGGGCGCATCACACGTACTGGGCGTAGATCCTGCCAGCGCAGCTATCGATGCCGCACGTGCCAAGGCTTCGGCATACGCACTGGAATCGGCAGTGCAGTTCGAGGTCGGCAATATCTATGAGATGTCGCCCTATCTTAGAGAGGATCGATTCGACTGCATCGTGTTGCGAGGCGTGCTTCACCATCTGCCGGACCCCGCCCGCGCCATTGCCGGCATGGCAGGATTCAAGGGCTCGATTCTGATCGTGGAACCGAATGGTCTCAACCCCGTGCTGAAGCTGCTGGAGCGCTATTCCACCTATCATGTCGAACACGAGGAGCGCTCCTTCGCACCTTCACTGATCCGCCGCTGGCTGCAATCGGCAGGCTTTCGCATCTCGTCTTCCTCTCTCATCAACCTGGTGCCATTCTTTTGTCCCGATGCTGCCGCACGCGCGCTTCGACTAGTCGAGCCATTGGTGGAACATACGCCGTTGATGCGCGACATCGCATGCGGACAGAGCGTCATCGTCGCTAGACCATGACGACGTCCCGCCCCTGGCCTTATCTGGCATTGATGATCGGCTGCATGGCGGCCTCTCAGATCATGCTTAAACAGGCCGGCCTTTATGCGGCGGCTCACTTGGGATGGATCCACACCATAGCTTTCAATCCATGGCTTTGGCTGGGACTTGTCGCGTCTACTGCCGGCTTTGCGGCTTGGTTCCTGACGCTACGACGTATGCCGCTGGCCAGTGCATACCCCTGGACCGCTTTGATTTATCTACTGACTCCATTGGCAGGAATCGTACTGTTCCATGAAACGCTGAGTCTTGGATTCTGGCTGGGCATAGCGCTGATCGTCGTCGGTCTATTCATTACCAACGGAAGCGCGAGAGCCGATGAATGCCTATGAGACGGCGCTCTGCGTGGCGTCGGTTGGCTGCAGCGTGAGCTCACAGCTGTCAATCAAAGCCGCAACCCTGTCCGCCCCCAGACCACGCCAGGCCGTCCTCCTTCTATCCGCCGTCGCGTTGCAGCTTGCTTCTGTATTGCTGGTTGTACAGGCGCTACAGACACTTCCGCTATCACTGCTTGTGCCTTTTGCCGCACTTGCCTACCTAGCGGTGCCCTTGCTGGCAACAATATTGTTCAAGGAACGACTGCTACCCCGCTTTTGGGTCGGCGCCGCCATGGTATTCGCAGGGGTGGCATGCATGGGGCTGTACAGATGAGAGCGGACGTGCGCAGCGTGCTATGGATCAGGTTTGTCACCATGCTGCTCGTTGTGTTAGCGACAACCGTGCTGCCACGTGTCGCGAACATATCCGCACCCCCTTCCACCGATGAAGGCTACATGGCCTATTTCGCGATGAAGATCGCGGCATCGGTGTCCAGTCATGGGCGACTGCCAGATGACGGCCCGCTGATGCTGTACCCCATGCTGCTATCTTGGATATTCGAACTTCCTGGCAATCACAGCGTTCTGCTGCGCATCGCGGATCTCGTCGTGGCATCCGTGGCGGGTGGACTTTTATTTTTCGTGTTGCTCAAGGAATCACGCAGCGTCTTGGCCGCTGCAGCTATCTCGTCGCTCTTCCTTCTGACGATGAATGCCGCCGTGTTCGTACAATACGGCTTCAAGAACAGTTTTTTTGCTGCGTATGTTCCACTACTCGCGGCACTATTGCTGTCGGGGAAAGACGGGCCGCTTTCGGCGCGACGCTACGCAAGCATCGGCGCACTAGTCGCACTCGGCGTTTTGCTCAGAGAGACACTGGCTCCATTCGTTGTTTTTGCCGTCGCCGCCATCTGGATCAGCCGCGGCTTCAGGAGCACATTGCATTTCTGTGCCGGTGGCGCAGCCGCGGGACTCTCGTTGCTTGCACTTATCGCACTTTGGCGGGGCGATTTCGAAGGGCTGGTAGCCGGCTATAAAAGCGCTGGACTTTTATATCGCGCACTTGAGAACCAGCGTCAAAAGTACTTCAACAACGCCCTGAGCGGCTTCTTTGCCACTGCGCGGCTGCCATTGATTCTTGCAACGGCTAGCCTTCTGGTAATAGTGTTGCGCCAATGGATGCGACGCAATGCATGCGAACTCCCTAAGGCCACGTTGTGGCTAGGCATTACGCTTACTGCGTTGATAGAACCTGCGACGAAAATCGGCTTTCCTTACCACTTTGCCGTCTGCCTCCTTGGCTTGGCGGGATTGTGCGCCCAGGGATGGCGCGTGTTGATCCAAGGCCGGCCACCTCGCCAAGCACACGCCGCAGCATCTCTCTTCGCCGCTGCGACGGCCTTGATGATTGCCCCACAGATCAAAGACGCCTTGAAGACGCTGCCCTATGCCACCAGGGAAGCATACCGCGTAGCGCGCAGCGGATGGCCAGCCGAGATCGTTAACCAATCGAACTACCTGATGGCTGCACGCCTGATCCAGGCCACCACCCCGCCCGCGGGCACCGTGAGTGTCAGCGGCTTCATGTTTTCGCTATATCCGCTTTCAGGCGCACTTCCTCCATCCAGCGAATTGAGCAACCTCAGTGGTGAACTCATTCAACTGGGACTGGATGGAGAACGCCTTAAAGCCGAGTTGATTCGCTGCTCTCCCGACGTAGTCATGACTACTACACGTATCGACTGGCCGGACCCGCGAATACTCACCGCCGCAGTCGAAGCGACAGGCCTCTACGAAGTCGCTGGCACCATCCCGGTGGATACCAGCAAGTCGTACGGCACGTTTGGCGGCACGGTCTATCGCAAGACCAAGCCAGGCGGACACGCCTGTCGTGACTGAGGCAATGCGAACTGGGCGCAGTAGTCCAGCGGCAGCGCGACCGACTCGCCGACTAGCGAGAGGAACGCAAAATGCAACACGGCCAAATGCAACACGGCGCCGATCTGGTGCGTCGCGATAGTGCGGGCAAGCGTCTCGCCGTCGCACAGGATCGCCTGCGACCAGCGCTACGTCGGGCAAGGCTTCTCAGTGGCCTGTGGACAGGTTTTCATACACGACCACTTCCCTGCCGCTGGTGAGCAGCGACGCACCATATGCGACCCGATGTAAACGGGCACCGCGGCAAACCAGAATCTTCATACGCCCCCTGTCTCTACCAAATGGAAAGGGCCCGCTTGACGGGCCCCTTCCTTACTACCTTGCGACTTGTTCGATCGATTACTCGTGGAAGTCGAAGGCGCTATAGCCGTGACGCTTCACCAACTCGTCGCGTTCGGCAGACTTGAGGTCCTCGCGCACCATCTCGGCCACGAGTTCCTTGAACGTGATCTTGGGCTCCCAGCCCAGCTTCTGCTTGGCCTTGCTCGCGTCGCCCAAGAGTGTCTCCACTTCGGCGGGACGGAAATACAATGGGTCGACCGCAACCACGCAATTGCCCTTGTCGTCGTAGCCCTTCTCGTCAACCCCGTTGCCTTCCCAGCGGATGTTCATGCCGAGTTCGGCGGCAGCGGCATTCACGAAATCGCGTACGCTGAACTGCACGCCGGTGGCGATCACGAAGTCTTCCGGCTGCTCCTGCTGCAGCATCAGCCACTGCATCTCGACATAGTCCTTGGCATGGCCCCAGTCACGCAGCGCATCCATGTTGCCCAAATACAGGCAGCTCTGCAGGCCCAGCTTGATGCGAGCCAGCGCACGGGTGATCTTGCGGGTCACGAAAGTCTCGCCGCGCACCGGCGACTCGTGGTTGAACAGGATGCCATTGCAGGCATACATGCCGTAGGACTCGCGATAGTTCACGGTGATCCAGTAGGCATACAGCTTGGCAACCGCATAAGGTGAACGCGGGTAGAAGGGCGTAGTCTCCTTCTGCGGGATTTCCTGCACCAAGCCGTACAGTTCCGACGTCGAAGCCTGATAAAAGCGCGTCTTCTTTTCCAGGCCAAGGATGCGGATCGCTTCAAGCACGCGCAACGGACCGAGGGCGTCGGAGTTGGCAGTGTATTCAGGCTCCTGAAACGACACGGCCACATGGCTCTGCGCGGCTAGATTGTAGATTTCGTCCGGCTGCGTCTGCTGAATGATGCGGATCATGCTGCTCGAATCAGTCATGTCGCCATGGTGCAGGATGAAGCGACGATCCCTGACGTGGGGATCCTGGTAAAGGTGATCGATGCGATCAGTATTGAACAGCGAACTGCGCCGCTTGATACCGTGAACGATATAGCCCTTACCCAACAGGAACTCGGCCAGATACGAACCATCCTGGCCCGTCACACCCGTAATCAAAGCAACCTTACTCATTACTTCCTAAACCTTAGTCGATGGATTGTCAAAGTCACAGAGAAAAGATCCTCCTCAAGGCAGGCAGCCGGCTATCCCAGGAATACTCCTTGAGACAGACCTGCCGTGCCAACCGCCCCATTTCCCGATTGCGCTCGGGATCTGCAAGAAGTTCGATGCAGGCACGGGCAAACTGGGCCGCGTTGTCAGCAAGGCGGATGCTGCGCTCGGGTTCATACGCAAACCCCGCCCCGGCAAGCGTAGATGCGACGCAGGGTACGCCTGCGATTGCGTACTGGTTGATCTTACCACGCAATCCTGCCCCACCCAGCGCCGGCGCGATGCCGACCCATGCGTGGGACAACTCGGCCTCCAGCGAGCCAACCTCGCCCACTAGGTCAACGGCTTCATCAGCATGCGCCGGCAGTTGGGCCAGCCCGCGCCCGGCCACACGCAGTCGGTAGCTGGGGTGCCTGGCCTTCACATGCGGATGAACGTCACGCAGGTACCAGTCAAGCGCGTCCAGGTTGGTCTGCGAACCGAAATAGGCCAGGAACACCACGGTCGGCACGCCCTTCAGTGCACGTTCCGGCAACGCGCGGAGGGACTCGGCAAACTCTGCGACAGAGATCCCGGTTTCCACCGCTTGCACGCCGCCCCAGAACCTGAACATGCGCAGGACCCGCGCATCCGCTTCGGACACGCACATCACTCGGTCGGCTCGCCAGACGCCAAGCAGTTCACGCAGTGCGAACCGCAGTTCCCACAACAACCAGTGCTTGCTCGGCACGAACGGCACGCCCTGATGGCGCAGCGCAAGGGCCGCTGCGCGGACATGGGACTCTATCGGGGACACGACAACCCGTGGTACTCCACTTCTGCGGAAGAAGGCCACCAGGTCGCCCGCCTGCAAGAACTGCAGATCGACCGCATCAAAGCCTCCCTCCAGCACGCCGCTGGCCACGATTCCGGCTTCGTTGAACATCTCGACCGGCAGCTGGATGACACGTTCGAAAATCGAAGCCAGCTCAGGCTCAAGCGCCTCGCCATGGCTGCAGGTGACCAGCGTGAGCGAAAGCCCCTCGACCTGCTCGGAGAGCAGGCGGTACATGTCAAGCAGGCGCAGTCCCCCACCCGTACCATGCTCGGGTGGATAGAAAGACACAAGCAACAGCCGCTTTGTCTTTTGCGATTGGCCCCGATCGACATTACTCACAGCGTCACACCTCCCCGGCAGACACGAAGAAAGCCGAAGCGACGCCATATCGCTCGCTGACCACTCCACTCAGGGAACTGATTTCCCTTCCAGTTCGGAATGACGTTCGCACTTCCTAACGCGACAGCCACCAGGGCACACCCAGCCACCAGACCTGCCCTCACGACTGACCGAGCGATTTCCGCCGCTCCGAAGTTCCACAGGATTGGAACTCGTAAGGCAACGCGATCGGCCGCCTCTTGGATTCGATATGCACCTGTCCAAGATATTCGCCAATGACCGCGAGCACGAAGAACAACAGCGCAAACTGCAGCGACAACACGGCACACACCACGAGGGGCGCGATCCAGGCCGGCGGCGCGACAAAGATCGCGCCAATCGAAGCCACGACACATAGCGCCGAAACAACGCCTGCCAGCCCGATCTTCCGCAACGGCTCGATCGAAATCCCCGTCAGGCTGTCGAGCGCGTAGCGGATCATCGACATCAACTTGTATTTCGTTTCCCCGGCAAACCGCTTGTCCCGCTCATAAGCGACCACACTGGTGTTCATCCCCAGGTAGGGAACCAACACCCGGAAAACGCCATTTACCTCGGGCAGCTCCAACAATCTCGTCACGGCCTTGCGGTCCAGCAGGCGGAAATTCGCGGCACTCTCCTCCAGCTTGAGCTTTCCGGAAAGCGCATCCATTACCGTGTAGAAGATGTGCGCGGTCGAGCGCTTGAAGAAGCTGTCACTCGGGCGACCGGAGCGGGAACCCACGACGATGTCAGCCCCCTGCTCCCAGGCCTTGATCATCTCCAGAATGACCGCAGGCGGGTCCTGCAGATCGGCATCCATTACCACGACTGCATCCCCGGACGCGGCGCGCAGACCCTCCTGGATCGCCGCTTCCAGTCCAAAGTTCCGCGTCAATCGCAGCACACTGATCGTGTCCGGGAACCGGGCACGAACCGCCTTCATCTGCTCGTACGTGCCGTCCCGGGACCCGTCTTCCACCAGTAGCAGCTCGAAATCATAGCGGTCCGCTATCGGCTCCAGGGCCCGCAACGTCTCCTCGCAGAACGTAGAAACAAGCGCCTCTTCGTTGTACATCGGGCCAATGATCGAAATCAACTTCTTCATCTAATAATTCCCGTCCAGTCATTGTCATCCGCGCGCGCGGAAACTCACAGCACGTTGACCCGATCCTGATCGACCATGACCACACTGTTCTTCTCGAATGCAATGGAGTAATCACCCCGCTCCCTGCGGTCGTCGAGCAGCCTGCCCAGATACTCCCCGAAGAACGCCATCATGATGAACTGGAACATGAATAGCATGGACATCGAAAGCACGACCGTGGTCCATCCTGGAACGATGTTGTTGCTGACCAGATGGATCAGCACGCTATAGGTGGCCAACACAAAGGCAGCAAGAGCACCCAGGAAGCCCAGCACGGACATCCAGCGCAGCGGACGCAGCGAATTGAATACCATCAGTTGAACCAGACGGTAAACCCCCTGCACCAGGGACTTCTCTCCTGACAGCGGGGACCTGCTCTGGTAGTTGTAGGCCACCGAGGGGTAGCCGGTCTTCTGGATGCGCAGATAGAACTGGTGGTGAAAACGCCCGGTACTCGTCACGGCATTCACCGCACGCCGACTCAGGCATCTAAGGCTGGTCGCATTCTTCGGCAATTGGTAATCGATGGCGCGCAGGAGGCGATCCGCGAAATACCTGAAAACCGTATAGGCGAGGGTTTTACGCCGCTTCGCCGTGCCAATGACCACGTCATAGCCGGACCTGCAGAGGTCCACGACATCCGGAACCACCAAGATGGGATCCATCTCATGGTTGAAAAGCACGACGAAGTCGCCGATGGCATTCTCCAGCCCTGCCGCCCAGGCGACATCCAGGCTAACCGTCCCCACCAGCTGGATATAGCGGACGCTGGGCAGGTGCGTGAGCATCTCCACAATGTCCCTGCTGGCGCTCGAATCCATGATCGCGCCCTGCCCGACCACAACTATCTCGTAATCCGAGTACCGGACATTCAGCTCGCGCTGCATGGCGGAGATCTCTTCGTAGCGCAATGGCGCGGCCGTCTCCACGACGTACACCACCGAAACAAAAGAATCGCTTTTCACTCAGCCCCTCCCCCCGAACTCCGCCAGACCTCTCGCCTCAATCGCGTCAATCGCGTCAATCGCGTCGTAGACATTATCAATCTTCCCCCCCATGACGCAGTGAAATCCTTCCAGTGAATGGTTGGCCTTCAACAGGATCGGCCTGGAGTCATCCGACTCGCTGCGTGGCAGGACGGTCTTGGTCTCCCATAGGGAGCGCTTGTAGACGCACTCATCCAGCAATGGGATGTATCTGGCGGCATCCTTCTGCATATGGCGCCAAGCCGACGCGCGGCCATGATCGTCGAGAATGCGCTGACTGTCGGCGTACTGACCTCCCTGTTCATCAGACCACTCGAAGCGAGGCGTGTAGCGGACATGACTGAATGAGTGCAACCCGGCCGACGGGAAGGGCATGACCGAGAAGAACGGGCCACACATCACGGTGATCCCGACATCCCGGAGCTCGGGCGGAACCTCGACAAGACACATCTCGGTCACCTCATGCTTCAGCGGTATCAGCTCCAAACCGGAATTGGCGTTGAGGTAGTTGATCCGGGAGTACGAGCAATTGAAAACATGGCTGGCATGCAGCTCAGTCCATTCATCGCCTCCCTCCTTGCCAACCTCCACGACCAGACCAGGCCCCTCCCGCCGAATACGCTGCGCGGAAGTACCGAAATGCACCTGCACACCTGCATCCGCCAACCTACCCATCATTCTGTCCCGCAATGCGACCGCGTCGAACGCGTACTCAGTGACGGAAAAGCAGGCCTCGATCAGACTCGGGTTGACAAGCTTCTGCATGGCATGCGACGCAGGAACACAGCGCGCGCCGATACGATCACAGAACTTCTGGAACTGACGGCCAGTGACCTTCCCCAAGGGCTTTCCGATCAGATACTGCATCTCGAAAGAAGAATAGACGCAATCCCTGAACTCACCTACGAACCGGGGAAACGACAGGCGCGAACGCAGTGCGGTCAACACACTGCGCGGATAGTGGTATCCGTTATGGACGCGCGCCTGGTTGTTGAACGAGGCCCGGGTCATCAGGGCATCTTCCTTCTCGAATAGGTGCACCTTGGCACCCTTCCGCGCCAGGTGCTCGGCGATGCACGCGCCGAAGAAGCCGCCGCCAATGACGATAGCCCTGTTCATCTTATTCCCGGAAGGTCCAGAACTTATGGCAGAGGAAATTGAACACCCCGACCAGGACGACATTGACCACCCCGACCATGACCGCATCCACGCCCATCGGGGACAGCACCTCGGAGACCAGCACATTCATGCCAAACGACAGCCCGACCACGATCAGGAATTTCACCAGGCTTGCGCCACTCATTTTCCTGCGGAACGCAAAGACCCCTGAGCCGACGTAGGAAACGATGGTCCCAACCGCATAGCCCACGATCACCGAAGGGGTATTGCGCCAGCCAAGCCAGGAAGCACACAGGGCGATCACCAGCAGATAGGTAATGCTGGAGACGACGCCGACCAATCCAAAGGTCAACACCTGCCGGTATCGCTGTACGGTCCTGTTCAACATGGAGTAATTCAATTTCTATCGACCCTTCGCAGCGACCTGACGGCAGGGACCAGCCACGCCAGCGCGGCAAGCACGCCGTACAGGGCGAACATGACCCAGAAAGCCAGCAATGGCCAGTTCCTGTAGCGCAGCTCCAGCACGTTGCGGCCCGCCGCCGCGTCGATGGTGATCAGTCCCTCGCGCGGCCTCGGCTTGATCCGCTTGCCATTGAGCGTGTAGCGCAGGTTGGGATTATCGGAGAACAGGTACTGCACGGTCGTCGGCGCGTCCGACTGCCATGCCACCCGGGTGTAATTGGCGAAGTTGGTTTCGAAATCCAGCAGCTTCGGCGAGACGTCGGTGACCGCTCCCGCAGCCGGTGCCGGTGCCGGGCCACCGAATACCTCGACCTCGGCCAGGTGAAGATAGGCTTCCTCCGGCGCGCTCGCGCCGCCAAGCTGCACACGTACATAGCGACCCTGCACACCGCCGACCCGGACGACGTCATGCTGCGTGCGCCCGGGCAGCTGCCGCGCCCAGGTCCCCGGCCGGGCCTTCAGGGTGTCCGCGGTGTCGGCGGGCCCGAAAGGCGTCCTGGAGACGAAGACCCAGTAGTCGTGCAGCCTGAACTCGTACCTCTTCACGTTCCAGATGCCGATGCGGTCGATCGCCTGCGCACTGCCAAGGTCGATATCAAGCCACGCGTTGAGATCCTGGTTGGTGTGGGAAATCGATCCAGCCTCGAGATCCCCGTTCGTATTGCCATCGACGGCGAGGCGCGCCTCGCGGCCATCGATGGTCCCGCTCTGCGTCGCCGCCTTGCCCCTGGCGATATTCACCGGCTCAGGACGCGTTGGCCCGATCCTGAAGAAGCCATTGTCCACCACGGTGGAGTCGGCCGGTGGATTTGCCGATGCCGTGGCCCGCAAAGGCACCGCGACGATGCCGTTCGGCAGGTGGTAGATGTCGTCGGGCGCCACGCCCGCGGCGAATTCCGCCAGGGCGCCCACGGCGGACAGGTCGGACTCATAGGCCACGAAGAAGTCCGCGCTCGAACGCGTGACCAAGTCCCAGTCAGGATTCAGCACCCAGGTTTCATCCCTGACCGCCATCGGCATCTTCTGCAGGTAATCCGCACGCGGACCCATGCGGAAATCGAAGCCATGGTAGGAGGAGAGCTTCAGCTCGTTGAGGACGAGGTAAGGGAACGACTTGGGAAATGGCTCCCGCCCCACCTTGCTCCACAGCAGGGTGAGGTCGACATACTTGAGCACGGCCTTGTCGGAGAACCGCTGCTTGAGATACTCGGCAAAGCGATGCTTCTCGCCCGCATCAAGCGACATCACGTCCGTCCTGGACCGGGCCTCGTAGGTATTCCGCCCGTGCGAGAAGTCGTACATCACGTCGAGTGCGGGCAGAAGGGACAGGGCGATGGCCGCGCTGTACGCAATGCCCCTCACCGGCACCAGCAATGCCACGATGAAGGCGAACGCAAGGACCAGTTCAAACAGCACGTAGTTGTTCAAGCCGAGACTGCCCGACACGCCAGGGCTTCGTGCCACCAGGAAGGCCCCGACCAGCACGAGCAGCCCCACGACCAGCAGCGCGAGCTTGGTGGCGAGCACCGGCCGGGTCTCGACCACGGCCCGCAGCATGATGGCGATGACTACCGCGAACAGGAGGTGCACCGGCAGCAGGAACCGCTGATAGATATGCATGCCCCCGACCTGGGGCACGAAGTAGTAGACGAGGTCGCTGACGACACTGAACTCGCCGAAAGTCGACAGCGTGACGAGCATCCAGATCGCCAGGCAGCCCACGATCGCCCGCCACTCCCTTGGTGTGACCGCCTTGATCGGATCGCGTCCGAAGACAAACAGGCAGAAGATGACGACCGCGATCAGGCCCGCCTGCGACGAGAACTCGTAGAACGGCCCCGGCACCTCCAGCCGCGTGGAAAGCAGCCGGAGCAGGCCCTGGGGCGCCTGGGCAAGCTGGTGAGCGCTATAGAACAGCGACGGGGTATCGGTGCTGATCGTCGCCTTCAGGTGCCGGTAGATGGCGAGCAGGTAAGGCATCACGATTACCGATGCCACCCCGTAGGGCAACATCGCCAGCACGACGCGCCGAACGCGCATCCGCAGCGTGACGTCATCGTCGGCCAGCACCAGAAGCGTTGCGGCGACCACGACGACCGACAGCCCGATGCTCGTGACGCCGATGGGGACATAGCCGCCGAGAAAGCCGAAGATCACCGGCAGGGCCGCGGCGAACAGCCGTCCGACCGTCGGCCCGGCCGCGAAGGACAGCGCCATGTAGGCCGCCCACGGCAACACCGATATGCAGAAGATGAACTGCGGCTGCGTGGTCGCGCTGATCATGTTCACGCTGAACGTGAAGGCGGTGGCCGCGAAGGCCGCAATCGCGAAGCCGAAGAAACGCGTCAGCAGCCTCAACGAGAAATAGCAGGCAATGAACGAATGAAGGGCAACAAGCCAGACCAGGATCCGGCCGTAGTCCTGCATTGCCGTGCCTTCCGGTGAGGACAGCAGGCAATAGAGGACGAAGAGCGGGTGCAGCACGAAGAAGTTCGGCGCAAGGAAATAGTCGGAGCTGCCGTTGTACTGTGAAAAATCCAGCGCACTGAAGTGCATTCCCGCGAGCAGGGAATGCGTCTTCATCATGGAGGGCCAGTAGAGGCCGAGCACATCCCCGCCATAGAGGATGCCGCCGGCGTCAAGCGAGCCATGCCTCAGCGCCGGATAGTAGAAGAGCAAGGTCACCGCGGCCGCGAGGAAGAACGCTCGGTTTCTGTCGATGGCGCCTGCCGCCGCGCCTGCGGCGCGCACAAGCCAGTCCGCCAGCGCATCGAGCATGCGCGGACCGTCGACGTTGAATCGGGCGATTCTCATCTCCCGACCCCGGGCAGGCGCTCAACGGGAATGAAGAAGACGTTGAGGATCGGACCGCCGTCGAAATCCACGAAGGAATCGGATTGCTTCAGGTAACGGCAAACCCGGTAGTTCCGGCCGGCGAAGAACTCGGCAAGATTCGGATAGCTGAGGGGATTGTGCTCGACCATGAAAGCCGGTCGGCACCTGTCGATGGTGTTGGCCAGCCCGGCCACCACGGAGTCCTCGAGTCCTTCCACGTCGATCTTCACGACGTCTACCTGGAGGTTCAGCTCGTCGAGCGGAATCACCTGCACCACGTTCTCGACCAGCTGGACATGCCGGGAAAGGCCGTCGATATTCATGTGCTTCTCGAGGTTGGCACGCACCGCCTCGGGGTTCATCGACGCATAGTTCGTGAGCGCGAAACCCCGGTACACCGGGGTGAAGAGCGTGAAGGACGCCGCACCGCGGCCAGCGCCGACCATGCGGAAGTCGAAGGGCCAGCCCTTCGCGCGAAGCGCGGCAAGCGACGCCTCGTGCGCGGGATTGGGCTCGATCGAGAAAATCGACTTCTGCGGCCGAAGGTGATGCATCGACCGGGCGGAGAGCCCGTCGTTGGCGCCCACGTCCAGCATCAGGTCGCGATCATTCGCCAGCTTGCTCAGGCCATGGAAGTCCGCGTCGTGCGGCAGCATGAACGGCAAACGACCCACTACTCTGCGCGAAAATATGTAGAGATAGATGTTCGAGACAGCAATTCGCTGCAGCACGTCCTTGATCCGGAATACTGTTTTAAGTGGAGCAATCATGTGCAGGCACCTAGGAAAACACTATTGAGATAATGTGAGGCTGGATATCAGTTCTTTCCGAACGCCGCCGCCACGGCTTCCAGCGAGCTGAACAGGTCTGCCAGGCCAAGATTTTTCATTTCCAACGAAACCCAACCGGCATATCCTTCCGCCTTCAACAGTCGGGCCAGCTCCGCATGTTCCGGGCGCAGGGCGACTTTCACCAACGACGGCTCGCTGATCTGTACATGACTGACGTAGGGGATAGCGGCAACCACCGATTCGATGCGCTCGTTATTGGCGATGATCGTTCCCACGTCCAGATTCAGCCGCAGAGACGGAGAGTCGATGAACCGCACAAGCGCCAATGCCTCGGATGTGGTATTGAGGTAGTTCGTGCCGTAAAGCGTCGGATTAGCCTCCATCCCGATCACCACGCCCTTCCGCTCGGCGTAGGCCGCACAGTCCGAGAAGAATCGAACCCCTATCGGATACTGCCCCGCATTTTCGATGACCCGGTTTTTAGGACATCCGAAAACGATATGAGGCACGCCGACCTCCACAGCAAAATCAATTGCCGAACGGGTGTATTGCAGCAGGAAATTGCGCTCATCTTCCGACCCGAAAATCCGCTCGCTCAATCCATACCAGACCGACTGCATGGAGCATGTATCCAAGCCCCATGCGCTGCGGAATTCCGCGACCATCGATGCCGCCAGGCGCCGGCTGTGCGGCTCGTACGGATTCACCGGAACGAGCCGGGTTGGCGCAATCTCCAGCCCGGAGAAGCCCTCGGCCTTCAGCTTCTCGAAAACAGCTTGGTCATCTTCTGATCCCCAACCGATATTGGACGCTGCGAGCTTCATCTACATTCCTCTGATGGAAAATCCACGCGCGCCCAGAACTCGTCCGGAATGGCGGTTTGCAAGGCGCGCACGTTTTCCTCCAGTTGAGCGGTACTGCTGGCCCCCAGCACGGGAAGGACGCCTCCCCTGAGCACCCACTGCAGCGCCGCATGACTTCCTTTCACATCGAACTCTTGGCAAGCATTGACGAAGTGATCGATCCGGGCCTTGTTCTGCTCGTAGATCTTCTCCGTCTTGTCGTAGCCAATCTGCTCGCTTTTCGAGATACGGGATCCGGAGGGGACGCCATCGCGGTACTTACCGGTCAACAGGCCTTGCGCCAGTGGCGAAAAACCAAGCATTCCCACCCCATTTGTCTCACAGAAAGCCCTGACGCCGTTGGCATCAATTCTGTTGATCGCATACGAGAAAATGAACTGTTCCAGGATCGGCTTCTCCATGCCGAGGCGATCACATACTTCATGGCATTCCAGCAGCGCCTCAATGGGCCATTCGGAAGTGGCCCAGTACAAGATCCGCCCGGAATCGATCAGGCGGTCATACGTCCTGACCACCTCCTCCATTGGAACCTCGGGATCGTAGCGATGAGCGTAGTAAATATCCACATACTCGACGCCGAGCCGTGAGATCGATTGCTCGAAGGCCCAGCGGATGTGCTTTCGGCTCAACCCCTTGTGGTAGACATGAGGGCCGATCGGCCAGGAGCCTTTGGTCGCCAAGGCAAATTCTTCCCTGGGGTATCTTTCCAATGCCTGCCCCAGCAGGGATTCGGCCTTGCCCATTCCATAGTTGTTGGACGTGTCGAAAGAGCGCATCCCCAGATCCCAAGCCGCATCGACCATTTCCCGGGCGAACCCGACGTCTGTCTTTTCGGTGCCAATTGTCAATGCACTGCCGAAGGTGAGGCTCGACAACTTCAAGCCGGAGCTTCCTACCCTGACGAACGAATTCATGTCCATACCCGTAGTCCGTGTAGTAATGAGGTCACTTCCGGTGACGCAACCTAGTATTAAGCCATGACAGGCCACTGACGTGCCAGATCTTGCGAGCAACTACATAAAATGGGCGCACGCGCTGCGCGAAGTAGTTGAAGCGATCCATGCCCGGAATGACGGGAGTCGCCGGCAGGCCATGCCCGCTGAGCTTGTCGGCGACGGCCACGGCCGCTGGCGACTCGTGGAAGGCGTCGTACAGCGCATTGATCTCATGCGAGAAGTTGGTGGGCATGTCGTACTGCAGCGCCCAGAAACCCTTCGCGGCAACCTGCATGTGCATAGCGTTGTAGTGGTGGAAGTAGCCCTCGTTCTCGCGCAACGTGAGATGACGTGAGCGATGAAGTTCGACATCCGCGTCACTCGCGCGCAGCACGAGGGCGAGCGCCAGCAGGATGTCGAACCGGACCAACGTCGACAGATCCAGCGTCGCGAGCGCTTCGCGGCTGAAGAACAGTGTACCGAGCTGATGCTCTGCGATGCTGTCCTGGGTCCAGCGGTACAGGCCGACCGAACTGCTGTTGCGCAGGATGCCGCCAGCGCTCGCCGGCGCCTCTGCCTTGAATGCGTTGACGAAGAAGCCGGAAACGAACACGGTGGGCCGCTTCTTCAGCGCGACATGCAACGACCAGTCGAGCGCCTTCTCAAAATAGTCGTACTGCGGGAAGTCTAGCTGGTTGAAGAACACCGCATAGTCGCCCTCGACCAGGCCGGCAGCGTCGAACAGCTTGGAACCCAGGCGCTGCTTGTTCCATTCACCCTCATCACCCTGTGGAGGCGAAAAACGGAATTCGACGTTGGTCGGCTTGTCGGCTGGCGCGTTCTCGCGCCAGCGCGGGCTGCGGACCGTGATGCGCACGCGATGGCGCGACTGGTTTTGAAGTTCCGCCGCAGCGCGCAAGATGTGGGTCAGGTTCGGGAACACCTGCTCACCACTATCATCGTCCTGCTTGGTCCACGGATCGTGGTCGATCAGGACCACGTCCACGACGACACCGGCATCTGCAGCAGCCAATGCAGCATGATGCTCCTCTTTGATCGCCGCCAGAGTCGCGTCGAGCTTGGTTTCGAATGAGTACTCTTCGGCGATCAGCTTCTGCGCTGCGCGAACGCGCCGATTCGCCTCCTCGGGATCGGCCAGGATCTGGTTCAGCGCCGCTTGGATGGCGTTGGCGCGCTCCTGCTCGGTCTCCCCGGAGAAGTAATACACCAGATCCCCGAACTGCTCGATGACATGTGGGTTGCGATCGGAGATGACCGGCGTACCTGACACTAGGCCTTCGAACACACGACCGGAGGCCGTGCGCGACTTCAGGTGCGCGGGCGAAGAGACCGCCAGCACCGCACCGTACTGTCGCATGGTTTCGAACATGCTGACGCCGTCGAATGGGATCTCGCCGCGGTAAGAGGTGAAGCCGGCCCACGGATCGATGCCTTCCAGTTTGCGCGGCCCATAGAAGTCGGCGATGCCGCGCTCCTGCAGCACATCTAGCAGGCCCTGGGCACGGCCGGACTTGCCGCTTCCGCGCTCCCAGTTCACACCGCAGTAAAAGACCTTGGAAGCTTCTGCGGCCGCTGCAGCGCCGCCCAGCGGATGCGGCGGCACCAGCGCGCTGCGCGACGCAGAGCCGATCAGCGACAGACCCTTGTCCTGCCACTCACTGCCCAGCACCTGGCGGATATGTTCCTTCAGCAATGCCGAGCCGTTGAACAGATAACCATCGTAAGCGCGCAGATGCTGGATCAGGTTGATGCGGTAGTTGGACTGGAAATGCATGAATTCCAGCGGATTGGCTACCCAGAGGAACGTGCGCAGATTCAGGAACTTCGGCGTGTCGTAGTGGAACGAAATAGCGAAATCGTACTTGTCAGGCAGATGTACATCGTTGATGCACTTGCCGGTCGCGACGTCGAATCCCAGGAAGTCCACCACGGTGATGGGATAGCCAGTCTTCCTCATTTTCTCGATGAGTTCGTACTCGGCATTTTTGATCTTAGGCCACTGGGAGATCACCAGGACCCGAGGCACCGCTGACGACATCACAGCGCTCCTTCATGGGCGATATACCAGTCCCAGGTCTTCTGCAGGCCCTCCTTCAGCGTGTTGTCGCTGCGGAAACCAGTCGCGTCGATCTTACTAAGGTCGTAACCGAGATATTCGCGACCGTTAGGCTTGCTCAGGTCCCAGTCCACGCGGCCCTGCATCCCAGACACCTCCGTCAGCGCCTCGACCATCTCGCGGATGGTGTAGACGTTGCCGCTACCGATGTTGACCGGGCCTTGGACGTTATCCATCGCTAGTAGCGCGGCCTTGGCGGCGTCTTCCACGAACAGGAAGTCGCGCTGGGCGGTACCATCCCCCCACACCGCGACGCGGCCACCATTGCGCTTGGCTTCGTGAAAACGCTTGATGAGGGAGGGGATCACGTGGCCCTGCTCGGCGTCGAAGCGATCGCGCGGCCCGAACAGGTTGCAGGACACGATATAGGTCCAGTCCAGCCCATAGCTTTCACCATAAGCGCGCAGCATACCCAGCATGGCGCGCTTAGCGTGCGAGTAGGAATCTTCGGACTTGTGCGGTTCGCCCATGAAGATCATGTCTTCGGTGAAGGGCTGCGCCGGCGGCGGATACGGATACACGGCACCAGTCCCCATCACGGCGATCTTGCGCACGCCGGCCTTCTGCGCCGCGTCCACCACGCTGGTGTTGATCAGGACGTTGTCGTAGAACGACAGCGCCTTGTTCTTCATGTTCCCCATGATGCCGTAGACACGACCGGCGCCATGGAATACATACTGCGGCGCTATCTTCTCGAAATAGCGGCGCGTTGCAGGAAGGTCGACCAGGTCGCATTCCTCGCGACCCACGGGTACGACGTTGTGATAACCCAGTGCGCGGAGGTGCTCGACCATCGCAGAGCCGAACAGGCCCCGCGCACCGGTCACTACGATCTTGTCTTCCTTCTTCATGCCATTCCCTCTAACCAATTCAAAACGCATCCACAGCTGCGGACGACGAAATATATAAGCAATCCCCATACGCCGCGCCGGTCGCCCTGAGGCGACAATGGCAACATCGTCACACACGCGGCTTGCCAAGCCCAACGACTCACACCACTTTTGGCTCCCGATTCGCCAGTTCAGCGTAAGCTGATTCCAGCCGTCCGGTCCGATCGATCAGTTCCCGGCTAGCCAGATCCAATGCCTCTGTGCGTTCGACAAGCAAGGACCGCAGTTCGTCGAGCTCGGCCTGCAACGCTCGCGTCCGTGCATCCGATTCCTCGAGAAGCCTGGTTCGTTCCGAAAGCTGCGCACTGACGTCTTCTAGCTGCCGCGTACGATCGATGAGGATTTCTCGCACGCTGACCAACTCGTCAGTACGGCTAACCAGATCGGTGGTCGCGTTTTCCAATCGCAAGGTGCGATCATGCAACTCTGATCGCAGCGTACCGAGTTCAACATCGCGGTAGCGTAGCTGTGAGCGACCTTCTTGCTGATCACGGGTAACGATTTCATATTCATTGGCGAAACTCGCATCCAGCGCACGAACATCGATCTCGCCTCCCGCCGCCAGCAAATGGATACCATTGGCGCAGCGCGCCAGATTATCCCACGCCAGCGCGTATTCGCGGATACCATCCCCATGGTTGAAGAGATTCGGATGCTCCGGCAGCAACAGCACGTCGTCCAGGCTCACCGATAGCAGGCGGCGGCCCACCTCCAGCCCCTGCAGCCAAAGATCATGCGCCTGCTCCTCTCGGCCCAGCGCCAGGGCCAACCGCCCCGCCTCGAACCACGACGCGGTCGTCTTGGTCAGCAAGTGTACGCCGAAGGCTCCTGCGTCGATCCGGGCACAGGCAACGAACGCATCGATGGCCGCGTCGAGCTTCCCCTGAGCGCGCAGCACCGCTGCCTTGACGTAGGCGAGCGACACGCGCCAGCGCAGAACCATCCGCCCTTCGCCCGGGGCCTGAATGTAGTTGTCGATCCGCCCCAACAGCGCGTCGACGGTTGTCGACGACGGCAGCACCGATTCCAGCAGCGCATAGGCTTGCACGCACAGCGCGGCACCTTCGTCAGCGGACCCGGCAGCCGCCTGCTTCAGCACACTGGCAGCATATCGCCCGCGCAACGCAGCAGAGGAGGCACGTTGGCCAATCGTGATCATGGATAAGCCCAGCCACGGGTTGGCGTATTCCTGGGCGTATTGCACTGAAGGATGGCCGGACGCTGCGACGTGGTCAAATACACGTTCTTCGTAAGTGGCGGCGGCAAAGGGCGACTTCATCCCCACCATAAGCCACCATTCCGCGCTCCAGGGTTCTCGCGTCTGCGGGTCGACGGGATACAGCTCGCGCTGCTTCCTTTCCCAGACGAAGCGTTGACCGACGACCTTCGCCTGACTGGCCGACTGCACGTACGCAGCTTCCACATCGAAATCGTTGGCGATCTCCGTGCGCAGGCGATCGAGGTCGTACACGTGCAGGTGGTAAGGATTGGGATCCTCGCCACTCTCGTCGCTCCAGTCGTTGGGCACGCTGACGATTACCCGCCCGCCCGGTGTCAGCACGCGCTCGAACTCCTTGAGCAGACCTTGCGGATCTTCCACGTGCTCGAGCGTCTCGAAAGAGATCACCGCGTCGAAGCTGGCATCGGGGTAAGCGTGCAGCGCTTGCGGCAGGTAGCCGCATACGTAGGCACCGCGCGACCGATCGCCTGCATAGCAGAGGTTGGCATAGTCGACGGCATACTCGCTGCCATCGATCCCGGTGACGCTGGAGGCACGGGTCAGCGCGCGGACGACGTGACCGCCATAGCCCAGGCCGCAGGCAGCATCGAGTACGCGGTCATTGGGGCGGATGAAATCGCAGGCCCACTGATAGCGGATCACGTGCGCGTCGGAGCGCTCGCCGGTATCGCGCAACATGTCCATGTGCAGGCCGCGCTCCTCTTCCAGCGCAGAAAGCGGATAGGCGGCCAGTGCGGCGTCGGGAATGCGTTCGAGCGCCACGAGGATGTCGCCGTTCTCATGGTTGAGCGAGTCGTAGGGATTGAGCCGGTAGTAGCGCGGATGCTTGCGAAAACCAGCGGCAAAACAGAGCCGCTCCCACCAGGCTCGGGTCCGCGCGACGCCATTTTCATTGATGGATGCCGAGGCAAACCGCAAGATGGCGTCGCGACTGCATACGCGGCGGATTTCCGCCAATGCCGCACGCAGGCCTTCCTCATCCATGCATTCAAGGCAGCCATCGGACACGACGACCTCGAACTGACCATCATCGAAGGGCATCGCCCGGGCATCTCCTTGGATGAAGCGGCCGGGCATTCTTGCGTTGGCATCGTCGACGAGCGCACCATCGAGTTCGAGTCCGCTTGCATCGACGCCCTGGCGCAGCAAGGCCTCGGTCAATCGCCCTGCGCCTGAACCAATGTCGAGCACCTTGGCCAGACCGCATGCCGTGACAACGGCATTGGCGAGCCCAGCGCTGCGTTCATTCGAATGGGCCGGACTAGCGCCTCTTGCTTTCATTCTCTTCACCGCCATAGATTCAGTTTCCTTGCCGGCGCCAAGTGGCGTTCATGCGCAGATCGATGACACCGCCGAAGAAGTACTCCTCCTTCCGCATCAGCACCTGAAAGAACGCTGCCTCGTCCACCCAGTGCAGCATTCGCTGCGCCAAATAGTCGGGGGTATCTTCATGAGACACCGACGCTTGCACTTCGTACAGATTGACGCCCAGCACGCAGTCGCATTCGAGTTCTACCTCGAAACGTTCGCCTGCGTGAATCTGGCGCCGCCAGAAAGTTTCGGCGGAGGGATTCTCCGCCATGCGCTGCATGTCCTGATTCAAGGTGCCCCAGGAGTAGAGCTTGACGCCTTCCTTGTTGCGGATGCGCACGCCCACAGACAACTTGTCCGTGGTGATCTGCGACTCGCAGACCACCTTGATGCGCAGCCGTTCGCCGGGATAGAACACGCTGACACCGGAGCCGTCTGCCGCAAGGGTCGTGACACTAAGGATGCGTACCCCACCGTCGCCGAAGGTCAGCCGGTCCGAACCAATCATCGACGCAACCGGCGCCTGCGCCGTATCTGTCTGCGCCGGCTCTTCGCTCTTCAGCATGTCCGTCAGGCTACTGAAGTACGCCGCTTCTTCGTCATGCAAGAGCCTGCGGTAATTCAGCACCACATTGGCCGACGAACCCCAGTCCAGCTGTCTTCCGTTGCTCAACAGCAAGCAGCGGCTGGTCAACGTCCGCACGCTCTCCTGATCATGCGAGACAAATAGCAAGGACATGCCGTCGGAGACCAGCTTCTCGATCCGCTGGAAGCAGCGCTTCTGGAACAGCGCATCGCCGACGGCCAACGCCTCGTCCACGATCAAGATGTCCGGCTCGACCTGCACCTGCACCGCGAATGCCAGGCGCACCAGCATGCCGCTGGAGTAGGTCTTGACCGGCTGGTCGAGATGATCGCCGATGTCAGCGAACGCCGCGATGGCATCGAACTTGCGATCGACTTCATCAGCAGTGAACCCCAGCAGGGCAGCATTGAGATACACATTTTCGCGGCCGGTGAACTCGGGGTTGAAGCCCGAGCCGAGTTCGAGCAGCGCGGCTACGCGCCCCTTCACCTCGACACGCCCCTCAGTCGGGGCCAGCGTGCCCGTCACGATTTGCAACAAGGTGCTCTTGCCACTGCCATTGCGGCCCAGGATGCCGACCGATTCACCGCGGCGGACATCGAAATTAACGTCGCGCAGGGCCCAGAACTCGCGAAAGTACTCACGCTGGCCCAGGCCGGCGGCACGGCGCAGGCGCGGCAGGACGAACTGCTTCATCCGGTCGCGAGGCGTGTCGTACATCTCATAGCGCTTCGACACCGACTCGACGTGGACAACGATCTCGTCAGAGGACATCGGCGAAACCCTTACGCGTTTTCTGGAACCAGGCATATCCGAACATCAACACCGCCACCCCGACCGCCATCGCCAGGCTCCACTGCGGCAGACGCGGCAGTTGCCCGAAAACCAGCACGCTGCGACTATCTTCGATGATGTAGGTCAATGGATTGAGATACATCCAAGGGCGCACCCACTCCGGCAGCGACGCGGCCGGGTAGAACACCGGCGAGAGAAACAGCATGACACTGGAAAGCACACCGGTGACTTGGGAGATATCGCGCAGATAGACCCCCGATGACGCCAACAGCCACGACAGGCCCGTCATCATCAGGATCAGCGGCAACATGACCAGCGGGAACAGCACCGCAGTCCACGGCACGCCGACACCCAACACGATCTGCGCAATCAATAGCACCAGCATGCTGATAGCCAGGTGGAACAACGCCGAGCCGATCAGCACCCAGATGAGCGCGTCCAACGGGAAGATGACCTTCTTGACGAAGTTTACGTTGGCGATGATCAGAGTCGGTGCCTTGTTAAGGCACTCGGAAAAGAACCCGTGCACCGCCAAGCCGACGAAAGCCAGTACCGCAAAGTTCACCTTGTCCACCGGGCCTTCACCAACCCAGCGCACCTTCATGACGGTAGTGAAGACGAAGGTGTACACCGTCAGCATCAGCAACGGGTTGAAGAACGACCAAGCCGTGCCAAGGAAAGAACCGCGATAGCGACCGATCACCTCGCGCCGGATCAGCTGGCGCAGGAGCTGGCGGTTTCTCACTAGCGACCGGATCAGGGCGAGTGGACTGGCCGATACACGGTTTCGCGCATGGACTTGTGCGGACATGCGTTTCAGGACTCCCTGGACGACCGGCCCCGGGCTCCCAGCTGGTCGGTCAACGCCTGCTGCAAATCCACCCGCAAATCCCCCACATCCTCGACCCCCACGCTCAACCGCACCAAGCCATCGCTGATGCCGAGCTGTTCGCGGCGGGCGACCGGGATGGAGGCATGGGTCATGACCGCAGGATGGTTGACCAGGCTTTCCACGCCGCCCAGCGATTCGGCCAGGGTGAACAGCTCGGTCTTCTCGCAGAAGCGCTTGGCCGCGTCGAAGCCGCCCTTGAGCACGATCGAGACGATGCCGCCGAAGCCGGACATCTGCCGCTGCGCCAGGGCGTGCTGCGGATGCGAGGCCAGGCCGGGGTAAATCACCTTCTCCACGGCCGAGTGGGTATCCAGCCACTGCGCCAGCGCCAGCGCGTTGTCGCAGTGCGCGCGCATCCGCAGCGGCAGGGTCTTGAGTCCGCGCAGCGCCAGGAAGCTGTCGAACGGGCCCTGTACGCCGCCCACCGAGTTCTGCAGGAACGCCAGCTGCTCGGCCAGTTCGGCATTGGCGCCGACCACGGCGATGCCGCCGACCATGTCCGAGTGGCCGTTGAGGTACTTGGTCGCCGAGTGCACGACGATGTCCGCGCCCAGTTCCAGCGGGCGCTGCAGCATCGGCGAGGCGAACGTATTGTCCACCACCACCAGCAGGCCGTGCTGGCGCGCGATCGCGGCGATCGCGGCGATGTCGACGATCTTCAGCATCGGGTTGGTGGGGGTTTCGATCCACACCATCCGGGTCTTGGGCGTGATCGCCGCTGCGAACGCGGCCGGATCGGTCAGGTCGACGAAGCTGAAGTCCAGCGCGGCGGTGCGCCTGCGCACACGCTCGAACAGGCGGTAGCTGCCGCCGTACAGGTCGTCCATCGCCACCACATGGCTGCCGCTGTCCAGCAGCTCCATCACCGTGGAGGTGGCGGCCATGCCGGAGGCGAACGCGAAGCCGCGCGAGCCGCCTTCCAGCGCGGCGACGCAGCGCTCGTAGGCGAAGCGGGTCGGGTTGTGGGTACGCGAGTACTCGAAGCCCTGGTGTTCGCCGGGGCTGGACTGGGCGTAGGTGGAGGTCGCATAGATCGGCGGCATCACCGCGCCCGTGGACGGGTCCGGATGCTGGCCGCCATGGATCGCCAGGGTCGCCAGCGACAGCGCAGGGCCGTCGCCATTGGGGTTGGACGTGTGGTCCGTCATAAGGGGTTCCCGGAGAAGGGGCGTGATTCTAGCAGCGAGGTCTGAACGGCCCCCTGTACCGGGAGCCGTCCACGAGGCACCGTCACTGGACGCGGCGGCGCAGGTAGTTGAGCAGGTCGATGCGGGTGATCAGGCCGAGGAAGGCACCGTCGTTCATCACGATGGCGACCTGGCCGCGGTCGAACACCGGCAGCAGGGCCTCGATCGGCGATTTCACGTCGAGCCGGTCGAGCTTGCTGACCATGGCCGTGGAGACCGGGTCGCGGAAGCGGGCCTCGTCGCCATAGACGTGCAACAAGACGTCGCTTTCGTCGACGATGCCCACCAGTTGGTCGCCATCCATCACCGGCAGCTGCGACACGTCGTACAGCTTCATGCGCTGGTAGGCGGTGGTCAGCAGGTCGTTGGGGCCGACCACCACGGTGTCGCGCTGGCTGTACGGGCGCAGGATCAGGTCGCGCAGGTCGCCATGCTGCGGGCGCTCCAGGAAGCCGTTGTCCAGCATCCAGTAGTCGTTGTACATCTTCGACAGGTACTTGTTGCCGGTGTCGCAGACGAACACCAGCACCCGCTTGGGCGCGGTCTGCGCGCGGCAGTACTTCAGCGCCGCGGCCAGCAGGGTGCCGGTCGAGGAGCCGCCGAGGATGCCCTCCTTGGCCAACAGCTCGCGCGCGGTGTGGAAGCTCTCGGCGTCGCTGATCGAATAGGCCTTCTTGACCCGCGAGAAATCGGAGATGGCCGGCAGGAAGTCCTCGCCGATGCCCTCCACCAGCCAGCTGCCGGACTTCTCGCTGACCGTGCCCTGCTCGATGTACTCGGTCAGGATGGAGCCGACCGGGTCGGCCAGCACCAGTTCTGTGTGCGGCGAGGCGGCGGCGAAGGCGCGCGACAGGCCTGTCATGGTGCCGGAGCTGCCGCAGCCGAACACGATCGCGTCCAGCTTGCCGTCCATCTGCCGCAGGATCTCCGGCCCGGTGCCGAACTCGTGCGCGGCCGGGTTGTCGGGATTGCCGAACTGGTTGACGAAGTAGGCGCCGGGGGTCTCGGCGGCGAGGCGCGCGGCCAGGTCCTGGTAGTACTCGGGATGGCCCTTGGCCACGTCCGAGCGGGTCAGCACCACTTCGGCGCCCATCGCCTTGAGGTTGAAGATCTTCTCCCGGCTCATCTTGTCCGGCACCACCAGGATCAGCTTGTAGCCTTTCTGCTGGGCGACCAGGGCCAGACCGATGCCGGTGTTGCCGGCGGTGCCTTCGACCAGCACCGCGCCGGGCTTGAGTTCGCCGCGGCGCTCGGCCGCCTCGATCATCGACAGGCCGATGCGGTCCTTGATCGAGCCGCCGGGGTTGGCGCTTTCCAGCTTCAGGTACAGCTCGCACACGCCGGTGTCGAGCTTGCTGGCCTTGACGATGGGGGTGTCGCCGATCAGGTCGAGTACGGAAGAGTGAATGGCCATCGCGTCCGGATGCATCGCGCCGTCATAGCGGCTGGACCGGTGATTATCCGCGGTATGCGCCGGAATGTCAGACCGGGGCGCGGAATCGGCATGAAAAAAGCCGCGATCGCGGCTTCGGTGGGGAGATGGCGCGGACGGTGGCGAGCCGACGAGGAGGCCGGCCACCGCCCGCGACAAGTGAACGCGTCGTGGGAGGGGTGGATCAGTGCGGCTTCTGCTGCTCGTCGTAGAGCCGCAGCAGCTTTTCCTTGGCCGCGAGCTTTTCCCGCTTCATCTGGGACAGGGTGAGATCGTCGATCGGCAGCACGCCGAGTTCGGCATCCATGCATTTCTTGTCCAGGGTCTTGTGACGCTGGTACAGCTGCTTGAACTCGGGATCGGATTTGATCAGCGCGTCGATTTCGGTCTGCGATTGCCCTTCGAACATAGGAATAGCCTCCTTCAGCTGGAAACAAGAACGCCCCGGCCGGAACGGCACGGGGCGTTGCCTGGGAGCGGAGTCGCGCGGGCCGCCAGCCGCTCCACCGCAACGCCCGGGCCTGCGGCCCTTGGAACGTCGTGCTGCGGTGCGTGCCACTGCTTCATCGGCCCGGTGCCTCCGTTGGGACCAGGCGACGAGATGCCGCCTGGGAGTTCGACCCTACGCCTCCCCACCGCATCCGACAAGGGAGGCCAGCCCGCTTTTCCGCATTCAGTTGCTCGCCGCTCAGGCCCAGGGAAAAACCGCGTTAAAAACGGTTCCAGGGCACCGGTGCGCCCCACCCCGGCTCAGGGCGCGATCACCACCTCGGCGGCGCGGGCCTTGCTCGCCGGCGCCTTCTTGCCGACCGCCTGCAGCCGGCTCGCCGCCACACCGCCGCCGACCAGCGCATCGCGCAGCGCGTCGGCGCGCTTCTGTGCCACACCGGCGTCGGCATCGTAGGCCTCGATCCGCACCCGGCCCTTGGCGCCGATCTGCAGGTACTGCGCCAGCGCCTTGGCCTGGCCGGCGGCATCGGCGGTCAGCGCCGCCTTGCCCGCGGCGAACGCGCCGCCGGTGACGGTGAAGACCTCCCCGCGCGGCTCGAAGCGCGACGCCGGCAGCTTGGCCCCGGCGACCAGTTCGGCCTCTTCGCGGGCCAGCTTGGCCGACTTCTGCTGCGCGGCGCTGAGCTTGGCGGTCTGCTGCCCGGCCACGCTGGTCAGCGCCTGCTCGGCATCCTGCCGCGCCAGCTGTTCGGCCTCGGCCGCCTGGCGCAGGCTTTCGGCCTCCTCGGCCTGGATCTGCGCCTGCACCCGCAGCCGCTCGGCTTCCTGGCGCGCACGCGCGGCCTCGCGGCGGCTGGCTTCGACCAGTAGCTCGCTGCGGGTCCTCTCCAGCTGGTCGACCTGGCGCCGCGCCAGCGCCGCACGCGCGGCGGTCTCGGCGATCTCGACGCGGCGCTCGGCGAGGTAGCGCGCATCGTCCTGCTCCTTGCGCTTGGCCGCGGCGAACGCGGCGACCGCCTGCTGCGCCTGCAGCCGCTCGTAGGCGGCCACGTCGGCGCTCAGCGGATCGGCCTGCAGGGCGACCAGGCGCTGGTTCAGCAACGCCAGTTCCGGATCGTCGGCCGCGAACGCCGCCAGCGGCGCGACCAGCAACAGCAGCGCGGCCAGGCCGCCGGCCATCCCCAGGCGACGGCTCATGGACGGCCCTCCCCGGTGTTCAAGCTACGCTGCAGGTCGGCTACCTCGGCCTTGCGCTGCTGCAGTTGCGCGTTCGCCACCGCCTCCTCGCTGCGTACCCGCGCCAGGTCGGCATCGGCCGCCACGCGCAGCGCCAGCTGCGGCGCGGTCTTGCGTTGGCGGCGGTCCAGCGCCGCCTGCTGGGCCTGCTCCAGGCCCTGGCGGGCCGTGGCGATCAGGTCCGGCGCGTACTGGTCGGCGTCGGCCTGGATCGCGCGCTGCACCGCCTGCTGGGCGGTCTGCAGCTCCGGCGAGGCGACCTGGGCGAACGCGGCGGGCGCGGCAAACAGCGCCAATGCGCACGCCATCACGTACTGCGGGCAACGGATTTGTGCGAAGCTAGTTTTCATCAAGGGGGGCCGTAGGCGGAGACGTCGAGCGCGGCCATTGTCGGAAGCCTGTGGCGCGCTTGCAACGGGCAGCCGCGGATTGTTGGGGAACCATTGCGCATGGATATCGGCTACTTCCTGAAGCTGATGACCGAAAAGAACGCCTCGGACATGTTCCTGACCACGGGAGCACCGGTCTATATCAAGATCGAAGGCAAGCTGTACCCGCTCGGCGCCACCGGCCTGCCGCCGGGCATGGTCAAGAAGATCGCCTATTCGCTGATGGACGAGGGCCAGGTGCCGCAGTTCGAGCGCGAGCTGGAGCTGAACATGGCCATCGCGCTGCAGGACGCCGGCCGCTTCCGGGTCAACGTGTTCAAGCAGCGCGGCGAGGTCGGCATGGTCATCCGCGCGATCCGCAGCAAGATCCCCAGCATCGAGGAACTGCACCTGCCGCAGGTGCTCAAGGACGTGATCATGACCCCGCGCGGGCTGGTCCTGGTGGTCGGCTCGACCGGCTCCGGCAAGTCCACCTCGCTGGCGTCGATGATCGACCACCGCAACAGCACCACCACCGGGCACATCCTCACCATCGAGGATCCGATCGAATACCTGCACAAGCACAAGATGTCGATCGTCAACCAGCGCGAGGTCGGCCTGGACACCCACGCCTTCCACAACGCGCTGAAGAACGCGATGCGCGAGGCGCCTGACGTGATCCTGATCGGCGAGATCCTGGACGCGACGACGATGGAGGCGGCGATCGCCTTCGCCGAGACCGGCCACCTGTGCCTGGCCACGCTGCACTCCAACAACGCCGACCAGACCATCGAGCGCATCCTCAACTTCTTCCCGGAAAGCGCGCACAAGAACGTGCTGATGAACCTGGCGCTGAACCTGCGCGCGGTGGTCTCGCAGCGCCTGGTCAAGGACAAGAACGAGCGCCGCCGCCCGGCCACCGAGGTGCTGCTGAACACGCCGATGATCCGCGACCTGCTGCGCCGCGGCCAGGTCCACGAGATCAAGGCAGCGATGGAGGAGTCGCTGGAGGAAGGCATGGAGACCTTCGACCAGTGCCTGTTCCGGATGGTCAAGCAGGGCCAGATCGAGCAGGAGGAAGCGCTGCGCGCGGCCGACTCGCGCGACGGCCTGGCGCTGAAGTTCCGCCTGTCCGAGGGCTCCAGCGGCGAACACGACCCCTACGCGGACTACGACGCCGCAGCCGGCGGCGCCAGCTCACCGCGGATCACGCACGGCTTCGGTTGAGCGCACGCGGCGGCGCCTTTTGTAGGAGCGGCTTCAGCCGCGACAGGCATCGTCCGGCAAGACCCTGTCGCGGCTGAAGCCGCGCCTCCAGGGTCGACACGCCAGGCTTCAGACCTGCGCGTCCGGCTGCCGCTCCGGGCGCGCCGCATCGAACGCCGGCAGCGCCAGGCAGGCCTGCTCGATCCGCGCCAGGGTCGGATAGACCTGCATGTCCACGCCGAAGCGGCGCGCGTTGAAGACCTGCGGCACCAGGCAGCAATCGGCCAGCCCCGGCTGCTCGCCATGGCAATAGGTGCCGGTGTCGGGCGATTCGGCGAGCAGTTGCTCCAGCGCATCGAAGCCCAGCACGATCCAGTGCAGCATCCACTCCTCGCGCTCGGACTGCGGCACGCTCCACACGGTCTCGAAGAACCGGCCCACGCGCAGGTTGTTGAGCGGGTGGATGTCGCAGGCGATCAGCTGCGCGAGCCCGCGCACCCGCGCGCGGTCGATCGCCGCATCCGGCAGCAGCGGCGGCTCCGGCCAGCGTTCGTCCAGGTATTCCAGGATCGCCAGCGACTGGCGGATCGGCTGGCCGTCGTGGCACAGCGTCGGCACCAGCTCCTGCGGATTGAGTCGCGCGTACTCCGGCGAATGCTGCTGGCCGCCGTCGCGCACCAGGTGCACCGGCAGCGCCTGGTAGGCCAGCCCTTTCAGGTTGAGGCCGATGCGCACGCGATAGGCGGCGCTGGAACGCCAGTAGGTGTACAGCTGCAACGCCTCTTCCACGCCCTGCCCTCCCCGTCCGGACGATCACGATACCGGTGGACACAGTAGCAGCGGCGCCGCCGGTCGTCTCGGCGCCGCCGCCGGCCGGATCAGGGCCGGGAGGCGGGCTCGATGCGCTGTTCGATCGCGCCGAAGATGCTCACCCCGTCACGGTCCAGCATCTCGATCCGCACCACGTCGCCGAACTTCATGAACGGCGTGCTCGGCTGGCCGTCGCGCAGCGTTTCCACCACGCGCAGCTCGGCGAAGCACGAGGCGCCGAGCGAGGTGTCCTGGTTGGCGATGGTGCCCGAGCCGATCACCGCGCCGGCCGCCAGCGGCCGCGTCTTCGCCGCATGCGCGACCAGCTGCGCGAAGTCGAACTGCATGTCCTCGCCGGCTTCCGGCGCGCCGAACCACACGCCGTTGATGTGGGTCAGCAGCGGCAGGTGCAGCTTGTTGTCGCGCCAGGCCTCGCCCAGTTCGTCCGGGGTCACGAACACCGGCGACAGCGCCGAGCGCGGCTTGGACTGCACGAAGCCGAAGCCCTTGGCCAGTTCGGCCGGGATCAGGTTGCGCAGCGACACGTCGTTGACCAGGCCGATCAGCTGGATATGGCCGGCGGCCTGCTGCGCATCGACCGCCATCGGCACGTCGTCGGTGACCACCACGATCTCCGCCTCCAGGTCGATGCCGTAGTCCTCGCTGACCACCTTGACCGCGTCGCGCGGGCCGTAGAAGCCGGCGCTGACCGCCTGGTACATCAGCGGATCGATGTAGAAGCTCTCCGGCACTTCGGCGCCGCGCGCGCGGCGCACCCGCTCCACGTGCGGCAGGTAGGCGCTGCCGTCCAGGAACTCGTAGGCGCGCGGCAGCGGCGCGGCCAGCGCGGCGATGTCCAGGTCGAACTGGCCGTCGGCGCTGCCGTCGTTGAGCGACTCGGACAGCGCGTTCAGGCGCGGCGCCAGGTTGCTCCAGTCCTCCAGCGCGCGCTGCAGGGTCGCGGCGATGCCGGTGGCGCGCACCGCGCGGGTCAGGTCGCGGGAGACGACGATCAGGGTGCCGTCGCGACCGCCTTCCTTCAGGGAACCTAGCTTCATGTCCGTCCAGTGCTGGGGAGCCGATCGGGCGATTGTACGGCCAGACCGGATATTGGTTGCAACTGAAACAGAGCCGCCGGCCGTCGGAAAACCGCCCGGCCTTTTGTGCATTGCGCCAATTCAGCGTAGACTGGCCAGGTCTGCATGCGGCCGTCCGTTTCCCTCAGGGACCGCCGGCGAGGTCAGGATCGTTCGATCCGCTCGCCCGCCCCGCCCGACGCCTTTCGTGGTGCCGACAAACCCGAGCGCTGTCTGCTCCGGGTTGTTCCACCCTCTCGCAGCGCGGTTCACGGGAACGCTCCGAGCCTCACCCTACTTGCGTCTGCACTCCGGGCACGTCCCGGCGACGGCGCGTTATCCGGAGCTTTTCTCGATGTCATTCGAATCCTTGGGCCTGGCGCCCTTCCTGCTGCGCGCGTTGGCCGAGCAGGGCTACGAAACCCCCACCCCGATCCAGTTGCAGGCGATTCCGCTGGCGCTGGCCGGCCACGACCTGATGGCCGGCGCGCAGACCGGCACCGGCAAGACCGCCGCGTTCGGCCTGCCGCTGCTGCAGCACCTGGGCACCTCGCCGCAGCCGGTGGGCAATGGCGCGCGCAAGCCGCGCGCGCTGATCCTGACCCCGACCCGCGAGCTGGCCACCCAGGTGCACGACAGCCTGCGCGGCTACAGCAAGTACCTGCGCATCCCCAGCACCACCATCTACGGCGGCGTCGGCATGGGCAACCAGCTCGACGCGCTGCGTCGCGGCGTGGACCTGCTGATCGCCTGCCCGGGCCGCCTGCTCGACCATCTCGAGCGCCGCAGCGTGGACCTGTCGGGCATCGAGATCCTGGTGCTGGACGAGGCCGACCGCATGCTCGACATGGGCTTCCTGCCCTCGATCAAGCGCATCCTGGCCAAGCTGCCCAAGCAGAACCGGCAGACCCTGCTGTTCTCGGCCACCTTCGAGGAAGGCATCAAGCAGCTGGCCCGCGAGTTCATGCACGACCCGCAGGAAATCCAGGCCACGCCGAGCAACACCGTCGCCGACACCATCACCCACCGCGTGCACCCGGTCGATGGCACCCGCAAGCGCGAGCTGCTGCTGCACCTGCTGGCCGCCGATTCGCGGATGCAGACGCTGGTGTTCGCGCGCACCAAGCACGGCGCCGACAAGCTGACCATGTTCCTGGACAAGTCCGGGCTGAAGACCGCCGCGATCCACGGCAACAAGAGCCAGGGCCAGCGCCTGCGCGCACTGAGCGACTTCAAGGCCGGCCGCATCACGGTGCTGGTGGCGACCGACATCGCCGCGCGCGGCATCGACATCGACCAGCTGCCGAAGGTCATCAACTACGACCTGCCGATGGTCGCCGAGGACTACGTGCACCGGATCGGCCGCACCGGCCGCAACGGCTCGCAGGGCGAGGCGGTGTCGCTGGTGGCGCAGGACGAGGCCAAGCTGCTGCGCGCGATCTCGCGCATGCTCAAGCGCGAGATGGACATCCGCGACGTGCCGGGCTTCGAGCCGTCCACGCCGATCCGCTGGGGCAACAACAATCCGGCCGACGAGCGTCCGGGCGGCCAGCGTCCGCCGCGCAAGAGCACCCACGCGCGCCGTCCGCACGGCGATGCGCCGCGTCCGCACGCGCATGCCGGGGCCAAGCCGGCCGGCGGCACCCAGCCGGGCGGCGCACGCCGCCAGGGCGAGCGCCGTCGCAGCGGCGGCCAGCCCAGCGCTGCGCGCTGAGCGCAGCCGACCGCAGCACCACGAACGCCGCCTCCGGGCGGCGTTCGTGTTTTCGCGACGCCTCGCCACCGCAAATCCCGCAGCCGCCAGCGCCGACGATCCGCGCGGCGCCCACACTTAGAATGACGCCATGAATATCTTCAAGATCTTCACCCTCGAAGCGGCGCACCGCCTGCCCAACGTCCCGCCCGGCCACAAGTGCGCGCGGCTGCACGGGCATTCGTTCCGGGTCGAGCTACACGTCAGCGGCGAGCCTGGCGCCGACACCGGCTGGGTCATGGACTTCAGCGACATCAAGGCCGCGTTCGGCCCGATCTACGACCAGCTCGACCACCACTACCTCAACGATATCGCCGGCCTGGAGAACCCGACCAGCGAACGCCTGGCGGTGTGGATCTGGGAGCGGCTCAAGCCGGCATTGCCGCTGTTGAGCGAGGTGGTGATCCACGAGACCTGCACGTCCGGCTGCCGGTATCGCGGTCCTGCTTGAGGCAGGGATTCGGGGACGGCCCTGTTCCCGGGTGCCCGCGTAGGCGCAGCTGGCGTCCGCCCAATGCGTCCGCAGGCCAGGTCGGCGCCAGGCAGACCGCCTCCAACCTATTGATCCGAAAGCCAGTTTGAACGAAGCCTGAGCGGCTTCAGAAAATTTTGTTGCATTGCAGCAGAATGCGTGTATGTTGCACTGCAACAGCAATCGGCATTCCCTGGAGTTGCATGATGTCCGCTCAGTTCAATGATCAGTTCAGCAGCTACACCCAGCAGTTCGCCGCCGCCGCCGCGCGGGCCAACCGCCTGGCGCTGGAAAGCGCCGAGAGCGTGTTCGGCGTGCAGCTGAAGACCTTCGAGAAGAACGTCGCCGCGACCACCGGCTTCCTCGGCGAGCTCACCGAAGCGCGCGACATCGGCAGCGTGCAGTCGCTGTGGCCGAAGGGCCTGCAGATCGCCCGCGACAACTTCGAGCGGCTGGCCACGGCCAACCAGGAAGTGTTCGGCCTGGGCCTGAAGACCTCCGAAGCCATCGGCCAGCTGGCCAAGAACCAGTTCGAGGCGGCCACCGACCAGGCCGCGCCGAAGGCCAAGACCAAATAAGCAAGACCAGACAAGTCCGCTGCGGCACAGCCGCAGGACTGACCAGTGGTACGCGCGGGTCCCTCCCCCCGTGCAGCCAAGACCCGGTAGATCCCTCCCTCTACCGGGTCTTTTTTATGGCCGGGATTCGGGATTCGGGATTCGCGGGACTCGGGACTTTCGCAGTACCAGGCATTCTTGTGCTTCTTGCGGATGCCTCAGCCCGACTTTTCGGTCCGTTGGGGCTGAAAGCCCCTCCTCCACAAGAAACCCTCCTCGCGGCCGCCATTCCTGCGCTGCGCGCGCTTGCGGCCAGGCGCCGAATCAGCCCGCCGTCTGCGCGCCCTGCCATGGGTGCAGCTGCGCCGCCAGCGCGGCCGGATCCGGTTGCGGCCGGTACGGCAGCCGTCCCCAGCACGGCATCGGCAAGCGCTCCTGCAGCATCTGCATATTGGCGTCGATGCGTTGCATCGCCGGATCGATCTCGTTGCCGATCCAGCCGATGCAGCGCAGGCCGTCGGCGGCGATCGCCGCGGCGCTGAGCCGGGCGTGGTTGAGGCAACCCAGGCGCAGCCCGACCACCAGCAGCACCGGCAAGGCCAGCGCGCGCGCCAGGTCGGCCTGGTCCAGCGTCGCCGACAGCGGCGCCGCCCAGCCGCCGACGCCTTCCACCACCACCACGTCCGCCTGCGCGCGCAGACGCGCGAAGGCCGCCGCGATCGGTTCCAGCTCCACGCGCACGCCGGCCGCGGCGGCGGCCAGTTCCGGCGCCAGCGGCAGCGGCAAGGCATAGGGATTGAGGTCCGCGTAGTCCGGCCGCGGCGCGCTGGCCGCCTGCAGCGCCAGCGCATCCGCGTTGCGCCAGCCGTCCGCACCGCGTTCGCAGCCGCTGGCGACCGGCTTCATGCCCACCGCCGCTTGCCCGCGCGCGCGCAGCGCATGCAGCAGCGCGGTGCTGGCGACGGTCTTGCCGATGCCGGTATCGGTGCCGGTGACGTAGAAGGCGGGGAAGCGCATCGTCGCAGGATCCTCGGGGGCCGCCACATGCGGCGCGGCCGCGCAGGATAGCCGGCGCCGTGCCGCCGCGTCAGCGTCAGCGGCGATCTGCCCGTGCGCACAGGGGCCATCGCGCGGATGCATGCGCCGATGCATGCGCCAAGGAACAGGCTGGGGCGCAGGTCGATCGCTGGCCAGCGACGGCCCGGCGCATCCAGGCAGGCATCCGGTCTCCCTTGCGTCGGCCGTCTCCGCCGCCAGGCCGCCACCGGCCGCTGCTAGACTCGTGCGATGTTCGCTTCCTCTTCGCTCACCGGCAGCAAGCCGGAACAGTACGCCCAGTTGCTCGCCCAGGCCCGCTCCCTGGTCAGCGGCGAACCCGACCGCATCGCCAATGCCGCCAACCTGGCGGCGCTGGTGTACCACGCGCTGCCGCGGTTGAACTGGGTCGGCTTCTACCTGTACGACGGCAAGGAACTGGTGGTCGGGCCGTTCCAGGGCCTGCCCGCGTGCGTGCGCATCCCGCTGCACAAGGGCGTGTGCGGCGCCGCCGCCAGCAGCGGCCAGACCCAGCGCATCGACGACGTCGAGGCCTTCCCCGGGCATATCGCCTGCGATGCGGCGTCGCGCTCGGAGCTGGTGGTGCCGCTGCTGCGCGACGGCGAACTGATCGGCGTGTTCGACCTGGACAGCCCGGACCTGGCGCGCTTCGATGCCGACGACCAGCACGGCCTGGAGGCGATCGCCCAGGTCTTCGTCGACGCGCTGCGATGAGCACCGAGAAGCTGCGCAACATCGGCCCCAAGAGTGCGGCCTGGCTGCGCCAAGTCGGCCTGCGCACGCAGGAGGACTTGGCCGCGGCCGGCGCGGTGGGCGCATTCCTGAAGGTCAAGCGCGCCGGCTTCAAGCCCAGCCTCAACCTGCTGTACTCGCTGGAGGGCGCGTTGACCGGCTGCCACTGGCAGGAACTGCCCGAGGCACGGCGCACGCAGTTGCTGGCCGAGCTGGAAACGGCGGCGGCGCAACTGCCGGCGCAACGCGGCCTGCCGGTGGCCGGACCGGTGGCGACCACCCATTTCGACCGCGACGGCGACCATAGCGATACGCCGTATGCGGACTACGCCGACGACGCGTCCGGCGGCCATGCCTACGACGCCGAGCGCGACCGCGGACGCGACGACGACGGCCACGCCGGCGAGCGCGACGCCGACTGATCCGCGCGTCACGCCGGCGATCGCGTACAATCGCGCCGCTTCAAGGTGACCTGCCGGCTCCGGCCTGCAGGTTGAAACGGGAAGCCGGTGCGTCTTGCGACAAGGCCGGCGCTGCCCCCGCAACGGTAAGCGATCCAAGCTGACGACCTGCGCCACTGTGCAAACCGCATGGGAAGGCGTCGCCAGCCGGGAGTTCCGACTCCCAGATCGCCAGCCCGGAGACCGGCCTTGCAGTCCACTGGTTGCGATGCGGAGGGCGTCGCGGCGTGCCGCGCCGCGTCTGGCGCCGTCCGCTCGCACCTTCCGTTCGCGACTCCTTCGCCGTCACAGCGCGCAACCGCGCGCCGGAGTTGCCCCATGTCGTTCCGCCTGCTTTCGGTCGCGATCGCGTCCGCCCTGTCCCTGCCCTCGCTGGCGCTCGCCGCCGATGCCGCCACCGACCTGGACCAGGTCCTGGTCACCGCCACCCGCACCCAGATCTCGGTCGAGGACAGCGTGGTCCCGGCGCAGGTGATCGACCGCGCCGAGATCGAGCGCAGCCAGGCCACATCGCTGGCGCAACTGCTGCAGGGCCGCGCCGGCATCGGCGTGTCCAACCAGGGCGGGTTGGGCAAGCTGACCACGCTGAGCCTGCGCGGCAGCGAATCGGACCACGTGCTGGTGCTGGTGGACGGCGTGCGCGTCGGCTCGGCCAGCGCCGGCCTGGCCGCGTTCCAGGACCTGCCGCTGAGCCAGATCGAGCGCATCGAGGTCGTGCGCGGCCCGCGCTCGAGCCTGTACGGCTCCGATGCGATCGGCGGGGTGATCCAGATCTTCACCCGCCGCGGCGGCCAGGGCCTGCAGCAGAACCTGAGCCTGGGCGCCGGCAGCAATGGCCTGCGCCAGGCCAGCGCCGGCTTCAGCAACCGCGGCGAGCGCGGCTGGCTGTCGGTGCAGGGCGGCTACCAGAAGACCGACGGCATCAACGCCTGCAACGGTTCGGCCACCCTGTTCGCCGGCTGCTTCATCGACGAGCCGGACCGCGACGGCTACCGCAACACCTCGCTGAGCGCGCGCGCCGGCTATGCGCTGAGCGACACCCTGCGCATCGAAGGCCAGGCGCTGAACATCGACAGCCGCAACGAATACGACGGCGATGCGCTGTTTGCCGGCAACGAGGCCGACAACACCCAGCAGGTGTTCGGCGGCAAGCTCGACTGGACCCCGTCCGAGCGCGTGCACGTGGCCGCGCAGCTCGGCCGCAACACCGACCAGGCCGACAGCTACTACCACGCCGCCGGCAGCGACACGCGCAGCTTCGTCAGCACCTTCGACAGCCGCCGCGACACCGCCTCGCTGCAGGGCGACTTCGGCCTGGCCGAGGGCCACCTGCTCAGCGCCGGCGCCGACTGGCAGCGCGAGGAAGTCACCGGCAGCACCGCCTTCGACGTCGACCAGCGCGACAACACCGGCGTGTTCGCCGAGTACCAAGGCCGCTTCGGCGCGCAGCAGCTGCAGGCCAGCGTGCGCAGCGACGACAACGAGCAGTTCGGCCAGCACACCACCGGCAGCCTCGGCTGGGGCCTGGCGCTGGACGGCGGCTTCAAGCTCACCGCCAGCCTCGGCACCGGCTTCAAGGCGCCGACCTTCAACGACCTGTACTACCCGTTCTCCGGCAATCCGGAACTGAAGCCGGAGAAGTCCAAGAGCGGCAACCTGGGCGTGGCGCAGTACGCCGACACCTGGAACTGGACCTTCAACGTCTACGAGACCCGCGTCGACGACCTGATCTCCTACGACGCCGTCAGCTTCCTGCCGGTCAACGTGGACGAAGCGCGGATCCGCGGCGCCGAGCTGACCGGCTATGCGACGCTGGCCGGCTGGGAACTGTCCGCGCAGCTCAGCCACACCGATCCACGCAACCGCAGCGACGGCGGCAACCGCGACAACTGGCTGGCGCGGCGCGCGCAGAACACCGCGCGGCTGGACGTGGACCGCGGCTTCGGCCCGGTCAAGCTCGGGGTAACCGCGTTCGGCAGCGGCCACCGCTACGACGACGCGGCCAACAGCGTGCGCCTGGCCGGTTATGGCACCGTCGACCTGCGCGTGGAATACGCATTCGCGCCGGACTGGACGCTGCAGGCCAAGGCCAGCAACGTGTTCGATCGCGACTACCAGACCATCAACTGGTACAACCAGCCGGGCCGCGAGTACGCGGTGACGCTGCGCTACGCGCCGGCGGCACGCTGAGCCCCCCGCAGCGGGTTGCGCCATGCGGCGCGGCCCGCTGCACCTGCATGCATCGCAGGCATCGGAGCGGTGCCGCGAGATGTCTCGCGGCACGCTCGGATTAGACGATCAGCTGCATCGGCGTCGCTGTCGACATCAGTCGCGACCGAGCCGCCGTAGGCTTCGCTGGCGTTGCGGCACTATGAGCGTGGATCGGCCGACAGCAGCGGCCACTGGCGTGACAGCACGGCACGGACGCAGCCGTCAGGGCACCGGAGACGACGCCCGCGCTTCCTCGATGAGCCAGTCCGCCAGCACCTGGATCGGCGCATCGTTCAAACGGATCGGCTCCGGCAGGACAAGACAGAAGGTCTTGGAGATCGAGGTGCCGTCGGGCCACGGCGCAACGAGCCGACCAGCGGCCAGCTCGGCCGCGACATACAGGCGTGGTACCAGCGCCACACCGAGGCCGGCCAGCGCCGCCTCGATCGACATGGCGTGGAGATCGTAGCGGGCGCCGACCGCCGGATGGGTCAGCGCAATACCGGCTTCCTGCGCATAGCGATGCCAGGCGTCCGGATTCTGGCGACGATGCAGCCGTGGCAACGCATCCAGGGCCGTCGCGGGGTTTTTCCCGGCGAGCAGCGCCGGATGGCAGACCGGCACCAGCACCTCCTGCAACAGCCGATGCGTGCGCATTCCCGTCCACGCCGGGTGTTCGAAATGGATGGCCGCATCGAAACCGCTGCCGGCCAGCACGAACGGCTGCATGCGCTCGGCCAGATGCACGGTGATGTTCGGGTGCCGTGTCTGGAATTTTTTCAGGCGGGGAATGAGCCAGCGCGTGGCGAAGGTCGGGAGGACGGCGATGTCGAGGCTGACCCCGTCGCTGCGCTGGCCCATCAGGTAGTGGCTGTCGCGTTCCAGCCGGTCGAGCGTCTCGCGCACCTGTGCCGCATAGCGCTCGCCGTTCGGCAGGAGCCTGACGCGATTGCCGATCCGGGCGAACAAGGTGACGCCCAGGAAACCTTCCAGCCGACCGATCTGGCGGCTGATCGCGCCTTCGGTCAACGCCAGCTCCTCGGCCGCGCGCGCGAAGCTGGCATGCCGGGCAGCCGCCTCGAATGCCATGAGCGCGGAGTGGCTGGGAAT
Source organism: Xanthomonas sp. 1678 (assembly GCF_031455575.1). Classification (NCBI taxonomy): domain Bacteria; kingdom Pseudomonadati; phylum Pseudomonadota; class Gammaproteobacteria; order Lysobacterales; family Lysobacteraceae; genus Xanthomonas; species Xanthomonas sp. 1678. The sequence goes on along the minus strand of NZ_JAVDSZ010000004.1, from coordinate 82,302 downwards.
CTTGCGGCGCATGCACGGCTCCAGGGCACGATACGACATTCGACAGTCCCACCATGACATCGAGTCACTGAAGGGTGATCGAATATCGATTTCGCCCAGAAAAACGTCGACCTAGCATGACCCTACATCAACGAAAGGCAAGGCCGACGCAATGATCTACACGGTGGAATGCAGCTTCGCCGATCCTGCCAGCGAAGCGGAATGGAACGACTTCTACAGCCTGCACAAGCTGCCGGCGCTCATCTCGGTGCAGGGCTTCCACAGTTCGCAGCGCTTCAAGGCCTTGCGCCGCGGCTGCCCCACCTATCTGGCCGTGCACGCGATCGATGGCCTGCACATCCTGACTGGCGAGGACTATCGCCGGAAAGGCGGCGGCAACTTCGCACGCTGGCAACAGCACATCACCGACTGGCACCGCAACCTCTACGACGGGCCGGACAAAGCGCCGGCCGTGGCCGGCGATGAAGTGCTGGCGCTGAGCGCCGCCGGGCCCGAATCCCTGATTCGCCTTGGCCTGGTTCCATGCGCCATGCAGGCGGTGGCGCTGGAGCAATGGCCGCAGCGGCGCTGGCTGGCCAAGCTCGACCGCGCCCGGCTAGCCGCCGGCGACCACCTTTCGGACGACCTCCACTTCTACGCGCCGATGACGGCGCAATTGACCAGCGGCCGCGGCAGCGCCTGCGACGCGACGCGTTAGGACTGCCGATGCCGAACGTCACCCTGTTCCTGCCGGCGCACGCGCTACCGCCTGCCACGGCGCTCTCGGAGCTGACCGAACGATGCACCGAACTGTGCACGGGCCTTCTTCTCGCCGCGTTGGAGAACGTGCATGTCATCTACGTCCCGGTCCTGCATGGCCGCGGCCACCCGATCTTCGCGGAAGTCCGCTACCGGCTCGCCGCGGCGCGTACGCCCACGGCGATGGCGCAGTTCATGGAAGCACTCGATGACGCCATCCGGCGAGCGACAGGCTTGGAGGCCCGCATCCGCTGTTTCGGCTATGCGGCGCAGTACATCCATGCGCGGAACTGACCGGCGGTCCGGAGCGACACGATGACGACCGCAATGTTCCCGAGCCAGCGGATCGGCGATTTCACGATCACCGCCATCAGCGACGGTTATCTCGGCGTCGGCCTGGACGCGCTGTTGCACATGCAGCCGGCCGATGCCCTGCAGATACAGAACGAAGCGCAGGTGGAGGATGCTTCCGCAGTCCATATCAACTGCTACGTGGTACGTGGCCGCGACCGCACGCTCCTGATCGATGCGGGTGCCGGCGGTTTCAGGCAATGGGGCGGCCGACTGCTGAGCAACCTGTCGCTGGCAGGCCTGCGCCCTGCACAGATCGATGCGGTCCTGCTGACCCACGCCCATCCCGATCATGTCGGCGGACTGATCGATGCATCGGGAGCGGCCGCCTTCCCGAACGCCGAACTCGTCGTGCACCGTCGCGAGATCGCGTTCTGGCAGGACGACGGCAACATGAGCCGTGCAGCCGAGCGTGCCCGCGGCAATTTCCAGTTCGCGCGCCAGGTGTTCGACGGCTACCGCGACAGGCTGCGCGTCTTCGATGCAGGCGACGTGTTCCCCGGCATCGCCGCCATGCCGCTACCAGGGCACACCGCCGGGCACACGGGCTATCGCCTCGATGCCGTCGATCGCAGCCTGCTGGTCTGGGGCGACATCGTGCATTTCCCCCATGTCCAGGTGCCGCACCCGGAGGTAGCGATCGTCTTCGATCAAGACCCGGTTGTTGCGGCGGCCACACGGTCGCGGCTGCTGGATGTGGTCAGCACCGAGCGGCTCCTGATCGCCGGCATGCACCTGGGCGAACTCGGCTTCGCACGCATCGAGCGAACCGACGCGGCCTACGCTGTGACCTATGAGGCATGAGCGTGGTGTCTTCGCCGCCTGCGGAGCAGGCGGTCAAGGCAGATCCGCGATGACTGAGCCGACGACCGTCGATCACCGGCCAACGCGGCGAAGCCGCTGCGGTTGCATACAGACGGCGGAAAGATGGCCGGCCAGGCGCGATTGGCGACCCGCATCACCCCAGCGTCAGCAACTCGCGCATGTCGTCCATCAGCAGCACCACCTCCGCGCTGGCCAGGTCCAGGTCGCGCGGGTAGCCGTAGCGCACCAGCGCCGCCGGCATGCCGGCGGCGTGCGCGGCCTGCAGGTCGGTGCCGGAATCGCCGACCATCAGGCAGCGCGCCGGCGGCTGCGCGAATTGCTGCGCCAGGTGCAGCAGCGGCAGCGGGCTCGGCTTGCGCTCGGGCAGGCTGTCGCCGCCGAGCACCGCGGCGAACGCGTCGGCCGCGCCGAGATGGCGCAGCAGCGGCGGCACGAACGCGGACGGTTTGTTGGTGCACAGCGCCAGCGTCACGCCGCGCGTGCGCAACTGCGCCAGCGCCTCGGCCGCGCCCGGATACAGGCGCGGGCTGCGCAGCAGGCACTCCTGGTAATGGCGCATGAAGGTCGGCATCACCGTGTCGATCGGCGTGGCGTCGTGCGCATGCCGCCACGCCGCCTCGACCAGCTTGCGCACGCCCTCGCCGATCCAGCCGAGCACGGTGGCTTCGGGCACGCGCGCCAGGCCGAAGTCGGCGAGCGTGCGATTGAGCGCTTCGGCGATATCGGCGCCGCTGTCCACCAGCGTGCCGTCCAGATCGAACACCACCAGCGCATACGGAAATGTCATCTCGTTCCTCGGTGCGAAGCGCAGCGCACATTGTAGGCGCCGCGCTCAGTCGCGATCCCAGTACGGCACTTCGCCGAAACGCGCGACCAGGAAATCCAGGAACACGCGCACGATCGCCGGCTGCTGCCGGCGCGACGCATACACGCCGAAGATGTCCATGGTGTCGAGCTCGTGGTCGGGCAAGACGCGCCGCAGTTCGCCGCTGCGCAGCAGCGCCGCGGCCTGGTAGGTGGGCAGCATCGCGATGCCGGCGCCGATCCGCACCGCCTCCAGCAGCACGGTGGCCTCGTTGGCGGTGAAGTTGCCGCTCACCGGCACCGACACCCGCTCGCCGCGATAGCGCAGCGGCCATTCGTGCTTGCCCACGTAATGATGGCCCAGGCAGTTGTGCGCGGCCAGGTCGGCGGCGCTCAGCGGCGCGCCGTGCCGCTGCAGGTAGGCCGGCGCCGCGCACAGCACCGAGCGGCACACGCTCAGGCGCCGCGCGATCAGTCCCGGATCGACGCGATTGGAGATGCGCACCGCCAGGTCGATGCGCTCCTCGACCAGGTTGACCGTGCGATCGGCCAGCAGCATGTCCACCCGCGCCTGCGGGTAGCGGGTCACGAACTCGGCGGCTGCCGCGGCCAGATGCGCCTGACCGAACGAGGCGGAGGCGGTGACGCGCAGCTGTCCGTGCGGCTCCGGGTCGTCGCTGGCCAGTTCGTCGCGCAGCGACGCGCCGATCGCCAGCATCGGCCGGAACTGCGCCAGCGCGGTCTCGCCGGCGCCGGTCAGGGTCACCCGCCGCGTGGTCCGGTGCAGCAGGCGGGCGCCCAGCCAGCGCTCCAGCTCGGCCAGGTAGCGCGAGACCATCGCCCGCGACAGGTCCAGCGCCTCGGCGGCGCCGGTGAGACTGCCGCGCTCGGCGACCTCGACGAACACCGCAATCGCGGTCAGACGGTCCATTTGCCCGTTCCATGCAACAAAGAATCGACTTATACGCGGTTTATCGCGCTAATTGCCATGGCTAGGCTGTGCACATCCCGTCCCTCTCTGGAGCACCTCGATGCACATCGCCCTGATCGGCGCCACCGGCAATATCGGCCGCCATATCGCCCAGGAAGCCCTGCGCCGCGGCCATGCGCTCACTGCCCTGGTCCGCCGCGCGCAGCCGCTGCCGCCGGAACTGGACGGCGCCAGCATCGTGGTCGCGTCGCTGGACGACCACGCCGCCCTCGCCGCCGCGGTGCGCGGCCACGACGTGCTGGCCAGCGCCTACGGCCCCGGTGCCGGGGCGGCCGATACGATTCCCGGCGTAGCCCAGACCCTGATCGAGGTCGCCCGCAGCGCCGGCGTGCCGCGCCTGCTTGCGGTCGGCGGCGCCGGCAGCCTGGAAGTGGCGCCGGGCGTGCAACTGGTGGACACGCCCAACTTCCCCGACGCCTACAAGCCTTATGCGCTGGCGCACCGCGCCGCCCTGCAGCGCTTCCAGGCGGCCGCCGACCTGGACTGGACCTTCTACGCCCCGGCCGCGGAAATCGGCCCCGGCGCCAAGCGCGGCGGCGTGCGCACCCAGGCCTCGGCATTGCTCAGCGATGTGCACGGCCACAGCGCGATCAGCTACGCCGACTACGCCAGCGCCTTCGTCGACGAAATCGAACGCCCGCAGTACCTGCGCCAGGTCGCCACCGCCGCGTACTGAGCGGCAGCGCCCGGCGCACTGCGCGGCGGCGTGCCGATGGCGCCGCGCGCGGCCGCCCGTTCCGCGCCGCGACCGCATACGGGCGCGGCCGATCCGCACGCCATGCCGATGCATGGCGTCGCCTTTCCCGATGGAGTTCCGCATGTCTTCCTTTTCGTTGTCGCGCCTCGGCGCCGCGCTGATCCTCGCCCTCGGCATCGCCGGCGCTGGTGCGGCGCACGCCGCCACCGGCACCCCGGCCCAGGCCGCGGCTGCCGCCGCGAAGCAACCGGCCGCCGCGCCGCTGCAGCTGCAGGTCTACCATCCGGACGCGAACGCGATCTTCGGCGTCGCCTCGGTGCTGGTGAGCGGCGCCAAGGACGCGATCCTGGTCGACGCGCAGTTCTCCGCAGCCGATGCGCGCGCCCTCGTCGCGCAGATCCGCGGCTCCGGCAAGCGCCTGACCACGATCTACATCAGCCACGGCGATCCTGACTACTACTTCGGCCTGGACGTGCTCACCCAGGCGTTCCCGCAGGCCAAGGTGCTGGCCAGCCCGGCGACGGTCGCGCACATCCGCCAGACCCAGGCGCAGAAGCTGCAGGTATGGGGACCCAAGCTCGGTGCCGACGCGCCGCAGCGCATCGTGCTGCCGCAGCCGCTGCATGGCGACCGCCTGCTGCTGGAAGGCCGCGAGCTGCAGATCGTCGGCCTGGACGGCGCGACCCCGGACCGCACGTTCGTGTGGATTCCCTCGATCCGGACCGTGCTCGGCGGAATCCCGGTGATGGCCGGCGAACACGTGTGGATGGCCGATACGCAGACCCCGGCATCGCATGCGCAGTGGCTGGCCACGCTGCAACGGATCCAGGCGCTGCAGCCGCAGCGGGTGATTCCCGGGCACTTCGTGCCGGGCGCGGCGCAGGACCTGGCCGCGGTGCGCTTCACCGCCGACTACATCCGCGCCTTCGACGAGGAAACCGCCAAGGCGAAGGATGCGGCCGCGCTGGTCGCGGCGATGCAGCGCCGCTATCCGCAGCTGGGCGGCGTGGAAGCGCTGCAGCTGAGCGCCAAGGTGGCCAAGGGCGAAATGCGCTGGCCGTGAGCGAGGCGCCCGCGCGCGGCGCGAACACGGCCGCGCGCATCGCTGCACGGTTCAGCGGAACAGCTGTCCTTGCGTCTGCACCGGCTCGGCTTCGTGGAAGCCGGCCAGGCCCACGCCGACCAGGCGGTAGCGAGTGGACGCGGGCAGCTCGACGCGCTGGCGCAAGGCCAGCGCGATGTCGGTCAGCGCCTGCAGCGAGTCCGGCGGCTGTTCCGGGGTGAAGCTGCGGGTCAGGATGCGGAACTGCGCGGTCTTCAGCTTCAGCACCACGGTGCGCGCGACGCGCTCGGTGCGACGGGTCGCGTTCCAGGTCTTCTCCGCCAGTTGCCGGATCGCCGGCTCCAGCGCGTCCAGCGCCAGGTCCTCGGCGAAGGTGTCTTCGGAAGAGATCGACTGCACCGGCTGGTCCGACTCCACCGGCCGCTCGTCGATGCCGCGCGCGCGCTGGTACAGGCGCCGCCCGAAGCTGCCGAAGTGCGCCTCCAGTTCCGCTTCGGCATGCGTGCGCAGGTCGCCGACGGTGACGATGCCCAGCGCCGCCAGCTTGGCCTGCATCACCTTGCCCACGCCCGGCACCTTGCTCACCGGCAGCGGGGTCAGAAACGCGTCGACGCGATGCGGGCGGACCACGAACTGGCCGTCGGGCTTGCGCCAGTCCGAGGCGATCTTGGCCAGGAACTTGTTCGGCGCGATCCCGGCCGACGCGGTCAGCTGGGTTTCCTCGCGGATCTGCGCGCGGATGGTCTGCGCGATCTCGGTGGCGGTGGCCAGCTCGCCCTTGGGCACGGTGACGTCGAGATAGGCTTCGTCCAGCGACAGCGGCTCGATCAGATCGGTGTGGCGCTGGAAGATCTCGCGCACCTGCCGCGACACCGCCTTGTAGCGCACGAAATCCGGCGGCACGAAGATCGCGTCCGGGCACAGCCGCTCGGCGCGCAGCGCCGGCATCGCCGAGCGGATGCCGAACACGCGCGCTTCGTAGGACGCGGCGCAGACCACCGAGCGCATGCCGCGCCAGGCCACCACCACCGGCTTGCCGCGCAATGCGGGATCGTCACGCTGCTCCACGGATGCGTAGAACGCGTCCATGTCGACGTGAATGATCTTGCGCATCGGCCCTGCACCCTACGCCAGCGAACGGTAGCCGCATGATAAGCCAGGCTCGCGCATGCGCCGAGAACGCATGCCTTGATTTCGCTCAGCGCGCCGCATTGCAGCACTGTCTACGCTACGCGTGCGTACGGATAAAACGTTTGATTGAAAGCGCGCACCTCGTGCACGCTTGCGCGCCTCGACTGTCTGCCCTGGGAATTTCTGCTCATGAGCCGCCTCACTTCGTATTCACGCGAACAGCTTCTCGCCAGCGCACGCGGCGAACTGTTCGGCGCCGAGGCTGGACGCCTGCCCAACGATCCGATGCTGATGTTCGACCGCATCACCCACATCGACGATGCCGGCGGCGCGCACGGCAAGGGCACGGTCCGCGCCGAGCTCGACGTGCGCCCGGACCTGTGGTTCTTCGGCTGCCACTTCATCGGCGACCCGGTGATGCCCGGCTGCCTGGGCCTGGATGCGATGTGGCAACTGACCGGCTTCTTCCTGACCTGGATCGGCGCGCCGGGCCGCGGCCGCGCGCTGGGCGTGGGCGAAGTGAAGTTCACCGGGCAGGTGCTGCCGAGCGCCAAGCAAGTTGTCTACGAACTGGACATCAGCCGGGTCATCAACCGCAAGCTGGTGATGGCGGTGGCCGACGCGCGCATGGCGGTGGATGGCCGCGAGATCTACACCGCCAAGGATCTGCGCGTGGGCCTGTTCACGTCGACGGAGGCGTTCTGATGCGCCGCGTCGCCATCACCGGCATGGGCATCACCTCATGCCTGGGCAACGATCTGGACACGGTGTCGCGCGCGCTGCGCGACAGCCGCGCCGGCATCCGCGCCAATCCCGAGGCCGCCGAACACGGCCTGCGCAGCCAAGTTGCCGGCGACGTGCAACTGGACCTGGAGGCGCTGATCGATCGCAAGCTCAAGCGCTTCATGGGCGATGCGTCGGCGTACGCCTACCTGGCGTTGCGCGATGCGATCGCCGACGCCGGCCTGGACGAGGCCGTGGTCAGCGACGTGCGCACCGGCCTGATCGCCGGTTCCGGCGGCGGCTCCAGCCACTGGCAGGTGGAAGCGGCGGACCTGCTGCGCAACCGCGGCGTGCGCAAGGTCGGCCCGTACATGGTGCCGCGCACCATGTGCTCGGCGGTTTCGGCCAGCCTGGCCACCGCATTCAAGATCAAGGGCGTGAGCTATTCGCTGTCGGCGGCCTGCGCGACCTCGGCGCACTGCATCGGCGCGGCCGCGGACCTGATCCGCCACGGCCAGCAGGACGTGATGTTCGCCGGCGGCGGCGAGGAACTGGACTGGACCATGAGCCTGATGTTCGACGCGATGGGCGCGCTGTCCAGCGGCTTCAACGACCGCCCGGCGGTGGCCTCGCGCCCGTACGACGCCGAGCGCGACGGCTTCGTCATCGCCGGCGGCGGCGGCATGCTGGTGCTGGAAGACTACGAGCGCGCGGTGGCGCGCGGCGCGCGCATCCATGCCGAACTGCTGGGCTACGGCGTGACCTCCGACGGCGCCGACATGGTTGCCCCGTCCGGCGAGGGCGCGGTGCGCTGCATGCAGATGGCGATGCAGGGCGTGGACGCGCCGATCGACTACCTCAACACGCACGGCACCTCCACGCCGCTGGGCGACGTCACCGAACTGGGCGCGGTGCGCGAGGTGTTCGGCGACGCGGTGCCGCCGCTGTCCTCGACCAAGGCGCTGTCCGGGCATTCGCTGGGCGCGGCCAGCGTGCACGAGGCGATCTACTGCCTGCTGATGATGCGCGACGGTTTCATCGCCGGCTCGGCCAACATCGACGCGCTGGACCCGCGCGCCGAGGGTTTCCCGATCGTGCGCGAGAGCCGCGAGGCGGACCTGCGCACGGTGATGTCCAACAGCTTCGGCTTCGGCGGCACCAACGCCGCGCTGGTGTTCGGCAAGCGCTGAGCGGGGCTGCGCACGGCAGCGGCAGGAGCGTCCTGCCGCTGGCCACCGGCGACGTCAACGTTCCAGTTGCTTGCCGTCGCGGCGCTTGTTCTCGTCCTCGTCCTTGATCCGCTCTTTCCTGGGCGGCGGCGCGGATGGCGGTGGCGCGGGCGGTGGCGAAGCGGGCTTCGGTGGCGGTGGCGGTGGTGCCGGCGGCGGCGTGTGCTGCGCCGCCAGCACCACCGTCTCCGGCTTCGGCGGCCACCACGGCGAGGCGGACGGCGAGGATTGCGGGGGCTCGGTCGACTGGTGCACGGACTCGCGCCAACGCCGCTCGTCTTCATCGCGCCGCTGCTGCTCGGCCAGTTCCTTGTTGCGCTTGGGGTTGAGCGCATCCGGCGGCGGCGCCTGGTACATGCGCTCGCCCGGCGGCACCCATTGCGACTGCATCGGCGCCTCCACGGCGGGCGGCGCCGGCTGGTAGCCGAGCGTGTCGGCGATACGTTGCGGGATCAGCTGACGCTTGAGTGCCTCGGGCATCGGCGCCGGCGCAGAGGGCGACGCCTGCGCTTGCTGTCGCCAGCGTGCGCGATCGCGCGCCCAGGGCCGGCCACGGTAGTGCGCGTCCCAATAGGGATCGAGGGCGAACCCGATGGCCGGAGCGAAGACACCGTCGCGCGCGTCGAACTCGACCACGCCGGCCGGCAGCCATCCGCGCGCCTCGCGCCAGCGCACGTCGCACCACGAAAAATCGTTGACGCACCCGTAGACGGTGATGCTGTCGCCGCCCACCACCGTGGCGACGCGCGGATAGTCGTTGGCCGGGCCTGCGCGCAGATTGGCGGCGCTGCGGGCGAACCCGCCGTTGCTCTGCGCCAGCACCGGCGCGACGGCGGCCAGCAACAGCGGTGCGATCCAGATGCAGCGTTTCATGCCCAACCTCCTGTGCCTGGCCGGCCCCGTGGCCGGGGTTTCTTCCATGGGCTCGTGAGAGCCATCGTGTTCGGCAATGTTCTAGCACGCCGACGCGCTAAGGACCTGTTAACCCGCTCGGGCCACGGTGCAACTAGGCGCATGCCGGCCGGAAGACAAGGAAGAAACTGCTGCCATCAGCCACCACGCGCACATGTGGCGCGTGCGCACCAAGACGGATTGGCGGATTGCTGCGCGCGAAAGGCGGATGCCTGCGCCAGCGCATCGGCACGTCGCCACCGCGCCGCATGGATCGCGGCGCGGTGGCGCGCGATCAGCCGGCCATGCCGCTATGCCGCAACAACGCATCTAGCTCCGGCGCGCGGCCGCGGAAGGCGGTGAAGCTCTCCAGCGCCGGACGGCTACCGCCGCGCGCCAGGATCTGCTGCAGGAACCGCGCACCGGTGGCGGCCAGCTGGTCCGGCGCTTCCTCGAACGCGGCATAGGCGTCGGCGCTGAGCACTTCGGCCCACTTGTAGCTGTAGTAGCCGGCGCCGTAGCCGCCGGCGAAGATGTGGCTGAACTGGTGCGGGAAGCGGTTCCATGCCGGCGGACGGTTCACCGCCACCTCGTCGCGTACGCGTTCGAGCAGCTGCAGCATGCTGTCGCCGGCGGCATCGAAGCTGTGATGCAACTGCATGTCGAACAGCGCGAATTCCAGCTGGCGCACGGTGAACATGCCGCTCTGGTAGTTCTTCGCCGCGAGCATCTTGTCGAATAGCGCGCGAGGCAGCGGCTGCCCGCTGTCCACGTGCGCGGTCATCGCCTGCAGCCGCGGCCATTCCCAGCAGAAGTTCTCCATGAACTGGCTAGGCAGCTCCACCGCATCCCATTCCACGCCGTTGATGCCGGCCACGCCGAGTTCGCCGACCTGGGTCAGCAACTGGTGCAGGCCGTGGCCCATTTCGTGGAACAGGGTGGTGACTTCGTTGTGGGTGAAGGTGGCCGGCTTGCCGTCGCCGCCGCGGCCGAAGTTGCACACCAGGTACACCAGCGGCGTCTGCACGCCGTCGGCGCGGTCGCGGCGGTTGCGGCAATCGTCCATCCAGGCGCCGCCACGCTTGCCTTCGCGCGCGTACAGGTCGAGATAGAACTGCCCGACCAGGCGGCCGCGCGCATCGCTGACGCGGAAGAAGCGCACGTCCGGATGCCACACCGGCGCGCTGTCCGCTTGCACCTGCAGGCCGTACAGGTCGTTGATGACGCCGAACAGGCCGTCCAGCACCTTCGGCTCGGTGAAGTAGAGCTTCACCTCCTGCTCGGAGAAGCTGTAGCGCGCCTGCTTGAGCTTTTCGCTGGCGTAGGCCAGGTCCCAGGCCTGCAGCTCGTCCAGGCCCAGATGCTCGCGGGCGTAGGCTTCCAGTTCGGCGCGGTCGCGCTGCGCGTACGGCTTGGCGCGCGCGGCGAGGTCGCGCAGGAAACCCAGCACCTCGTCGGGGCTGCGCGCCATCTTGGTCGCCAGCGAATACTCGGCGTAGCTGGCGAAGCCGAGCAGGCCGGCCAACTCGCCGCGCAGCGCCAGGATGCGCTCGATCGCCGCGCTGTTGTCCAGCGCCGGGTCGCCGAACTCCGAGGCGCGGATCGCGTTGGCGCGGTACAGGGTCTCGCGCAGCGCGCGATCGTCGGCGTACATCTGCACCGGCAGGTAGCACGGCATCTGCAGGGTCAGCTTCCAGCCGGCCTGGCCGTCCTTGTCGGCGGCCGCGCGCGCCGCGGCGACCACGTCCTCGGGCAGGCCGGCCAGGCGCTCGCGGTCGTCGACCAGCAGCGACCACGCGTCGGTGGCGTCGAGCACGTTCTGCGAGAACTTCGCCGACAGCGCCGACAGTTCTTCCTGGATCGCGGCGAAACGCTGCTTGTCGGCATCGCCCAGCTCGGCGCCGCCCAGGCGGAAATCGCGCAGCGCGTTGTCCAGCACCTTGCGCCGCGCGGCGTCGTAGCCGGCGGCCTCGGGCGTGGCGGCCAGCGCACGGTACTGCGCGAACAGCGCCAGGTTCTGCCCCAGCGCGCTGGAGAAACGCGTCACCTTAGGCAGGTTGGCGTTGTAGGCCTCGCGCAGCGCCGGCGTGTTGACCACGCCCTGCAGGTGGTTGACCTGGCCCCAGGCGCGCCACAGGCGCTCGGTGGCGTCGTCCAGCGGCGCCACGAAGCTGTCCCAGCGCAGCGGTGCGACCCGCTCTGCCTGGGCGACCGCCGCCTCGGCCTCGGCCAGCAGCGCATCGATCGCCGGGCCGACGTGCTCGGGCTGGATCGCATCGAAGCGCGGCAGGCCGGAAAAATCGAGCAGGGGGTTGGTCATCGCGGGACTCTCGGTAGCGGGGGAAGGGCCGGCACCGCCGGCCATCATCGGGATATGGCGATCAGGACAGCGCGGCACAAGCCAGCGGCGGCAGGCCGGCGCCGGCCACCGCCGCGGCCAGCTGCGCGTCGGCCTGCTCCACGTCGATGCCGTGCTGGCGGTACCAGTCCGGCTGGTAATAGCTGTGCCCGTAGCGCTCGCCGCTGTCGCACAGGATGGTGACGATGGAGCCGCTGCGGCCCTGCTCGCGCATCTGCGTGGCCGCCTGCAGCACGCCGACGAAGTTGGTGCCGGTGGAGCCGCCCACGCGCCGCCCCAGGCGCGCGCTGACGTAGCGCATCGCCGCCAGGCTCAGCGCATCGGGCACCTTGACCATCGCATCGACGCAGCTGGGAATGAAGCTGGATTCCACCCGCGGACGGCCGATGCCCTCGATGCGCGAACCGCCGGTACTGGTCAGGCCGGCATAGTCGCGTCCGGCCAGCGCCTCGCGGTAGCCGTCGAAGAACATCGACACTTCCGGATCGGCGCACAGGATGCGGGTGGCGTGGCGGCGATAGCGCACGTAGCGGCCGAGCGTGGCGGCGGTGCCGCCGGTGCCGGGGCTGCACACGATCCATTCCGGCACCGGATGCGGCTCTTCCTGCATCTGCCGGAAGATCGACTCGGCGATGTTGTTGTTGGCGCGCCAGTCGGTGGCGCGCTCGGCGTACAGGAACTGGTCCATGAAATGGCCGCCGCTCTCGCGCGCCAGCTGCACCGAATCGGCGTGCAGGTCGCAGGCGCGCTCGACCAGGTGGCAGCGCCCGCCCTGGAACTCGATCGCGGCGATCTTCTCCGGCGAGGTCGTGGCCGGCATCACCGCGATGAACGGCAAGCCCAGCAGGCGCGCGAAATAGGCTTCGGACACCGCGGTGGAGCCGCTGGAGGCCTCGATCACCGGCCGCCCCTCGCGCAGCCAGCCGTTGGCCAGCGCGTACAGGAACAGCGAGCGCGCCAGGCGGTGCTTGAGGCTGCCGGTGGGATGGCTGGATTCGTCCTTGAAATACAGGTCGATGCCGGGGAAACCGGGCAGGTCCAGCGGGATCAGGTGGGTGTCGGCCGAGCGGTTGAAATCGGCTTCGATCTTCTGGATGGCGTTGGCCACCCAATCGCGAGGGGTCATGGCGGTGCGCAGGGCGGAAAAATCGTGCCCACGATACACGCCTGCCGATGTCCTTGGGTCGCGCCGCAGCGGCGCCGCGCGGCGACGTTCACTTGGTGGCGTGGCGTTTCGTGGGCGTGGTCGCGACCGGCTGAGCGGCGCCCACGCCGCCGCTCAGCGCGGCGCGACGCCGAAGCCGGCGTCGACGATGGCGCGCTCGATCGCCGCCGGGTCGATGCGGGCGTCGTCGTAGTCGACATCCACACGCCCGCCGTCCAGCACGATCTGCGCCGCGGCGACGCCGGCGCTGGCCTCCAGCACCCGTTTCAGCCGCGCCGCGCAGCCGCCGCAGGTCATGCCCTGGACTGTGAGTTGGAGATGACGCATTGCAGTGTCCTCGTTCGGAAATGGCGTTGTCGCCGCGGCGCCGCGTTCACCGCGGCCGCCAGCGGTTCAGCAGCAGGGAATTGCCCAGCACCGAGACCGAACTCAGCGCCATCGCCGCGCCGGCGATCACCGGATTGAGCAGGCCGAACGCCGCCAGCGGGATGCCGAGCACGTTGTAGACGAAGGCGAAGAACAGGTTCTGGCGGATCTTGCGCAAGGTCGCCGCGGACAGGTCGATGGCGGTGGCCACGTCGTCCAGGTCGCCGTGCACCAGCACCACGTCGGCCGCTTCCACCGCGACGTCCGAGCCGGCGCCGATCGCGAAGCTGACGTCGGCCGCGGCCAGCGCGGGCGCGTCGTTGATGCCGTCGCCGACCATGCCCACATGCGCGCCGCGCTCGGCCTGCAGGCGCCGCACTTCCTCGGCCTTGTGCTGCGGCAGCACCTCGGCCAGCACGCGCTGGATGCCGACCTGCGCGGCCACCGCCCGCGCGACGTGGCGGTTGTCGCCGGTCAGCATCGCCACGTCGATGCCGCGCGCCTTGAGCCGGGCGACCGCTGCGGCTACACCGTCGCGCAACGGATCGGCGATGGCGATGTAGCCGGCGAGCTGGCCGTCCACCGCGACGGCGACCACGCTCTGTCCGCGCGACTGCGCCGCGTCCGCGCGCTGCAGCAGGGCCGCGTCCGGCGCCTGCACGGCCAGTTCCTGGATCCACGCCAGCGAGCCCAGCGCCACCTCGCGCGCATCGACGCGGCCGCGCACGCCCTTGCCGGGCAGCGTCTCCACCGCCTCCAGCCGCGGCGCAGGCGCCGGCCCGCGCACCCCGTCGTCGGCGGCGCGGCGCACGATCGCCTGCGCCAGCGGGTGCGCCGACCCGGTCTCCAGCGCCGCAGCCAGGCGCAGCAGTGCGGTGGCGTCGCCGCCCTCCGCCACGCCCGTCGCGATCACCTGCGGCCGGCCCTCGGTCAGGGTGCCGGTCTTGTCCACCACCAGCGTGGTCAGCGTGCGCGCGCGCTCCAGCACCTCGGCGTTGCGGATCAGGATGCCGGCCCTGGCGCCCACGCCGGTGCCGACCATGATCGCGGTCGGCGTGGCCAGGCCCAGCGCGCACGGGCAGGCGATCACCAGCACCGCCACCGCATGCACCAGCGCGGTGGCGAAGCTGCCGCTCAGCGCCCAGGTCGCGGCCAGGGTCAGCGCGGCGATCGCGATCACCGCCGGCACGAAGATCCCGGCGATGCGGTCGACCAGATGCTGGACCGGCGCCTTGGAACCTTGCGCCGCGTCGACCATGCGCACGATCTGCGCCAGCAGGGTGTCGGCGCCGACGCCGGTGGCGCGCGCGCGCAGCATGCCGAACTGGTTCACGGTGGCCGCGAACAGGCGACTGCCCGGCTCCTTGGCCACCGGCATCGCCTCGCCCGACAGCATCGCCTCGTCCACGCTGGAGCGGCCGTCGAGCACCTCGCCGTCCACCGGCACGCGCTCGCCGGCGGCGACCACGAACACGTCGCCGACGACCAGCGCGGCGGCATCGATTTCCACGATCGCGCCATCGCGCTCGACCCTGGCGGTCTTCGGCTTGAGGTCGAGCAAGGCGCGGATCGCCGAGGAGGTCCTGCGCCTGGCGCGCGCCTCGAGCAGGCGCCCGAGCAGGATCAGGGTGATGATCGAGGCGCTGGCCTCGAAGTACACGTGCTGCCCGGCCAGGCCGAACACGGTGACCGCGGCACTGTACAGATAGGCCATGCTGGTGCCGAGCGCGACCAGCACGTCCATGTTGGCGCGGCCGTTGCGCAAGGCCGCGAACCCGGCGCGGTAGAAGCGCGCGCCGATCCAGAACTGCACCGGCGTGGCCAGCAGCAGCTGCAGCCAACGCGGCAACGGCTCGGCATGCTGGCCGCCGAGGGCATGGTCGATGCCGGAGAAGTCGAACATGCCGAACATCTGCGCGAACAACGGCAGGGTCAGCAGCACCGACGCGGCGAACAGGCCCAGCTCGCGCTGCCAGGCGCGGCGTTCGGCCTGTTCGCGCGCGGCCATCTGCGCCTGGTCCAGCTCGCGCACCGCAGTGGCGCCGAAGCCGGCCTTGCCGATCCGCGCGATCAGGTCGGCCGGCTCGACCACGTCCGCCACGTACTCCACGCGCGCGCGGGCCGAGGCCAGGTTGACCGTGCCTGCGATCACCCCGGGCGTCTTCGCCAGTACCGCTTCGATCGAGGCGGCGCAGGACGCGCAGCTCATGCCGCTCAGTTCCAGCGTCGCGGTCTGCGTCGGCACCGCATAGCCGGCCTGGCCGATGCGCTGCAGCAGGGTCTGCGCATCCACCTGCTGCGGGTCGTAGTCCAGGCGCACGCGCGCGGCGGCGAAGTTGGCCTGGGCGCTGACCCCGGGCAACTGGTTGAGCGCCTGCTCCAGGCCCACGGCGCACGACGCACAGCTCATGCCCTGTACCGGCAGGCTCAGCGTGGCGGTGCCGGCGGCGACGGTATTCACGGCTGCACCTTGCCTGGCGCCGCGTCGCCGCGGATGTCGCTGAGGATCGGGCAACGCTCGGGTTCGCCGCTGCCCGGGCATTCCTGGACCAGTGCGGCCAGCGCGTTGCGCATCTCGGTCAGTTGCGCGATGCGCCGGTCCAGTTCGTGCAGGCGCTCGTTTGCGCGCTGCCTGATGCCCTGCACGCCATGCACGCGGTCGTCCTGCAGCGCGAGCAGGTCGCGGATCTCCTCCAGCGAAAATCCCAGGTCCTTGGCGCGGCGGATGAAGCGCACCCGCTCCACCGCGGTGGCATCGTAGTCGCGGTAGCCGGACGCGCGCCGCGGCGGCGCCGGCAGCAGGCCCTGGCGCTCGTAGTAACGGACCGTGTCGATGGCGACGTCGGCCTGGCGCGCGAGCGCGCCGATGGTGAAGTGGGACGGAGTGGCAACCGGTTTCATGCGTCCAAGCTACTCCCTGGACGTCGGTCCAGGGTCAAGCCATTGTCGCCGTGGCGCGCACGTCGTTCATTGGCCGCTCACGCTGCAACGAAATCCAGGTCCACCAAGCGTTTGCCGGAGTGCAGGCGCGCCCTGGACCCGGCTCCAGGGTGCGGCCGTAGCGAGCGGCCAGCGCGCGCCGGCGCTTGCCGGCAGCGATCACTCCAGTATTCTCTGGGCATCCTCCGCGCGCCTTTCTTATTCCGTGCCGATCTTCGCCCTGCTGACCCGCCTGCTGCTGTGCCTGAGCCTGTTGCTCAATGGCGCCGGCAGTGCCGTGGCGATACCGGGGGTACACGGCACGGCCGACGCGGCGCCAGGCGCGGACCATGCCATGGCGCATGCGCACGCCGGCAAGCACATGCAGGCCGTGCAGGTCGCCCGCGCGACGATGCCCTGTCATGAGGGCATGCCGCCGCAGGCCGACGAGCACGGCGACGATTGCCACGACAAGGCCGGCAAGCACGGCTGCTGCGGCACCGCGGCCGGCTGCCAGTGCCCGCATGCGCAGCCGTTGCCGGCGCTGATCGCGCTGCCGTCGGCCCTGCCCGTCCCCGCGCAGGGCGGGTTTCCAGGCAGCCATCAGGACGGCCGCGGCGCGCCGGGGCTGCCGCGGCTGGAGCGACCTCCCAGCGCCTGATCGCGACGCCGCCGCCCTTCCGGGTGGCGCCACTGCGGCCGCGCTTCCGCGCGCCGTCGTTTCCGCGCATGCACCGCTCAGGCGCTCGCGCATCGCATCGAGGCTTGCCCCATGAAACCACCTTCCTCCGGCCTGCCGGCCCTGCCGTCGCGGCGCCGTTTCGTCACCGGGCTGGCGCTGGGCGCCGCCGCCGGTCTCGGCGGCCTGTCGCTGCGCCCGGCGCAGGCCGCCGCGCTGGCACGCAACGGCGCCGTTCCCTACCAGCTGCACGGCACCGATTTCGACCTGAGCATCGGCAGCGCACGGGTCAACTTCACCGGGCGCGAGCGCCCGGCCATCACCGTCAACGGCAGCGTGCCCGCGCCGATCCTGCGCTGGCGCGAAGGCGACACGGTCGATGTGCGCGTCGCCAACCGCCTGCGCGGGCAGGCGCAGACCTCCGTGCACTGGCACGGCATCCTGCTGCCGGCCAACATGGACGGCGTGCCCGGCATGAGTTTCGACGGCATCTACCCCGGCGAGACCTACCGCTACCGCTTCACCCTGCGCCAGTCCGGCACCTACTGGTACCACAGCCATTCGCTGCACCAGGAGCAGGCCGGCCTGTACGGCGCCATCGTCATCGATCCGCTGCAGCCGCCGCCGTATCGCTACGACCGCGAGCACGTGCTGCTGCTGTCGGACTGGACCGACCTGGACCCGGCAGCGCTGTTCCGGCGGTTGAAGAAGATGCCGTCCTACGACAACACCTACCAGCGCACCGTCGGCGACTTCCTGCGCGACGCGCGCGAAGACGGGCTGCGCGCCACCCTCGCCGATCGCGGCATGTGGGGCCGCATGCGGATGACCCCGAGCGACCTGTCCGACGTCAACGCCAACACCTACACCTACCTGCTCAACGGCATCGCCCCGGACGGCAACTGGACCGGCGAATTCCGTCCCGGCGAAAAGATCCTGCTGCGCCTGATCAACGCCTCCAGCATGACCTACTTCGACGTGCGCATTCCCGGGTTGAAGATGACCGTGGTCGCCGCCGACGGCCAGTACGTGCACCCGGTGAGCGTGGACGAACTGCGCATCGCCGCAGCCGAGACCTACGACGTGCTGGTCGAGCCCAGCGGCCAGGATGCCTACACCGTGTTCGCTCAGGACATGGGCCGCACCGGTTACGCGCGCGGCACCCTGGCGGTGCGCCAGGGACTGCAGGCGCCGGTGCCGGCGAACGATCCGCGGCCGCTGCTGCGCATGCCGGACATGGGCCACGACATGGGCGGGCATGCCGGCATGGACCATGGCGGCGGCACGCCGATGCAAGGCATGCAGGGCGGCGGTGGCGCCAGCACGGGCATGGCCGGCATGGAGCATGCCGCGATGGACCACGGCGCTCATGCGGCCGCCGGCGCCGGCACCCCGCCCGCGCACCCGGCCAGCGAGCGAAGCAATCCGCTGGTGGACATGCAGTCCTCCGCCACCGCACCGAAGCTGGACGACCCGGGCATCGGCCTGCGCGGCAACGGCCGCCGCGTGCTGACCTACGCCGACCTGCACAGCCTGTTCGAGGACCCCGACGGCCGCGAGCCCGGGCGCGAGATCGAACTGCACCTGACCGGCAACATGGAGAAGTTCGCCTGGTCGTTCGACGGTATCCCGTTCGCCAGCGCCGAGCCGCTGCGGCTCAACTACGGCGAGCGCCTGCGCATCGTGCTGGTCAACGACACGATGATGCAGCACCCGATCCACCTGCACGGCATGTGGAGCGACGTGGAGGACGCCGCAGGCCGGTTCCAGGTGCGCAAGCACACCGTGGACATGCCGCCGGGCACGCGCCGCAGCTACCGCGTGCGCGCCGATGCGCTGGGCCGCTGGGCCTACCACTGCCATCTGCTGTACCACATGGACGGCGGCATGATGCGCGAAGTGCGGGTGGACGCATGAACGCCGCGCCGCTCGCCACGCTCGCGCAGGCCATCGGTCTGGCGCTGCTGTTCGCGCATGGCGCTGCGCATGCGCAGCATGTGCATGCGACTGCAAGCGATGCCGACCCAGCCGCTACCGTTCCCATAGCCGCCCCTGCGCCTGCGTCCGCATCGTGCGAGTGCCCGTCACCCGACGACCGGACACTCATGCACACCCCGCCGCCGCCCGCTGACGCCGGCAACGCTGACGCAGCGATGGCCCATGCCGGCAT
This sequence comes from Xanthomonas sp. 1678, assembly GCF_031455575.1. NCBI lineage: Bacteria > Pseudomonadati > Pseudomonadota > Gammaproteobacteria > Lysobacterales > Lysobacteraceae > Xanthomonas > Xanthomonas sp. 1678. The sequence continues at coordinate 63,201 of NZ_JAVDSZ010000004.1, read as the reverse complement.
GGACCATGCCGCGATGGGCCATGTCGCACACACCGACGCTGCGCCGACCGCCCCGGCGGCGAGCGATGGCGGCATGCAGCACGTGGGCATGGACCACGCAGCACATGGCGCCCACGCCATGCCGAACACTGCAGACATGCAGCACACGGGCATGGACCATGCCGCACACACCGGCACTGCGCCGACCGCCCCGGCGGCGAGCGATGGCGGCATGCAGCACGTGGGCATGGACCACGCAGCACATGGCGCCCACGCCGTGCCGGAGACTGCGGACGTGCAGCACACAGGCATGGACCACACCACGATGGAACACGGCACGCCAACCACGCCGCATGCCGATCACGCCATGCACGACCCTGCCATGCCCGACCACGCCGGAACGCCGCACGCCGCTGCGGCAGCGGCGGCTGCAACGCCGCCAGCCGCGGCATGCACCTGCACGGGTGCGCCCGCTGCGGCCCTGCCGCGCGAGCCGATCCCGCCGCTCACCGACGCCGACCGCGCCGCCGCATTCCCGACCCTGCGCGCGCACACCATGCAGCATGGCCCGGCGCGCACCGGCTACCTGCTGTTCGATCGGCTGGAGGGCTGGGACGCCGACCACGGCAGCGGCCAGGCCTGGGAGGCCAGCGCCTGGTATGGCGGCGACATCGATCGGCTTTGGCTGCGCAGCGAAGGCGAGCGCAGCGGCGGCCGCACCGAAGCGGCGGACCTGGAGGCGCTGTACGGTCACGCGGTGTCGCCCTGGTGGGATCTGCTGGTCGGAGTCAAACAGGATTTCGCCCCGGGCGACGCGCGCACCTCGGCCGCGTTCGGCGTGCAGGGCATGGCGCCGTACAAGTTCGAAGTCGCCGCCACGCTGTACGTCGGCGAAGGCGGCAGCGCCAGCGCCCGCCTGGAAGGCGAATACGACGTGCTGCTGAGCAATCGCTGGATCCTGCAGCCGCGGCTGGAAGCGGAGGCGGCGTTCGCCGACGATCGCGCACACGGCATCGGCAGTGGCCTGTCCACGCTGGAAGCCGGATTGCGCCTGCGCTACGAGATCAGCCGCCGCTTCGCGCCGTATCTCGGCGTGGTCCACGAGCGCGCGTTCGGCGCGACTGCGGACTATCGGCGCGAGGCGGGAGAAGCCGCACGCGACACGCGTGTGGTGGCGGGCGTGCGGGTCTGGTTCTGAGGCTGTTCGAGCGCTCCTGGCTCCCTGTAGGAGCGGCTTCAGCCGCGACAGGCGTTACCGATGGATCCTGTCGCGGCTGAAAGCCGCTCCTACAGCACCGCGCCAACTGCATCGGCATCAAGTGCAACATGCCAACGCCACGGTGGCCCGGAACGCTTCGTTGCAGTTTTGCGCCGCTCAAGCGCGCAGCGAACCACCCTCCCCGATCCGCCACTCGCGCGGCGGCCGCAACGCGCCCAGCGTGCGCACCAGTTCCTGATAGCTGCGCGCCAGTTGCCCGAACAACCCGGCATCGCTGTCGCGGGTTTCGGCGACCTCGTAGTAGGCGCCGCGACCCAGCTCGATGAAGTAGTCCACGCTGACCCGGCGCCGCGCGGCCATGCCGGGAAACAGCCCGGCGATCAGCAGGCAGCCGTCGCCGACCTCGCGCAGCGCGTCGGCGCGGGCGCGCCCGACCTGCTCCTGCGCATGCAGCCAGGCCAGCGCCTGGGTGCGCGACAGCAGATGCCCGTCGGCCTGGTAGCGCAGCAGCACGAACACCAGATAGCTCTCGCGCGACTCGTCCAGCGGCCGGCCCAGCCGCTGCCCTGCCTCGTGCACCAGCGCCTGCCACAGTTCGGCCGGCGCCCCCTGTCTGAAAGACTCGTACATACGTCCTCCTGCGTGGTGGGAACCCTCGCCGAAAGCTTATGCATAAGCTGGGCCACTGCGTTGGCAGCCGGCCGCGGCGGCTGCCAATCCGGCGTGCGTGGGTGCGCGGCGAACCACGGAAGCCTGTTACGCGGATGCCGCGCGACGCGGCAATCACCGACATGCGTGCGTGGAATCGGTGCGACATGCACCGACGACCAGCGGCGATCCGGCACCGAAGAGGCTCGCGACCAAAACAATGTCACATGGCGCCAGCATGTTGACCAGCACCGCTCCGCTACACGCGCCATGCCGGCACCGTGACGCGACGCCGACCCCGCTACTTCTTTTTGGTGGCGATCTTGCGGGCCGGTACGGCGGCCGGCTGCGCCTGCGCGCGCCCTGCCAGACCATGCAGGATCAGGTCGATGCCGGCCAGGAAATCCACCCGGTCGTCATGCGTGCGCAGTTGTACGGCCATGCCGCGCACGAACGGGTACGTGTCCGCATCCAGCCGCGACCACGCATTCGCCACCGCATCCAGGAAATCGGATCTGACGATGCCGCGCACGCGCGCGCGCTGCGTGTTGGCCGCGTTCTGCCCGGCAACGCCGAGCACATAGCTCAACAACGCGGAGACCGCCGCCCACTGCTCGTGGTCCGGCACGCCAAGCGCACGCACCTGCTGGCCGATGCGTTCGACGATGCGCACGATCGGCAACTCGCCGGGTGCGCCGGTGAGCGCCGACCCCATCCACGGATGCGCATCGATCGCGTCGAACATGCCCAGCGCCAGCGCGCGGATCGCCGCCTCCGGCGTGGCGTCGGCGGAGGGCGCGTGCAAGGTGCGCGCGACGATGGCGTCGCAGGCGGCGGTCAGCAGATCGCGCTTGTCGGCGACGTGCCAATACAGCGCACCGGGGCCGGTGGCGAGCCGTTCGGACAGCGCGCGGAAGGTCAGGCCGCCCTCGCCGCCGCTGTCCAGCAGCGTGATCGACGCGTCCACGATCTGTTCGCGCGAGAGCGATTCCTCGCGTCGCGGGGTGCCGCGCATTGTCTTGGCCATGCCCCATGTTGACACGGATGGAACGCCATTCCAATATGTGGAACGACGTTCCATACGTACGCGCACCCGCCCCGGCGCGCCCACTCGACCAAGGATTCAGATGCACACCCCCATCGCGATCATCGGCGCCGGACTCGGCGGGCTCATGCTCGCCCGCGTGCTGCACGTGCATGGCATCGCCGCGACGATCTTCGAAGCCGAGGCCTCGGCGGATGCCCGCCCGCAAGGCGGCCTGCTCGATATCCACACCTACAACGGCCAGCGCGCGCTCAAGGCCGCGGGTCTCTACGACGCGTTCCTGGGTCTCGTGCTTCCCGGCGCGGATGCGAAGCGGGTCGTCGACAGCCAAGGCACCGTCCTGATCGACAGGCCCGACATGGGCAGCGGCGGCAGGCCCGAAGTGGATCGCGGCAACCTGCGCCGGCTCCTGCTCGACTCGCTTCCCGCCGGCACCATCCGCTGGGGACACAAGCTGGCCGCGGTCGCTCCGCTCGCCGACGCGCGGCACCTGCTGCGCTTCGCCGACGGCGCGACGGTAACCACCGATCTGCTCGTGGGTGCGGACGGCGCCTGGTCGCGGGTGCGTCCGCTGCTGTCCGATTCAGTGCCCGCCTACGCCGGCACCTCGTTCGTCGAGACCTGCCTGTTCGACGGCGACAACCGCCACCCAGCCAGCGCGCAGGCGATCGGCGGCGGCACGCTGATGGCGGTCGCGCCGGGCAAGGGTATCCTCGCCCACCGCCATGCCGATGGGACGCTGCAGACCTACGTGTCGCTGAACAGGCCGGAGGAGTGGTTCGCGCGCCTGAACTTCGCCGACCCGGCGACCGCGCTGGCCCGCGTCGCCGCAGAATTCGCCGGCTGGGCGCCTGCGCTGACCGCACTCATCACCGACGGCGACACCGCTCCCGTGCTGCGCCCGATCCATGCGCTGCCGATCGGGCACCGCTGGGAACGCACGCCCGGGGTGACATTGCTCGGCGATGCGGCGCACCTGATGTCGCCGTTCGCCGGCGAAGGCGCCAACCTGGCGCTCCACGACGGCGCCGAACTTGGCAAGGCCATCGTCGCCAATCCCGGCGATGTTGAAGCCGCGCTCACCGCGTACGAAAGCGAGATGTTCCCGCGCAGCGCGGCCTTTGCCGAAGAGTCCGCGCAGAATCTCGCGATGTTCTTCGACGCCGACGCGCCGCAGGGCCTGGTCGCGTTCTTCAACAGCGTGGCCGGGTAGCGAAACGGTGACGCAGAGGCTGCAGGACCGCGCCGCGCAGGCATCGGACATCGGGCATCGGCCGCGCAGCGCTTGTGACGCTGGCGATGCGCCAGAGATGTCCATGCACGACGCAGGCCGGCCTGCACGGACAACCAGACCGGCCTAAGCAACGCGCGCCTGCGGCTACTCCACCGTCACCGACTTGGCCAGGTTGCGCGGCTTGTCCACGTCGGTGCCGCGCGCCAGCGCGGTGTGATAGGCGAGCAACTGCACCGGGATGGTGTGCACCACCGGGCTGAGCAGGCCGGCGTTGCGCGGCGTGCGGATCACGTGCACGCCTTCGGATTCGCTGAAGTGGCTGTCCTGGTCGGCAAACACGAACAGCTCGCCGCCGCGCGCGCGCACTTCCTGCATGTTGGACTTCACCTTCTCCAGCAGCGCGTCGTTGGGCGCGATCACCACCACCGGCATGCTCGCGTCGACCAGCGCCAGCGGGCCGTGCTTGAGTTCGCCGGCCGGGTAGCCCTCGGCGTGGATGTAGGTGATTTCCTTGAGCTTGAGCGCGCCTTCCAGCGCGATCGGGTAATGCAGGCCGCGGCCAAGGAACAAGGCGTTGTGCTTGTCGGCGAAGCGCTCGGCCCACACCGCGATCTGCGGCTCCAGGTTCAGCGCGTGCTGCACGCTGCCCGGCAGGTAGCGCAGTTGCTCCAGGCACTCGGCTTCCTGGGCGGCGCTCAGGCGTCCGCGCAGCTTGGCCAGCACGCAGGTGAGCTGGAACAGCGCCGCCAGCTGGGTGGTGAAGGCTTTGGTCGAGGCCACGCCGATCTCGGCGCCGGCGCGCGTGTACAGCACCAGTGCGCTGGCGCGCGGGATCGCGCTCTCGGGCACGTTGCAGATCGACAGGGTCTTGGCGTGGCCCAGCGACTTGGCGTATTTCAGCGCCTCCATCGTGTCCAGGGTTTCGCCGGACTGGGAGATGGTGACGATAAGCTGCCGCGGATTGGCGTGGGCGGCGCGGTAGCGGTACTCGCTGGCGATCTCCACGCTGCACGGCAGCCCGGCGATCGACTCGATCCAGTAACGCGCGGTCAGCCCGGCGTAGTAGCTGGTGCCGCAGGCGAGGATCTGCACGCCGTCGATGTCGGCCAGCAGCGCGTCGGCGTTGCGGTCGAACAGCGTCGTCTCGAAACCGCCGGCATCGAACAGCGCTTCCAGCGTGTCGGCCAGCGCGCGCGGCTGTTCGTGGATTTCCTTCTGCATGAAGTGGCGGTACGGGCCCAGCTCCAGCGAGGCCAGCGACACTTCGGACATGTGCACTTCGCGCTGCACCGGCCGGTTCTCGGCGTCGTACACCTGCACGTCGGCACGGCGCAGTTCGGCGGTGTCGCCCTCTTCCAGGAAGATTACCCGGCGCGTGGCCTGGATCACCGCCGACACGTCGGAGGCGATGAAGTTCTCGCCTTCGCCCAGGCCGATCAGCAGCGGGCAGCCCATGCGCGCGCAGACCAGCACGTCCGGCCGCGACTTGCTGACCGCGGCCAGCGCGTAGGCGCCGGTCAGTTCCTTCACCGCGGCCTGCAGCGCCGCCAGCAGCGAAAGCCCCTGCGACGCGTGGTGGTGGATCAGGTGCGCGATGACCTCGGTATCGGTCTGCGACTCGAACACGTAGCCCAGCGCGCGCAGGCGCTCACGCTGCTGCTCGTGGTTCTCGATGATGCCGTTGTGCACCAGCGCCAGGTCGCCGTGGCTGACGTGCGGATGCGCGTTGGCCTCGGTGACGCCGCCGTGGGTGGCCCAGCGGGTATGGCCGATGCCCAGCGTGGCGTGGACGTCCTCGGCCAGCGCGGCGCTTTCCATCTCCGCCACGCGCCCGGTGCGGCGTACCCGGCGCACGTGATCGCCGGCGACCACGGCAATGCCGGAGGAGTCGTAGCCGCGGTACTCCAGACGCTTCAGGCCTTCGATCAGCACCGGCACCACGTCCCGCTCCGCAATCGCACCCACGATCCCGCACATAGCCGCACCCTTCGCCGAAAGATCGCCATTCTAGCGATGTCCGCTGAATGTCCCACAGGACCTCACGGCGCGACCGGAACAGGCCACGCCCTGTCCAAGCGCGTTCCTATTGAGCAGCCTTGGCCTTCTAATCGCGCCACGGCCTGCTCGATCGCACCGGACACGGTGTCCGCGAACGCGTCCGCGGACACCCGGACAGCCTTCCGCCCCACAAAAAAATATTATTTTTCAAATGCTTGCGATTGGCACGCAGCATGCTTTGGATTGGTTCATCTCCACTGCGCCGACCCGACCCGATGATCCGCGACACTTCCGCCCAGGACCAGGTTCTCGCCCGCCCCCGCTCCGCCGCCGCCTGGCGCCGCTGGTTCTGGCCCGCGCTGGTCGGCCTGGCGGTGCTGCTCGGCATCGCCTTCGCCGCGCGCGGCTGGATCGCCGGCAGCCGCTCGTTCGATGCGCAACGCGTACGCATCGCCACGGTCAGCCGCGGCGACCTAGTCCGCGACATCTCCGCCGACGGGCGCCTGATCGCCGCCAACAGCCCGACCCTGTACGCGATCTCCGGCGGCACGGTGAGCCTGAAGGTGGTCGCCGGCGACGTGGTCAAGCAGGGCCAGGAGCTGGCCGAGATCGACAGCCCCGAACTGCGCAGCAAGCTCGCCCAGGAAGAGGCGACGCTGGCCGGCCTGGAGGCCGAGGCCGGCCGCGCCGACCTGGATGCGGTGCTGGCGCGCGCCAACGCCAGCAAGCTGGTCGACCAGGCGCAGATCGAGCGGCAGGCCGCCAGCCGCGACCTGGAACGCTACCAGCGCGGCTACGACGGCGGTGCGGTGCCGGCGGTGGAACTGGCCAAGGCGCAGGATTCGCTGAAGAAGGCCGACATCGCGATGAGCCATGCGCAGAAGGATTCCGGCCTGCAGACCCAAGGCGCCGGCCTGGACGCGCGCAACAAGCGCCTGCTGGCCGAGCGCCAGCGCGCGGTGGTGACCGAGGTGAAGCGGCAGGTGGAGCTGCTGACGCTGCGCTCGCCGTTCGACGGCCAGGTCGGCCAGGTGCAGGTGTCCCAGCACACCAACGTCGCCGCCAACGCGCCGGTGCTGAGCGTGGTCGATCTGTCCAAGTTCGAACTGGAGATCAAGGTGCCGGAAAGCTTCGCCCGCGACCTGGCGATCGGCATGCCGGCGCAGCTGACCAGCGGCGCCGGCGAGCCGTTCGCCGGCGCGATCTCGGCGGTGTCGCCGGAAGTGGTCAACGGCGAGGTCAACGCGCGCATCCGTTTCACCGACAAGCAGCCGCCCGGCCTGCGCCAGAGCCAGCGCATGAGCGCGCGGGTGCTGCTGGATACCCGCAAGAACGTGCTCAAGCTCGAGCGCGGCCCGTTCGTCGAACAATCCGGCGGCCGCTACGCCTACGTGATGGACGGCAGCTCGGCGATCCGCCGCCCGGTGGAGCTCGGCGTCACCAGCCTGGGCGAGGTCGAGGTGCGTTCGGGCCTGCAGCCCGGCGACCGCGTCGTCGTCTCCGGCAGCGACCTGTTCGGCGAGGCGCCGCAGGTGACGGTGCATTGAAGCCGGGACTCGGGACTCGGGACCGGGGACTCGGAAAAGCAAACGCAAGATGCAGAACAACTGAATTTCGGCGGGGAGACGGGTAACGAAGCGTGAGCTTTTCGAGTCCCGAGTCCCGAGTCCCCAGTCCCCAGTCCCCAGTCCCGGCACCACAACATCACTCCTAGCGAAGGAACCACCTCATGCTCGAAATGCGCTCCGTCTCCAAGGTCTTCCGCACCGAACAGGTCGAAACGCACGCGTTGCGCTCGCTGGACCTGCATGTGCGCGAAGGCGAATTCGTCGCCGTCACCGGGCCGTCCGGCTCCGGCAAGACCACCTTCCTCAACATCGCCGGGCTGCTGGAGACCTTCACCAGCGGCCAGTACGTGCTCGATGGGCAGGACGTCAGCAACCTCAACGACGACGCGCGCTCGCGCATGCGCAACCAGAAGATCGGTTTCATCTTCCAGGGCTTCAACCTGATCCCCGACCTCAACCTGTTCGACAACGTCGATGTGCCGCTGCGCTACCGCGGCATGGCCGCGGCCGAACGCAAGCAGCGCATCGAGGACGCGCTGGGCCGGGTCGGGCTCGGCTCGCGGATGAAGCACTACCCGTCCGAACTGTCCGGCGGCCAGCAGCAGCGTGCGGCGATCGCGCGTGCGCTGGCCGGCAGCCCGCGCCTGCTGCTGGCCGACGAACCGACCGGCAACCTGGACTCGCAGATGGCGCGCGGGGTGATGGAACTGCTGGAAGAGATCAACGCGCAGGGCTCGACCATCGTCATGGTCACCCACGACCCGGAACTGGCCGCGCGCGCGCAGCGCAACGTGCACATCGTCGATGGCCAGGCCACCGACCTGCAGCGCGAACCGGTGCTGGCGCATGCGGCGATCGGCACCATCCCCAACGTCGCGCGCTGAGCGAACCTACCCGGCCCGGCGCTGCGCGCCATCGCCATCCCACCCATCGTCGCCACCCGCAGCGCCCGCCCGGAGCCACCCATGTTCGGCTACTACTTCCGCCTCGCCTTGCGCAGCTTCCGCCGCAACAAGATCCTCACCGCCCTGATGGTGCTGGCCATCGCGCTGGGCATCGGCGCCAGCATGACCACGCTGACCGTGTTCTACGTGCTCTCGGGCGACCCGATCCCGCACAAGAGCGACCGGCTTTTCTACGTACAGGTAGACGCGCTGCCGAAGGCCGGCTTCCAACCCGGCGAGGAACCTGATTTCCAGAACACGCGCTACGACTCCGAAGCGCTGTTGCGCGAGAAACGGGCCAAACGGCAGGCGCTGATGACCGGCGGATCGGTGGCGGTGGAACCGCACAAGAGCGGGCTGAAACCGTTCAAGTCGGAAGTGCGCTTCACCTCGGCGGACTTCTTCCCGATGTTCGACACGCCGTTCCTGTACGGCCGCGGCTGGACCGGGGTGGAAGACGAGCGCCACGAGCGCGTGGTGGTCATTACCAAGAAGCTCAACGAAAAGCTGTACGACGGCGCCGACAGCGTCGGCCGCGAGCTGCGCATGGACCAGAACACGTTCCGCATCGTCGGCGTGCTCGACACCTGGGAGGCCAATCCGCGCTTCTACGACATCAACAATACCTACGGCTCCGACGAGCAGGCCTACCTGCCGTTCTCGGTCGCGATGGACCTGAAGATGGACCGCAACGGCAGCATGAACTGCTTCGGCGACAGCGAGGGCGACAACACTTCGCTTAACGCGCCGTGCACCTGGGTGCAGTACTGGGTGGAACTGGAGAACCCGGCGCAGGCCGCCGACTACAAGGCCTACCTGGAAAACTACTCCAGCCAGCAGCGCGCCGCCGGCCGCTTCCAGCGCCCGAACAACGTGCGCCTGCGCAGCGTGATGGAGTGGCTGGACGTGGTGAAGGTGGTGCCCAGCGACGTGCGCCTGCAGCTGTGGCTGGCGATGGGCTTCCTGCTGGTGTGCCTGCTCAACACCGTCGGCCTGCTGCTGGCCAAGTTCCTGCGCCGCAGCGGCGAGATCGGCATCCGCCGCGCGCTCGGCGCCTCGCGCCGCGCGATCTTCGCCCAATGCCTGGTGGAGGCCGGCACCATCGGCCTGGCCGGCGGCATCGCCGGCCTGGGGCTTGCCCTGCTCGGCCTGTGGGCGGTGCGCCAGCAGCCGGCCGACTACGCCAAGCTCGCCCACCTGGATCCGAAGATGCTGGCGTTGACCTTCGCCATGGCCCTGGTCGCCAGCCTGCTGGCGGGCCTGCTGCCGTCGTGGCGCGCGATCCAGGTCGCGCCGGCGCTGCAGCTCAAATCGTCCTGACCCTCACGCCCGCCGCTCGGCGGCGGGCCGACCGCCAACGAAGGTCCCTCACAAGGTTATCGCCATGGACATCCGCCCCATCCTTTCCACCTTGCGCCGGCACAAGACCGCCGCCGCGCTGATCGTGTTCGAGATCGCACTGGCCTGCGCGATCGTGTGCAATGCGCTGTTCCTGATCGGCAACCGCATCGAGACCCTGCAGCGGCCCAGCGGCATCGCCGAGTCGGAACTGGTGACGGTCGCGCTGGGCGGCATCGGCCAGCAGGTCAATGCCGCCGCGCGCACCCGCGAGGACCTGGCCGCGCTGCGCGCGGTGCCGGGCGTGCGCAGCGCGACCGTACTCAACCAGGTGCCGTTCGTGCGCTATTCCTGGAACACCAGCCTGTCGCTGACCCCGGACCAGGAGCGGCCCACGCTCAATGCGGCGCAGTACATGGCCGAGGAAAGCAGCCTGAAGACCCTGGGCCTGCGCCTGGCCGCCGGGCGCGACTTCGCCCCCGACGAGTACGTCGACCTGGAAGCCGCGCAGAGCAACCGCACCGTGCGCGACAAGGGCACCGCGATCATCCTCAACCGCGCCACCGCGGAAAAGATGTTCCCCGGGCAGAACGCGCTGGGCAAGACGATCTACACCGGGCCCACGCCGCTGCGCGTGGTCGGCATCGTCGAGACGCTGGCGCGTCCGAACGCGGCCGCCAGCGGCCTGGGCGACATCGACTACGCGATGCTGCTGCCGCTGCGCCTGAGCTACACCGACGGCCTGTACGTGCTGCGGGTCGCCGATCCGGCGCGGCGCCAGGAAGTGCTGGCCGCAGCGGTCGCGGCGCTGATGAAGGTGGACAGCAGCCGGCTGGTGCTCAAGCAGGAGACCTATGCCGAGATCCGCGACAAGTACTTCCAGGGCGACCGCGCGATGGTGTGGCTGCTCGGCGCGGTGTGCATCGCGTTGCTGATCGTGACCGCGCTGGGCATCGTCGGCCTGGCCAGTTTCTGGGTGCAGCAGCGCACCAAGCAGATCGGCATTCGTCGCGCGCTCGGCGCCACCCGCGGGCAGATCCTGCGCTACTTCCAGACCGAAAACTTCCTGCTGGCCAGCACTGGCATCGTGCTCGGCATGCTGCTGGCATATGCGATCAACCAGTGGCTGATGGGCAAGTACGAACTGCCGCGGCTGCCGCTGTACTACCTGCCGTTCGGCGCGCTGACCCTGTGGCTGCTCGGCCAGATCGCGGTGTTCGCGCCGGCGCGCCGCGCCGCGGCGGTGCCTCCGGCTGTCGCCACGCGCAGCGCTTGACGTGTCCCCTTGGCCGGCGTCATGCCGGCCCTTTTTTTTAGGACTCCCGATGTTCGGCTACTACTGCAAACTGGCGCTGCACAGCTTTCGTCGCAACCGGTTGCTGACCGCGTTGATGGTGCTCGCCATCGCGGTCGGCATCGGCGCCTCGATGACCACGCTGACCGTGTTCCACGTGCTGGCCGCCGATCCGATCCCGGGCAAGAGCGCGCAGCTGTTCTACGTGGAGATGAACGTCTATCCGGACGACAAGTACGAACCGGCTGGCGAGGAGCCGCTGCAGCTGACCCGCCGCGACGCCGAGGCGCTGTTGCGCGACAAGCGCGGCGATCGCCAGGCGATGATGTCCGCCGGCGGCGTCACCGTGGTCCCGGTCAAGGCCGAGCAGACGCCGCTCGATGTCGAGGCGCGCTTCACCTCGGCCGACTTCTTCCCGATGTTCGCCGTGCCGATGCGCTACGGCCATCCCTGGAACGCCGAAGACGACACGCGCCGCGCGCGGGTGGCGGTGCTCTCGCGCAAGCTCAACGCGCGGCTATTCGGCGAGGTGGACAGCGTCGGGCGCGACCTGCAGCTCGGCGACAACGTCCTGCGCATCGTCGGCGTGACCGACGACTGGAGCATGAACCCGCGCTTCTACGACCTGACCAACACCGAATACGGCGACAGCGAGGACATCTTCATCCCGTTCTCGACCTCGCGCGACCTGAAGATGGGCATGAGCGGCACCATGGAGTGCTGGGGCAACAGCGGCGATGGCCGCGACAGCGAGAACGCGCCCTGCGCCTGGATCCAGTACTGGGTGGAACTCGCCGACGCCGGCAAGCGCGCCGCCTACCGCGATTACCTGGACGGCTACGCGCGCCAGCAACACGATGGCGGCCGCTTCACCCACCCCGCCGACGTGCGCCTGAGCGACGTGATGGCATGGCTGGACCGCAACCATGCGGTACCGGCCGACGTGCGCCTGCAACTGTGGCTGGCGCTGGTGTTCCTGGGCATCTGCCTGCTCAACACCGTCGGCCTGATGCTGGCCAAGTTCCTGCGCCACGGCGGCGAGATCGGCGTGCGCCGGGCCCTGGGCGCATCGCGCCGCGCGATCTTCGCCCAGCATCTGGTGGAAGCCGGCATGATCGGCGCGGCGGGCGGCATGGCCGGCCTGCTGCTGGCCTGGCTCGGCCTGTGGCTGGTGCGCCGGCAACCGGCCGACTATGCCGCACTGGCGCACATGGACGGCAGCATGCTGTTCGTCGCACTGGCGTTGACGTTGGGAAGCAGCCTGCTGGCCGGCGCATTGCCTGCATGGCAGGCCATGCGCGTGCAGACCGCCATGCAACTCAAGTCGCAGTGACGCGCTACGCGTCCCCCTTCCTGCCAGGAACGCCCCCGTGCCTATCCGCCCCATCCTCTCCAGCCTGCGCAAGCACAAGATCGCCGCACTGCTCATCGTGCTGGAGATCGCCTTCAGCTGCGCCGTGGTATGCAATGCGCTGTTCCTGATCGGCACGCGCCTGCACAACATGCAGCGCCCGACCGGCGTGGCGGAAGCGCATCTGGTCTACGTCAAGGTCGGCAGCGTGCTCGGCAGCGGCGATGCCGCCGCGCTCACCCGCGAGGACCTGGATGCGCTGCGGCGCATTCCCGGCGTGCGCAACGCCAGCGTCATCAACCAGCCGTTGTTCGGCAGCTCGATCGGCGCCAGCGGCATCTCGCTCGGCCCGGACCAGCAACGCGCCACCCTGAGCGCCACCAACTACTTCGGCGACGCGCAGCTGCTGGACACGCTGGGGCTGAAGCTGGTCGCCGGCCGCGGCTTCAACGCCGACGAATTCCTCGACCACGCGCGCTTGATGGACCCCAACGACGATGCCGTCGTTCCCTCGGTGATCCTGAGCCAAGCCCTGGCCCAGCGCCTGTTCCCCGGGCAGTCGGCGATCGGCAAATCGATCTACGTGTACGGCCAGCAGCGGGTGGTGGGCGTGGTCGAGCGCCTGGTGCAGCCGCGCGACTACGGCTCGGCCACCGATTACGAAAGCACCATGCTGTTCCCGGTGAACATGCCCTACACCCGCGGCACCTACGTGCTGCGCGTGGACGATCCGGCGCAGCGCGAGGCGGTGCAACAGCAGGCGCGCAAGCTGCTGCTGGCGCACGGCCCGCGGCGCATGATCCGCGACAAGAGCAGCGTGTCGCTGGAACAGGCACGCGCGACCTACTACCGCAACGACCGCGCGATGGCCTGGCTGCTGGCCGGCGTGTGCGTGATGTTGCTGCTGATCACCGCGCTGGGCATCGTCGGCCTGGCCAGTTTCTGGGTGCAGCAGCGCACCAAGCAGATCGGCGTGCGCCGCGCGCTCGGCGCCACGCGCGGCCAGGTGCTGCGCTACTTCCAGTTGGAGAATTTCCTGCTCGCCAGCGTCGGCATCGTGCTGGGCATGTTGCTCGCCTATGCCGCCAACCTGTACCTGATGAGCGCCTACGAACTGGAACGGCTGCCGCTGTGGTATCTGCCGGTCGGCGCGCTGGCGCTGTGGCTGCTCGGCCAGCTCGCGGTGCTCGGCCCGGCGCGGCGCGCCACCCGCGTGCCGCCGGCGGTCGCCACGCGCAGTGCATGACGGACGACGCTGGCCATGGATCGCTTCCTGGTCTCGCTGCGCCGGCACACGCTGCTGGCGACGCTGATCGTGCTGCAGATGGCGATCAGCTACCCGGTGCTGCTCGCCCTGGGCACGCTGGCCAACCAGGCGCATGCGCGCATGCAGGCGACCAGCGGCATTGACGACGACGCGCATCTGCTGACGCTGCGACTCGGCGGCCGGGTATCCGCCGCGGCGGCGCAGCGCGAGGCGGCGGCCTTGCGCGCCGTACCCGGCGTGTTGTACGTCGCGGCAATCAACCAATTGCCGTTCGGGCCCGAGCGCTGGGACACCCTGATGGGACCACGCGCCGACGGTGCCGGCGGGCAGTTCCAGGCCAGCACCTACCTCGGCGATCCCGGACTGCTGGCGGCGCTGGGCCTGCGCCTGCAGCGCGGCCGCGACTTCACCAGCGACGAGTATCACGATCTCGCATCGCCCTCTGCGCTGAACCTCGCGCAGCGGGTGATCCTGACCCGGCCGCTGGCGGCGCGGCTGTTCCCGAATGGCGATGCGCTCGGACAGATGGTGCATCTGGGCGGCAAACCGCCTGCGCGGGTGATCGGCATCGTCGAGCAGCTGCGCGCGCCTGGCGAGGGCGGCGAGGACAGCGCCATCCTGCCGTTGCGCCTGCACGATCGCAGCAACGCGCTGTACGTGTTGCGGGTCGCGGCCGGCGATCCGGCACGGGTCCGCGCGCGACTGGCGGCGGACGCGGAGCGGATCGCGCCGGGGCGGCTGCACGAACTGAGCAGCGCCGGCGAGCTGCGCCTGCAGCGACTGCGCCTGCATCGCCATCGGCTGATGCTGTTGGCCGCGGGTGCGGCGCTGTGGCTGTTCGGCACGCTCGCGACGGTCTACGCCATCAGCGAAGCGATGGTGCGCCAGCGCTACCGGCAGATCGCGCTGCGGCGCGCGCTCGGCGCGCGCGCGGCACAGATCCGTAGCCATCTGCGCTGCGAGAACCTGTTGCTGTGCGGCCTGGGCATCGCCATGGGCATGGTGGTCGCCGCGCTGCTGCGGCGGATCCTGCTCGAGTATCCTGCGCTGTCGCCGCCGCCCCTGTATCCGCTGGCCATCGCGCTGCTGTTGCTCGGTGGCGGCTGGCTGGCGATGCGTGGCCCGGCCGAACGCGCCGCGCGGCTGTCGCCTGCCGCGTACCGGTGATGCGCATGATCGCTGTGACGACACCGCACTACGCGCGACCACACGTGCCGGCTGCCTGCCGCCCATGGCGTACACGACAAGCCACGCCGGGGCTGCGATGATGCCGCCTCGTCCCGCATCCGCCGGTTCCGCCCCGGCCATCCGACAAGGCTCCCGATGCCCTGCATCCTGATCATCGACGACAACCCCGCCGTCGCCACCGCGCTCGAGGTGCTGTTCTCCCTGCACGACATCGACACGGTGCACGCGGACAGCCCGGATGCCGGACTGCAGCGCCTGTCCGAAGGCGACATCGACCTGGTGCTGCAGGACATGAACTTCACTGCGGACACCACCTCGGGCGAGGAAGGCGTGGCACTGTTCGATGCGATCCGCGCGCGCCACCCGGACCTGCCGGTGATCCTGCTCACCGCCTGGACCCAGCTCAGCAGCGCGGTGGAACTGGTCAAGGCCGGCGCCGCCGACTACCTGGCCAAGCCCTGGGACGACCGCAAGCTGCTGACCACGGTCAACAACCTGCTGGAGCTGTCCGAGGCGCGGCGCGAACTGGAACGGCGCCGCGACGGCGAACGCCGCCATCGCCAGCAGCTGGCGCAGCGCTACGAACTGCGCGGCGCGGTGTTCGCCGACCCGGCCAGCGAGCGCGCCATCGCCCTGGCCTGCCAGGTCGCGCGCTCGGAACTGCCGGTGCTGATCACCGGCCCCAACGGCAGCGGCAAGGAGAAGATCGCAGAGATCATCCAGGCCAATTCGCCGATGCGGCAGGGCCCGTTCGTGGCGCTGAACTGCGGCGCGATTCCGGCCGAGCTGATCGAGGCCGAACTGTTCGGCGCCGAAGCCGGCGCCTACACCGGCGCCAACAAGGTCCGCGAAGGCAAGTTCGAAGCCGCCGATGGCGGCACCCTGTTCCTGGACGAGATCGGCAACCTGTCGCTGGCCGGGCAGATGAAACTGCTGCGCGTGCTGGAGACCGGGCGCTTCGAACGGCTGGGCTCCAACCGCGAACGCCAGGTCAAGGTGCGGGTGATCAGCGCCACCAACGCCGACCTCACCACGATGATCCGCGACGGTGCGTTCCGCGAGGATCTGTACTACCGGCTCAACGCGGTGGAGCTGTCGCTGCCGGCGCTGGCCGACCGCCCCGGCGACATCCTGCCACTGGCCGAGCACTTCCTGTCCGGCGCCAAGCCGCTGTCGGCCGGCGCGGCGCAGGCGCTGCAGCGGCATGCCTGGCCGGGCAACGTGCGCGAGCTGCGCAACGTGATCCAGCGTGCCGAGCTGCTGGCCGGCGGCCGCCAGATCGACGCCGCCGATCTCAACCTGCCCAAGCCGGCCCCGCAGCGCCCCGCCGCCGGCGCCGAACCGGACCGCGAACGCATCGTCGCGGTGCTGGGCCGCGCCAACGGCGTCATCGCCCAAGCCGCGAACGAACTGGGCATGAGCCGGCAGGCGCTGTACCGGCGCATGGACCGCTACGGAATCCCGCGCGAATGAAACTGCGCCGCTCCTTCACCGCCGCCCTGTTCCTGCGCCTGCTGCCGGTGCTGGCGCTGGCCGCGGCGACGCCGTGGCTGCTGGCGTACTGGATGGACCGTGGCTGGGAAGTGGTGACGTTCTCGGCGCTGCTGCTGCTGGCGCTGATGTGGTGGACGCTGCGCCGCGCCACCGCGCCGATGCGCTCGCTGTTCCGCGCCCTGGCCGGCACCGTCAGCAGCTACCGCGACGGCGAATACAACTTCGGCGTGCACTGGCGCGGCGACGACGAATTGGGCGAGATGGTCGCCGCGCACCGGCAGCTGGGCGAGATCCTGCGCGAACAACGCCAGGGCCTGGCGCAACGCGAACTGATGCTCGACACCATGGTGCAGAACACGCCGGTGGCGATGCTGCTGACCTCCAACGGCGGCGACGGCCTGCGCCGCGTGGTGTTCTCCAACCTGGCCGCGCGCAAGCTGCTGCACGGCGGCTGGAAACTGGAAGGCCAGCGCCTGGACGACCTGCTGCTGGGCATGCCGCCGGCGCTGCGCGAGGCCGTGGCGCGCGGCGGCGACAGCCTGTTCACCATCGATGACGACGAGGATCCGGAAGAGGAGCAGGTCTACCATCTGTCGCGGCGCCGCTTCCGCCTCAACGGCCGCCCGCACGAACTGCTGCTGATCCGCCTGCTCACCGCCGAACTGCGCCGCCAGGAAGTGCATACCTGGAAGAAGGTGATCCGGGTCATCAGCCACGAATTGAACAATTCGCTGGCACCGATCGCCTCGCTGGCGCATTCGGGCGCCGAACTGGTGCGGCGGCAGAAGGTGGAGCGGCTGGAGGAAGTCTTCGGCACCATCGAGGAACGCGCGCGGCACCTGGAAGGCTTCATCCGCGGCTACGCGCGCTTCGCCAAGCTGCCGCAACCGCAGTTGCAGACCGTGCACTGGGCGCAGTTCCTCGGCGGATTGCAGCAGCAGATTCCGTTCGCGCTGGAGCTGGAGGCGCCCGACCTGCACAGCCGGGTCGATCCGGCGCAGCTGCAGCAGGCCTTGCTCAACCTGGTCAAGAACGCGCACGAATCCAGCCCCGAAGGCCTGGCGCCGGCCGACAGCGTGCGTATCCGCGTCTCCACCCGGCCCGAGTGGCTGCGCATCGAGGTGCTGGACCGCGGCAGCGGCATGAACGAGGCGGTGCTGCAGAACGCGCTGATGCCGTTCTATTCGACCAAGCGCAACGGCACCGGCCTGGGCCTGGCGCTGACCCGCGAGATCATCGAAGCGCACGGCGGCCGCCTGTCGCTGCAGAACCGCGACGAAGGCGGACTGTGCGTAGCGGTGCAGTTGCCGCTGGCGTCTGGTAGCTAACGTCTCGCGCTCGTCTGTAGGAGCGGCTTCAGCCGCGACAGGCACTAACCGGAGTGCCTGTCGCGGCTGAAGCCGCTCCTACAGGGTGGTGCGCACTCTCTGCGGCGCGCTCACTCGTGCACGGTGCCGCTCTCGGCGATACGCGGCGTGCTGAGCGCGCCGCAGGCGTCGTCGGCGCCGGTGGTGCAGCTGCCGCTGGCATCGAGCAAGCGCATTCGATGCAGGCGACGTCACTCGATGGTGTCCCTGTGGGGGCGACTTCAGTCGCGACAGGCTTTCCGGTAGAGCCCGTCGCGACTGAAGTCGCTCCCACAGTCTGTCCGCAAGCGTCCAGCACATACACGAAGGCCCGCGCTGCTCATCTCACTCGCGAATCGTGCCGCTCTCGGCGATGCGCGGCGTGCTGAGCGCGCCGCAGGCGTCGTCGGCGCCGGTGGTGGCGGTGGCGGGAATCGCGCCGTAGTAACCGGCGCCGACCGTATTGTCGATGAAGCGTCCGCCCTGCGACGGGCATTCGCCCTGGTCCAGGTCGAACCAGTCGGAGAACGCGGCGTACTTGCCGGCGCGCACGAAGCGGTTGCCGCGCACCTCGGCGGCGTCGGACGCATCGCGGGTGCGCACCACGTCGCCGTTGACGTCGGTGAAGGTGTTGTCCTTCACCACATTGCCTGTCGAATGCCGCGCCAGGTACAGCGCATGGATGTAGCCGGAGGTTTCCTTGCTGTTCTCGATCGCGTTGAACTGGTTGCCGACGATCAGGTTGTCGCGGGAGTTCTGCAGCCGGATCGCCGCATACGAGTACGCCGGACTGCCCTGGCCGTGGATGCCGCCGATGCGGGTGAAGCGCATGCCACGGATCTCGTTGCCGCTGTTGCCGTCGGCCGCCGCGTTGCTGCTGCCCAGGTCCATCGCCATCCAGTAGTCGCTGACCTCCAGGCCGACGAACTGCAGCTGGGTGCGCTGGTTGCCGCCGCCGCGCAGGGTGAACCAGGTGCCGCCGCCAGCGCCGTCGAAGCGCGGCATCGTCGCCGCATCGGCCGCGGCGACGATGCGCAACGGCGCGCCGTTGCGGAACGTCCAGCGGACCGACTGGCCGACATAGGTGCCGGGCGCGACCACGATCTCCACTTCCGTCTGCGGCGACTTCGCCTGCAGCCGCTGCTGCGCCGTAACCAGGGTCTGCAGCGCGGTCGCCGCGCTGGTCCCGTCCGCGGTGTCGTCGCCGTCCGGCGCCAGGTACAAACGAAAGGTCTGCGCCTGCACGGCACCCGCCGTGATCAGCAACAGCGCCAGCATCCACCACCGCGCGCATCGTGCCTGCATCGAACACCTCCCAGGGTCGTCGCGACGCCGGCACCGTGTGTTGCCGGCTGCGCCACCTTAGCGCGGCGCCGCCGCTGCGATTGCGAAGCCGGTCACGCTGCGCGGCCGGCTATTTCTTCTTCGGCCGCTTCCAGTCTTCGTGCGTGCTCTGGCGTACCCGCGCCACGGTGAGTTGGCCGGGCGGCGCATCGCGGGTGATCACCGAACCGGCGCCGATGGTCGCGCCGCTGCCGATCGCCAGCGGCGCGACCAGCGCGCTGTTGGAGCCGACGAAGACGTCGTCGCCGATGGTGGTCTGCCACTTGTTCACGCCGTCGTAGTTGCAGGTGATCACGCCGGCGCCGACGTTGACCCCGCTGCCGATCGTCGCATCGCCGAGATAGCTCAGATGGTTGGCCTTGCTGCCGACGCCGAGCACCACCTTCTTGGTCTCGACGAAGTTGCCGATGTGCACGCCGTCGGCCAGCACGGTGCCGGGCCGCAGCCGCGCGAACGGGCCGATCTGCACCGCGCCCTCGGTGATCACGCCCTCCAGGTCGCAGTGCGCGCGCACTTCGGTGCCCGGCCCCAGCACCACGTCCTTCAGCCGCACGAACGGGCCGATGCTGACCCCGTCGCCCAGTTCCACCTCGCCCTCCAGCACCACGTTCACGTCGATGCACACGTCGCGGCCCACGCGCACGCGGCCGCGCTGGTCCAGGCGGTTGGGGTCGAGCACGTGCGCGCCCTGCGCGCACAGCGCGCGCGCGGCGCGCAGCTGCCAGGCGCGTTCCAGCTGCGCCAGCTGCCACGGGTCGTTGGCGCCTTCGGCCTCGGTCGGGTCGGCCACCAGCACCATCTCCGCCGGGGTGAATTCGGCGGCGGCGGCGGCGAACACGTCGGTGAGGTAGTACTCGCCCTGCGCGTTGTCGCTGCGCAGCTGTGCCAGCCAGCGCTTGAGCGCGGTGGATTCGGCGGTGACGATGCCGGTGTTGATGGCGCGGATGTGGCGCTGCTCGTCGTCGGCATCCTTGTGCTCGACGATCGCGGCGACCTTGCCTGCCGCGTCGCGCACGATGCGCCCGTAGCCGCTGGGATCCTCGGGCTCGGCCACCAGCACCGCCAGCCGCCCCGGCGAGTGCAGCAGGCGCAACAGGGTATCGGCGCGGATCAGCGGCACGTCGCCGTACAGCACCAGCACGGTGGCCGCATCGGGCACCGCGGCCATCGCCTGCTGCACCGCATGCCCGGTGCCCAGCTGCTGCGCCTGCTCGGCCCACAGCAGGTCCGGCTGGTCGGCGAAGGCGGCGCGCACCGCATCGCCGCCGTGGCCGTAGACGATGTGGATCGCCGCCGGCTGCAGGTGGCGGGCGGTCTCGATCACGTGGGCCAGCATCGGCCGGCCGGCGATCGGTTGCAGCACCTTGGCCTTGGCGGACTTCATCCGCTTGCCCGCACCGGCGGCAAGGATCACGACGTGCAGGGGCAGGCTCATGGGGAGGTTCCGTTCCGGGTAAAGGAGGATTTTAGAGGCAGCCGCGGATGCGTGCCGCAACCGCGCGCGATCGCGACGCCGCGGCATTTACATCCGCGCGGCAGACGCTAGCATGCGCGCTTGATTCCAACCCAGGGCTTCCATGAGTCTGCTGCGCCAGAGCAGTCAATTCGTGCTGATCGGATTGCTGCAACTGCTGATCGACTGGAGCGTGTTCGTCGCGGCGACCGCCGCCGGCATGCCGACGGTCCCGGCCAACGTGCTCGGTCGCGTGTGCGGCGCCGTGATCGGCTTCTGGCTCAACGGCCGCATCACCTTCGCCAGCGGCGACGGCGCGCGCCTGGGCTGGCAGCGCTTCGGCCGTTTCCTGGCGATGTGGATCGCGCTGACCCTGCTCAGCACCTGGCTGGTGTCGCTGTGCGTGGATGCGCTGGGCCTGCGCCTGGCCTGGCTGGCCAAACCGGTGGTCGAAGGCCTGCTGGCGGTGCTGTCGTTCTTCATCGGGCGGCATCTGGTGTACCGCTAGCTCCGCTGGGCGCTGGCCTCGGCCTGCCGGGATCCCTGTAGGAGCGGCTTCAGCCGCGACAGGCCCTACCGGTAAAGCCCGTCGCGGCTGAAGCCGCTCCTACAGGAGGAACCCGGCTGCGAACGGCGCAACCTGCGGGCGCTCAGCGGCGCAGACCGCAGTTGCATGCAATCGGATGCGGCTCGCCCCGCTCAGCGGCAGAAATCGCCCAGGCTGCGCACCAGCGCGGTGCGGTGGACCTGGTCCAGCTGCCAGCGCAACGCATGGGCCTCGGCCGCGCGCGCGGTCGCGGCCGGGCAATCCGGCGCCTGCCGCGCCGCGGCACTGGCCTGCAGGGCGTCCAGCATCTCGCCCTGCAGCTGGTCCAGGCGCGCGCGCAGCGCCGCCAGGTCCGGGCGCGGCTGGTCGGGCGCACGGCCGCGCAGCCGCCACCGCGCCAGCAACTGGTATTGCACCAGCTTGTTGGATTCGATCTGCATGCCGAAGAAGCGCGCCGCGTCGTCCGCGTCCACGCCGTGCGCTTGCGCCTGCGCGCGCACGCTGGCCAGCACCGCGGCCTCGCGCGCGGCGTCCAGCACCGGCTTGCCGCTGTCCCACTTGCTCAGCGCGACCTGGTCGCCGATCGCGTTGCGCTCGACGATCCGGTCGAGCAGCGGCTCGAGCGGTGTGGCGCTGCGCGCGGGCATCGCGCAGCCCATCAGGGCGGCGCCGGCCAGTAGCGCGGTCAGCGCGCGGGCGAGGACGGCGGGAACGGAAGCGGTCATCGTGGCTCTCCAGAAGGCGTCTGCGTGGGGGAGGATCCGCAGACTGGCGGCCATCTTGCCCAAGACGATGGGACAGTTTCGTTGCACGGCGCCGCGATTGTGATGCGAGCGTGCAGTCGAGTCAGCGGCGATAAAGTCGGCGCTGCACGCGTCGATGCGACGCCGCCGCGGCATTACCTTTCGGCCGGTCAATCGGCCAGGACGCCAGCTACGAATCAATCCATCGCGCCCGACTCGGTGCGGGCGATGTAGGGCTGGCTGTATGGCGTCGACCGCCATTGCACCGGCGCCAGGGGTGTTGCTCCAGCATCATGAAGATGATCAGGCCACGAACACGACGGCGCAGGCTTGGCGCATGCGGCAGATGCACAGCGCTTGCGGGCTGCGCGATGGCGATGCACGACATGAATCGGTGCGCCGCACAAACGAAAAACGCCGGCAGCAGCCGGCGTCTTCGTCGCGTTCGCGTGCGGCCGCCAGGCGGCGCGTGCGCTGTCGCTCAGTGCTTGAGGTTCTTGCGCAGGCGCTCCAGCGCCTGCAGCTGCGCGGTGACTTCCGCCAGCTTGGCCTGCGCCTCGGCCACATCGATGCCTTCGCCACGGTTGGCCAGCATGCGCTCGGCGTCTTCCTTGGCCTTGCGCACCGACGCCTCGTCGATGTCCTGCGCGCGGATCGCGGTGTCGGCCAGGATGGTCACCACCTGCGGCTGCACCTCGAGGATGCCGCCGGAAATGGCGAAATCCAGCTGCTCGCCGCTGGCGGTGGTGACCACCACCTTGCCGGGCTTGAGCCGGGTGATCAGCGGCGCGTGCTTGGGCGCGATGCCCAGCTCGCCCAACTCGCCGGTGGCGACCACCAGGGTCGCTTCACCGTGGTAGATCTCGTGCTCGGCGCTGACGATGTCGCAACGGATGGTGCTCATGGTTACCTCGCTGGCGCGAGACGGGATTGGGGATGGGGGATTCGGGATTGGTCAGGGCGGTCGCACCGCTTTCCCTCTCCATTCGAATCCACCAACCGCGATGCCCGCCTTTGCGTATCCCTAATCCCGAATGCCGAATCCCGGCTGTTACGCCTTCTCGGCCATCTTCTTGGCCTTCTCGACCGCTTCTTCGATGCTGCCGACCATGTAGAACGCCTGCTCCGGCAGGTGGTCGTACTCGCCTTCGACGATGCCCTTGAAGCCGCGGATGGTGTCCTTCAGCGACACGTACTTGCCCGGCGAGCCGGTGAACACTTCGGCCACGTGGAACGGCTGGCTGAAGAAGCGCTCGATCTTGCGCGCGCGCGACACCGACTGCTTGTCCTCTTCGGACAGCTCGTCCATGCCCAGGATCGCGATGATGTCCTTCAGTTCCTTGTACTTCTGCAGGGTCATCTGCACGCGGCGGGCGGTGTCGTAGTGCTCGTGGCCGATCACGTTCGGATCCATCATGCGCGAGGTCGAATCCAGCGGATCCACCGCCGGGTAGATACCCAGCGAGGCGATGCTGCGCGACAGCGCGACGGTCGAGTCGAGGTGGGCGAAGGTGGTCGCCGGCGACGGGTCGGTGTAATCGTCCGCGGGCACGTACACGGCCTGGATCGAGGTGATCGAGCCGGTCTTGGTCGAGGTGATGCGCTCCTGCAGCACGCCCATTTCCTCGGCCAGGGTCGGCTGGTAGCCCACCGCCGACGGCATGCGGCCCAGCAGCGCCGACACTTCGGTACCGGCCAGGGTGTAGCGGTAGATGTTATCGACGAACAGCAGCACGTCCTTGCCCTTGCCGTTCTCGTCCTTCTCGTCGCGGAAGTACTCGGCCATGGTCAGGCCGGTCAGCGCCACGCGCAGACGGTTGCCCGGCGGCTCGTTCATCTGGCCGTACACCATCGCGACCTTGTCCAGGACGTTGGAGTCCTTCATCTCGTGGTAGAAGTCGTTGCCCTCGCGGGTACGCTCGCCCACGCCGGCGAACACGGACAGACCCGCGTGCGCCTTGGCGATGTTGTTGATCAGCTCCATCATGTTGACGGTCTTGCCGACGCCGGCGCCGCCGAACAGGCCGACCTTGCCGCCCTTGGCGAACGGGCACATCAGGTCGATGACCTTGATGCCGGTTTCCAGCAGCTCGGTGGCCGAGGACTGGTCTTCGTAGCTCGGCGCGGCGCGGTGGATTTCCCAATGGTCGGTAGCCTGCACGTCGCCGGCCTCGTCGATCGGGCGGCCCAGCACGTCCATGATCCGGCCCAGCGTGCCCGGGCCGACCGGCACCGAGATCGCGCGGCCGGTGTTGGTCGCCACCAGGTTGCGCTTGAGGCCGTCGGTGGAACCGAGCGCGATGGTGCGCACGATGCCATCGCCCAGCTGCTGCTGCACTTCCAGCGTAATCGCTGTGTTTTCGACCTTCAGCGCGTCGTAGATCTTCGGCACATCGGCGCGCGCGAATTCGACGTCGACGACCGCGCCGATGATCTGAACGATCTTGCCCTGGGTGTTGATGGCGTTCATGTGACTACTCGCTTATCGAAGTTTTTCGGGTGTTCTGGAAAACCGGGTGGCTTTCCGCAACATCCGGGAGAGATTCCCGGCCAGGCTACCGGCCGGGAATCCGATTTACCGCATCACTCGCACTTGAGCATCGTAGCGGTTTGCGTGAACTGGTCGCTGGCCTGCTTGCACGCCGCCGGCAGACCGCTCTTGTCGGCCATCGAGTCCCACTGTGCCTTGGACTGGTCGATCGCCTGCTGGAACGCGGCAGCGGCGCCGTTGCCGCCGGACTTGGCGAAGCACGCCTTCGCACGGGCCAGATAGTCTTCGCATTCTTTCGGAAGACCGGCGGCGACCGGGGCGGCAGCAGCGGCATCGGTTGCCGGGGTAGCCGGAGCGGCGGTCTCGGCAGCCGGAGCCGGAGCCGGAGTCGCGGTGTCAGCGGCGGGGGCGGCCTCTTCCTTCTTACATGCAGCCAGGGTTGCACACAGCGCGAGCGAGAGCAAAACCTTGTTCATTCCATTTCCTTGGTAGTTTAGGTGGCGACCGATGCGCGAAACGTGTTGCTCCAACAACGGAAGCGCCGTGCGCAACGGCGAGTCCGACGAACCTCACACAGCGGCCGCGCCGCCCACGATCTCGGAAATTTCCTGGGTGATCGCCGCCTGCCGCGCCTTGTTGTAGATCAGCTGCAAGGTGCTGATCAGCTTGTTGGCGTTGTCGCTGGCGGCCTTCATCGCGACCATGCGCGCGGCATGCTCGGAGGCCACGTTCTCCAGCACCGCCTGGTACACCAGCGACTCGATGTAGCGCGTCATCACGTGCTCGAGCACGGTCGCGGCATCGGGTTCGTACAGGTAGTCCCAGTCATGGTGCGCGACCTGGTTCTCCGCCGCCGGCAGCGGTAGCAGCTGATCGAAGCTGGCCTTCTGCGTCATCGTGTTCACGAAGCGGTTGTAGACCAGGTAGACGCGGTCGACCTTGCCCTCGGTGAACGCATCCAGCATCACCTTGATCACGCCGATCAGCTGCTCCAGCTGCGGCACGTCGCCGAGGTGGCTGACGCTGCCGACCATCTCGACCTTGAGCCGGCGGAAGAACACCGAGGCCTTCTGGCCGACGGTGACCACGTCGATGCCCGCGCCCTTGTCCTGCCACTGGCGCACTTCGCCCAGCATCTTGCGGAACAGGTTGTTGTTGAGGCCGCCAGCCAGGCCGCGATCGGAGGAGATCACGATGTAGCCGACGCGCTTGACCGTGTCGCGCTGCACCAGGAACGGATGCGTGTAATCGGTGCTGGCCTGCGCCAGATGGCCGATCACCTGCTTCATCGCCTGCGCGTACGGGCGCGAGGTCTTCATCCGATCCTGCGCCTTGCGGATCTTGGAGGCCGAGACCATCTCGAGCGCGCGCGTCACCTTGCGGGTGTTCTGCACGCTCTTGATCTTGGTTTTGATTTCGCGTCCGCCTGCCATTACTCGCTCCGCTCGTGGGATTCGTGATTCGGGATTCGGGATTGGCCGAAGCCACCCATATCCCGCTCCTGCGAATCCCTAATGCCTAATCCCCAATCCCGGGCTGCTGACTTACCAGCTACCCGTGGTCTTGTACTCGCCGATGCCCTTCTTGAACGCCGCTTCGATCTCGCCGTTCCAGTCGCCGCTGTCGTTGACCTTGGCGATCAGCTCGCCGGCGGTGTTGGCGAAATGCGCATGCAGGCCTTCTTCGAACGCGCCGATCTTGTTGACCGGCACGTCGTCCAGGAAGCCTTCGTTGACCGCGTAGATCGACAGCGCCTGGTTGGCGATGGACATCGGCAGGTACTGCTTCTGCTTCATCAGCTCGGTGACGCGCTGGCCGCGCTCAAGCTGCTTGCGGGTGGCTTCGTCCAGGTCCGAGGCGAACTGCGCGAACGCCGCCAGCTCGCGGTACTGCGCCAGCGAGATACGGATGCCGCCGGACAGCTTCTTGATGATCTTGGTCTGCGCGGCGCCGCCGACGCGCGACACCGAGATACCGGCGTTCACCGCCGGGCGGATGCCGGCGTTGAACAGATCGGTTTCCAGGAAGATCTGGCCGTCGGTGATCGAGATCACGTTGGTCGGCACGAACGCGGACACGTCGCCGGCCTGCGTTTCGATGATCGGCAGCGCGGTCAGCGAACCGGTCTTGCCCTTCACTTCGCCGTTGGTGAACTTCTCCACGTAGTCCTCGGACACGCGCGCGGCGCGCTCCAGCAGGCGGCTGTGCAGGTAGAACACGTCGCCCGGATAGGCTTCGCGGCCCGGCGGGCGCTTGAGCAGCAGCGAGATCTGGCGGTAGGCCACCGCCTGCTTGGACAGATCGTCGTACACGATCAGCGCGTCTTCGCCGCGGTCCATGAAGTACTCGCCCATGGTGCAGCCGGCGTAGGCGCTGATGTACTGCATCGCGGCCGACTCGGAGGCGGTCGCGGCAACCACGATGGTGTGCGCCAGCGCGCCGTTCTCTTCCAGCTTGCGCACGATGTTGGCGACGGTCGAGGCCTTCTGCCCGATCGCCACGTACACGCATTTGATGCCGGTGGTCTTCTGGTTGATCACCGCATCGATCGCCAGCGCGGTCTTGCCGGTCTGGCGGTCGCCGATGACCAGCTCGCGCTGGCCGCGGCCGATCGGGATCATCGCGTCGACCGACTTGTAGCCGGTCTGCACCGGCTGGTCGACCGACTTGCGCCAGATCACGCCCGGCGCCACGCGCTCCACCGGCGCGGTCTGCGAAGTGCCCAGCGGGCCCTTGCCGTCGATCGGCTCGCCCAGCGCATTGACCACGCGGCCGAGCAGCTCCTTGCCCACCGGCACTTCCAGGATGCGGCCGGTGGTCTTGGCGACGTCGCCTTCGCGCAGGTTCTCGTAGTCGCCGAGCACCACGGCGCCGACCGAATCGCGCTCCAGGTTCAGCGCCAGGGCGTAGGTCTCGTTCGGCAGTTCGATCATCTCGCCCTGCATCACGTCGGCCAGGCCGAAGATGCGCACGATGCCGTCGGACACGCTGGTGACCGTGCCTTCGTTGCGCGACTCCGCGGTCAGCTTGACCTGCTCGATGCGGTTCTTGATCAGTTCGCTGATTTCGGAGGGGTTGAGCGTGGTTGCCATCTTGGTTTCCTTCGGATCGTCCACCGCGCGAAGGCGGATGGCGACGTTTGGTTAGCTTCTTTGAGAATCGGGAATGGGGAATCGGGAATCGCAGGTGGCGTCGCCGCCGGGCCGGGCTCTCTACTCTCTATTCGCCATTCCCGCTTCTTAGTGGGCCAGTGCGGATTGCAGGCGCGACAGCTTGCCTTTCAGCGAACCGTCGATGACCACGTCGCCGGCGTCGATCACCGCGCCGCCGATCAGCGAAGCGTCCACCGCCGTGGTGATCTCGACCTCGCGGCCGAAGCGCTGCTTCAGTGCCACCTTCAGCGAGGCCACTTCCGCGTCGCTCAGCTGGGTGGCCGAGGTGACGTTGGCCTTGACCACGCATTCGGCCTCGGCGCGCAGCTGATCGTACAGCCCGGCGATCTCCGGCAGCAGCGGCAGCCGCTGCCCTTCGGCCAGCAGGCTCAGGAAGCGCGCGTACTGCTCGTCGGCCACCTGCGGCGCCAGCAGCGCCACCGCCTGTTCGCGTTGCAGCTGCGGGTTGTGCAGCAGCGCGGCCACGCGCGGGTCGGCCGCGACCTGGGCGGAGAACGCCAAGGCCTGCGACCACGGCGCGAGCTTGCCGGCATCGCTGGCCGCGGCGAACGCGGCGCGGGCGTACGGACGCGCCAGTGTGAGGGCCTGGCTCATCTCAGATCTCCGCCGCCAGCTCGTCGAGCAGCGCCTTGTGGGCGTTGGCATCGATTTCGCGGCGCAGCAGCTTCTCGGCGCCGCTCACCGCCAGCAGCGACACCTGGCGACGCAGGTCCTCGCGCGCACGGTTGGCCGCGGCGTCGATCTCGGCCTGGGCCAGATCCTTCTGCCGGTTGGCCTCGGCGATCGCCTCGTTCTTGGCCGCTTCGACGATCTGGTTGGCGCGCGCGTGGGCCTGGTCGATGATCTCGTTGGCCTTGGTACGCGCGTCCTTCAACGCTTCGTTGACCTTTTCCTGCGCCTGCGCCAGATCCTTCTGACTGCGATCGGCGGCGGCGAGGCCTTCGGCGATCTTCTGTTGGCGCTCTTCGATGGCCTGCATCAGCGGCGGCCAGATCTTGGTCGCGACGATCCAGATCAGACCGGCAAACGCCAGCGCCTGGGCAAAGAGGGTGAGACCGATATTCATTGGGTACGCTCAGCCAAAGGTGACGGGGTGGACGCGCCGCCCTGCGGCGAACGCGTCCGAACCTTCATCCGCAGCGGCGGCCGCATTGCTGCGGCCGTCCGCCGGTGCAACTGGATCAGCCGCCCTGCGGCAGGCGCGACACGAACTCGCCGATCATCGGGTTGGCGAACGCGAACAGCAGGCCCACGGCGACCGAGATGATGAACGCGGCGTCGATCAGGCCGGCGGTGATGAACATGCGCACCTGCAGCACCGGGATCAGTTCCGGCTGGCGCGCGGCCGACTCCAGGAACTTGCCGGCCATGATGGCCAGACCGAGGCCGGCGCCCAGCGCGGCCAGGCCGATCATGATGCCGACGGCGAGGACGGTGGAGCTCTGGACTTGGGCGAGGTTGGTCAGGACGGCGAAGTACATGGTTTTCTCCAGGAACAAAGTTGCTTGAGGATGGTGAATCGAACGAAGGGTTGCAAAAACGCGTGAAGCAGGAACGTCAGTGGCTGTCTTCCGCCAGGCTCAGATACACGATGGACAGCATCATGAAGATGAAAGCCTGCAGCGGGATCACCAGCAGGTGGAACAGCATCCAGCCGAAGCCGAACGCGCCGCCGGCCAACGCGCCGACGATGCCGGCACCGCCCAGCACCCAGATCAGCAGGAACACGATCTCGCCGCCGAACATGTTGCCGAACAGTCGCATCGCCAGGGAGATCGGCTTGCTCAGCCACTCGACGATATTGAGGATCAGGTTGAACGGCAGCATCCACTTGCCGAACGGGGCGGTGAGGAATTCCTTGGTCATCCCGCCCACGCCCTTGGAGCGCAGCGAGAAGAAGATCATCAGGAAGAACACGCTGATCGACATGCCCAGGGTGGCATTGACGTCGGCGGTGGGCACCGGCTTCCAGTAGTGCACGCCGACCAGGGCCAGCGGCATGGCGATGAAGTCCGCCGGGATCATCTTGATGAGGTTCATCATCAGGATCCAGAAGAACAGGGTGATCGCGATCGGGGTCACCAGCTTGCTGGTGCCGTGGTAGGTGTCCTTGGCCTGGCGGTCGACGAACTCCAGCAGGATCTCCACGAACGCCTGCCACTTGCCCGGCACGCCGGCGGTGGCCTTGCGCGTGGCCAGCCAGAAGCCGAACACCATCAGCAGGCCGGACAGCACCGACATCACCAGCGTGTCGACGTGCACCTGCCAGAACCCGCCTTCCTGCACCTGGAAGGTGAGGTTCTGCAGGTGGTGCTGGATGTAGGAGGTAGGGGTTGCTTCCTCGCCCGCCATGAGTCCTGAGCCTTTATCTGATTTCGATCAACGTCTGGCCAGAGCCAGAACCTGGAACATCAGCCCGGTGGCGATACCCGCCAACAGGGCCAGAGGAGGCAGCCGCCACCAGGCAAAGCCCAGCGCCAGTACCGCGAACACCAACACCCACTTCAGCACCATGGCCACGATCAACCGCGCCATCGCCGCACCTGCCGCCTGCACGCCGCCGCTCAACGCGGTGCGTGCCGCCAGCCATCCCCCCGCCACTGTCGCCAGCCCGGTTGCGGCGGCGCCCATGGCGTACTTCGGCCCCAGCAGCAGGAACGCCAGGGAAACCACGGCCACCGCCACCAGCGGGTAAATCGCTGCGCGCAGCATCAGCCGCCGACCCGCATCAACGGAGTTCAGCACAGAAAATCCTGCAGTTGTGTGGTGGATTGAGGACGTCTTCGCGTCCGTCGAGCCGCGGAATTATAGCAATGGGACAATTTGCGAGACAACCGCCAAAGGTTGCGGCCGTCCCTTAAATCGCGCCAA
The DNA here is from genome assembly GCF_031455575.1 of Xanthomonas sp. 1678. Taxonomy (NCBI): domain Bacteria; kingdom Pseudomonadati; phylum Pseudomonadota; class Gammaproteobacteria; order Lysobacterales; family Lysobacteraceae; genus Xanthomonas; species Xanthomonas sp. 1678. The sequence goes on along the minus strand of NZ_JAVDSZ010000004.1, from coordinate 32,666 downwards.
GCCATCCACGATAGCACGTCGCGGACCCGCTCCGCGGCCTGAATTGATGCATCGCAACAAGGATCTGCGTGGGAACTTTACGCCGCGCATCCGGTCCGATCTGCAGGGACTGCGCCCCATCCTCGTCGATCTGCAGCGCAGGCCTATGGAGCCCCGGGTGACCGGGGCTCTTCTTTTTGCGCTCCGGTTCTGTGATGGAGACCGCCCCGTCTTGGTCCATACCTTCACGGATGGTGGACACGGTCTTAAGGATAGTTTGCCCACGCAGTGGCACTAGCCATTGGCGCATTCATTACCAAAAGACGGAGCCCTGCCCCCATGAAACACCTGCTTGCCCTGGCCTTGCCATGCGCGCTCGCCGCCGCATACGCCCTCCCCGCCCATGCCGAAGACACCGACGACCGGTTCACCATCCGCCTCGGCGCGATGAACATCGACAACGACAACACCCTGCGCGGCGACACCTCGATCAACGGCGAGGAGCTGTCCGGTTCGCAGGACTTCGACTTCGGCGGCAAGGAATGGGAGCCGCGCGTGGACGGCGTGTTCCGCCTCAGCACCCGCCAGCGCCTGATCTTCGACTACTTCAAGTACGACAAGGACCGCCGCGAGGAACTGGGCGAGACGGTCAGCTACGGCGACTTCACCGTGCCGGCCGGCAGCTTCGTCAAGGGCGAGCTCAAGTACCAGGTGGCGAGCCTGGTGTACGACTATTCGGTGGTCGACACCCCCGAGTTCAGCGTGGGCCTGCAGGTCGGCGCCGAGTGGGCCAGGGTCGAAGCCAACGCCTATGCCGACCTGGGCGACCTGTACACCGGCACCTTCGCCGACGAGAAGGAAGATGGCTACGCGCCGGTGGTCGGCCTGCGTTTCACCGCGCAGCCGAGCGAGCACTGGCTGTTCAACGTGCAGGGCCAGTACATGAACACCAGCTGGGGCGACTTCGGCGACTACGACGGCGACCTGACCCGCGCCAACGCGATCGCCGAGTACCGCTTCACCAAGAACTTCGGCATCTTCGCCGGCTACGACTGGTTCAAGCTGGACGTCGACCGCTCCGGCCGCGACGGCACCATCGGCCTGAAGCAGGAGTTCAAGGGCCCGGTGGCCGGCGTGACCTTCGCGTTCTGATCCTGCGTCACCCGCTGCATCCGGAAAGGCCCGCCATGTGCGGGCCTTTCCGTTTTCGGGCGCCGCGGATGGCGGACGTGCCGCTGCGCGATCACGGCGCCGGCGAGAGCCCGGCGACCATGCACAGATAATCGGACAGCGGCATGTCGCCGACGCTGGCGCGGCGCGCGTCGACCTGCTGCGGATCCTCGATCGGCTTGGGCTCCCAGCGCCCCTGTTTCGCGACCAACTGGGTGCCGTAGCGCTGCGGCTTGCCCTGCGCGACCAGCACGCGATCGGTCAGCATGGCCATGTTGCGCGCCGCGATCTCGCCACGCTCCACCTGCGGCGCCAGCTTGCTCAGCACCTCGGCCTGGAAGGCTGGGTCGCGGTCGGCATGCTGCACCAGCAGCCAGGCCGCGGCGACGCCGTCGCCGCCGACCTGCGCCGCACTGGGCAAGCCGTCGTGCTCGGCGACGATGCGCTTGATCTGCGGCAGATGCGCCGCATCGACCGCGGCCATCTTCTCCACTCCCGCCGGCGACCAGTCGCCGCCGCGGGCCTGCTGGTCCACGCGCTGCATGTCCAGCAGGCGCTGGCGCAGCGCAGGATCGGTCGGCGCGGCCGCGGCCGGTGCGGCGGCCGCGGCACGTGCGGCGTCATCGTGGTGGCTGCGCATGAACTGCGCCGCGCCCGGACAGCGTGCCAGCGCGGCGCTCAACGCCGGATCCTCCGCCTCCTCGGCGGCGCCTGTCGCGCACAGCGGCAGCGAGCAACACAGCAGCAGCAGGCCCAGCAGCGTGTCGCGCATCGTGCGTCTCCGAGATCGGCTGGAGCGACCGTAGCAAAGGCGAGACGCCGCGCCAACGCCGCCCGCAAACGACGACGCCCCGCGCGGGGCGGGGCGTCGTCGGCATCGCGAAGCAGCGGTTTACTTCTTCTTCGGGATGTACAGGTCGGTGATGGTGCCGTCGTAGACCTCGGCGGCCATGCCGACCGATTCGCTCAGGGTCGGATGCGCGTGAATGGTGTGGCCGATGTCCTCCGCCTCCGCGCCCATCTCGATCGCCAGGCCGATCTCGGCCAGCAGGTCGCCGGCATGCACGCCGACGATGGCGCCGCCGATGATGCGGTGGGTTTCCTCATCGAAGATCAGCTTGGTGAAGCCCTCGGTGCGGCCGATGCCGATGGCGCGGCCGCTGGCCGCCCACGGGAACTTGGCCACGCCGACCTTCAGGCCCTTGGCCTTGGCCTCGGTCTCGGTGACGCCGACCCAGGCGATTTCCGGGTTGGTGTAGGCCACCGACGGGATCACCCGCGCCACCCATTCCTTCTTCTCGCCCGCCGCCACTTCCGCGGCCAGCTTGCCCTCGTGCGTGGCCTTGTGCGCCAGCATCGGGTTGCCGACGATATCGCCGATGGCGAAGATGTGCGGCACGTTGCTGCGCATCTGCCGGTCGACCGGAATGAAGCCGCGCTCGGTGACGTTGACCCCGGCCTTCTCCGCGCCGATCTTCTTGCCGTTCGGGGTGCGGCCCACTGCGACCAGCACGCGATCGTAGGTGGTCGCGCCCAGCCCCGGCTGCTCGCCCTCGGCCGCGGCTTCGAACGACACGGTGATGCCCTTCTTGTCGGCCTTGACCTCGGTGGCCTTGGTCTTCAGGTGGACTTCGACGCCCTGCTTCTTCAGGCGGTCGGCCAGCGGCTTGACCAGGTCCTTGTCGGCGCCCGGCATCAGCTGGTCCATAAACTCGACCACGGTGACCTTGCTGCCCAGCGCGCTGTACACGGTGGCCATTTCCAGGCCGATGATGCCGCCACCGACCACCAGCAGGGTCTTGGGGATCTCCTGCAGCTCCAGCGCGTCGGTGGAGTCCATCACCCGCTTGTCGTCCCACGGGAAGTTCGGCAGCTTCACCGCCTGCGAGCCGGCGGCGATGATGCAGTGTTCGAAGCGCAGCAGCTGGGTCTTGCCGTCGGCGCCGACGATCTCCAGCTCGTTGGGCGACACGAACGAGGCCACGCCGGTGACGGTGCGCACCTTGCGCTGCTTGGCCATGCTCGCCAGGCCGCCGGTCAGCTTGCCGACCACGTTGTCCTTGTACGCGCGCAGCTTGTCCAGGGCGATCTTGGGCGCGCTGAAGGTCACGCCGAAGTCGCCGGCATGGGCCACCTCGTCGATCACCGCGGCCGCGTGCAGCAGCGCCTTGGACGGGATGCAGCCGACGTTGAGGCAGACGCCGCCGAGGCTGGCGTAGCGCTCGATCAGCACCGTGTCCAGGCCCAGGTCGGCGGCGCGGAACGCGGCGGTGTAGCCGCCGGGGCCGGCGCCGAGCACCACAATCTTGCATTCGATGTCAGCCGGCTTGCCGCTGGCCAGCGCCGGCTTCGGCGCCGGCGGCTCGGCCGGGGCGCGATGCGACGGCGCCACCGGCGGCTTGCTGGCCGGCACGTCGGCCTTGGCCGCGGCGGGCGCGGCCGCCGGCGCGGCACCGGCATCCTCGGTTTCCAGCAGCGCGATCACCGCGCCCTCGGACAGGGTATCGCCCAGCTTGACCTTCAGTTCCTTGATCACGCCGGCGCCGGGCGACGGCACTTCCAGCGTGGCCTTGTCCGACTCCAGCGTCAGCAGGCCCTGGTCCTTCTTGACCGTGTCGCCGACCGCGACCAGCACTTCGATGACCGGAACCTCGCTGTAGTCGCCGATATCCGGGACCTTGACCTCAATGACCGCCATGCAGCTTCTCCTGTGGCCCGGCCGGCGCGCCGGCGGGCGATTGCAGTTCTACGGCGCCGCCGCGATGGACGCGGCGCGCGCAGGTGGGGGAAAACACGGGCCACGCCGGGCGCGGCGCCGTTGCGGCAGGACTTACAGCAGCACCCGGCGCATGTCCGCCAGCACCTGGCTCAGGTAGGTGGTGAAGCGCGCCGCCGCGGCGCCGTCGATGACCCGGTGGTCGTAGCTCAGCGACAGCGGCAACATCAGCTTGGGCGCGAATTCCTTGCCGTTCCACACCGGCTGGATCGCCGACTTGGACACGCCCAGGATCGCCACTTCCGGCGCATTGACGATCGGCGTGAACGCGGTGCCGCCGATGCCGCCGAGCGAGCTGATCGAGAAGCAGCCGCCGCTCATCTCGGCCGGGCCGAGCTTGCCGTCGCGCGCCTTCTTGGCCAGTTCGCCGCTCTCGCGCGCCAGTTCGACCACGCCCTTCTTGTCCACGTCGCGGATCACCGGCACCACCAGCCCGTTCGGGGTGTCGGCGGCGAACCCGATGTGGAAGTACTTCTTCAGGGTCAGGTTCTCGCCGGCCGCATCCAGCGAGGCGTTGAAGTCGGGGAACTGCTTCAGCGCCGCGGCGCTGGCCTTGAGCAGGAAGGCGAGCATGGTCAGCTTGATGCCGGCCTTCTCGTTCTCCTTGTTCAGCGCCACGCGCAACGCTTCCAGGTCGGTGATGTCGGCCTGCTCGAACTGGGTGACGTGCGGGATCATCGCCCAGTTGCGCGCCAGGTTGGCGCCGGAGATCTTCTTGATCCGCGACAGCGGCTTGACCTCGACCTCGCCGAACTTGGCGAAGTCCACCTTCGGCCACGGCAGCAGGTTCAGGCCGTTGCCGCCGCCCGCCGCCGGCGCGCCGCCAGCCGAAGTGGCCGGCACGCCGCCGGACAGCGCCGCCTTGACGTAGCGCTGCACGTCGTCCTTGGTGATGCGCCCGCCGTGCTCGGTGCCGCTGACCTGGAACAGGTCCACGCCCAGCTCGCGCGCGAACACGCGCACCGCCGGGCTGGCGTAGGGCACCTTCTGCGGCAGCACGCTGTCGGCGTTGAACTCCACCGGCGGGCTGCTCGGGGTGCCGGCGGACGCGCCCGCCGCGGCGGCCTTGGCCGGGGCCGAGCTCTGCACCTGCGCGATCTCGCGCTGGGCCAGCTTGTCCGGCGCGGACGAGGCCGGCACCGGCTCCACCCCGCCGCCGGTCTCGGCGCTGGGCTGGACCGCGCCCGACGACGGCGCATCGGCGTTGGCGCCGGCCACTTCGATCAGCGCCACGACCTTGCCCTCGGACAGGCTGTCGCCGACCTTGACCTTCAGTTCCTTGACCACGCCGGCCACCGACGAGGGCACTTCCATCGTCGCCTTGTCCGACTCCAGGGTCACCAGGCTCTGGTCCTTGGCGACGGTGTCGCCGACCGCGACCAGCACCTCGATCACCGGCACGTCGCTGTAGTCGCCGATGTCCGGCACGCGCGCCTCGACGATACCGGCCGCGCCCGCCGGCGCAGGCGCGGGCTTGACCGCTTCCTGCCGGGCCGGCTGCGACGGCGCCGCTTCCTGCTTGGCCGGCGCCGCGGTCGCCTTGGCCGCTGCCGGGGCCGGCGCGGCGGCGCTGGCGCCGTCCTCGGCCACTTCGATCAAGGCCACCAGCTTGCCTTCGGACAGGCTGTCGCCGATCTTGACCTTCAGCTCCTTGACCACGCCGGCGAACGGCGACGGCACTTCCATCGTCGCCTTGTCCGACTCCAGGGTGACCAGGCTCTGGTCCTTCTTCACCGTGTCGCCGACCGCCACCAGCACTTCGATTACCGGGACGTCGCTGTAGTCACCGATATCGGGGACAAGTGCTTCCTTGATTTCGGCCATGCGGGCAACTCCGGCAACTAATGAGGGGGAAACCCCTATTGTGGCGGCCCGCAGCCGCAGCGCCAACCTTTGCCGGGCAAAAAAACCCGCGGCGGCCGCGCGGCGGCACCGAGAAGCGCCTGCGTCCGGGCGTTCGCGGCGACTGTACGCCGGCGCATTGTCCCGGCGTCATCGCGGCCTCCGGCGGCGCACAGCCTTCACGGACGGGCGCCTAGCATGCGCCGCACCCGATCGGAGTGCCGCCATGCGTGTGTTCGTGCTGTTGATGTCGTTGGCGATGCCGCTGGTCGCCTGGTTCGCGCAGCGCGGCGCGTTCGGCCCGACCAATGGCGCGATCTCCGACCGCTACCCGACCCTGATCGTCGCCGCCGGCTACGCCTTCGCGATCTGGGGCCTCATCTTTCTGCTCGACCTGGGCTTCGGCCTGTGGCAGCTGTCGCCGCGGCGCCGGCGCGACAGTGCGCTGGCGCGGGTGCGGCTGCCGGCGGCGCTGGGCTTCGGCCTGACCGCACTGTGGATGCCGGTGTTCTCGCAGCAGCACTTCCTGCTGGCGCTGGCGGTGATCTGGGCGGCGCTGGCGTGCCTGGCGCTGGCCGCGCTGCGCCTGTCGCGCGATCCGCACGCCGAGCCATGGCAGGCGCTGTGGGCGTGGCTGCCGTTGTCGCTGCACGCCGGCTGGCTGTCGCTGGCCGCCTTCCTGAACACCGCGCAGGTGATCGTCGCCTACCGCTGGCTATCCATCGAACACATGCTGCCGTGGAGCCTGGTGCTGTTCGCGCTGGCCGCGGCGCTGCTGCTCGGCCTGAACCGGGCGATGCGCGGCAACCTGGCCTATGTCGCCGCAGCGCTGTGGGCGCTGGCCGCGGTCTACGTCAAGCAGGCCGGCAGCGGCCTGGACGGGGCGCGCAGCGCGGCCTGGGTGGCGTTGGCGCTGGCCGCCGTGCTGCTGGTGCAGACGCTGTGGCTGCGGCTGCGCGCGCGTTCGCTGCGCACGCAGCACTGATCCGGGCTACGACGAGGGCGTAAGCCAGGCCTGCAGCGGCGCCCAGGCCTGCTGCAGCCGCGGCAGCGAGAACGCGGCGTTGGCCGGGCTGGTCGAGGGCAGCGCCAGCACCGCCAGCGCCGGATCGCGCGGCGCCAGCTGCGGCTGCACGAACCGCGCGAACGCGTTTGCCGCGGCGGCGCCGTTGCAGGCGATCGCGCGCAATTGCGGCAACTGCGCGATGCGCGCGGGCAAGGGATTGGGCACTTCGCTGCCGCGCACGATCGCCGCGTCCAGGCTGCCGCTGCGCCGGCACTGGCCGATCACGTCCCACAGGCCCACGCCGCGCGCGTGCATGGCCTGCAAGCGCGCGTGATAGTCCAGGTGCGGATCGAAGCCGCACAACGCGCCCAGCAGCGGCCATAGACGGTTGCGCGGATGCGCGTAGTAGCGCGCGTGCTGCAGCGACGCCGCGCCGGGCATGGAGCCGAGAATCAACACCCGGCAATCGTCGCGGATCTGCGCGGGCAAGCCCTGCAACAGCGTTTGCGTCGTCACGTCGAGGGCACCACGATGAATGTCGCCAAGCCTTAAAACCTCGTTATTTCAGGCATCGAACGCGTGTGTCTGAACGATGGCTGGACTCGCCCGGACGAGGTCGGCGTCGATTCATCTTCTCATCGATACGGTGTGCGCGCCCACTCCCGTGGCCCCACAAGAAAAAGATGAGGAGATTCCCAATGCGGTCCATTCAAATGCTGAGCCTGGCTGTCGTTTCCGCTCTCGCGTTCGCGCCTGCCGCGTTTGCGCAGGACGGCGCCGATACTGCATCCGGCAAGCGCTTTTCCGTCGTCGGCAGCGCGACCCTGCTCGACCCCCATTCCAAGCCGGCCAATGGCCTGGACATCGATGGCGGCCCGGCGCCGACCATCAGCGCCAGCTGGCTGATCAACGACAACTGGGCGGTGGAACTGTGGGGCGCGGCCGACAAGTTCAACCACCGCGTCAACGCCAGCGGCGTGGGCAAGGTCGGCACGGTCGAGCAGCAGCCGCTGGCGCTGAGCGGCCAGTACCACTTCGGCCAGGCGGACAACGTGTTCCGTCCGTTCGTCGGCGTCGGTTACTACGAGTCCAACTTCAGCAACGAGAAGATCGACGGCCTGTCGGCCAGCGGCCAGCACGTCGGCCTGGACACCGCCAAGGGTGCGATCGGCACCGTCGGCGTGGACATGAACATCAACTCGACCTGGTTCGCCCGTGCCGATGCGCGCTACATGCATTCGCGCCCGGAAGTGCAGGTCGCCGGCAGCGGCACCGGCCAGGACCTGAAGCTGGATCCGTGGCTGGTCAGCTTCGGCGTCGGCGCGCGCTTCTAAGCACGCCTGCATCGCGTCACATGCAAACGGGCCCGATGGGCCCGTTTGTTTTTGCGCTGGCCGCACCGCGGCACTGCACGCCGAGCCGCCGCTCAGCGCGGCGAACGGTCGTAGCCGCGATAGCGGTCGTAATGGCGCGCCTTGCGCCGCAGCAGCCACGCATACGCGCAGGCGTAGCCGAGCAACAAGGCCGCGGCGCCAAGGAGGCTGGCGTGGCTCATCCAGCCCTGCGCCGGCCACGCCGCGTGCTCGCTCATGCTGCGCCAGCCCTGCACCAGGCCGGCGCCGATGCGTGCCACCACCAGCAGCGTCATCGCCAGCACCAGCCACAGGTTCGGCGTGTAGTACAGGCCCTGCGGCAACGGTTCGAAACGGCTCAACCAGATCCCCAGCGCGCCCACGGCCAGGCCCGCCAGCCAGCCCAGACAGGCATAGGCCGCCGCGTTGGGCCACCAGTGTGCGGCGATCAGCGCGAAGCCCAGCAACAGCGCGCTGGACACCAGCGCCGACCAGAACTGCACGCCAGCCAGCCACGCCCGCGCCTGGCGCCGCGAGGTGCCGTAGCGGAAGCGCTGCAGCAGCGACAGCGGCAACAACACCGCGGTGACCGCCAGCGCGATCACGATCGCCAGCGGAATGGCCAGCAGCAACGGCATGCGCGGGTCTCCTCAGAACGCCGGCAGCACCGCGCCCTGGTACTTGCGCTCGATGAAGGCCTTGACCTCGGGACTGGTCAGCGCCTTGGCCAGCTTCTGCACGCGCGGGTCGTCCTTGTTGTCGGCGCGCGCGACCAGGAAGTTCACGTACGGCGAGTCCTTGCTCTCGATCGCCAGCGCGTCGCGGGTGGGATTGAGCCCGGCATCGAGCGCGTAGTTGGTGTTGATCAGCGCCAGGTCGACCTGGTCCAGCACCCGCGGCAGCATCGCCGAATCCAGTTCGCGGAACTTCAGCTGCTTGGGATTGGCGACGATGTCGCGCTGGGTGGACAGCGCGTTGGACGGATCCTTGAGCTTGATGACCCCGGCCTTGTCCAGCAGGATCAGCGCGCGGCTGTTGTTGCTGGGATCGTTGGGGATCACCACGTCGGCGCCCTGCGGCAGCTCGGCCAGCGACTTGACCCGGCGAGAGTAGGCGCCGAACGGCTCGATGTGCACGCCGACCACGGTGACCAGGTCGCTCTTGCGATCGCGGTTGTAGGCGTCCAGGTACGGCTCGGTCTGGAAGTAGTTCACGTCGATCTGCTTCTGCACCACCTGGTCGTTGGGCTGCACGTAGTCGTTGAACACGCGCACCTCCAGGGTCACGCCCTGCTTGGCCAGCAGCGGCTTGACCACCTCAAGGATCTCCGCATGCGGCACCGCGGTGGCGGCGACGCTGAGGCGCGTGGTGTCGGCACCGGGCGTGGACTTGCCGCAGGCGGCCAGGGCGAGCACGGCGGTGGCGAGCAGCAGGCGAAGCGGGAGCTTGGTCATGGCGGGAATCCGAAAACGTGGGGAAGAAGAGCGGCCAGGCCGCCATGCAAGCAAGCTAGCAGACCTGGCCGCTGCATGCGGCGAAGGGCGTAGTGGCGCTTGTGTAGGAGCGGCTTCAGCCGCGACCGGATCTATCGGCAAAGCGGTCGCGGCTGAAGCCGCTCCTACAAAAAGCGCGGTACGGTAGCGACACGCGCTCAGCGCCGGCTGTAATGCGCGACCAGCCGATCGCCGAGCATCTGCAGGCCCTGCACCAGCAACAGCAACACCACCACGGTGATCAGCGCCACGTCGGCGTGCGAGCGCTGGTAGCCGTCGCGGTAGGCCAGGTCGCCGAGGCCGCCGGAGCCGATCGCGCCGCCCATCGCGGTGAAGCCGATCAGCGCGATGGTGGTCACCGTGGCGCCGGCGATCAGCCCGGGCCGCGCCTCGGGCAGCAACACCCGCGTCACCAGCTGCCAGGTGGTCGCGCCCATCGCCAAGCTGGCCTCGACCACGCCGCGGTCCACTTCGCGCAGCGCCGTCTCCACCAGCCGCGCGTAGAACGGCGCCGCACCCACCACCAGCGGCAGGATCGCGCCGCGCACGCCCAGCGAGGTGCCCATCGCCCACAGCGTCAGCGGGATCATCGCGATCATCAGGATGATGAAGGGCACCGAGCGCAGCACGTTGATCGCCAGCGCCAGCACGCCGTACAGCAGCGGTCGCTGGTGGGTCTGGCGCGGTCCGGTCAGGAACAGCAGCACGCCCAGCGGCAGGCCGATCAGCAGGGTCAGCGGCAGCGAGCCGCCGAGCATCAGCAGCGTGTCCAGCGTGGCGTTGCCGATCTCGGCCCATTTGCCGGGGTCGAGATTGCGGAAGAAACCGCTGGCGGCGGTGGCGAACGGAATCATCGGCGCAGCTCCTCGACATGCACGCCGGCGGCGACGAACCCGGCCTGCGCCGCGTCCAGATCGCCGCCGACCAGGGCCACGGTCAGCTGGCCGTACGGAGTGTCCTTGATCCGGTCGATGCGCCCGGACAGGATGTTGTAGTCCACCGCGGTCTCGCGCGCGATGCGCCCGAGCAGAGGCGCATAGGTATCGCCGCCGACGAAGGTCAGGCGCAGGATGCGCCCGGCCACCGCGCCGAAGTCGCGATGCAGTTCGCCTTCGTCGACATGTTCGGCCTCGGACACGAAGCGGCGCGTGGTCGGGTGCCGCGGGTGCAGGAACACCTGGGTGACCGGCCCGCTCTCGACCAGATGCCCGGCGTCGAGCACCGCCACGCGGTCGCAGACGCGGCGGATCACGTCCATCTCGTGGGTGATCAGCACGATGGTCAGGCCCAGCTCGCGGTTGATCTGCGCCAGCAGGCTCAGCACCGAGGCGGTGGTCTGCGGATCCAGCGCGCTGGTGGCCTCGTCGCACAGCAGGATCTGCGGCCCGGTGGCCAGCGCGCGGGCGATGCCGACGCGCTGCTTCTGCCCGCCCGACAGCTGCGCCGGATACTTGTTGGCGTGCTCGGCCAGGCCGACCCGGGCCAGCAGCTCGGCCACCCGCGCATCGATCTGCGCGCGCGGCGTGCCGGCCAGTTCCAGCGGGAAGGCGACATTGCCGGCGACGCTGCGCGAAGACAGCAGGTTGAAGTGCTGGAAGATCATGCCGATGCGCCGGCGCAGCGTGCGCAGGCCGGCGCGGTCGAGCGCGGTGACGTCTTCGCCGCCGATCAGCAGGCGCCCGCCGCTGGGCTCCTCGAGCCGGTTGATCAGCCGGATCAGGGTCGACTTGCCGGCGCCGGAGTGGCCGATGATGCCGAACACCTCACCGGCCCGGATTTCCAGGTCGAGCGGGTGCAGCGCCACGACCGATTGGCCGGCGACGGAGTAGGACTTGTGCAGGTGCTCGAACTGGATCAACGCGCGGGGACCGGCAGCGGAAGGGGGCGCAAAGCCTATCAGGCCAAGGTTGTGCGCGTTATTCCATTCGATTCTAACGCTTGCGCGTGCGGCCGCAGGCAGCGGCGCCGGCTACGGATGCGCCTGCGGCGGCGGACGCACGGTGGCGCGGACCCGCTCGCGGTGCAGCAGGTACAGGCCGCTGGCGACGATGATCGCCGCGCCCAGCCAGGTCCAGGCGTCGGGCAGCTTGCGCCACAGCAGCCAGTCCCACGGGATCACCCAGATCAGCCCGCTGTATTCCAGCGGCGCGATCAGCGAGGCGTCGCCGCGGCGGAACGCCTGGGTCAAGGCCACCTGCCCCAGCGCGCCGGCCAGGCCGAGCGTGGCGATCCAGCCGCTGTCGGCCAGGCGCAGCGGGATCCAGCCCGGCAGCGCCAGCGCCCCGGCGCCCAGCGCCATGATCAGCAGGAACCAGACCACCAGCGATTGTGGCGTCTCGGTGCGCGCCAGCAGGCTGACCAGCACCGCCGCGACCGCGTAGGCGGCCGCCGCCAGCAGCACCATCAGCCCCGGCAGCGACACGAAGCCGTCCACGCCCGGGCGCAGCACCACCAGCACCCCGACCAGGCCGATGCCGATCGCGGCCCAGCGCCGCGGACCGACGTGCTCGCCCAGCAGCGGCACCGACAGCGCGGCCACCAGCAGCGGGGCGACGAAGTAGATGGTGTAGGCGGTGGACAGCGGCAGGCTGCGCAGCGCCCAGGCGAAGCAGCCGATCATGGCGATGCCGAGCACGCCGCGCAGCAGGTGCAGGCCCCAGCGCACCGGCAGGATCGAGCGTGGGCCGGCGGTGGCCAGCACCCACACCAGCACGAACGGCAGCGAGGCGCCGCCGCGCAGCGTGGCGACCTGCAGCGCCGGATAGTGCGCGGTCAGCATCTTCATCGCCGCATCCATCAGCGCGAAGCAAGCGACCGCCGCGACCATCCAGGCGGCGGCCGCGGCGTTGGAACGTGAGGTGGGCATGCGCGGATTATCGCCGCGATCGTTCGCGCCGCCCAGCCGCGCGAACGCGTCGGCAGCGGCGCTGCGGCGAGATCGGTAGGATATGGGGTCTTTCCCGAGGATCTGCCATGCCTTCCTTCGACGTCGTCTCCGAAATCGACAAGCACGAACTGACCAATGCCATCGACCAGGCGAACCGCGAGCTGTCGACCCGCTTCGATTTCAAGGGCGTGGAGGCCAGCTTCGAGCTCGACGACCAGGTCATCAACCAGGCGGCGCCGAGCGACTTCCAGGTCAAGCAGATGACCGACATCCTGCGCGCGCGGCTGATCGCGCGCGGCATCGACGCGCGCTGCCTGGAGTTCGGCGACGTGGAGACCAACCTGGCCGGCGCGCGGCAGAAGGTCACGGTCAAACAGGGTATCGAGCAGAAGCTGGCCAAGAAGATCGTCGCCGCGATCAAGGACGCCAAGCTCAAGGTGGAAGCGCAGATCAACGGCGACAAGCTGCGCATCAGCGGCAAGAAGCGCGACGACCTGCAGGACGTGATGGCGCTGCTGAAGAAGAGCGATTTCGAGTTGCCGCTGCAGTTCGAGAATTTCCGCGACTGAACCGTGCACGGCGGCATGCCCGCCGCACGCTTGGCCCGATCGCCGTCCGCCCTCGCCCGCTGGAACCGCCTTGAACGCTCTCGACCCCAACGCCGACCCGATCGCCGCGACCCGCCTGTGGCTGGAACGCGCGGTCATCGGCCTGAACCTGTGTCCGTTCGCCAAGGCGGTGCACGTCAAGCAGCAGATCCGCTACGTGCTCAGCGACGCGACCACGCCGGAGGCGCTGCTGGAAGAGCTGAGCGAGGAACTGCTGTTGCTGCGCGACACCCCCGCCGAGCAGATCGACACCACCTTGATCGTGCATCCGCAGGTGCTGGGCGATTTCCTGGACTACAACGATTTCCTCGACAACGCCGACGCCGCGGTGGACGCGCTGGACCTGCACGGCATCCTGCAGGTGGCCAGCTTCCATCCGCAGTACCAGTTCGCCGGCACCGCGCCGGAGGACATCGGCAACTACACCAACCGCGCGCCTTTCCCCACCCTGCACCTGCTGCGCGAGGACAGCGTCGAACGCGCGGTGGCCGCGTTCCCGGACGCGGACGTGATCGTGGAGCGCAATCTGCAGACGTTGGAGACGCTGGGATTGGACGGCTGGAAGAAGCTGTTCGAGAACCGGGATTCGTGATTGGGGATTCGTGATTGGTAACGGCAAGGATCGCCAACACGCGCTGACCGCGCTTTTGCCAATCCCCAATCCCTACTGCCGAATCTCGGCCCCAAACACCTGCCCCAGATCCGCCGCCTCCAGCACGCGCCACTGTCCGGCCGGCAGCGTCTGTTCCAGCGCGAAGCCGCCGATGCGGCTGCGGTGCAGCGTCGCCACGTGGTTGCCGACCGCGGCGAACATGCGCCGCGCCTGGTGGTAGCGGCCTTCGTACAGGGTGATGCGCGCCTGGCGTGGGCCCAGCACTTCCAGCTCCACCGGCAGCAGCGGCGTGGTCTCGCCGTCCAGCAGCAGCGTGCCGCTGGCGAACTGCGCCGCCTCGTCGCCGCGCAGGTCCTCGGCCAGGGTCGCTTCGTAGACCTTGGCCAGCTGCGATTTCGGCGAGACGATGCGATGCAGCAGCGCGCCGTCGTCGGTCATCAGCAGCAGGCCGCTGGTGTCGCGGTCCAGCCGCCCGACCGTGGACAGCAGCGGCGAGCGCAGGCGGAAGCGCGGCGGCAGCAGGTCGTAGACGATGCGGCCCGGATCCTTGGTCGAGCAGGTGTAGCCGACCGGCTTGTGCAGCGCCAGGATCAGCCCCGGCGGCGGGTCCAGCGCCTCGCCGTCGATGCGGATCGTCGCGTGCTCGACCTGGTCGTCGGCGTACAGCACCTCGCCGTCGGCGTCGGTGACGCGGCCTTCGCGGAACATCAGCGCAACCTGCTTGCGGCTGCCGTAGCCCAGGTTGGCCAGGTGCTTGACCAGCTTCATCGGCGGACCGTGGCGCGGGCGCGTACCGCCAGGATCAGCTTGAAGCCGTCGCGAGTGGCGACCACCTTGGTGTCGCCGAAGCTGGTATCGAGCACCGCCTCGTAGGGCAGGTGCCGGTTCGCCACCAGATACAGCTTGCCGCCGGGCTTGAGCGCCTGCGCGGCCACGGCGATGAAGCGGCGACCGATGTCCGGGCGCTCCATGCGTCCGGGCGCATGGAACGGCGGGTTGCTGACGATGAAGTCGTACTGCGCCGGCAGCCCCGCGGTCACGTCGTGCCAGTGGTAGCCCATCTCCACCGCGGCTGGCGCCTGCGCCAGATTCGAGCGCGCCAGCGCCAGCGCACGCGCGTCGGCCTCGAACAGGTCCAGCGCGGCGATCTTCGGGCAGCGCGCCAGCAACTCCGCGGACAGATAGCCGTAGCCGGCGCCGAGATCGGCGCCGCGGCCGGCCAGGTCGGCCGGCAGGTGTTCGGCCAGCAGCGCCGAGGCCGGATCGATGCGGTCCCAGGCGAACACGCCGGGACGGCTGCGGAAGCGCCCGTCCAGGATCGGCCGCGGCGCGTCCAGCTTGGCCCAGCGCTGCTGCAGCGCGGCGTCGTGGCCGCCGTGCAGCGGCGCGGTCCAGTACGCGCGGCAGTGGTTCTTGGTCAGCTTGCCGCCCAGCCCGGCCAGCTGCTGCAGGTCGTCCTCGCCGGAGCGCGCGCCTTCGTTGTTGGACTGGCAGGCCAGCACCACCCCGCCCGGCGCGGCCAGCGCCACTGCGCGCGCCAGCAACGCGCGCGCCTCGTCGCGCTGCCGCGGCGGCAGCACCAGCACCAGCGCATAGCCGCCGGCGTCGTCGTGCTCGCCGGCGTCCACGGCGCGGACCTGCCAGCCGCCCTGCTCCAGGGCGGTGGCGAACGGGCGGTAGCCCTGTTCGCACACCAGTTGCGCCGGCTGCGCATGCTGGCGCAGCGCCCAGCCGTCGCGCGCGCGCAGGAACAGCACCTTGCCGGCGGGCCAGCGCAGCGCGCCCTGGGCGAACGGCAGGAACAGGGTGTCGAGGGGAGCGTCTTGCAGAGCCGGCATGGGATCGGGATCGGACAGGGAATGCGCATTCTACCGGCAGTGCGCCGCCGGCCCGGTTTTGCGCTTAGCGAACGCATCATTGATGCGATGGCAACATTCTCGCGCCTAGGCTGCAGGTCACCCCGAACGGATGGAGAGGCAAATGCGCGCAGTGTTCATCGGTGGCGTCGTCGACAACAGCGAAGTGGACCTGGACGGCAGCCAGCCACCGCTGCACTACCCGGAAAACACCGGCACCGGGCGCCCGCGCTACCGCCTGCACCAGCGCGGCGAGCGCGACGACGGCAGCGTGGTCTATGCGGTCTATGCCGCGCCGGAACTGGGCGATGCCGAGGTGGAGCGCGTGTTCAACGAGCGCGGCTATGCGCGCCGCTTCGGCGTGGAGCCGGCGCCGGTGGAGCACTAGGCCGCCGAGCGCCATCTGCGATGCCGGGTGCGCGTTGGCGTGCCTGGCGTTGCCGTGTCTGGTTTGAGCGTGCGGGGTCGGCTTTCCCTGGGGTGGCGGGATTTTGCCGTTGGAATGGGGCGTCTGAGCTGGGGGCGTTGCGGCCCGCGTGGCACGTGGCGTGCGGCTCGAGAGCTTTTCGCCGTTTTTCTACAGCGCTTGGGTTGTGATGTCTGTCGCGGCTGAAGCCGCTCCTACAGGGGTGTGCGTGTGCTGGCCGGGCTGTCGTGACTGGAGAAGGCGTGCAGCGCAGGCCTAGTTCGGTGCGGGGTCTTGGCTTCGCGCGTCGCGACTGAAGTCGCTCCCACACTGGGCATTTGGGCATTCCGACAAATCAGTGACGGTGCAGCGTTTCCTTGTGGGAGCGACTTCAGTCGCGACGCGCTGAGCGTCAGCACTCGCAGCACACAGGATCGCGCCACTCCGATCCAAAGAGCGCGGCAGGGCAAAGCGCGGCATGGCGCTAATCGACCGGCCCGCAGCTCTCCAACAAACCCTTGCGTCCGCCTGCCGCCGTCCCCGGCCGGCAGGCCGGGGCACGGCAGCATGGCGACTACTTGCCGGTCTTGGGCGCGACCCGCCAGATCACGTTGCCAACGTCGTCGGCCACCAGCAGCGCGCCGGGCTTGTCCACCGCCACGCCGACCGGGCGGCCCTGGGCCTTGCCTTCGGCGTCGAGGAAGCCGGTCAGCACGTCCTGCGCCTTGCCGCTGGGCTTGCCGGCGACGAACGGCACGTAGACCACCTTGTAGCCGGACGGCGGATCGCGGTTCCAGGAGCCGTGCTGGCCGATGAAGGCACCGCCCTGGTACGCCTGCGGCAGCAACGCGCCTTCGTAGAAGGTCAGCCCCAGCGACGCGGTATGCGCACCCAGCGCATAGTCCGGCTTGATCGCGCTGGCCACCATCTCCGCGTTCTGCGGCTGCACGCGCTCGTCCACGTGCTGGCCGTAGTAGCTGTACGGCCAGCCGTAGAAGCCGCCCTCGCGCACCGAGGTCAAGTAGTCGGGCACCAGGTCGCTGCCGATCTCGTCGCGCTCGTTGACCACCACCCACAGCGTGTCCGCGCCCGGCTGCCAGGCCAGCCCGACCGGATTGCGCAGGCCGCTGGCGAATACCCGGGTGGCGCCGCTCTGCGCGTCCACTTCCAGGATCGCGGCGCGGTTGAGTTCGGCGTCCATGCCGTTTTCGGCGACGTTGCTGTTGGAGCCGACGCCGACGTAGAGCTTCTTGCCGTCGCGGCTGGCCAGCAGGCTCTTGGTCCAGTGATGGTTGATGCCGCCGGGCAAGTTGGCGACGAAACTGGGCGCGGCGCTGATCTGGGTATCGCCATCTTTGTACGGGAAGCTGACCAGCGCATCGGCATTGGCCACATACAGGCGGTCGCCGACCACGGCCATGCCGAACGGCGAATACAGGCCCTTGAGGAACTGCGTGCGCACCTCCGCCACGCCATCGCCGTCGGCATCGCGCAGCAAGGTGATGCGATTGGCGCTGGGCACCGTAGAGCCGGCCTTGGCCATCATCGCGCCCTGGATCTTGTCGCGCAGGCCGCTGCTTTCCTTCTCCGGCGCCGGCGGCGCGGCGGTCTCGGCCACCAGCACGTCGCCGTTGGGCAGCACGTACAGCCAGCGCGGGTGGTCCAGGTCGCGGGCGAAGGCCTGCACCGCCAGGCCGGCGGCCGGCACCGGCGCGGCGCCATCGGCCCAGCGCTTGACCTCGGCGACCTTCACCGTGGGGATCATGCGCTTCACCGGGTCGGGCAACACCGGATCCGGGCCCATCCCCTCCTCGATGGAGTGCTTGGCGGTATCGCCGCAGGCGGCGAGCAGGGCAGCGCTGAGCACGCAGAAGGCCCAGCGGGCACGAATTGGCGAGGGCGTGATCATTCTTCGTGGGCATCCAGGCTCGGGGGGGTTCCGATGATGCACAGCCACGCCGCGGCAAAAGTGAAAGACGCGTCAAGACGTCTCGTCGCCGCGCGGGTCGTTGTCCCAGGGCCGGGCCGGGAGCTGGCGCACGCTGCGGATCTCGTCCAGCCAGATGTAGTGGTGTTCGGCAGGATCGTCGAGGCCGTCGATCCGCACCTGCGCGTTGCTGCCTTCGCGCTCGTTCTCGTCGCGGAACTGCTGGATGCTCGGGCGGATCGTGACGGTGCCCAGGAACGCGCTGCCGTCGGTGAGTTCGATGCGCACGTTGGACTGCTCCGGCAACTGCAGGATCAGTTCCTCCAGCGCCTGGATCTGCGCCTGGTCGGTGTGGACGCGCTTGGCATACTTGGTCATCGGCGTGCTCTGTGCAGGGGACGCCCTACCCTAGCGCCGCAGGCGTGAGCCGGCGGACAAGGCCACCGCTCAGCGTTGCCGGGCGAAGCGCACCGCGGACACCAGCTGCGCCACGCTGTATGGCTTGGCCAGGTGTTCCTGGAAGCCGGACTGCAGCGCGCGCTTGCGATCGTCGGCGCGCGCCAGCGCGGTCACCGCCACGGCCGGCAGTTCGGCCGCCTCCAGGCCCATGTTGTCGCGGATCGTGCGGATCAGGCCGTAGCCGTCCATGCCGGGCATGCCGATGTCGGTGACCATCACGTCGATGCGGTCGTGGCCGCCGTCGTCCAGCACCGCCAGCGCCTCGCTGGCGGACCCGGCGGTGACCACCTCCGCGCCCTGCTCCTCGAGCAGGCGCCGCAGGTAGTCGAGCATGTCCGGCTGGTCCTCCACCGCCAGCAGGCGCATGCCCTTCAGCGCGTAGGCCTCCACCACCTGCTCGGCCATCGCGAAGGCGCGCACCTCGCGCAGCGGCCGCTTGCCCGGCGCGTTGCGGTGCAGCGGCAGGCGCACGGTGAACACCGAGCCGCAGCCGCGGCCTTCGCTGGCGGCGCTGACCTGGCCGCCGTGCATCTCCACCAGCTGCTGCACGATCGCCAGGCCCAGGCCCAGGCCGCCATGCAGGCGCGTGGTGGTGCCGTCGGCCTGGCGGAAGCGGCCGAACAGGTGCGGCAGGAATTCCGGCGGAATGCCGTCGCCGGAATCGCGCACCGCCACGGTCACATGCTCGCCGTCGGCGTCGATGTCGATCGCCAGTTCGATGTGGCCATGCGCCGGGGTGAACTTGACCGCGTTGGACAGCAGGTTCCAGAACACCTGCTGCAGGCGCGTGGCGTCGCCCAGCACCAGGCACGGCTGCGCCGGCTCGCGCAGGGTCAGGGCCTGGTCCTTGCCCTCGGCCACCGGTTCCTGCGCACGCAGCGCCTCGCGCACCTGTTCGACCAGGTCCAGCGCTTCCACTTCCAGCTGCACCTTGCCCAGCAGCATGCTGCTCAGGTCGAGCATGTCCGAGATCAGCCGCTGCTGCGCGCGCGCGCTGCTGGCGATCACCGACAGGCCCTTGTTGCTCGGATCGCCCGGCGGCAGCCGCTGCAGCAGCAGGTCGCTCCAGCCCAGGATGGTGGTCAGCGGCGTGCGCAGCTCGTGCGACAGCGTGGCCAGGAATTCGTCCTTCAGCCGCGCCATGCTCTCGGCGGCGTTGCGCGCGCTGCGCTCCGATTCCAGCAACTGCTCGCGAGCCAGTTCGATGTCGCGGCGCTCGGTGACGTCCGGGCTGCTGCCGGCCAGGCCGATGAACTCGCCCTCGGACGAATAGCGCGGCATCGCGGTCATCTCGACCCAGCGCCAGGCGCCGTCGTGGCGGCGCGCACGTACCAGCGCGCGCAGGTTGCGCTGTTCCTCGAGCGCGCTGCGCAGCTCGAAGGCGAACACGCCGGCGTCTTCCGGGTGCAGCACGTCGCCCCAGCCGGGACGCGCGTCGTCCGACTCCGGGTTGATGCCGAAGAACTCGGCGTAGGCGGTATTGGTGAAGCGCAGTTGGCCGGTGGCGTCCAGCACCCAGACCGGCATCGGCAGGCCCTCGGCGAGCGCGCTGAAGCGCGCCTCGCTTTCGGCCAGGTCGCGCTCCACGCGCTTGCGTTCGGTGATGTCGAGGAACTGAATGGCCACCTGGTGGCGCTCCGGCGCGCCGACCCGGAACGCGTCGACCGTCCACCAACGGGCCAGGGCCGAGGCATAGTTCTCGAACTTGGCCGAACAACCGGTGCGCGCCACCTCGCCGTACAGCCGGAACCAGTGTTCCTCGTGGGTCGGCGACAGCTCGCGCATGCGCCGGCCGATCACGTCGCGCATGCCGGTCTCGCGCTCGAATGCCGCGTTGACCTCCAGGAACACGTAGTCCACCGCCAGATCGCCCTCGAACAGCACCTGCACCACGCAGAACCCCGAATCGATCTTGTCGAAGATCTCGCGATAGTGCAGGTCCGACACCTGCGCGAGCGACGAGAGGGACGATTCGGTGCTGACTTGCATGGGCGTGGTGTGCTCTGGAAACGGCGGCGACGGAAGAAGCGAAGCGGCGCTCGCGTCCACGGCGTGAAGACCCTCAGGGCCGGAGCGGGCGCGCGCAGCCCGCATCTTGTTAAGCCGTTCCGCTGCCGTCAAGCCGGAACCCCGCCGGCACGACCCCGCGGCTCACCACAGGAATGCGACGACCAGCACGATCCCGAGCAGGGACAGCGCGATGCCGGCGATGACGCCCCATTGCGTCATCCGTGCGCTGCGCAAGGCCTGCTCTTCCAGCCAGCGCTCGGCCTCCTCGCGCCAGGACGGCGGCGGCGACTGGTCCAGGATCTGCTGGACCCGGGCCACGCCCAGTTGCCGGCATTGCTGGCGGCACTGCTCCGGCGCGGCCATATCTTCCGGTGCGATTGCGTAAGACATGCGGCCTCCTCTAGCCCAGCGTGAAGCGGGGGCTGTCGCTGCTCAGCTCGTGCTCCACCGCCATCCGCGCCAGACGCGTGTAATTGGCGCGCGGACCGGCACCGCGGCCGACGATCAGGCCCAGGTACTCCAGGCCGGTCCAGACCCGCGCCTTCCATTCGACTCCGCTCTCGGCCAGCACCAGGGTCAGCGAATAGCGGAAGTTCTGCCCCTGCGGGCTGCGGAAGGCATAGATCGGCGGGAACTGCACCGCCACGTCCTGCTGCTCGCCGAGCGAGGCCAGATAACGGCGCAGTTCCTGGCGCACGTCCTCGCCCGGCGCCAGCCGCAGCTGCCGCGCCGCCTCGTCCAGGTTCGCCTGCTGCTCGACGAAGCTGGCCGCGCCGCTGGCCGGGCTGTGCCCGTTGCGCTTGGCCCAGTCGATGAACTGCAGGCGCACATCGCCCGCGGCGTGCGCATGGTGGAACAGCGGCATCTTCATGCGATCCCCGGATCAACGTGTCTGTGGCCGTCATCGTCGCGCGCGCGCCGTGAAGTACGCGGCGACGCAGCGTGAACCGCACGTCACATGGCCCGGCGAGCATGAATCGGGTGCCAACGCCGCCGCCTGCAGGCGCCGACCCGATTGCGGCGGCGCACGCGCAGGCACACACTTGACCTGCACCCCTCGTGGAGATCCGTCATGAAGATCCGATACGCCTGGACGGCGCTGGCCCTGGCCTGCCTGTTGGCGGGCGGAGCCTCCGCCGAGACCCGCAACGTCACCGATCCGCAGGCCCCGCGCGCCATCGAGGGCGATGGCCCGGTGCAGGTGCGCTGGGCCGACCCGACCACGTTCACCGAACTGCGCCACAGCCGCAACCGCTGGGAAGCGCAGCGCGGCGACTGGGTACGCGATCTGGCCGAATACCTGCAGGAGCGCGCGGGCAAGCAGTTGGCGCCCGGCCAGCGCCTGGACGTCGAACTGACCGACATCAAGCGCGCCGGCGACTACGAGCCCTGGCATGGCGTGCAGTGGAACGACGTGCGGGTGATGCGCGACATCTACCCGCCGCGCATCAGCCTGACGTTCACCCTGCGCGGCGCCGATGGCCAGGTGCTGGAGCAGGGCGAGCGCAAGCTGCTCGACACCAGCTATCTGTTCAACAGCTCGATCGGCATGAGCACCGACCCGCTGCGCTACGAGAAGCGGATGCTCGACGACTGGCTGCGCCGCGAGTTCCGCGACGACGCGGCGATGGCTGAGCGCTGAGCGCTGAGCGCTGAGCGGCGCATGGTGGCTTCGCGCGCTGGTGTTTGTCGCGGCTGAAGCCGATCCTGCAGGAACGTGCGTCGAGTGGGCTGGGTGTCTGCAAGAGGGCTCCAGCCCCCATGGTTTCCGAAGCCGGAAATTCTGCCGCTGCGTTCGTCGTGGCTGACGCCGCTCCTGCAACAGAGCAGAGCACTAGGCTGGAGGCGCCCCTGTGGGAGGGACTTCAGTCCCGACGCGGCGCGGACGCAGCACATCCACCGCTGCGCTCGTCGCGACCGAAGTCGCTCCCACGGTCGGTTGCGGCCAGCATGCTGCGGCTCTGCAGGAGCTTCAGGCCCGACGGTATCCGAATCCGCAAGGTGTATCGCTCCGTTTGTCGCGGCTGACGCCGCTCCTGCAAAAGCGCGGCGCGGATCAGGCATTGCGCTGCGCCAAGCGGGAGCGCGTGCGAAGCGCCCGGCCGGCCGCAGCCTTCAGCCGCCCAGATACTGCCGCGGCGCGCGCTTGAGCCCGCACAGCAGGCGGTAGGCGCTGGAGCCGCAGCGCGCGGCCAGGGTGTCGATCCGCGGCTGCGCGCCCCATAGCTGCACGTCGCTGCCGAGGCCGGCCTGCGGGTGCTCGGTCAGGTCCACGGTCAGCATGTCCATCGACACCCGCCCGATCAGTTCGCCGGGCACCCCGTCGATCAGCACCGGGGTGCCGTTCGGCGCGAACTGCGGATAGCCGTCGGCATAGCCGATCGCGACCACGCCGACCCGGGTCGGCCGCGGCGCGACGAAGCGCGCGCCGTAGCCGACCGGCTCGCCGGCGGCCAGCTCGCGCACCGCGATCACCTTGGAGCGCAAGGTCATCACCGGGCGCAGCTCGCCCGGCAGCTCGGCGTTGGCGGCGAACGGGTCGGCGCCGTACAGCATCAACCCCGGGCGCGCCCAGTCGTTGCGCAGCTGCGGCCAGCCCAGCAGCGCCGGCGAATTGCACAGGCTGGTCTCGCCGGCCAGGCCGGCGGTGGCCTGGCGGAACACCTCGGCCTGCTCCAGGGTACGTGCGCTGTCCAGCTCGTCGGCACGCGCGAAATGGCTCATCAGCACCAGCCGCTCGACCTGGGGCAGCGCGCTCAGCCGTGCGTGCGCGGCGCGGAACGCGTCCGGCGCCAGGCCCAGCCGGTGCATGCCGCTGTCCAGCTTCAGCCACAGGCACAGCGGCTGCGGCGCGGCATAGGCGGCGATCGCCTCCACCTGCCACGGCGAGGCCACCGCGCACCACAAGCGGTGCTCGGCGATCAACGGCAACTCGTCGGCGTCGAAGAAGCCTTCCAGCAGCAGGATCGGCGCGGCGATGCCGGCCTGGCGCAGCTCCAGCGCCTCCTCGATGCAGGCCACCGCGAAGCCGTCCGCTTCGGCTTCCAGCGCGCGCGCGCACGCCACCGCGCCGTGCCCGTAGGCATCGGCCTTGACCACCGCCAGCGCCTTGCCGCCGCCCAGGTGCCGGGCCAGGCGGTAGTTGTGGCGCAACGCGTGGAGATCGATCAACGCACGGGCTGGGCGCACGAACTTGCCTCTGCGACGGGCGCCGAGGCGCCGCGCGAATAACGGAAGATGTCCAGGCCCTCGCCGCTGATCTGCGGCTGGCGCGAGGCGATCAGGTCGGCCAGGTAGCGGCCGGAACCGCAGGCCATGGTCCAGCCCAGCGTGCCGTGGCCGGTGTTGAGGAACAGGTTGCGGTAGCCGGTGGCGCCGACCACCGGGGTGCCGTCGGGGGTGGCCGGGCGCAGCCCGGTCCAGAATTCGGCGCGGGCCAGGTCGCCGCCGCGCGGGTACAGGTCGTTCACTACGTTTTCCAGGGTGGCGCGGCGCCGCGCCGGCAGCGACAGGTCGAAGCCGGCCAGTTCGGCCATGCCACCGACGCGGATGCGCTGGTCGAAGCGGGTGATCGCCACTTTGTAGGTTTCGTCGAGGATGGTGGACATCGGGGCCAGCGCCGCGTCGCGGATCGGCAACGTCAGCGAATAGCCCTTCAACGGATACACCGGCAGGCGGATGCCCAGCGGTGCGAGCAGCTGCGGAGAATAGCTGCCCAGCGCGACCACGTAGCGATCGGCGCGCTCCAGGCGGCCGCCGATGCGCACGCCGTCGAGGCGATCGCCATCGGCGAGCAGGCCGTCGATCGTTTCGCCGTAGCGGAACTGCACGCCGGCCGCGGCGGCCAGCGCGGCCAGGCGCTGGGTGAACAGGCGGCAGTCGCCGGTCTGGTCGTTGGGCAGGCGCAGCGCGCCGACCAGGGTGGCCGGGGCGCTGGCCAGCGCCGGTTCGATGCGGGCGATGCCGGCGCGGTCGAGCAGTTCGTAGGGCACGCCGTACTCGCGCAGCACCTCGATGTCCTTGGCCGCGCCGTCCAGCTGCGCCTGGGTGCGGAACAGCTGGGTGGTGCCGAGCTGGCGGCCTTCGTATTCGATGCCGGTGTCGGCGCGCAGCTGGTCCAGGCAGTCGCGGCTGTATTCGGACAGCCGCACCATGCGCGCCTTGTTGATCGCATAGCGCTCGGCGGTGCAGTTGCGCAGCATCTGCGCCAGCCACAGGTACTGGCGGATGTCGGCGGTGGGCGTGATGGCCAGCGGCGCGTGGCGCTGGAACAGCCACTTCAGCGCCTTCAGCGGCACCCCCGGCGCCGCCCACGGCGAGGCGTAGCCCGGCGACACCTGGCCGGCATTGGCATAGCTGGTCTCCAGCCCGGCCGCGGGCTGGCGATCGACCACCGTCACCTCGCAGCCGGTACGGGCCAGGTACCACGCCGTGGCCGTGCCGATCACACCGCTGCCCAGAACCAGAACCCGCATGCACTTACCTCGTCGGATCAAATCCCTGGCTGGATGGCGCCATGGATGGGGTTAGGCGCAGTATAGGAAGCTCAACCCAGGATTTTCCCCTGATTTTCGATCGGCCGCCAGGCCAATTCCCTGCCCCAGCCCATCGAGACCCGCGCCATGGCCGCACGCGCCCGCGAACTGGACAAGATCGACCGCAAGATCCTGCGCATCCTGCAGCAGGAAGGCCGCATCTCCTTCACCGAGCTCGGCGAACGGGTCGGCCTGTCGACCACACCGTGCACCGAGCGGGTACGCCGCCTGGAACGCGATGGCGCCATCACCGGCTACTACGCACGACTGGATCCGCACTACCTCAAGGCCAGCCTGCTGGTGTTCGTGGAGATCAGCCTGGCCTACAAGTCCGGCGACATCTTCGAGGAATTCCGCCGCGCGGCGCTGAAGCTGCCCAACGTGCTGGAGTGCCACCTGGTCTCCGGCGATTTCGACTACCTGCTCAAGGCGCGGATCAGCGAGATGGCCTCCTACCGCAAGCTGCTGGGCAGCACCCTGCTGACCCTGCCGCACGTGCGCGAGTCCAAGAGCTACATCGTGATGGAAGAGGTCAAGGAGACGCTGAGCCTGCCGATCGCCGACTGAGTGCGATGATTCCCCTCTCCCTGCGGGAGAGGGGTTGGGGTGAGGGTACGGCAGCGATGGGAAGCCGATAGCCGGGAAAGCACGCCGTTGCCGTCCCGAACCATGCGCGACGTTGGGTGGCGCGCCGGTGTGTCCGTACCCTCATCCGCCCTGCGGGCACCTTCTCCCGAGGGGAGAAGGGAGGCACCGCGACGTGTGGCCGCGCGCTGCAATGGCTCAATCGTGCGGTACGGCAGCGACGCCATGATTCCCCTCTCCCTGCGGGAGAGGGGTTGGGGTGAGGGTACGGCGGCACGGGAAGTCGATAGCCGAGGCAGCACGCCGTTGTCGTCCCGAACCATGCGCGACGTTGGGTGGCGCGCCGGTGTGTCCGTACCCTCATCCGCCCTGCGGGCACCTTCTCCCGAGGGGAGAAGGAGGGGCGCAATGCATAGCGCCTGTCGTATCGGCCTGCGCGATGGACGCGCTTAGGCGAGCAGCTTTTCCAGCTCGTCGCGCGAGGTGTGCGCGTGGTTCTTGGCCAATTCCGACACCACCCGCTTCTGGACCTCCTTGTGCAGCAGCGGCCGCAGCTGGCCCAGCGTCTGCGGGTCGGCGACCAGCACCAGGTGCTCGAAGTCGTTGCGCAGCGCGTTCTGGTACAGGCGCTCGGCGAGCTGGCGGACGAAGCCGGCCTCGTCCATCGTCATCGGCCGGTCGCCGTCCTCGACGCCTTCGATCGGCGTGGGGCTCAGCACCTCGGTCTGCTCCAGCAACGACGTCTCGCCGGCCAGCGTGGTGCGGAACAGGCGTGCGCTGACGCGATCGGCGACGACCACCAGGGTGTTGTCGGGAAGCTTGCTCATCGGTTCTCCTAGCGAAGGTACGGCGCAGGCACCGACGGCACCTGCGTCGCGGCAGTCTAGGAAGCGGTTCGTGAGGATTGCGATCACGGAGCGTTGGCGATGCGTTCACGCCATGGCCATGCGCGGAGCGTCGACCGGCGTCTAGTCGTCGATGCGCTGGCCGTCGCCGCTGGGCACGGTGCTGTAGTAACGGCCGCTGCGGGTGTCCAGTACGCGGTTGGGGCCTGCCTGCACGGCGCCCGGAATCAATCGTCCGCTGCGATCGTAGACCTTGGCCGGCGCCGGCGTGGTGCCAGGGGCGGTAGACGCCGGTGCGGCCGGACGCGACGGCCCCTGCTGCGGAATCGGCGCCGGCTGCGCGCGCTGGCCCAGGCCGCTGGGCATCGGCGCGGTCGGCGGCGGCGTCACTGGTCGCGTGGACACGGGCGCAGGCGCCGGCTGCACGGTGGTGGCCTGGCGCGTGGCGGTCGGCGATTTCGGCGCGGGCTGGAGGCTTTGCGCGGCGGCCATCGCCGGGCTCAAGACGCACAGCGAGAGCAGCCACAGATGGGGCATCGACATGGCACTCCTCCCTCCGGTTCGGGAATGCAGCCTAGCGCGCGGCGCCTGCGCACGGAGTGAACGCGGCGGCTTGATCGTCGCCGGTCCGCCCACATTGTGCATGGACTCTCTCCGACGCGAAGGCACGCCCGCCATGAGCCGATTCGACCTCACGCCCCCCACTTCCGCCGAACGCGATCGCCTGGTCGCCGGGCTGAACGACGAGGAACGGCGGGTGCTGCTGCAGCACGGCACCGAGGCGCCGTTCTGCGGCGTGTTCCTGGACAACAAGCTGGAAGGCGTCTACACCTGCCGGCTGTGCGGGCTGCCGCTGTTCCGCTCCAGCGCCAAGTTCGACTCGGGCACCGGCTGGCCGAGCTTCTTCGCGCCCTACCACCCGGCGCACGTGCGCGAGATCCGCGACACCAGCCACGGCATGATTCGCACCGAGATCGTCTGCGCGCGCTGCGACAGCCATCTCGGCCACGTGTTCCCGGACGGTCCGCCGCCCAGCGGCGAGCGGCATTGCCTGAATTCGGTGTCGCTGCAGTTCACCGAGCAGGGCCAGGCGCTGCCCAACCCGCTGCAGCGCGGCGGCGGCGACACCGAACCGGCCTGACCGGCGGCGCCGCGGCGCCGCGAAGATCGAGAGGAGACCCGGCATGCGTCCCATCCTGGTGTTTTCGCTGCTTCTACCGCTGTCGCTGGCTGCGTGCGGACGCGCCCCCGCGCCGGCGACCACCGCCGCGCCGGCAGCGACGCAACCCGCAGGCGCGGCCACCGGTGCGCCGGCCACCGACCCGGAGGTGCAGGCCGATGCGCTGCGCGTGCACTGGCAGTGCGGCGACAGCGCGGTGCAGGCCGACGTCGATGCGGCGCGCGAGCGGGTGGCGCTGCTGGTGAACGGCCGCACCCTGCACATGCACCGGGTCGATGCCGACAGCGGCGCGCGCTACGCCGATGCCCAGGGCAACGCGTTCTGGGAGCAGCCGCAGGACGCCGCCACGCTCACCCTGTCCGGGCAGCGCGAAGTGCTCAAGTGCGTGCGCCAGGGCAGCGGCGTCATCGGCTGAGGCGGGCACCAAACGCCGGCGTACGCAGCCACGGCGGGGACGCCGCTAGCGGCGTCTTCACACGCGCTTTCACGCGCGGCGCGGCGGCGCCGCCTTCAGAAAGCCGCCGCCGGGCCGAAATGGAGGTATCCCCGTTCTCGGCTCGCAGGCTGCTTCCGCCATGCTCATCATTGTTGGGTTCCTCGTCGTCATCATCAGCGTGGTCGGCGGCTACGTGCTGTCGCACGGCCATCTCGGCGCGCTGTGGCAGCCCTACGAATTGCTGATCATCGGCGGCGCGGCGCTGGGTGCGTTTCTGGTCAGCACCCCGGCCAAGATCGTCAAGGCGACCTTCGTCGACATCGCCGGCGTGTTCAAGGGCCCGAAGTACAAGTCCGACGACTACAAGGCCACCCTGACCCTGATCTACGAGCTGCTGAACAAGGCGCGGCGCGATGGCTTCATGGCCCTGGAAGACCACGTGGAGAAGCCGGCCGAGAGCGCGATCTTCGGCACCTATCCGAAGGTGCTGGCCGACCACCACCTGCTCGACTTCATCACCGACTGCCTGCGCCTGATGATCGGCAGCAACATCGAGCCGCACGAACTGGAGCCGCTGCTGGAGCTGGAGCTGGAAAAGCACCACCACGAGGCGATGGCGCCGGCGCATGCGCTGAGCAAGGTCTCCGACGGCCTGCCCGGTTTCGGCATCGTCGCCGCGGTGCTGGGCATCGTCATCACCATGGGTTCCATCGGCGGCCCGATCGAGGAGATCGGCCACCACGTCGGCGCCGCGCTGGTCGGCACCTTCCTCGGCATCCTGCTGGCCTACGGTTTCGTCGCGCCGCTGGCAGCGGCGATGGAAGCGCGCGCCGAACAGGACAGCCGCATCTTCGAGTCGGTGAAGACCGCACTGCTGGCCTGCCTGCGCGGCTACAACCCGAAGATCGCGCTGGAGTTCGCGCGCAAGACCCTGCCGAGCAACGTGCGGCCGAGCTTCTCGGACTTCGAGACGCACCTGAAGACGATCAAGTAGCGCCGCCGCCATGCCCGAAACCAAAGCCACCGTCGTCATCCGGCGGGTCAAGAAAGTCCAGGGCGGCGGCCATCATGGCGGCGCCTGGAAAGTCGCCTTCGCCGACTTCGTGACCGCGATGATGGCGTTCTTCCTGGTGCTGTGGCTGGTCGCGGCCACCACCAAGGAACAGCGCATGGCGATCTCCGAATACTTCCGCAACCCCAGTCCGCTGGAGGGCAAGAGCCCGGCGCCGAGTCCCGGCATGGCCGGTCCCGGCGGCGCCAGCACTTCGATGATCAAGCTCGGCGGCTCGGCGGACATGCAGCGCGGCGACAACAAGGATCCGTTCG
Organism: Xanthomonas sp. 1678; assembly: GCF_031455575.1. Taxonomy (NCBI): domain Bacteria; kingdom Pseudomonadati; phylum Pseudomonadota; class Gammaproteobacteria; order Lysobacterales; family Lysobacteraceae; genus Xanthomonas; species Xanthomonas sp. 1678. Next base: position 3,375 of record NZ_JAVDSZ010000004.1, on the reverse strand, counting down.
GCAGCAAGAGCCTGAAAGGCGATACGGAAAGCAAGACGGCGCAACGCGAGAAGGAAAAGCAGCGCCTGGAAACGCTGATGCAGGACCTGAAGGAAGCGATCGACAAGAGCCAGGCGCTGGAGCCGTTCAAGGACCAGTTGCTGCTGGACCTGACCCCGGACGGCCTGCGCATCCAGATCGTGGACAAGGAGAACCGGCCGATGTTCGACATCGGCAGCGCGGCGCTCAAGCCCTACACCCGCGACATCCTGCATGAGCTGTCGGGCTTCATCAACGAAGTGCCCAACCACATCAGCATCACCGGCCACACCGACGTCACCCAGTACAGCAGCAAGAGCGGCTACAGCAACTGGGAACTGAGCGCGGACCGCGCCAACGCGGCGCGGCGCGAATTGGTGTCCGGTGGCATGGGCGAGGACAAGGTCTCGCGCGTGGTCGGCCTGTCCTCGTCGGTCCTGTTCGACAAGCAGACCCCGGACAACCCGATCAACCGCCGCATCAGCATCGTGGTGATGACCAAGGACGCCGAGGACGCGGCGCTGGCCGGCAGCGATCATGCGGTGGCGCTGGGCAAGCCGCAGAGCGATGCCGACACCAAGGTGCCGGACCTGGGCGCGGCCGCGGCCGCCGCGCCTTCGCCGGCCACGGCCACGATTCCGGCTAGTGTTTCGACTCCGACTGCGACTCCGGCCACGGCGGCGAATGCCGCTGCGCCGGCGGCGACTGCGGCCAAGCCGGCGACGGTGGCGATCCTGCCGCCGCGCACCACCTCCCCGGAGGCCGCCGCCGACGCCGCCCGCGAAGCGATCCGCGCGGTCAACCGCGTCACCGGCGGCAAGCCGGGAGGCGGGGCGGCGCCGTCTCCGGCAACGGCGACGGCCACCGCCGAAGGTCCGGCGCAGCGCTGACACTGTCGGCGCCCGACCCCGCCCTGTAGGAGCGGCTTCAGCCGCGACCGGGCGTTGCCTGGAAAGCTCCGGTCGCGGCTGAAGCCGCTCCTACAGGTCCACCGGCTGCGAAAAGGCGCTCCAGCGGCGGCACACTTGGCTGTCTGTCCATTGCACTCCGCATTCGCGCCGCAGCGCTCACTGCGCCAGCGGTTGCGCCACGCCTTGCGCGATCGCCTGCTCGACGATGCGTTCGATGTCGCGCTGCAACGCCGCGTTGGCGACCTGCTGGCGCTGCGCCAGCATCCCCTGCCGCTTGGCGAAACCCGCCTGCTGCTCGGCCAGCGCTGACTGGCGCTCGGCCAATGCCTGCATCTGCCGCGCGTAGTCGGCCTGCGCCGCATCGGTGCGTGGCGCCGACCCGGACGCGCCCTGGCCACCGTTGGCGGCGCGCCGCGCCTGTGCGCTGGCGGCCTTGGCGTCCTCCTCGGCCAGGCCCGCCTGGCGCTGTGCGATGGCGCCCTGCTGCTCGCCGAGCTCACCCTGGCGCTGGCCCAGCCGCCCCTGTTGCTCGCCGAGTTCGCCCTGCTGCCGTCCCAGCGCCGCGACCGGCGCGTAGGCCGCCTTCAGTTTCTGGATCGTGGCCGCGTCGCGCACCACGTAGTGCTTGCCGTCCCTGCGGATCCACCACAGCGTCTCGTCGCCACGACGCGCACGCAGCGCCTTGCGCAGGTCGTCGCTGCTGCCATACATGTTGGTGCCGTCGCCGTCGAACAGCACCGACGCGTTGCGGCGATCGTCGGACGTGATGGTGAGGTTCGAAGCGGTCGCGACACGCTGCGCGCCGGCGATGTGCCTGGGCGGTGCGGGGACCATGGGTGGCGCCGGTGGTGCGGGTGGTACCGGTGCGGCGGGCGGTGCCGGCACGCTTGGGTCCGGGAATGCCGGGACCGGCGGCGCTACGGGCGGCACCGGCACGATCGGCAAAGGCGGTTCAGGTGGTTCGGCCGGTTCGACGATGTGCCTGGCCGTCTCCTGGGCGCTCGCACGCACCGACGGAATCGCAGCGACAGCGGCGCTGACCAGGACCAGCAATGCGGCGTGGTGGCGCCAGGATGGGATGTTCGACTGCATGACGCGTCTCCTTGTGGGCTTGGCGGATGGACGGTGTAGCCGCAGTCGGCTAAGCCGGCGGCAGTGCGCGCCGGCGGGAGCGGCGAAGCAGGTCTCGCACCGCCCAACGGCGACACCGGCAGAGCGCTTTACTGCCAGAACTGGATGGCTACAACTGTAGTCAACGTATCCATGGCTACACCTGTAGTCAAGCCTGCCGAAGGTCATGCCCGGCCGTCCGCTTACAATGACCGTCAATCCGCGAACGAGACGAACGTGTCCAAGCAATCCAAAGCCAAGCGCGACAAGCGCAAGAAGCAGCAGCCCAAGCGTGCCTTCGCCCGATTGGGCCGCGATCAGCCCATCGCCAACCACGCCGTGCTGCAGGACGACAGCGGCCGGGTGCTGGCCGCGATCGGCCTGCAGGGCAGCGAATGGCTGCTGTCGGTCGGCGGCCAGACCATGGGCAATGCCGACAATCCGGTGCCGATGCTGGCGATGCTCAAGCACCTGGCCAACGTGCAGGAGCAGGAAGGCAACACCATCACCCTGGACTACTCGACCCAGCTGCAGCAGATGATCGACGACCTTGCCGCCGACGAAGGCAAGACCGCGGCCGAGTACCTGGACGCGCTGGTCGCCGAGTTCGCCGAGGGCGATGGCGATGGTGAAGACGAGGCTGAAGCTGACGGCGAGGACGGTGCGACCGCCGATGCCGGCGACGCCGCCGATGCGGAACCGACCGCGACCGCAAGCGACGTGGCGACACCAGCTGCGGCGGACGCCGACGACGCAGATGCCCACGGCAAGCACAAGCCGGCCTGATCGGACGCGATGGCGGTCTACATCGACGATGCGGTGCATCCCTGGCGCGGCCAGCGCTGGGGGCACCTGCTCGCCGACACGCTGGACGAGCTGCATGCGATGGCGGCGCGGCTGGGCATTCCCCGCCGCGCCTTCCAGAACAAACTCAGCGGCGCGCACTACGACGTGCCCGCGGCCTTGCGCGACGAGGCGATCCGGCTGGGCGCGGTCCCGGTGTCCCGACACACCGATCGCGAACTGATGAAGGCGCTGATCCGCCAGGCGCGCGCGCAGGCGCGCGGCGAGGCCGAGTGACGGGTTCGAGTGCCGGCAAGCGTGCACGGATGCTGCCGTTGGATGGCTTGCCGTGGTTCTAGGGCCCTGTCAGCTTCGATCCTTCACCGAAACCGTTGCGGTTTTTGACTCCGTTCGTCGCGGCTGAAGCCGCTCTTACAGGAAACCTTTCGGCAAGCTGTCGGGTGCACTGTGGGAGGGACTTCAGTCCCGACAGCATTTGCAGCCTGGAAATCCACTTCTTCGCTCGTCGCGACTGAAGTCGCTCCCACAGGGA